>JAGOJY010000150.1 GCA_017994815.1 Acidobacteriota bacterium
CGATGCGGCGGCCCCCGCCAGCGCCCCGAAGGTCAGCACGGTGAAGGCCAGGCGCCGCCGCATCGGCATCAGCTCGCCCCGACCTGCGCCAGCGGGACGACCGTCAGGTGCCCGGCGCGCTCGTTGAAGGAGACGTCGGCGTCCACGCCGTACACGCCGCGGATGTGCTCGCGGGTCAGGACCTCGGAGGTCGGCCCGGCGGCGGCCACGCGGCCCTGCCGCAGCAGCACCAGGCCGGTGCACAGGCTGGCGGCGAAGTTCAGGTCGTGCGTCGCGACGGCGAGCGTCACCTGCCGGCGCCCGTTCAGCCGCCGGAGCAGCGCCCCGATCTCGATCTGCGAGCCGGGATCGAGCGACGCGGTCGGCTCGTCGAGCAGCATCACCGGCGCCGCCTGCGCGAGCGCGGCGGCGATGATGACGCGCTGCTTCTCGCCGCCGCTCAAGGTGGGGAACATGCGGCCGGCGAGGTGGGCCGTCCCCGTTTCGTCGAGCGCCTGGCGGGCGAGCCGGGCGTCCTCGTCGCCCTCCAACTGGAAGGCGCCGAGGTGGGGAAAGCGGCCCATCAGCACAACCTCGAGCACGGTGAAGTCGAAGGCCAGCCGCGTCTCCTGAGGCACCACCGCAATCTCGCGGGCCACCTCGCGGCGCGACCGCGAGGCCAGCGGCCGGCCGTTCAGCAGCACGCGCCCCGACGCCGGCTTGATCAGCCCCGCCATCAGCCGCAGCAGCGTCGTCTTGCCCGAGCCGTTGGGCCCGAGGATGCCGACGATGCCGCCCCGGGGGATTTCCATCGAGACGTGGCGCACCCCGCCCGGCGTCTGCTGGCCCGGGCCGGGCGGGTGCTCGTAGGTGAGGTCATCGGCCAGCAGCAAGGCGTACCCCGATCGTCGCGGTGCGGCCGAGCGCGGGGAAGCCGAAGCTTTCCTCGTACCGCCGGTCGAGCAGGTTGCCGCCCCTCACGAGCACGGTGAGGCGGCGGTGCAGGCGGAAGGAGGCCCCCGCGTCCACGACCGCGTAGCCTTCGTTCCAGAACAGGCCGCCGTAGCTGCCCCACGAGGGCTCGACGTCCAGAACGCGTCCGCGGGCGCCGATGCGCGCGAACGAGGTCAGCGGCCCGCGCGCGAAGAGCAGGTCGAGCGATCCCTCGTCGCGGGGACGGCGCAGCAGCCGGTCGCCCGGCTCGAAGGGGGGCGGCGCGAAGCCCAGGCGATCGACCGCCAGGATTGCGGTGGACAACCGCGTGTAGGCTGCGCGCACCTCGAGGCCCCAGCCCGTGCGCGCGGCAAAGGACGCCTCGAGCCCCCGTGCGCGCGCGTTCGAGATGTTGTCGGTGCGGTACCGGCTCGCGTTGCGCAGCACCGGCCCGACCGAGACGATCAGGTCGTCGTATCGGTTGTAGAAGGCGGTGAGCCCGGCGACGAGGCGGTCGCCCGCCCACGCCTGCTCGATGCCCAGCTCGACGCTCCGCGCCCGCTCGGGTCTCAACGCGGGGTTGTCGGTGAACGCGATCTCGAGCGCGTCCGGGGCGCGCATCCCGGTGCCCGCGGCGGCCCGCACTCGCGACCAGGAGAGAGGCGATCCGGTGCGGCCCGGCAGCGACCAGGCGATGGCGACCCGGGGGTTGACCGCCGTGTCGGTGCGGGCGTCGAAGGCCGGCCGCGGCGAGAGCGGGTCGGAGTAGGCCGGCATGGCGGCGCGGCGGACGCCCTCGGCCCTGATCCCCGCCGTCAGGGAGAGGCTGGCGTGCGGCTGCAGGCGTCCTTCGGCAAAGGCGGCGATGTTCCGCCGCTCGATCGGCAGCAGCGCCTCGCCGTCGCCCGCGATGAAGGAGCTGGTGGCCCGCTCGCCCTGCCAGGTCCCTCCCACGGTGATCGCAGCCGCCTCCGACAGGTCGACGTTGACGGCAAGCTGCGCCTGGGAACGCCTCGTGCGCGAGGCCGACAGCCCGTACGAGCTCGTGAAGTCGTTGCGCATCTCGAGGTGGCTGGCATCGGCCGAGAGCGTCGCGCGCCCGCCGTCGCCCCCGAGCACCTGGCGCCAGCGCGCGCCCGCCAGCCGGGTGTCGGTCTCGCCCCGCGAGAGCAGGTCAACCGTGGTGTACGCGCCGATGGGGTTGGAACCGAAGGGGCCGGGATAGCCGCGCTCGTGCGACGTCCACCTCGCCGTGACCCGCAGGTCGGACGAGGGCGTCGCTCGCCAGCCAAGCGAACCGCCGGCCTCGAGCAGGAGGAAGTCGTCGTTGCCGACGCGTTCGCCGGTGGCCGGCGCGATGCCCGTGTAGCCGTCGCTCGACGTCCGGCCCGCCGACCCGCCCCAGCTCCACGCCCCGCGCGAGCCCGAGGCCGAGAGCGACGCGCGCGACGTGGCGAGGCTGCCGTGCTCGACGGCAACGCTGGCCCGCGGCGCGCCGCCGCGGCGCGTCACCACCTGCACCGTCCCGCCGATCGCGTCGCTGCCGAACAGCGCGCTCTCGGGACCGCGGACCACCTCGACCCGCTCGACGTCGGCCGCCGCGAGCGTGGAGAAGTCGAAGCCGCCGCCGAACGCGTTCACCTTGATCCCGTCCACCAGCACCAGCGTGAAGTCGGAGTCGCCGCCGCGCGGGAAGACCGACGTCACGCTTCCCCGGCCGCCGTTGCGCGCGACCGAGAGCCCCTGCACCCCGCGCAGCGCGTCGGCGATCGACTCCGCCTGGCGCGCCTCCATCTCCTCGCGCGAGATCACCGTCACGGGGGTGGCTGCTCGCGACAGCGGCAGCTCGACCTGGGCAGCCGACACGACCACCGACTCGGAGATCGCGGTCAACCGCAGCGTCAGCCGCAGCTCGGTCACCCGGTCCGCCCCGACCTCGACCGCCACCGGGCCGGCCGCAAGCCCCGGCGAGGCGGCGCGCAGTTCGTACCGCCCTGGCCTGACGCCGGTGAAAGTGAACCGCCCCGACTCGTCGGCCTCGGTCGAGGCGGCCAGGCCGACCGGCGTCGCCAGCACGATGCCCGCATGCGGCACGACGTCGCCGGCAGGGTCGAGCGCGACGCCCCTTACGGCGCCAACCTCCCCATTCTGGGTACGTGGGTCGCCACGATCCTGTTCGGCCGGGCTCTGGGTCAGAACAGGGGCCGGCCACAGGCCAGCGAGACAGACGACGAAAACGAGCGTGAGGAATGGGAAACGCAGTGCAGCCATGGGCCGGTCCTTCGGCGTCTCACGCGCCGATCCCCGTG
>JAGOJY010000025.1 GCA_017994815.1 Acidobacteriota bacterium
ATGACGTCGGCGGGTTCGTAGGTCGCGGCGCCGAGAGTCGCCGGCGCCTCGACCGAGAACAGCCAGTCCCCATTGCACATCTGGTGCAGGCCGTCGATCGCCGTTCCCGGCGGCAGCGTCAGCTTCAGCGAGTAACCGCCCGGCCCGTACCGGACGATGTCCCACGGCAGGAAGATGGTCGTCGCGGCCGCGGACGGATCGTCGGTCGGAACGTCCGGGGTGAAGTAGAACGTGGCGGCTCCGGCCGGCGGGCCGAGGAGCCCGACGGCGATGATCAACGGCACGAGCCTTCGCATGTTTGGTCCTCCTTGCTCGGCTTGTGCCGGATCAGAAGAAGTTCGGCATGTAGTTGTCGTTGAAGGAGCCGGTCCCCGGTTGCTCGTCGCAGAAATCGGGCGTTGGGACGTAGGGCGACGGACCGAGCAGGCAGGCCGGTGGCATACCGGCGTTCCCGCGCGCGGTGTTGCGCCCGAACGTGTTGTCCATGCCGCCCCACGCCATCGAGAAGTGCAGCCCCCAGCATTGGCCGGTTCCGTTCCGGCAGTTCGAATTCGTCACGTTGCGATCCACATGGTTGCGCGAGCCATCGACACGGATCCCGTCGTCCCCGCAGCCGCTCACGACGTTCTCCAGGACCAGGTTGTCGTCCGACATCCCTGCCAGATGGATGCCGTTCATCCGGGCCTCGCGCACCACGTTGTTGTAGACCTTGTTCCCGTTGGCGTCCCCGAGGAAGATCCCGCTTCCGGAATTGACGACCTGGATGGTGTTCGAGGCGATGAGACCTGCATGCGAGTAGTCGTAGACGATGGCCCCCATCGACGGCGGCGGTGCGACGACGTTCGTGACCTCAAGCCGGTTGTTCAGGATGCCGACGCTGGAGCCCCAGCGCACTGTCACGCCGCCCGTGCTTTCGAGCCGGTTGTGTTCGATCGTCCCCTGGACCACCGTGGGTGCCGGGCCGACGCCGTCAACCCAGATCCCCTCGCGCTCGGTGTTGAGGATGTTGCACCAGCGGATGGCAAAATCGCTGACCTGGTGAATGAAGATCCCCTCGCCCATCGTTTCGATCACGTTCACGCGCTCGACCACGACCTTGTGGAAGATCTCTGCGATCTGCGACATGACCGCAATGCCGCGCACGCCCCGCTTGATCGTCCCGTTGCGGATCGCGAGATTCGAGACGTTGGCGGCCTGGATGACGGGCGCGCCGTCGGTTTCGAGGACGAACCCGTTGAGGTCGATGTCCACGTCGGAGGCCTGAACGATGATGACGCTGGTCCCGCTTCCCGAGGCGTTCAAGTTCCGGGTGACGACGTACTGGCCGGGATTGCTGATGACGGTCGGCCACGCGTAGATCGGCATTCTCCCCTCGCTGGCAAGGGCGGGGGCGACCAAGCCGATCAGAATGCAGACGGCGGTCCATGCTGCGAGGTTTCTGAACATACCCTCCTCCACTCTCGGGAACGGTGTCCCGATAACGCCGCGCCCAACCCGACGAACGTCAAACCGGGCCGCGGCCCGGTTGGAGTTCCGATGGAGATGAGCTTCGGGTGCTGGACCGCGCGGTAGACTGACGGCTCGCGGCCCGTATCGAGGGTCGTTGCGCCTCCCGCCATCGTGTCGCGCGCGCGTGGAACCGGCGAGAAACCCCCATCTCTCGCCCTCTTTCGAGGATAAGTACTTTACTTACGACGATCCCGGCGGGGCGGCAACGGAAAAATCCGAATGGCGGCAGACACGCCGCCTGCTTTCGCCGGGCGTTCTCGGCGCAAGTCAGGCGTCAAGCAGCCGTTCTCCGAAGAGTCGGCGTGCGTTGGCCGTGGTCGCACGCGCGACCTCGTCTTCGGCGAGCCGCTTGATCTCGGCGATCGCGCGCAACGCGACGAGCACGTTGGCCGGCTCGTTGCGCTCGCCGGGAATCGGGCCGAGCACGGGACTGTCGGTTTCGAGCAGCAGGCGCTCGAGCGGGAGCGCGCGCACCAGCTTCTGCTTCTGGGGCGAGCGAACGATCGACGGCGGGACCGAGAAGAAGAACCCGGCGCGCACGCCTTCGAGCGCTGCGCCGGCGCGCCCGTCAAAGGCGTGCAGCAGCACGCGCCCGGCGCCGGCCTCGACCAGCGCGGCGATCGTGCGCCGCCCGGCGCTGCGCGAGTGCACGTTCAGCGGCAGATCGAGTTCGCGCGCCAGCCGGACCTGGCCGAGGAAGATCTCGCGCTGGAGTTGCAGGTCCGCGTCGTCCTTGACGACCCAGTGGTCGAGCCCGACCTCGCCGATCGCGAACAGCCGCTCGCGGTGCTCGCGGATGAAGCGCTCGACCTCGCGCGCGGCGGCGAGATCGAGGTGCGTGGGGTAGAGGCCGGCGGCGGGGGCGATCTGCGGATGCTCGCCGGCCAGCGCGAGGATCCGGCGCGCGTCGTCCAGCGTTTCGCCGACGGTGACGATGCGCGCGACGCCCGCCGCGGCCGCGCGCGCCAGCACCGCCGGGCGGTCGGCGTCGAACGCGGCGTCACCGAGGTGTGCGTGCGCGTCGACGAGCGGAAGCGCCACCGCGGTCAGCCGCCGCGGGCGAGGCGCGCCGGGCCGGCGGGAAAAGCGCACCAGAACGCCGTCGCCGCGAGGATGCGCCGCACTTCGCCACGGCCGATGCGCACGACGGTCCCGGGATCGAGCCGGCGCGGGTCGCGCGCGACGCGCCGCAGCGTCGGCAGGCCGAGCGCGGCCGGGAGGACCGTCGCCACGCGCACGCGCCAGGCCCATACGGGAAGGTGCGTCGCGTACGCGAGCCCCGCGAGCAGGCCGAAGCGGGCCCGGCGCTCCCAGCGCGCGAGGATCGGGGCGAGCCGGGCCAGCGCCGCCGGCTCGAGCAGGTCCGCCGGCACGAGCCCCGCCGCCGCGAGTTCCGGCCGCGGGAGGAAGCAGCGGCCGCGCCGCAGGTCGCGCGGCAGGTCGCGCAGGATGTTGACGAGCTGCAGCCCGCGCCCGTAACGCCGCGCCTCGCTGAGCCACGCCGCGTGCGGGGTGGTCCCGCGCGCGTGGCGCGCGACGATCCGGGCCCAGAACTCGCCGACGCACCCGGCGATCCCCTCCGTGTAACCGACGAGCGCTGCCTCGTCCGGCAGCGCGACGATCTCACCCGGTCCGCCACGGAACTGCGCGAGTTCCCAGCGCATCGTGCCGACCAGGCGCGCGACGACGTCGCCCGCGTCGCGGCGGTCGGCCGCGGGGAGCGCCGCGAGCCGCGCGAGCAGCAGCGCGACGCCGCCGGGCGCCTCCGGCGCGGCACCGGCGGCCGCGGAATTCACCCCCCCGAGCAATTCGCGGAGCGTGGCCTCGCGCGCCGGCGCGGCAACGGCGTCGGTGTCGGCGATCGTGTCGGCGGTGCGCGCGAGCAGGTAGGCGACCTCGACCGGCTCGCGCAGCCCCCGCGGCAGCGCCTCGAGGGACAACGCGAACGTCCGCGACTCCCTGCGGAGAGCCTGCCGTCGATCCGCCGTGGCCGAATCCGCCATCCGTCCCCGCCGCGTGGCCGCCCCCGGCCCGGGCACTAGATTCTCCGACGGGTGCCGCCCGGCTGCTATGGGCGGTCCCGGGAGGGTGCATGTCCGACGAGCGAGGGGCCGGGCGCATCGGCGTCCTGATCTGGACCGCGATCATGGCCCTCGGGCTGTTCGTGGGCTTCCGCGCGATCCCGGTGCGCATGGCCGTGCTGCAGCTGCACGACTACGCCGACGAGAGGGTGCAGTTCGCGGCGGCCTCGACGCACTTCAGCCAGGAGAAGGTGATCAAGGAAGTGCTGGACAAGGCCCACGAGCTGCAGATCCCGCTCGACAAGAAGCAGATCAAGCTCGAGGTCCGGCCGGCCGAGGTGCGGCTGCGCATGCAGCACCGGGTGGAAGTCGACCTCAAGTTCTACCTGTGGGTCTGGGAGTACGACAAGACGTTCGAACACATGCGCCTGTAAGCGTCGCCTACGCCAGCGCAGCCGGTCCGCACCGCCTCGTTATGATGATGCGGGCCGCGTCCGTGGCGCGACCAACGGACAAACGACCACATCCGTTCTGCGTGGCGCCGCGTTATCGGGCCGCCTGCGGCGTCAGTTACATCCGTCACATGACGATGCGGGCTTTGGCGATGACCAGGTGGAGGGCGGGGCCGCCGAGCTGGTAGACCGCCTGGCGGCGGTCGGCCGCGTCGAGCACCACCAAATCGCAGCGCTTGCCGACCTCGATGCTGCCCGCCTGCGAAGCGAGGCCGCTCGCCGCCGCGGCGTTGAGCGTGGCCGCGACGATCGCCTCGTCCACGGACAGTCCGCAGACCAGGCAACCGAGCTGCATCATCAGCGCCAGCGACTCGCAGGGACAGGTGCCGGGGTTCAGGTCGGTCGCGAGCGCGACCGGGACGCCGAGGTCGACCATCCGCCGCCCCGCGGCGGCGCGCTTGAGGCCGAGGAACAGCGAGGCGCCCGGCAGCAGCACGGCCACGGTCCCCGCCGCCCCGAGCGCGCGCAGTCCTTCCTCGGACGTGTACTCCAGGTGGTCCGCGCTCGTGGCCCCCATCTCGGCCGCGAGCTTCGCCGCGCCGTCGTCGGCCAGCTGGTCCGCGTGCACCTTGACGCCCAGCCCGGCGTCCTTCGCCGCGCGCAGCACGCGACGCGCCTCGTCCAGCGAGAACGCGTGCTGGTCCACGAACACGTCGGCGAAAACGGCGAGGTCTTCCTCGGCGACGCGCGGGATCATCTCCGCGCAGACCTGGTCCACGTAGCGTTCGCGCTGCGCGGCGCCACCGCGCGCCTCGGCCGGCAGGGTGTGGGCGCCGAGGAACGTGGCCGCCATCGCCACCGGCTGCGCGCGCGCCGCGCGCCGCGCCGCGCGCAGGATCTTCAGCTCCGACTCGAGGCTGAGCCCGTACCCGCTCTTGATCTCGACCGCCGTCGTCCCGCGCCGGAGCATCCGCGCGATCCGCACGGAGGCGAGGTCCGCCAACTCGTCCTCGCTGGCCTCGCGCGTCGCCGCGACGGTGCTCAGGATCCCGCCGCCCCGCGCCGCGATCTCGGAATACGTCGCGCCGGCGAGGCGCTGCTCGAACTCCCCGGCGCGGTCCCCGGCCCAGACCAGGTGCGTGTGCGCGTCGACCAGCCCCGGCAGCACCGCGCGGTCGCGCACGTCGATCCGCGTCGCGCCCGGCCGCACGTCCACCTCGCGGTCGAGGCACCAGCCCGGCCCGACCCAGGTGATGACACCGTTCAGCGCGGCGACGGCGCCTTCCTCGATCGGCGCGACGCGCGACTGGTCGCGGCCGCGGGCCGGCCACGGCCCCGCGCACGTGACGACCTCCGACGCGCCGACCAGGACGAAGTCGGCGGCCGGGCGGCTACTCATGATGTTCGGTGGATGTGGCAGCCGGGGGCAGCGAACTGCGCGCGCGGAGCTTGTCGGCGACGAGCGCTTCCTGCCGGCGCACGTCCAACAGCCGCCGATGCTCGTCGAGCAGGCCCGAGAGGCGGTTCTCGAACGACTCGCGCTCGGCCCGCAGGCGCATGATGTGCTGCTCGACGCGCGTGACCTCCAGGCGCGTGCGCGCGAGGATCTGCTCGGCGTGGTAGCGCGCCTCGGCGATGATCCGCTCCGCCTCGGAGTGCGCCATCTGCCGGCGCTCCTCGGCCAGCCGCTCGGCGCTGGCGAGGGCCTCGATCAGGGACCGCTCGCGGCGCCGAAACTCCTCGACTTCCTCGCGCGCCGTGGCGTACTGCCGGAGGGCCTCTTCTCTTTCCAGGTTGGCCCGGGACAAGGAGTCGGCGGCGGCCTGCAGGAACTCGTGGACTTCCTGCCGGCTGTAGCCGAGCATTTCGCGCTTGAACTGCCGGCCCTCGATGTCGAGCGGCATCAATGCCATGCGACGAGTCTCCCTTCGCCTCGGCGAACCGTGCCAAGCGTAGATACGCGGGGGTCCGAAAACAAGATAGGTCGCCGGCGGACTCGCGGCACCCGCCGCCGGTAGGCCGGGGGGGGAGTTTCCGGTGACAAAAAACCGTCAGGGGCCGGGGGGCGGGACCCGCGCGCCGAAGATCGCCGTGCCGACGCGGACCAGCGTGGCGCCCTCCTCGACCGCCACCTCGAAGTCGTCCGACATGCCCATCGAGAGCTGCGGCAGGCGATGCCGCTCGGCGAGCGCCCGCAGTTCGGCGAAGTAGCGGCGGGAGCCCTCCGCGGTGTCGGCCGGGGGCGGCACGGTCATCAGCCCCTCGATCCGCAGCCCGGCGCGGCCGGCCAGCCGGTCGAGGAACGGCCCGAGCTGCCCCGGCTCGATCCCGCCCTTGCTCGCCTCGCCGCCGAGGTTGACCTCCACGAGCGCCCGCACCGGCCTGCCGCGCTCGGTGCCGAGCCGGTCCAGCGCGTCGGCCAGCGCCTCGCCGTCGAGGGAGTGGATCAGCTCGAACAGCCCGACCGCCCGGCGCGCCTTGTTCCGCTGCAGCCGACCGATGAAGTGCCATTCGACGCCATCCACCAGCGGGATCTTGGCCTCGGCCTCCTGGACGCGGTTCTCGCCGACGACGCGGATGCCCGCCGCGACGGCCACGCGGACGCGCTCGGCGGGCACGGTCTTGGCGGCGGCCACGATCGTCACGCCCGCGGGGTCGCGGCCCGCGTGCCGGCAAGCCGCGACCACCCGCGCGAGCACGCCGCGCGCGTTGGCCGCGATCGGGTTGGGTGTCGCGTTCACGAAGCGGGCTCGCGGCCGCTGCCCCGCTCGTCCATCGCGCGGTTCGCCAGCGCGTCGGCCTCGCGGTTGCGCTCGCGCGGGACGTGGACGATGGCGAAGCTCCTGAAGTGCGCGGCCAGGACCCGCACGCGGTCGAGCAGCGGCTTGAGGTGCGGCTGCCGGACCTTGTAGACGCCGGTGACCTGGCGCTGGATCAGCTCGCTGTCGGTCCGGACCTCGATCTCGGCCGCGCCGAGCTGCCGCGCCTCTTCGAGTGCTGCGATCAGCGCGTTGTACTCGGCGACGTTGTTCGTGGTCGCACCGAGGAAGCGCCAGGCGCGGCACAACTCGGAACCGTCCGCGCCCTGCAGCAGCACGCCGTAGCCCGCCGGGCCGGGGTTGCCCCGTGCGCCGCCGTCGACCCAGGCGACGACCCGCACGTCAATGGCCCGGCTGTGCCGCCGCGTCGCCCTGCGGCGCCGGGCCGGCCGCGTCGTGGTCGGCTCCCGGCTCGCCCGGAACGGAGTCGTCGTGGTACAGGATCCGCCGGCAGCTGTCGCAGTACACCAGTTCGTCGCCCCGCCGCGCGAGGTTGATCAGGTGCGGACGCAGCCGCACGTGGCAGGCCGCGCAGGCGCCGTCCTTGACCCGCGCCAGCGCGATCCCGCCCCGCGCCTTGAAGATGGTGTCGAAACGCTGCAGGTAGTCCTGCGGCAGGTGCGCGGTGATCTCGCCACGCTGGGCCTCGAGTTCGGCCAGCCGCGCCCCCGCCGTCGCCAGTTCCTCCTGGATCTTCTGCTTGTCCGCCTCGACCTGCGCCTGCTCCTCGGCAATGCGGCGGTCGGCCTCGGCCGCCGGCCCGGCCAGCGCCTCGATCCCGCTCTCGGCCTCCAGGATGCGGTCCTCGATCCCGGTCAGGTGCGATTTGTTGGCGTCGATCTCGTTCAGGGCCGCGCTATACTCGCGCTGGTTGTTGACGTGGGCGAGCCGCTGCTGGGCGCTTTGGAGCTTCTGCTGGATCTCGTCCCGATCGAGATAGAGTTGATGCCGCAGCCGCACGAGGCCTTCGTGCTTGAGACGGTCCGCCCCGATCTGCTCGACGCGCTGATGGAAGTCGGCGTCGAGCGCGCTGGCGCGAACGGGTCCCTGCTCCTGCAGCTCCCGCAGCGCCTTCATCTCGAACTCGATATCCTGCAGGCGCACGAGCCGCCGAATGTTGTCGTTCAAATCGAGGTCCTCCAGCGGCGGGCCCGCCCCGCCGGAAGGTGGGCCCACCAGGGCTCGAACCTGGGACCAGCTGATTATGAGTCAGCCGCTCTAACCTTCTGAGCTATGGGCCCCAAACGGCAGAGTCTAACACGCGCTTTCGCCCGGCACAGGGCCGGTGCCCGGCGGTCCGCGGCCGTCTTTGCCGCGCTGGCCGCGGGTTTCCCGGCATTGGCCCAGCGGGGACCGATCGAGGCGCCGCTCGTCGAGCACGAGACCGTCCGCCGCGTGCAGGTCGATGTTTCCGTGATCGACCCGCGCGGGGACTCGTGGTCCTCGGTCCCGGGCCTGCGGCGGGAGGACTTCGAGCTGCGGCTCGACGGGCGCCCGCTGCCCCCCGACATCGCCGAGCGGGTCGAGTTCGACCCGATCTGCCCGGGGGCCGAGGAGCGGTCGTCCGAGCCGCGGCCGACGCTGATCGTGCTCGCCGACCTGAACTTCCTCGACCTCAGGATGCGGCACAAGGTCGCGGAGGCGCTGCTCGCCCTCGCCGAGACGATGCGCCAGCGCCCGCTGCGCGTGAAGGTCCTGGCCTACACGCGCGAGATCACGCCCCTGACCGAGGAATTCACCAGCTCGCCCGAGCAGGTCGTGCGCGCGGCGCGGGCGCTGACCGAGATCATCGCCGCGGGCCCGCCGCGCTCGGACCCGCCGCCGCCGCAGGACACGTTCCGCGCCGGGACCGAGGAGTCCACCCCGCCGGTGGACCGAGAGATCCAGTCGTTCCACACGCGCGACGAGGTGCTGCAGGCGTTCAGCGTCACGGAGCCGGTGCTCTCGACGCTGCCGGAGGACCGGCCGAGCCCGCACGAGCAGCTGGCGCGGCTCGACGTGGACCCGCGGCCATCGCTGACCGCGATCGAGGCGGTGCTCTTGGCCCACGCCGGGCTGCGCGGGCGCAAGGCGCTCGTGCTGTTCTCTTCGGGGTGGTTCGAACTGCCGGAGGAGCTGTGGCTCTCGTACACCACGGACCCGCGCCTCGCGGCGCAGGGCGGCTTCACGGTGTGGTCCGTGGACGCGGCGGGGCTGGCCACGTCGAGCCCGCGCTCGCGGCTGCTCGACCTGTTGGGCACCTCGAGCGGCGGCGGGCTGGTGCGCGGCGCGGGGCGGCTCGACGTCGTGTTCGACCGCGTCGTCGCGCAGCAGTCCTGCTACTACCTGTTCAGCATCCCGATCCGCCAGCCGCGCACGGCGTCGGAGCGCCACTCCGTGGACGTGCGGCTGCACTCGCGCAGCAACCCGCAGCACTGGCGCTACCGCGTGCGCACCGCGAGCACGTTCACGGTCCTCGGCTCGCGCGAGATGAGCCAACGGCGGCGGCTCGCCGGGCTGATGGAGCCCGACGCGCACCCGTTCCCCGAGGCGCGCGTCAGCGCCTCGTACCCGGCGGGCAGCGGCACGCTGGTCCTGCCGGTCGAGATGTCGGCGCTGCTGTCGGACCTGACGTTCCAGCGCGATCCGCGGCGCGGCGACTACACGGCGCGGATCGCGTGGGAGGGGTTCGTCGCCGACGCGCAGGGCCGGCAGGTCTGCCGGCTCGGCGATGGCCAGGAGCGGTCGGTGCGCAGCGATTCGCCACCGGAGCGGTTTCCGCCGATCCTCCTGGTCCTGCAGAGTTCGTGTCCCCTGCCGACCGCGGGGACCTACGACGCGCGCGTGGTGATCGAGGATCTTCTCTCGGGCGACGTCGGCGCGGCCCGCGCGCGGGTGGAGGTGCCCGAGCCCTCGCCGGCGGTGGCGGCGGTCTCGGCGGTCCGCCTCGGCCGGGCGAGCGGCCGCGATTTCCTCGCGCCGACGGGTGCCGCGAAGCAGCGCGACATCGAGCGGGACCGCGCGCGCCAGGCGTTCATCCCGCTCCTCGACGGCGAGTCGGTGCTGGTCGAGGACCGGCTGCGGGTGCGCTTCGTCGCCTGCGGCGCGCCGGAGCCGCCGCACGTGATCCTCGGCCGGGTCCCGGCGCCAAACGGCGCCGGGCCGAATGCGACGGGTTCACCGGCCGGAGAAGCGCTGTACCAGCTGGTGCTCGCGGCGCGCAACCGGCAGACGCGCGGGGAGTTTGCATGCACGGAGTACGAGGCGGTCGCGCCGGAGTCGTCGCTGCCCCCGGGGGAGTACGCGCTGACGTTCCTCCCGGCGGAGACGCTGCTGCGCACGCGCGAAGACATCGAGCGCGCCCTCGGGGAAGCGCCGCTGGCCCGCGCCCCGTTCCGGGTGGTGCCGCCCTCGTGGCGGCCGGCGCCGCCCCCCGAGCGGCCGATCTGAACTGCCGGCCCCTCGCCATGGTTTGAACGTGTTCGCTTTGTTGGGCCGCGCCCCCCGAAATCACGGGCAACCTGCCGGACAAGCTGGTAAGATTCTGCGGCTTTCCCCACCGATGTGATGATACGAGGGAATCACCATGGCCGATAAGACCGCCAAGGTTCCGGACGGTGTGCCCGGCAAGTTCTACGTCGACACCAGCTGCAGCGCCTGCAAGGTCTGCGTGGACACCGCGCCGGATAACTTCAAGATGACCGACGACGACGATCACGCCTTCGTGAGCAAGCAGCCCGCGAACGCCGAGGAAGAGGCTGTGTGCCAAGAGGCGATGGATGGCTGCCCCTCCGAGGCGATCGGCAACGACGGCGAGTAGTTGCCCGGGGACAGTCACCTCCGACCCCGCCGTTGGGGGTCGGCGGTGACTGTCCCCGTTCTGTTCCCGTCCCGCGTACCCGCCTGCCCCGAGACGCCGTCATAGCCGGGTCACTCAACGTCATCACCGCGCCGCCCGATTGCATCCGCGCGTGATGAGACGCGCTCCGCACGGCGCACTGATCAGTCAGTCAACTGCGCGCTCGGTCCCGCGCGAATATCGCGGATGAGATCGCGGTCGTGCGTTGCATACTCCTGCAATGCAGACCTCGGTGCGCGAGGACGATCCGGCGCTCGTCGTCGGTGAGCGCGAGCTGGTGGCGCTCGACGCGAGCCTCTCCACCATGTGCCCGATCCCCGGCAGCCGGATGTTCGAGATCCGCGACGCGCTCGCGGTGTACCGCAAGAACGTCCCCGGCGGCGAGGTCTTCGACGCCAGCCAGGGCGACGGCGGCGCGAGCCTGCCCGGCGTGGCGCCGGAGATCCTCGACGCGGCCCACGCGTTGCTGCGCGAGCACGGCAACGCCTACGACCAGCCGTACGGCACCGACGCGTTTCGCCGCGCGACGTTCGAGCAGTACTGGCATCTCGACGCCGCCACGGGCCGCGGGCCGGAGTGCATCGTCGCCTGCCAGGGCGGGCGCGACGCGCTGCTGAAGGCGTACGACGCCGCGCTGTGGCTCGGCCACGGGCGGCGCGGCGATTTCGTCGTCACCTCGCGCGTGCCATGGATCTCGTACAACTGGGGCCCGTACGCGATCGGCGCGAACGTCCTGCTCGCGCCGGGGCGCGAGCAGGACGCGTGGGAGCTGACGCCCGAGGGCGTGCGCGAGTGCGTCGCGTTCGCCGGGCGGCACGGCGGGCGCAAGGTCGCGCTCTTGGTCGTGACGAGCCCCGACAACCCGACCGGGCGCACGCTGGACCTTGCCCGGCAGCTGGAGCTGGCGCGCGCGGCGTTCGCGGCCGGCGTGCCGTTCGTGCTCCTCGACTGGATGTACCACTGGATCAGCGACGAGCCGCCGCACGACCTGAATCGCTTCTTCCTCGAGCTGTCGCCGGCCGAGCGCGACCGGATCATCGTCGTGGACGGCATCACGAAATCGCTCGGCGCCAGCAACGTGCGCGGCGCGCACCTGGTGGCGGCGCGCGAGGCCGCCCGCTTCGTCGCGAGCCGCGCCTCGCACGGCGTGATCCCGTCGTTCCACAGCCAGGCGGTGGCGCTGGCGGCGTACCGCGCCGGGTTCGCGCGGGCCGTGGCGCCGATCGCGGGGCCGACCGGCGAGTCGCGCCGCCGCGTGCGGCGCTTCGTCGCCGAGAAGGGTCTGCGGCACGTCCTCGGCCAGGGCTACTACGCGTTCCTCGACGTCGGGCCCGCGATCGACCGCGCGGGGCTCGCCGACTCGGCGGAGTTCGGCTCCCGGCTGGCCGAGCGCCACGGCCTGGCGGTCGTGCCCGGGATCTACTTCAGCCCGGCCGCCGCGCGCTGGATCCGCTTCTCGTACGCCGGAGACCACCGAGCGCGCGCTCGCGCGCCTGTGGACGGCGCTGCAGCAGGAATCCTGAGCGTGCAGCGCGCGGACTGGCAGCGCTTCGGCGAGAAGGTCCGCATCGCGGTCGCTTCCTCGCTCGGGACGCACGCCGAGGGCGGCACGTCCGGCGTCGAGGTCGAGCTGAACATCCTCGACGACAGCCTGCGGCCGGTGCAGCGCCTGGAGGACGGCGGCACGCGCCGCTCGTTCGCCGACGAGTTCCTCGAGCGCCACGTCCCGCCGTGGGCCCGGCCGCGCGTGCAGCGCGAGGTCTTTCACTGGATGGTCGAGATCGCGACGCGGCCGTACTACTCGCCGCGGGGATCGGCCTACGAGGCCCGGCTGCTCGAGGGGGTGCTGCTGAACGCGCTGGCCGAGGCCGAGCTGGGACTCGGGCGCCGTCTGTACGCCCTGCACGGGAACTTGCCGGTCGCGGTCGAGCCGGACGCCGGCTGCGTGCCGGACGGCTGGAGCCTGGCCAAGCGGCGCTACCTCGCGCGCTGCGTGTCGCTGTTCGGCAGGCGGCTGGCGACGGCCGGGGTCCACACCAACCACTCGCTGCCCGAGGCGCTGCTGTCGTGGGACTTCTTCCACCTGCCGCTGTCCGAGCGCGAGGGGCGCAGCCTCGCCGAGTACCGCAGCGACGCGATGATCCGCGCGGCGCGCCTGCTGCGGCCGTACTGCGCGCTGTTCATCGCCGTCTCGGCGGCGTCGCCGTTCGCGACCGGCGCGCTGAACGGGGAACCGGTGATCGAGCTGACCGACTGCGACTCGGTGCGGCTGTTGACCTTCCCCAACCCGGAAGCGCTGGACGTGCCGGGGCTGTACGCCAGCCACCAGGACTACCTGCGGCTCTCGTACGAGCTGGTGCGCGGCGGCGTGCGCTTCGGCGGCAACAACTGGACGCCGGTGCGCGCGCGCTCCGACGTCGACCCGGTCAACCGGATCATCTCCGCCACGAGCGAGCAGCTGCAGGAGCTGTACGGCCGCGGGCTGTACCCCACGTCGGCCTACACGACGCTGGAGGACGCCGAGCGGCACCTGATGATCGAGAACCTGTGCGCCCTGGTGGACCTGCCGATGACCCGCGTCGAGGTGCGCACCGACGAGGGCGGCGACGACCTGCCGCTGTCCGTGGCGAAGGTCGCGTTCAAGGAGCTGCTCTTGCTGCGGGTGTACGCCGACCCGGAGCACGGCGTGGCGTACCGCTACGACGCGCGGGACGTCGCGCGCGCGCGGCGCAACGAGGAGGCCGCGGCGCGCCGGGGGCTCGACGCGCAGCTCGAGCACCCGCTCGGCGACGGCGCGGTGCCCGTGCGCGAGTGGCTCGCGGCCGTGCTCGACGAACTGGCGCCGCTGGCCGAGGTGCTGGAGTACACGGAGCTGCTCGCGCCGCTGCGCGAGATGGCCGAGGGCGGGCCGAACCCCGCCGCCCGCGCGCGGCGCTGGTTCGCCGAGCGAATGGGACGGGCCGAGCGCAGCGACGCCGGCGCGCACGTCGTACCACGGCAGCTGATGTTGGAGTGGTTGGAGTTGCGCGCGCGCGAGGTGGCCCGCGACGCCGAGAGCGCCGCGGCCGACGCGGCCGTGCTGGGCCTGGAGGCAGGCAAGCTCGGCGAACTCGCCGCGGCGCTGGGCGAGGCCGGCCGCGCCAACCCCGCGCTCCCGGTGCAGGCCGGCGGGCCGGCACGCTGCGCGATCGCGCCGGTGGCGGGGCGCACGGGCGAGGTTCTCGACCTCGCCGCGGAGCTGATCCGCATCGCCTCGGTGACGAACTGCGCCCGCGAGCGCCCGGACGAGGTGCTGCGCTGCGCGCGGTTCCTCGGCGCGTCGCTGAGCGATGCGGGACTCGAGGTCCGCCTGTGGGATCACGGGCGCTACCCGGGGCTGCTCGCCGGGTTCCCGGGCGCGCTGCTCGCGCCGGTGACGTTGGCCGGCCACTTCGACGTGGTCGAGCCCGACCCCGACGAGCGCCAGTTCGAGCCGCGGCTCGACGGCGAGTACCTGTGGGGCCGCGGCGCGGCCGACATGAAGACCGTCGTCGCCAGCTTCGTGGTCTGGATGCGCGGCGCCTTGGCGAAGGGTGCGCCGTACCCGCCGATCAACCTGCTGCTCGTCGGCAACGAGGAGAACGGCGAGGCCGAGCCGTTCGGCACGCCGCACCTCTTGCGCGAGCTGCGGGCGCGGCACGGCTGGGAGCCGGAGCTGATGATCGTCGGCGAGCGCACGGGCGAGCGCGGCGACGAGTTGCTCGGCGAGATCTGCATCGCCAACCGCGGCGTCGTCCGCTGCCGGTTCGTCGCCCGCAGCGAGCGCGGCCACACCGGCTTCGCCAGCGCGCCGCGCTCGCTGGTGAACCAGCTGATCGAGGTCCGCGAGCGCGTGGCGGCGATCCTGCCGCGTTATTTGACCCTCGCGCGTGCCGACGGCTGGAACAGCGCCGCCGCGTTCCCGTTCCTCAACGTCGGCGAGCCCGGCGTGTACAACCTCTCGGCCGCCGAGGGCGTGCTCGGGCTGGAGGTCCGGCCGATCCCCGAGGACGACCACGGCGCGCTGCTCGCCGCGCTGGCCGAGGTGGCGGCGGAGTGCGGGGTCGAACTCTTGGTGGACGTGATCGAGGGCGGGATGGCGTGCCCGGACGAAGATCCGCACGTGGCGCGGCTGGCCGCGGCGGTCGAGCGGGTCGGCGGCGGACCGCCGCGGGTCGGCCGCAAGCTCGCCGGGACGTCGGCGCGCTTCGCCCCCGGCGGGCGCGCCGTGGTGTGGGGGCAGTCCGGCGTCGGCCCGCACACGCGCGAGGAGCGGCACTACGTGCCGAGCATCGCGCCGTACCTCGCCGCGCTCGACGAGTTTTCCGGTTCGGGCGGGGCGTGAGCGCTGCCGGCGAGCGGGCCTGACGATGCGCGTGTGGACCGGGACCAGCGGGTTCAGCTACAAGGAGTGGAAGGGCTCGTTCTACCCGCCCGACCTGCCGGCCTCGGCGATGCTCGGCTACTACGCCCAGAGCTTCCCGACCGTCGAGATCAACAACACGTTCTACCGCATGCCGCGGCCGGAACTGCTGGCCGGCTGGACCGAGCAGGTGCCGGACTCGTTCCGGTTCGCGCTGAAGGCGCCGCAGCGGATCACGCACCGCGCGCGGCTGAAGGACGCGGGCGATGCGCTGCGGTTCTTCCTCGACACCGCGGCGTGCCTGGGTGCGCGGTGCGGGCCGGTGCTGTTCCAGCTCCCGCCGTTCTTCAAGAAGGACCTCGAACGGCTGCGCGAGTTCCTGCAGCTCCTGCCGGATGGCGTGCGCGCGGCGTTCGAGTTCCGCAACGCGTCGTGGTTCGACGACGAGGTCACCGCCGCGCTGCGGGAGCGCGGGGCGGCGCTGTGCATCGCCGAGGACGACGACGACGACGAGACACCGACGGTCGTCCCGACGGCCGGGTGGGGCTACCTCAGGCTGCGGCGGCAGAACTACGACGACGCGGCCCTCGAGGCCTGGGCGCGGCGCATTGCCGGGCAGCCGTGGACCGACGCGTTCGTGTATTTCAAGCACGAGGACGAGGCCCGCGGGCCGCTGTTCGCGCGCCAGTTCCAGCACCTCGCGTCCGCCCGCTGATCGCCGACGCGCGCCCCCGCACCGGGTCGTTTTCGTCGCCGTCCCGATGAACGGACGGCGTGCATGGCCGAAATGAAACGGGGACAGGTCGTTGGACCTGTCCCCGGCGATTCAATCCCGAGCTGAGGCGATGATCACATCACGGATTGACGGTCGGCCCCGTGGTGTTGCCGAGGAACGGCCGGAGCAACCGGGCCCGTGACGGTTGACGGAGCTTGCGTAGCGCCTTCGACTCGATCTGCCGGATGCGCTCGCGGGTCACGGCAAACGACTGGCCGACTTCCTCCAGCGTGTGCTCGCTGCCCTCGTCAACTCCGAACCTCATCTTCAGGACCTTTTCCTCCCTGGGTGTCAGCGTCTTGAGCACGGTCCCGGTCTGTTCCTTGAGGTTCATTTTGACCACCGCCTCCACTGGAGAAGGGCTTTTCTTGTCCTCGATGAAATCGCCCAGGTGCGAGTCTTCGTCTTCTCCAATCGGCGTCTCGAGCGAGATCGGTTCCTGCGCGATCTTCAGCACCTTGCGGACCTTGCCCGCGGGCACCTCCATGCGCTCGGCGATCTCCTCCGGGGTCGGCTCGCGACCGAGTTCCTGCACCAGCGCCCGCGCCGTCCGGACCAGCTTGTTGATCGTCTCGATCATGTGGACCGGGATGCGGATCGTGCGGGCCTGGTCGGCGATCGCCCGCGTGATCGCCTGCCGGATCCACCACGTGGCGTAGGTCGAGAACTTGTAGCCGCGCTTGTACTCGAACTTGTCCACGGCCTTCATCAGGCCGATGTTGCCCTCCTGGATCAGGTCGAGGAACTGCAGGCCGCGGTTGGTGTATTTCTTGGCGATCGACACCACCAGCCGCAGGTTGGCCTCGATCAGGTCGCGCTTGGCCTGCTGCGCCTCGGCCTCGCCCGTGACGATGTCGCAGGCCAGCTGCTCCAGCTCGCCCGCGGTGGTCTTCATCTCGGCTTCGATGATGCGGACCTCGTTGCGGGCCTCGTCCATCTTGCGCCGCAGCTCCTTGCGCATGTTGGGGTCCTGGGCCGACTTCAGCCGGGCCTTCAGGTCGCCCTCGATGCGCAGGTGCCGCTGCGCGCGCTGGTGCGCGTCCTTCACCTCGCGCGCGAGCCGGTCGATGTAGTGCTGCGAGAGGCCGACGCCCTGGATCGCCTTGGCGATGTCCTCCTGCAGCGAGCTGATGGCGTCGGTCGCGTCCTTGTAGGCCTTGGCCCCGGGCTTCAGGCGCGCCTGCCGCGGCAGCAGCACGTCCATCTCGCCGGCGTGCTTCTTGATCTTGGCCACGCGCTTGTTGGCCTGCGCCACCTTGCGCTTGATCAGCTCCTCGCGGGGGAGGTTTCCGCCCTTGCCGCCCACGGCGTCCTCGGAGATCTCGAACACCTCCTCGACCGCCTTCGGGTGCTGCCGCAGGCGGTCGGGGACGCCGAGGATCTCCTCCAGCCCGTAACGGCTGCGCGAGAGCGCGCGGAGGACTTTCATCTCGCCCTCCTCGATGCGCTTCGCGATCGCCACCTCGCCCTCGCGGGTCAGGAGCGGCACCGTTCCCATCTCGCGCAGGTACATGCGGACCGGGTCGTTGGTCCGCTCCTGCTCGATCGGGACGGGCTCGTTCTTGCGCCGCGATCCGCGGCGGCCCGGTATCGCTTCAGCCAAGGCGGTGTCGTCGGTCTCCAGCTCCGCGTCGGCCTCCAGGATGTCGATCTCCCGGGACCGCAGGACCTCGTAGACCTCCTCCACCTCGGCCGGGTCCGCGAGCAGCTCTTCCGGCAGCGCCTCGCGGATCTCCTGGCCGGTGAGGCATCCCCTCTCTTTCCCGAGGGCGAGGAGCGACTTGACCTCCTCGTATTTCTCGTCAATGCGCAATGTCGCATCTCCCGTGTCGCCACGGCGGGGTCGTGGGGGCAACCCGCCGCCGGCGTCCGTCCTGCGTAACTCAGTCACCGGAACCGCTCCCCGCCAGGCCTTGCGGGGGCCGGTCCCGCAGCGCGCGCATCTCGCGGGCCACGCCGAGCTTCTCCACGATCAGGCGCTGTTTCTCCTCCGCGTCGCTCGCCTTCTCGATTGCTACCTGCACCTGGCGCAGCCTGCGCGCCAGCCATGCCTCCCGCAGCGCGGTCACGGCGCCGGCGGCCTGTTCCTCGTCCGGCTCGGACCCCACCGCGAACGCCAACTGCAAAACCTGCCCGCGGCTGGCCTCCGGGGCCGCCGCGGCCATTTCCTGCAGGCCCCAGGTCTCGCCGTCCAGCCGGGCCTGCTTCCACGCCGACACGAGCTGCGCGGCGAGCGAGCCCAGAGCCTCCTCCGGGATGGACTCGACCAGCTCCGCCGCCCTGTCCTGTTCCGCCACCCTGCTCTTGCCGGAGGGATCTGGGCCCGCGAGGCCCGCGAGGTACCTCAGGAGCACCCGCTCCGCATCCCTCATGACCGCGCCATCGGCCGGCGGGCGCCCGACGGGGACCCGCAGCTCCTTGCGGCGCTCGCGGGCGACCCGGCGCAGCTCCTGCCGGAGGAGGTCGTCCTCGATGCCCAGCCCGTCGGCCACCCGCCCCAAGACCTCCGCCCGGGCCACCGGGCTGACGAGGAGCACGACTTGGCTAAGCACCATCTCCAGAGCCGAAACGCGGCCCTCTACCGTTGTAAGATTGTTCCCTCTCCTTGCTTCGGCAACCAGAAAGCCCGCCAAGTCCTCCGCGGCCGCCAGGCAGCCTTCCACCCCATCCTTCCCGTGCTCGCGGGCCAGGTCGTCCGGGTCCTGCCCGTCGGGCGGGCAGGCGAACCGAATCGCCAGCCCGGCGTCGAGCAGCGGGGCGATCGCCCGGTGTGCCGCCCGGCGCCCGGCGGCATCGCCGTCGAAGAGCAAGACGACCCTGTCCGTCCAACGCTTGAGGAGCCGCGCGTGTTCCGGGCCCAGGGCCGTGCCGCAAACCGCCACCACGCCGGGCACCCCGACCAGCGCGAGGCTCACCGCGTCAAAGTATCCTTCGACGACGACCGTGCGGCCACTTTGCCGGATTTCCTGCGAGGTTTCGAACAAGCGGAACAGGCTGCGGCCCTTGTCGTAGACCAGGCTCTCGGACCCGTTGAGGTACTTGGGATCGGCATCCCCGATCGCGCGCCCGCCAAACGAGACGACCCGCCCGGCCGTGTCCCGGATCGGGAACGTCAGCCGCTCGCGGAACCGGTCGTAGGCCCCGGCGTTGCCGGTCCGCGGCACGACCAGGCCGGACTGGAGCAGTTCGTCCTGCGTAAACCCGCGCGCGCTGAGGTGGCGCAGCAGGTTGTCCCAGCCCGCCGGGGCAAAGCCGAGGCCGAACGAGGACGCCGACTCCAGCGGGATCTTCCTGCGCTCCAGGTACTTGCGAGCCGGCTCACCTCCCGGCGCCGCGAGCTGGCGGGTGAAGAAGGCCTGCGCCTGGTCGAGCGCCTCGAGGATCCGGCGCCGCCGCCGGTCGCCCCCCGGCTCCTGCACCGCGCGGGCGGGGCGGGGGATGTTGTGCCGGTCGCCGAGCATCCGGACCGCCTCGGCGAAGTCGACCCGGTGCAGCTCCATCAGGAAGCGGAAGACGTCGCCGCCCACCGAGCAGCCGAAGCAGTAGAAGACCTGCTTGGCCGGGTCGACGTGGAAGCTGGGGGTCTTCTCCTGGTGGAACGGGCAGAGACCGGTCATCGAGCGGCCGGCCTTGCGCAGCGAGACACTCTCCCCGACGACCGCCACGATGTCGGTCGCGGACCGGACAGCTTCGACGTACTCCCTGAACCCGCTGAGCGACATCAGCCCTGCGCGGGGGTCTCTACCCCGTCGGTTGCCGCAAGTGAGGGTGTGAATCAGGCCTCAGACCGCCGCCCCCCAGCCTATTCACCGGTGTCCGCCGGCACGCCCGACCGCCATAGACGCTTCCCCTGTCCCGGTCGGCGACACAACACCCCTGCGTATTTACCCAGATGTTACCGCCACGTCCCGGGCCGGGCAAAAGTTTTTTCGCTTGCCAACCCTCGACCGACCAGAGGTTTGACCTTTGGCGGACCTCCCGGAACGGCCTTGAACTCAGCGTCGCGCGCGGCCTTTCGCCTGCTGGCCGAGCATGGCCAGGGCCGCGCAGGCCGCGCCGAAACCGTTGTCGATGTTCACGACGGTCAGGCCGCCGGCGCAGGAGTTGAGCATCCCGAACAGGGCGGTGAGACCCCCCAGCGCGGTGCCGTAGCCCACGCTCGTGGGCACCCCGATCACCGGGCAGCGGACCAGCCCCGCGACCACGGAGGGGAGCGCGCCCTCCATCCCGGCGACCACGATGATGGCGCGGGCGCGGCGCAGCCGGGCGCCGTGCTCCAGCAGCCGGTGCAGGCCGGCCACCCCGACGTCGTACAACCGGTCGGGCGCGAGCCCGAGCGCTTCGGCGGTGACGGCGGCCTCCTCGGCCACGCCGAGGTCGGCGGTCCCGGCGCTCACGATCGTCAGGCCCGCCCGGCCGCGGTGACGCCGACCCGGCGGGTAGAGCACGAAGGTCCGCGAAACCGCGTCGTGCCGGCCGCGGGGGTGGCGCCGGGCCAGCTCCTCCCCGGTGGCGGGGGCGACCCGCGTGACGAGGACGAGCGCGCGGCGGCGCGCGAGGTGCTCCGCGATGCCGACGACCTGGTCGAGGGTCTTGCCCTCGCCGAACACGACCTCCGGGAAACCGCGGCGCAGGTCGCGGTGATGGTCGATGCGCGCGAACCCGAGGTCGGCGGTGGCCAGGTTGGCGAGCGATTCGAGCGCCTGCTCGACGCCGACCTTCCCGCCGCGCACGCCTCGCAGCAGTTTCGCCAGTCGCTCGCGGTCCACCTCGCGCCTCCGCCCACCGGGTGCAGCGTTCCGGGGGACGGATGATAGCGGTGTTTTCGCTTAATTCGGGCCGCGCGCCGTTGACCGCGCCGCGCGCGTCGTGCTAGACAAGCGCGAGCGGTCAGTGAACGGTGCAAAATGCCCGTCACGCAAGCGTTCCGACGCGGGAGGAGCAGGGATGAACAAGGCTGAGCTGATCGACAAGATCGCCGCCGACACGGGGATCACCAAGGTCGCGGCCGCGCGCGCGATCGAGTCGATGATCGAGGGAGTGGCGACTTCTCTCCGCAAGGGAGAGCGCATGGCGCTGGTCGGTTTCGGGACGTTCACGGTCGCCAAGCGCAAGGGGCGCACCGGGCGCAACCCGCAGACCGGCGCAACGCTCGTGATCCCGGAGAAGACGATCGTCCGCTTCCGGCCCAGCAAGGAACTCGAGGAGATCCTGAACCGCTAGCCAACCGGGGCGGGGACGGATGCGTCCCCGCGACCCCGTCCCTGCGCGCGGTCACCGAGAAAGACAAGCGCAACGTGCGGGATTCGTGTGCGCCGCGGCGCACCGCGGCGCCCGCGCGCGGTTCACTCGATGACGGCGATCAACTCTCCCGATTCGACCGTCTGCCCCGGCTTGATCAGGAGCTGCGAAATGCGGCCCGCGCGCGGCGCGCCGAGTTCGTTCTCCATCTTCATCGCCTCGAGCACGATCAGCCCCTGGTTCTCCGCGACGTCCTGGCCCTCGTCGACGAGGATCTTGGTCACGCGCCCCGGCATGATCGCGCGCACCTCGGCCTTGCCGCTCGCGTGAACGCGGGCGCCGCCGACCGCCGCGAGCGGATCGACGATGCGCACCAGCCGGCGGTAGCCGCCGTGGCGCACGGCGTACCCGTCGCGCCCTTCCTCGGTGACCGACACCTCGTACGAGCGCCCGGCAACGATCAGCGAGTAGAGCGAGGACTCGAGCCGCGCGAAGTCGATCTCGTGATGCTGGCCGTCGACGGTGACGAGGTAGCCGCCCTCGACCGGCTCGACCTCGATCTGGTGCTCGACGTCGTCGACGTAGCCGAGGAGCTTCATCGTCCCCCCCGCAGCAGCCGGCGGCGCCCGTGGTCGAGCCAGCGCGAGCGCGCGGCGCGCGGCGCGGCACCCTCGTGGTGCAGCGCCGTGCCGACGCGGGCGCGGTAGGCGTGGACGGCCGCCGCGAGCAGCGCCACCTCGTCCAGCCACGGGTCGTGCCCGGAGATCAGCTCGGCGCCGAAGCGCTCGATGAACCCGGTGTCCAGCTCGCCGGCCACGAACGCCGGGTGGTCGACCAGCCGGCGCAGGAACGGGATGTTCGTCGTCAGCCCGACGAGCCGGTACTCGTCGAGCGCGCGGCGCATGCGGCGGATCGCCTCGGTGCGGTCGGCGCCGTAGGTGATCAGCTTCGCGACCATCGGGTCGTAGTCCAGCGGCACCTTGTAGCCGGGCGCGACCGCGGAGTCGTCGCGCACGCCGGGCCCGCTCGGGATGCGCACCGCCTCGATCCGGCCCGGGGCGGGGAAGAAGCTCCGCTCCGGGTCCTCGGCCGTGATCCGGCACTCGATCGCGTGGCCGCGCGGGGCCACGTCCTCCTGCCGGAACGGCAGGGGCAGGCCCGCGGCGATCAGGATCTGCGCCTTGACCAGGTCGACCGAGAACACCTGCTCGGTGACGGGGTGCTCCACCTGCAGGCGGGCGTTGGTCTCGATGAAGTGGAAGTTGCCGGACTGGTCGCGCAGGAACTCGACGGTGCCGGCGTTCACGTAGCCGGCCTGGCGCGCCGCGGCGAGCGCCCACTCGCCCAGCCGGGCGCGCGTCGCCGGGTCGACCACCGGCGAGGGGCT
Source organism: Acidobacteriota bacterium (assembly GCA_017994815.1). GTDB lineage: Bacteria > Acidobacteriota > Polarisedimenticolia > J045 > J045 > JAGOJY01. Next base: position 22,424 of record JAGOJY010000025.1, read on the forward strand.
CTCCTCGATGATCTTCTGGTGCCGCCGCTGGATCGAGCACTCCCGCTCGCCGAGCGCGATCCCGTTGCCGCGCTGGTCGAACAGGATCTGCACCTCGATGTGCCGCGGGTCCTGCAGGTACTTCTCGATGTAAACCGTGTCGCAGCCGAAGCTGGTGCGCGACTCCGAGCGGGCGCGCTCGATCGCCGGCGCGAGCTGGTCGATCTCGTGGACCAACCGCATGCCCTTGCCGCCGCCGGCCTCGGCCGGCTTGACGATCACCGGCAAGCCGATCGACTCGACGAGCGAGATCGCCTCGACGATCGAGCCGCTGAACTCCCCCGAGCCGGGGAGCACGGGCACGCCGGCCGCGCGGGCGATGTCCTTCGCCTGGAGCTTGTTGCCCATCGCGCGGAGAACCGCTGGCGGGGGCCCGATGAAGACGATCCCGGCCTTCTCGCAGGCCTCGGCGAAATCGCCGTTCTCGGCCAGGAAGCCGGTGCCGGGGTGGATCGCCTCGCTGCCGGTGGCCCGCGCCACCTCGAGGATCCGCTCGATGTTCAGGTACGACTCGGTGGCCGGCGCCGGGCCGATGTGGAACGCCTCGTGCGCGGCCCGGACGTGCGGCGCGGTGCGGTCGGGCGTGGAATAGACCGCAACCGTGCGGATGTCGAGATCCAGGCAGGCGCGCATCACGCGCACGGCGATCTCGCCCCGGTTCGCGATCAGGATCTTGCTGAACACCCCGGCCTCCGGCGGGAAAGCCGGAATCTAGCGCGGCGGGCCTGCCGACGCTAGCGTGATCGCTGGCCCGCCCCGCCGCGGCCCGATCCGCGGGGGCCGCCGGCCGTCAGGGTCGGGCGGAGATCACGGAGCGGAACTTGCCCGAGGGGTCGGGCGGAAGATCGTCGTGGCGCGTGAGTTCGACGCGGATGGCGGGGCCGAGCAGTTCGCGCAGCGCCGGGACGCACGTGGCGGAGATCTCCGCGAGGCGCTCCGGCGCGGCGATGACGCGCAACTCGAACCGGCCGGGCTCGTGCTGGACGAGCTGGTACCGCACGATCCCGGGGACGCGCAGGACGGCATCGAGGACGGAGCGGCCGTGCACGGCGCGGCCGTCGGCGGTCAGGATGATGTCCTCGGTGCGCCCCTCGAGACGGTCGAGCAGCGGCAGCGCGCGACCGCACGCGCACGGCGCGGGCGCGAGCCGCGCGATGTCGCCGAGGCGGTAGTTCAGCAGCACCGTCGCCCGGTTGGTCAGGTTCGAGATGACGACCTCGCCGACGGTGCCCGGCGCGACCCGCGCGCCGTCGGCCCCGACGATCCTCAGCGTGCAGATGTCCTCGTGGATGTGGTAGCCGCGCCGCAGCTCGCAGGAAAAGCCGAGCTTGAACGCCTCGACCGCGTTGTACAGCCCGAGCACCGGGATGCCGAAGGTCTCCTCCAGGAAACGAATCCCGGCATCGCTCATCGCATCGCCGATGACAACGAGCACCCGCGGGCGGTGCACCGCGATCCCGTGCGCGTGCGCGAAGCGGAACAGGAACTCCGAGTAGGAGCCGAAGCCGCGGAGAATGTCGGGCCGGAACGCGTTCATCGCCTCGATCGCCGCGTCGATGCGGCCGGTGGCCGGGAGGACCATTCGCTCGAACGCCAGCGGGAACCAGGTGCAGCGGTCGCAGAAGCTACGGATCAGTTCGTCGGTCGAGTTGGGCCGGCCCAGCGCGAGTTCCCGCAGTCCGCGCGCTCGCCCGCACAGCGCCGCGCGCACGGCGCGCTCCCGTTCGCCGTAGGCGATCCCGTCGACGATGGAGTCGCGGTCGTGGCGGATCCTGATCGGCGTGCCGGTCGAGCCGCTGCTGTTGAACTCCGCCCCCTCGCGCGCGAGCGCGGTGTCCGCGACGAAGGCGCGCGGGTCGGCCTGGTAGCGGCGCGAATCGAGGAGCGGCAGGCGGTCCAGGTCCTCCGCCGTGCGCAGCTCCCGCGGGTCGATGCCCGACGCCCGGAACCACTCGCGGTAGAACGGCACGTGCTGCGCGGCGTAGCGCACGATCGCGCGCACGCGGCGGTCGCGGTCGGCCCTCACCCGCTCCGGGGATCCCCACAGCGCACGCCGCTGCCGCGCCAGGCCGCGCGCGACGCGGGCGTCCCCGCGCAGCCGGGCCAGCGTGCTCACCGCGGTCCGGCCGCCCGCCCGAGCGCGGCGCCGGCCGGGCGCAGCGCGACCACGGCGCCGACGGCAACGAGGCCGGCCGCGAGCCCGCCGTAGGGCGTCCCGCCGAGGACGAGGAACAGCGCGGCGACCGCGGCCGCGGCGACGCAGAACCACGCGGCCGGCAGCGCGCGGCCGGCGTAGCACCCGAAAACGTCAGCGGCGTCGAGATCGGTCCGCGCGCGCGCCGCGAACCAGCGCGCCGCCGAGCGCAGCGCGGCCAGGCTCATGCCGATCGGCAGCAGGGTTCCGAGGAGCGAGGCCAGCGGCGCGACACCGGGATCGTCGCCGCCGAGCGGGCCGGCGACGAAGCGCCACGCCGCCGCCACCGCGAGCACCGCGCCGGCGCTCCCCAGCGCCGCCGCGTGCAGCCGCCGGCACCGCCCGAGGGTCACGCGTGGGCCCCGGCGTCGCCGGTCAGAGCGGAATGTTCCCGTGCTTCTTCTTCGGCATCGTGTCGACCTTGGTCTCGCACATCTGCAGGCCGGCGATCAGCTTGCGCCGCGTGTCGGCCGGCTCGATCACGGCGTCGACGAACCCGCGCTCGGCGGCGATGTAGGGGTTGGCGAAGGCCTCGCGGTACTCCGCGGTCCGGCGCTTCTTGAACGCGTCGCGGTCTTCGGCGGCGTTCAGCTCGCGGCGGAACAGGATCTCGACCGCGCCTTCGGCACCCATCACGGCGATCTCGGCGGTCGGCCAGGCCAGGTTCAGGTCGGCGCGGAAGTGCTTGCTGGCCATGACGCAGTAGGCGCCGCCGTAGGCCTTGCGCGTGATGACGGTCAGCTTCGGGACCGTGGCCTCGGCGAAGGCGAAGCACAGCTTGGCGCCGTGGACGATGATCGCTCCGTGCTCCTGCGCCACGCCGGGCAGGAACCCCGGCACGTCCTCGAACACCACGAGCGGGACGTTGAAGGCGTCGCAGAAGCGGACGAAGCGCGCGCCCTTGCGCGAGGCGTCGATGTCCAGGACCCCGGCGAGGTACGCCGGCTGGTTGGCCACGATCCCCACGGGTCGGCCGTCGAACCGCGCGAAGCCGACGACCAGGTTGGGCGCCCAGTGCTCGTGGACCTCGAAGAAGTCCTGGTTGTCGACGATCAGCGCGATCAGCTGCTTGACGTCGTAGGGCTTGGTCGGGTCCTCGGGGATGAACGCGTTGAGGCTCTCCTCGCGCCGTTCCGCGGGGTCCTCGCAGGCGCTGCGCGGCGGGTCCTCGTGGTTGTTCTGCGGCAGGAACGAGAGCAGGCGCCGGATCATCCGCAGCGCGTGCGCGTCGTCCTCGGCCGCGAAGTGCGACACGCCGCTGCGGCTGGCGTGGGTGTGCGCGCCGCCGAGCTGCTCCTTCGTGACCTCCTCGTGCGTCACGGCCCGGATCACGTCCGGCCCGGTGAGGAACATGTACGAGGTCTCGCGGACCTGGATCACGAAGTCGTTGATCGCCGGCGAGTACACGGCGCCCCCGGCGCAGGGGCCCATGATCGCGCTGATCTGCGGGATCACGCCCGAGGCCAGCGTGTTGCGCAGGAAGATGTCGGCGTAGCCGGCCAGCGAGCGCACGCCCTCCTGGATCCGCGCGCCGCCCGAGTCGTTGAGCGCGATCACCGGGCAGCCGATCTTCATCGACTGGTCGAGGATCTTGCAGATCTTCTGCGAGCAGGTCTCCGAGAGCGAGCCGCCGAAGATCGTGAAGTCCTGGGCGATCAGCCCGACCGGCCGGTGGTCGATCCGGGCAAAGCCCGTCACCACGCCATCGCCGGGGATCCGCTGCTCTTCCATGCCGAAATCGCGGCAGCGGTGCACGACGAGCGCGTCGGTCTCCTCGAACGTGCCCGGATCGGCCAGCAGTTCGATCCGCTCGCGGGCGGTCATCTTGCCGGATTCGTGCTGTTTGCGAATGCGCTCGGCGCCCCCGGCCTGCCGCGCCGTTTCGAGCTTGCGCCGGAGTTGGAAGATCCTGTCGGTCATGCCGCGTGTCCCCTTCCCGTGACGTGCCCCCCGATCCTGCGCCAGCCGGCCCGCACCCCGCGCGGGCGGCCGCTACCGCGGCACCTTCTTCCAGTCCGCGAGGAACTTCTCCAGGCCGACGTCGGTCAAGGGGTGCCGGATGATCTGCGTGATCACCGCGAACGGCATCGTCGCCACGTCGGCCCCGGCCAGCGCGCACTGCACGGCGTGCAGCGGGTGGCGGATGCTCGCCGCCAGCACCTCGGTCGCGTAGCCGTAGTTGTCGTAGATCTGGCGGATCTGCTGGATCAGCTCCATCCCGTCGCCGCCGATGTCGTCGATGCGGCCGATGAACGGGCTGATGTAGCTCGCCCCGGCCTTGGCCGCGACCAGCGCCTGCATCGGGTTGAAGCACAGCGTGACGTTGGTCTTGATGCCGTTGGTGTGGGCCCACGACACGGCCTTGAAGCCGTCGAGCGTGCACGGGATCTTGACCACGATGTTCTCGTGGATCGCGCGCAGCTCCTCGGCCTCGCGCTTCATCCCTTCCAGATCGAGCGCCGTCACCTCGGCGCTGACCGGCCCGTCGACGATCTCGAGGATCTCCTTGAGCACGTCGCGGAACCGGCGGCCGGTCTTGGCCACCAGCGACGGGTTGGTCGTCACGCCGTCGAGGACGCCCATCTGGGCCGCCTCGCGGATCTCCTTCACGTCGGCCGTGTCGATGAAGAACTTCATAGCGTCTCCCATGCGCGCGGGCGGGACGCCAGCCCGCCCGGCGGGTCATTCGGCCGCTGGCGGGCCGCCGTTCTCCGGATTGTCGGCGCCGTCCGGGCCGTCCGCGATCTCGCCGCCCGCGACCTCGGCCTGGACCGGGCCGGAGCGCGTCACCGAGACCACCTCGTCGTCTTCCTTCAGCCGGATCACGCGCACGCCCTGCGTCGCCCGGCCGAGCCGGCTGATGCGGTTGTTCTCGTCCTGCTCGACCGGCGTGCGGATCACCATCCCCTGGCGTGTCGCGACGACGACCTCGTCCTCCGGCAGCACGGGGATCGCCGCGACCACCGGGCCGGTCTTGGGGGAGATCTTCAGGTTGATCAGGCCGAGGCCGCCGCGGCCCTGCGGGCGGTACTCCTCCAGCTGCGTGCGCTTGCCGTAACCGAGCGCCGTGATCGCGAGGATGTCCTCGCCCTTGGCCGGCACGAGCCCGCTGATGACCTCGTCGTCCTCGCGCAGGTCGATCCCGCGCACCCCGCGCGCCGTGCGCCCCATCGCCCGCACTTCCGCGGCCGGGAAGCGGATCGCCATCCCGTTGCGGGTCGCGAGGAACATGTCGTCGCCCGGCCCGACCAGGTGCACGGCGATCAGGCTGTCGCCCTGGTCCAGCGTCAGCGCGATCAGCCCGCCGGTGCGGATGTTGGCGTACGCCGACAGGTCGGTCTTCTTGACCACGCCGTTGCGAGTCATGGTCACGATGTAGCGCTCGGGCTCGTTCAGGTCGCGCAGCACGAGCACGCCCTGGATCTTCTCGCCCGCCTTCAGGCCGAGGAGGTTGACGATCGCCTTGCCGCGCGCGGCGCGGCTGACGTCCGGCAGCGCGTAGACCGGCAGGATGTGGACCCGCCCCTCGGACGTGAACCACAGCGACTGATCGTGCGTGGTGGCGATCCGCACGCGCTCGATGAAGTCCTCCTCGCCGACCTCCATCAGCCGGATGCCCTGGCCGCCGCGGCCCTGCGAGCGGTACTCCGCCAGCGCCGTGCGCTTGATGTAGTTGCGGTGCGAGAGCGTGATGACGACCTTCTCCTCGGCGATCGTGTCGAGGGTGCCGATCTCGACCTCCTCGTCCACGATCATCGTCCGCCGCTCGTCGCCGTACTTCTCGCGGATCTCGCGCAGCTCGTCGACCACGATCTGGTCCACGAGCTGCGTCGAGCCGAGGATCTGGCGGTAGCGTTCGATCTGCCCCAGGAGTTCGGCCAGCTCCTCGACCAGCTTCTCGCGCTCGAGTTGCGTCAGGCGCTGCAGGCGCATGTCGAGGATCGCCTGGGCCTGGATCTCGCTGAACTCGAAGCGCGCGATCAGCTCGGACTTGGCGACCTGCGGGTTGGCCGCGGCGCGGATCAGCGCGATCACCTCGTCGAGGTGGTCGATCGCCTTCTTGAGCCCCTCGAGGATGTGGGCCCGGGCCTCGGCCTGCCGCAGGAGGTACTGCGTGCGGCGCACCACCACCTCGCGGCGGTGGCGGATGTAGTGCGAGAGCATCGACTTCAGGTCGAGCACCCGCGGCCGCCCGCTGACGATCGCGAGGAAGATCGCGCCGAAGGTGGACTGCAGGCGCGTGTGCTTGAACAGGTTGTTGCGCACCACGCGCCAGTCGGTGTCCCGGCGCAGCTCGATGACGACGCGAATTCCTTCGCGGTCCGACTCGTCGCGCAAGTCGGCGATGCCGTCGATCTTCTTCTCGTGGACGAGCGAGGCGATCTCTTCGATGAGCTGGGTCTTGTTGACCTGGAACGGAATCTCCGTCACGACCAGCCGGTCGCGCGCGCCGCGCAGGCCTTCCTCGAACTCGACCTTGCCGCGCACGACGATCCGCCCGCGGCCGGTGCGGTAGGCCTCGCGGATCCCGCTGCGGCCGTAGATCACGCCGGCGGTCGGGAAGTCCGGGCCCTGGATGTAGGCCATCAGGTCGGCCACGGTGCAGCCCGGGTCCTTGACGAGGTGCTCGGCCGCGTCCACCAGCTCGCGCAGGTTGTGCGGCGGGATGCGGGTGGCCATGCCGACGGCGATCCCGTCGGCGCCGTTGGCCAAAAGGTTCGGGATCGCGCACGGCAGGACGAGCGGCTCTTCCTCGGTGTTGTCGTAGTTCGGGCCGAAGTCGACGGTCTGCTTGTCGATGTCGCGCAGCAGTTCCTGCGCCACCAGGCCGAGGCGGATCTCGGTGTACCGCATCGCCGCCGGGGGATCGCCGTCGATCGAGCCGAAGTTGCCCTGCCCGTCCACGAGCGGGTAACGCATCGAAAACGGCTGCGCGAGGCGCACGATCGTGTCGTAGACCGCCTGGTCGCCGTGCGGGTGGTACTTGCCGATGACCTCGCCGACGGTCTTGGCGCTCTTGCGGTAGGGCCGGTCGGCGGTGTTCCCCGCCTGGTGCATCGCGAACAGCACCCGGCGGTGCACCGGCTTGAGGCCGTCGCGCACGTCGGGCAGCGCGCGGCCGATGATCACCGACATCGAGTAGTCGAGGTACGAGGTCTTGAGCTCGTCCTCGATGCTCACCGGGAGCCGTTGTGCTGCGCTCGATTCGTCTGCCATGTGCCCCTGCGCGGGGACGGGCGGATCGCCCTTCCCCCTCGAATCAGATGTCCAGGTTCTTGACGTCCAGCGCGTTGTCCTCGATGAACTGCCGGCGCGGCTCGACCGCGTCGCCCATCAACACGGTGAACAACTCGTCGGCGGTCATCGCGTCGCTGACCGTGACCTGCAGCAACCGCCGCCGCTCGGGGTCCATCGTCGTCTCCCAGAGCTGGGACGGGTTCATCTCGCCAAGGCCCTTGTAGCGCTGCACGCTGACGCCCTTGCGCCCGGCCTCGAGCAGGTGATCGAGCAGCTCGCGGCGCGTGACGAGCTCGGTGGTCTTCCCGCCCGCGGTGACCTGGATCGGCGTGCCGGCGCCGAGGTCCTTCAGGTGCGGGTACAGCGCGCGCATCTGGCGGTACTCGCCGGTCAACACGACGTCGTCGCTGAGGACGTACTCGCGGTGCCCGTGGTCGAGCGCCACCGCCCGCAGCTCGCAGGTCCCGTGCTCCTGGTCCTGCTCGAGCGCCTTGACCTCGTGGCCGCGCGAGCGCAAAAGCTCCGCCAGCTCCTCCAGCCGGTCCTCGTCGAAGTCGTCGCGCGCGCCGAACCCCAGCTCCAGCAGCGCCTCGACCGCGGTGGACGGCCAGCCGCGGCGCTCCAGCGCCTCGCGGTAGCGGCGGAACTCGACCAGCTGCTCGAGCAGGTTGACCAGCGCGTTGCCGGACCACTCGCGGCCGGTGTCGTTGCGCACCACGCGCTCCTCGGCCGCCTTGCGCACGAGCAGCGCCGCCATCTCCTGGTCGTTCTGCAGGTAAAGCTCCTGCTTGCCCTTGCGCACCTTGTACAGGGGCGGCTGGGCGATGAACAGGTGCCCGCGGTCGATCAGCTCGCGCATCTGCCGGAAGAAGAAGGTGAGCAGCAGCGTGCGGATGTGGCTGCCGTCCACGTCGGCGTCGGTCATCAGGATGACCTTGTGGTAGCGCAGCCGCGAGACGTCGAAGTCTTCCTGGCCGAACCCGCAGCCGAGGGCCGTGATGATCGTCCGGATCTCCTCGTGCCCGAGCATCTTGTCGTAGCGGGCCTTCTCGACGTTGAGGATCTTGCCCCGCAGCGGCAGGATCGCCTGGTAGCGGCGGTCGCGGCCCTGCTTGGCCGAGCCGCCGGCCGAGTCGCCCTCGACCAGGAACAGCTCGCCCTCGGCGGGATCGCGCGTCTGGCAGTCGGCGAGCTTGCCCGGCAGCGCGCCGGAGTCGAGGATGCCCTTGCGCCGCGTCAGCTCCTTGGCCCGCCGCGCGGCCTCGCGCGCGCGCAGCGCCTGCGCGGCCTTGTCGACGATGCCGCGCGCCGCGCGCGGGTTCTCGTGCAGGAACGCCCCGAGCCGCTCGTTGACCAGCGCCTCGACGATCCCGCGCACCTCGCTGTTGCCGAGCTTGGTCTTGGTCTGCCCCTCGAACTGCGGCGAGGGGACCTTGACCGAGATCACGGCGACCAGCCCCTCGCGCACGTCCTCGCCGGCGAACTGCACGTCGCGCATCTCGCGCGGCAGCTTCGCGGTCTCGGACGAGAGGTAGGCGTTCAACGTGCGGGTCAGCGCGGCGCGGAAGCCGGCCAGGTGCGTCCCGCCCTCGACGGTGTTGATGCTGTTGGCGAAGGAGTAGACGGTCTCCTGGTACGAGTCGTTGTACTGCAGCGCCAGCTCGGCGACGATCCCGTCCTTCTCGCCGACCAGGTACACGGGCGGTTCGTGCAGCGGGGTGCGGTTCTTGTTGAGGTGCGCGACGAACTCCTTGATCCCGCCCTCGTAGCGGAACTCGGTGTCGCGGACCTTCGGCCCGCGCTCGTCGCGCAGCACGATCGTGACGCCGCTGTTGAGGAACGCCAGCTCGCGCAGGCGCTGCGCCATCACCTCGTACGAGAACTCCAGCGTCTCGAAGATCTCCGGGTCGGGGCGGAAGGTGACCTTGGTGCCGCGCTTCTCGGTCGTGCCGGTCTGCTCGAACGGCGTGACCGGGACGCCGCGGGCGTACTCCTGGCGGTAGACCTTGCCGTCGCGCCAGATCTCCAGCTCGAGGAGTTCGGAGAGCGCGTTGACGACCGAGACGCCGACGCCGTGCAGGCCGCCGCTGACCTTGTAGGCGGTGTTGTCGAACTTGCCGCCCGCGTGGAGGTACGTCATCACCACCTGCGCCGCGGGCAGTCCGGTCTCCTGGTGCACGTCCACCGGGATGCCCCGGCCGTTGTCGATGACGGTGACCGAGTTGTCGGCGTGGACCGCGACGTCGATCGAATCGCAGAAGCCGCCCTGGGCCTCGTCGATGCTGTTGTCCACGACCTCCCAGACCAGGTGGTGCAGGCCGTGGACGCTCGTCGCGCCGACGTACATGCCGGGGCGCTTGCGGACGGCCTCGAGGCCTTCGAGCACCTTGATCGAGTTGGCGGTGTAGTCGGTCTCGCCCGGCCGGGTGCCGTTCGGGGCCGCACCGGCGGCGGCGGCGGTCGGAACCAGGGTTTCGTTGGTGTCGCTCATGTGCCTCGTCGTCGCGGGCCGCCTGCGGCGGCCGGGTCCTTCTCATCGGGCCGCCGGCGGCGGCCCCTACGGGGTTTGCTTCTCCACGGTGCCGTTCGTCACGTGCAGCCGGCGGAAGCCCTCCGGCACCGGCAGGTGCGGCTTCGAACTCGCGGCGATCAGTTGCGCCTCGCGGCCGGCGGCATCGAGTTGGGCGGCGCAGCGATCCGGGTCGAGGTCCGTGTCGGCGTCGTCGAGCAGCAACAGCGGCGTGGTGCCGCGGCTCGCGCGGACCTGACGCGCCATGGCCAGGACCAGCGCGCCGAGCGCCGCCCGGACCTGGCCCGACGACCCGATCTGCAGCAGGTCCTGCCCGTCGAGGTCGATGTCGAGGTCGTCGCGATGCGGTCCCACCAAGGTCGCTCCCAGCCGACGTTCGCGCTCGCGTGCCCGCTGCAACCGCTCGAGCAGCGTCATTTTCTCACCCGCGGTCGGCCCCGCGGGCCCGGGCTCGCGGTATCGCAGGGCCACTCGACCCCCTTCCGGGAACAGCCCCGGCCATGCCCCGAGGTCGCCCTGCCACGCCGCGATCTGGCGCCGCCGGCGCGCCGCGACCTCGATGCCCGTCCGGGCCAGCACCTCGTCCCACGGGTCGATGTCGCGGTCGGCCGCGCCGGCCCGCAACAGGTGGTTCCTGTGGGCCAGCGCGCGACGGTACTCGCCGAGCCCGGCGAGGTGCGCCGGCTCGGCGGCAGCGGTCGCGCGATCCACGAAGCGGCGCCGTTCGGCAGGGCTGCCGGCGATCGACCGGATGCCGTCGCCCGTGAGAACCAGCGCCGCGAGATGGCCCAGATAATCCGCGAGCTTTGCGTCGTATTCTCCCACGCGGAGCACCCTTCCGCCACGCTCCCGGGGCAGCGCAAACCGCAGAACCAGCGGGCTTTTCTCGGGTTCGCAAAGGCCGCCCGAGACCCCCAGGAACGGCGCTCCGAGCGTGATCGCCTCGCGCGGGTCCCGGGCCCGGAACGACCGCGTTGTCGCCAGCAGGTAAGCCGCCTCGAGCAGCGACGATTTGCCCTGCGCGTTCGCGCCGGTGACCAGCACCGGGTCGGGTCCGAGCGGGATCCGCGCCGGCGCGAGGTTGCGGACCGACTCGACCTCGATCCACGCGAGATGCGACATCAGGGCCGCGGGCCCCGCCCCGCCGTCCCGGCCAGGCCGCCTGCGCGCCATCGTCGTGACCGGGCACGCGGTACGCGTCGAGTCCAGGCCCGGGAGCCGGCAGGCGACACGGCACCCGGCAATCCACGCGACATGGTTCCGGTATGCGACGCGCGTCGAGGGGCGCGCCGGTGTTGGAGCGCCGGCGGCCTGACCCGCGACACCGTCCGGGTCACAGGGCCATGGGCATGACGATGTAGCGGTCCTGGCGCGCGTCGCCGCCGGGGCGCACCGGCTCGAGCAGGGCCTGCCCCATCGGCTCACCCAAGGACAGCCGCACGCGGTCGGTCGCCGTGGCCCCGAGGAAGTCGGCCAGATATTGCGCGTTGAAGCCGATCGAGACCGGCTTGCCGTCGTAGGTGATCGACAGGTCTTCCTGCGCGTCGCCGAGCTTCTCGTTCGACGACGAAACCTTGAGCTGCCCCTCGGACAGGTCGAAGCGGATCAGCCGCGTGTCCTCGTTGCTCAGCACCGCCACGCGTTCGATCGCGTCGCCCAGGGCGTCGGTGTCCACCTCGAAGACCTTGTCGTTGCCCTTCGGCACCACGCGCCGGTAGTCGGGGAAGCGCTGCTCCTGCAGGCTGGTGCTGATCTCGCGCTGGCCGATGACCGCGATCAACCCCGCGGGCGACGCCCAGAGGTACACGTCGCCGTCCTGCTCGCCGGCCAGCTTGCCGATCTCGAACAGCGCCTTGCGCGGCACCAGCAGTTCCGGGAACCCCGCCCCCACCTTCTGCGCCGGCCGGCTGGAGATCGCCAACCGGTGCCCGTCCGTGGCCACCATGGTCAGGTCGCCCTCGCCCAACTCCCACAGCGCGCCCCCGAGCGTGTAGCGCGGGTCCTCGACGTTCACGGCGAAGATGACCCGCCGCACGGCGTCGGCCAGGTGCTCGGCGGCCATCGTCGCGTTCGGGTTGCCCTCGTGGGAGCGGAGCGCCGGGAACTGCTCGGGGTCCTGCGCCGCCAGCCGGTAGCGGATCGACCCGCAGCGGATGTGCATCGAGGTCCCCTCGAGCGAGAACTGGACCGTCCCCGAGGGCAAGCGCCGCACGATGTCGTGCAGCCGGCGGGCGTGCAGCGCGATCCGTCCCGCCACCTCGACGCTGGCCTGGGTCACCGTGCGCAGCCCGACCTCGAGGTCCGTGGCGATCATCGTGAGCTGGCCGTCCTCGGTCGTGGTCAACGCCACGTTGGCCAGGATCGGCATCGTCGTCTTCTTCTCGACGATCCCCTGCACCAGACTCAGCTCTCGCACCAGTGCGCCCTGATCGACGGAGAACCGCATCGCTCACCTCGTCGCGCCACGCGCGGTACCACGACCATCAAACTTCAAATGATGTAGTGCTCAGTACCAGTAGAAGGCACTGTGGATCGTCTGGAAAACTCCCCAAGCATCGGCCCGCGAACGCCTTGTGCCGCCCGCGGGGCGTGGATCCCGGTGTGCGGGCCCAACGCCGGCGCCGGGGCGCCGGCCGCCGCGGCGGTCCTCAACGCGCCATTCTTGCACAGGGCTGTGGAGGCTGTGGACATGGTGCGGGGCCCCTCGGTCCGGCGGCGGGAAGCGGCTGTCTACGCCAGCTCCTGCTCGATCTGCGAGAGCACCTTGGCGGTCGAGCCGCCCTGGTCGCGCATCGCCGTGATCTTCTTGACCGCGTGCATGACCGTGGTGTGATGCATGCCGCCGAAGGCCTCGCCGATCGACGGGAAGCTCTCCTTGGCCAGCTTCTTGCCCAGGTACATCGCGATCTGGCGCGGGTACGAGATGCGCCGCGCGTTCGTGCGCGACTTGATGTCCTGGACCTTCAGCTCGAAGTGCCGCGCAACGACCCGGATGACCGTCTCCAGCGTGACCATTTCCTTTTCCGCCGGGATCAGGTTCTCGACGATGTCACGGGCCAGGTTCAGGCACGGCACCGCGTGTCGCAGGGAGGCTGCCGCCATTAGCGTCGTCAGGCAGCCTTCCAACTCGCGGACGTTGCTGCGGATGTGCCCGGCAATGAACAGGCAAACGTCCGAGGGCAGGGACCAGCCGCGCGAGCCGGCCATCTTGTTCAGGATCGCGACCTTGGTCTCAAGGTCCGGCGGCTGGATGTCGGCGATCAGGCCCCACTCGAAACGGCTGCGCAGCCGCTCCTCGACCGACGGTATGCCGCGCGGCGGCTTGTCCGACGTGAGCACGATCTGCTTGCCCGCGTCGTACAGCGAGTTGAACGTGTGGAAGAACTCCTCCTGGGTGCTCTCCTTGCCGGCCAGGAACTGGACGTCGTCGATCAGGAGCACGTCCAGCGAGCGGCACTTCTCGCGAAAACGGGGCGTCTCCTCGAAGCGGATCGCCGAGATCAGGTCGTTCATGAACTGCTCGGACGTCATGTACCGCAGCCGGACGCTCGGGCGCGCGGCGAGCATCTTGTTGCCGATCGCCTGCATCAGGTGCGTCTTGCCCAGCCCCACACCGCCGTAGAGGAACAGCGGGTTGTACGTCCGCCCCGGCTGGTCGCAGATGGCGAGCGCCGCGGCGTGCGCGAACTGGTTGCACGACGACACGACGAAGTTGTCGAACGTGTAGCGCGGGTTCAGCCGGGCCAGCGGCAGCGGGCCGACCGAGTTGTCGATGCGGCGCGGCGGCACGAACTCGATCTCCGTCGCCGATAACCCGGCCTTGTGCAGCGTGGCGCGGATCGCGGGAAGGTACTGCGAACGCAACCACTCGGCAGACATCTCGTTCGGCACGCTGATGCGCATCGTGTGTCCGTCGTAATCGAGTAGCCGCGTCGGGCGGAACCAGGTTTCGTAGGCCCCGGGGTTGACGTCGCGGCGCAACAGGGAGAGAACGTGTTCCCAATCGGTCGACACCGGGCGCGTGGTCGAGCTCATGCGCGTCTCATCCACAAGCGCAAGTGACTGCCGCGCGGCGAGATGGCATGACCGCGCCGGCGCGGCGTTCACAGGATTTCCACAACTGTGGAGGGTTAGTCGGGAGCGCGAGTCCTTGGATGACGCGGACTTGTGGCGACGACACGGCCAAGCGAGGCCCCGTGCGGCCCACCAAGCACCCCCAGCCTGAGTTGCTTGCTCGGTTCAGCCGACTCTCGTCGGCGTCACGTTCACGTTGTTTTTAGTGTTCCCACAACCGGAAAAAGGTGCCGGGAAAACTACCACCAGATGTTGTTGCGGGCAACGCCATCGAGGCGAGAAAGTTCACGCACCAACAAGAACAACATCGCCAACATCTTCGACGACGGCGCAACGTGCGCGCGGCGCCTTCGATGCGTAGCGCGAGAGCGACACGCCGCGGGCGACGCGCGAGCGACGGCCGACCGGCGAGCGGAAGCGGGCCGCGGCCGCGCGGGAGCGTGCCGGGCCAACACCTTGACAGCCCGGGGGTTCGTCCCTACCCTAACCGCTCTCTGACCCCCCGCGGACGGCGCGCAACCGGTGGCGCGTCGAGGGCGGCGGGCCGACGGCGCCGACCGGCGATGAACCACAAGCGGTCGAGGACAAAGGGCTTGCTCGATGAAGCGGACGTTTCAACCGAACAGACGCAGGCGGAAGAAGACCCACGGCTTCCGGTCGCGCATGAGCACGACCGGCGGGCGCAACGTGCTCAAAAGGCGCCGGCAAAAGGGTCGCAAGCGCCTCACCGTCTGACCAGGGTCGCGCGGCAGACGTTCCGGCCGCGGCAGCGAATCCGCAAGCGAAGGGAGTACAAGCTCGTCTACGAGGGTGGTCTGCGCGTCGGCGGCGAGCACCTCGTGCTCTTCGTGCAGGCCAACGGGCTCGGCCATGCGCGGCTGGGCATGACGGCCACGCGCCGCGTCGGCACGGCCGTGACGCGCAACGCCGTGCGGCGGCGCGTGCGCGAGGCGTTCCGGCGCAGCCAGGACCGGCTCGGCCCGTGGGACATCGTCGTCAACATCCGGTCCAGCGCGGCCGGACGCCCGGCGCGCGAGATCGAGCAGGAGTTCGTGACCCTCTGCGGGCGCGCGGCGCGGCTTCTCGCCCGGCAGGCGCCACGGCAATGACGACGCTGCTCGGCCGCCCGCTCGTGGGGGCGATCCGGCTGTACCAGAGATTCGTCTCGCCACTGCTCGGGGCGCGCTGCCGGTTCGTGCCGTCCTGCTCCGAGTACGCGGCGATGGCGATCGAGGAATGGGGCGCGCTACGCGGTACGCTGCTCGCGCTCGGGCGCCTCGTGAGGTGCCACCCGTTCTGCACCGGCGGGCTCGACCTGCCGCCGAGACGGTGAGCGATGGACCGAGACCAGACCATTCGAACGATTCTCGCCATCGCCCTCGCGGTGCTGGTGATGGTGGCGTGGACGATGCTGTTCCCGCAGCGGCCGCCCGCCCCGCAGCCCGCGCCGGCCGAAACGCCCGCCACGGCGCAGCAGTCGGCGCCGCCCGCCGCGGAACCGGAGCCCGGCGGCGCGGGCGCCGCGACTCCCCAGGCCGGCGCGGCGCCGGCACCCGCGCCCGCCGCCGCGGTCGCGGGCCAGGCCGGCGAGCCACCGTTCGAGGTCCGCACCCCGCACGTCGAGATCGAGTTCTCGGCCCGCGGGGCGCGGGTCATCTCGTGGAAGCTGCTCGGTTACCCCAGCCACCCCCAAGAGAAGAAGAGCGCGCCGGTGGACCTCGTCTCGACCGAGTCGCGCGCGCTCGACCGCCACGCGCTGCAGCTCGATCTCGGCGACGCGGAGCTCTCGAAGCGCGCCGGCGAAGCCTGGTTCCGGCACGAGGTCGGCCCGGCCAGCGCCGCCGACCGCTCCGCCCGCTCGCTTCCCGACGGCACGCAGCGCGTGGACTTCCGGTGGTCGGACGGCGCCGGGCTCGAGGTGGCCAAGACCTTCTGGATCCCCGCCGACAGCGGCTACCTGGCGCAGGTCGAGTGGTCGGCGACCCGCAACGGGCAGCCGCTGCCGGGCGCGATGCTGCAGTGGGGCCCCGGGATCGGGGCGATCCCGGAGGCCGGCAGCAAGAACCAGTACGCCTACCGCGGCCCGGTGGTGGTCGCCTTGCCGGGCGGGATCGAGCGGCTGCAGCCGGCCAAGCAGTCGGGCGACATCTCGTGGAGCGCGATGGAGGCGCCGCGCTGGCTGGCGCTCGACGAACAGTACTTCGCCGTGGCGATGATCCCGCGGCAGCCCGCGCCGGCGGTCGCGCGCGTGGTGAACGTGCCGCAGGCCAGCAAGGGCGAGGAGAAGCAGTTCACGATCGGCACCGCCGCCACGTCCGTCGCCATCTTCGCCGGACCGAAGGCGGGGCGGGTGCTGGCGGAGGTCGACCAGAAGCTCGGGACCAGCATTTCGCAGATGGTGAACTGGGGCTTCTTCGGCTTCCTGGCCCACCCGCTGTACTCGGCCCTGGCGTGGCTGGAGCGGGGCGTCCGCAACTGGGGCCTGGCGATCATCCTGATCACGGTCGTGATCAAGCTGATCTTCTTCCCGCTGACGCAGCGCTCGATGGTCCGCATGCGCCAGACGCAGCAGCGGATGGCGGCCCTGCAGCCCAAGATCCACAAGCTGAAGGAGAAGTACCGCGACAAGCGCGACATGGAGTCGCGGCGCCAGATGAACGAAGAGATGATGGCGCTCTACAAGCGCGAGGGCGTCAACCCGGCCGCGAGCATGGTCGGCTGCCTGCCGCTCCTGCTGCAGCTGCCGGTGCTGTACGCCATGTACACGGTCCTGACCACCAGCATCGAGCTGCGCGGGGCCCCGTTCTTCGGCTGGATCCAGGACCTGTCGGCGGCCGACCCGTACTACATCACGCCGATCGTGATGGGCCTGACGATGCTGCTGCAGCAGGTCATGAGCATGACCAAGACGGAGGACCCGCAGCAGCGGGCGCAGCAGCGGATGATGCTGATGATGCCCGTGATGTTCACCTGGTTTTTCCTCTGGATGCCGGTCGGGCTGGTGATCTACTGGCTCGTCAACAACATCCTGAGCATCGCGCAGCAGTGGCTGATCAATCGGCAGGCGTTGGCCGCGCCCGTGGCGGAGCCGGGGCGCGCACGTTGACCACGGGCGCTCCTCGGGGGAGCGCGACGAAGCGGAGGCAAGGGTGAGCGAGGAGCGGCGGAAGTTCAGCGGACGGGACCTGGCCGAGGCGCTGGCCGCGGCCCGGGAGCACTTCGGGCTGGCGCGGCAGCAGATCGCGTACGAGGTCACCAGCCGGCCGAAGATCGGCATCGTCGGCGGGCCGAGTCCGGCCGTGGAGATCGAGGCCTGGCCGGCATCGCCGTCGGAGGTGCGGCCGATCCTCGAGCGGCCGGAGCGGCCGGAGCGCTTCGAGCGCGGCGGTCGCGGGGGTCGGGACCGCGGCGGCCGGGGCGGTGGCGGGCGCGGCGGACCGCGCGAGGACCGGCCGCGGCGCGAGCGCGGGTTCGACCGCGACCGCGGGTTCGACGAGCGGGCCGACGAGGCCCCGCCCGAGCGCCGGCCGATCATGCCCGCGCCCGAGGTGACCGAAGCGCAGGAGATCCTGCGCCACGTCGCCGGCGCGATCATCGCCGGGCTCGACCTCCAGCTCACGGTCGACGGGATCGACGAGAACGAGATCGGCCTGCGCGTGAAGCTCGAAGGCGAGGATGTCCCGCTGCTGCTGGAGTCCGAGGCCGAGGGGCTGGAGGCCCTCCAGTACGTGGCGAACCGCGCGCTGCAGAAGGACGGCCGCGTCGACAAACGCGTGTCGTTCGACGCGGGCGGCTTCCGCGCGCGGGAGGAAGCGCGCTGGATCGAGCAGGCCCGCACGATCGCGGACGAGGTCCGCCAGACCGGCCGGGGCCGCAAGATGCCGCCGATGGGCCCGTACGAGCGGCGCATCGTGCACATGGCGCTCAACGGCGTCGAGGGGATCCGGACTTTTTCCACCGGCAGCGGCTACCACCGCCGCCTGCACATCGCCCCCGCCGGCTCCACCGACCCCACCGACCCCGAAGAGGACTCGTAACCGAGGTACGGGCCGCCGCCAGGCGGCCCGGCCATGACGGCGTCCCGGGGTGCGCGCCATCGCGGCGCGCACGCGTCCGTCTGTCGCGCCGGGAGCCGCCCGCGTCAACTGCGGGGACGGGCTCAGGAGCAGCCTGTCCCCTTCATCAACCTCGCGGGCCGGGCAGCAGCGGGCGGGTGAGGTCGACCGGGCCGTCGGCGGTGCACAGCACGTCGTCCTCGATGCGGATCCCGCCGCACGCGACCAGCCGCTCGGCCAGCGGCCAGTTGACCATCCCCGCCGCGGGCGATTCGCGCAGCTCGTCCAGCAGCATCGGGATGAAGTAGATCCCCGGCTCGATCGTGACCAGGTGCCCCGGCTCGAGCGTGCGCGTGTTGCGCAGCGACGGGTACTCCTTCGGTGGCGGCTTCACGCCGCCGTCCGCACCCTGCTGCCGGCCGCCGACGTCGTGGACCTGGATCCCGAGGTGATGGCCCAGCCCGTGCGGCAGGAACGTCCGCGTGACGCCCTTGTCGAACGCCTCCTCGGCGGTTCCCTTCAGGACGCCGGCAGCGACCAGCAGCGCGGCCGTCCGGCGGTGGGCCTCGACGTGCAGCTCGAGGAACGGCCGCCCGGCCGTCACCATCCCGACGAGGTCGCGCTGGAACTCGTCCACCCCCTCGAGCAGCCGGCGGAAGGCGGCCTCGCCGCCGTCGGCCATCCACGTCCTCGTGATGTCCGAGGCGTACCCGTCCGCGCTCGCGCCGGCATCGAGCAGGAACACCCGGCCCGGCGCGGATTCCCGGTCGCGCTTGGTCTGGTAATGCAGCGTCGCCGACTTCTCGTCGAGCGCCACGATCGTCTCGAACGGGACCTCGCGCTCCAGCATCTGCGAGGCCTGCAGGTACGCCCAGTGGATCTCGCGCTCGGACAGCCCGGCCTCGAACGCCTTGCGCGCCACGCGGTGCCCGTCGGCCGCGCGCTCGGCGGCCTCGCGGGTCAGCGCCACCTCGTGCTCGGTCTTGTAGGCGCGGTACCAGTCGAGCGGGCGGAGCAGCGCCTCGGGCTCGACCAGCGCGTCCGCGATCCCCAGCTCGCCCGCGGCCTCGCGGGAGTTGCCGACGTACGCGGTGTTCGCGAGCGAACCGACCGCGGAGGCGATGTCCTTGAAGTCGGCGACCTCGCGCAGATCGACCTCGTCGTTCCAGTACGAGGGGCGCAGCGGTGCGGTCTCGTACCAGTAATCGCGCGGGGCGACCCGCACGACCAGTGGCTTGCGGCCGGGCCGCGCCACGACGCAGTGCTCGGTGCCCTCGAGCGGCACCCAGCGGCGGAAGTGCGGCGTGGGGTGGAACGGCGGCTCCTGGTCGTCGGCGTGGTAGGTCGTCGAGCGACCGGCGTGGAACAGCACTTGCTCGACCTTGATGCCCTTGCGGGCGGCGCGGTCGAGGGCGTCGGCCAGGTACCGGTCGAGCGTCTGCAGGTGGGCGCGGTAGAGGGCGGGATCGGTCATCGTCTTCCTCCGGGGTCAGAAAGGCTACGCTGGCACCGCTCCCTCGTGCCAGTCACCCGGGCGACCCACTGGGCAGCTCGCCGTCGCGTGCATCGGTCGGCCGTCCGTGCCGGGCCGCCTGCGGCCGCCCCTACAGAATCACAGCAGCCATCTCACGCGGGCCCGCCGGTCCCAAACCAGCGGCGCGGCGCCGGCAGCCCGCGATCCCGCGCCGACCCGCGGCGGTCGCCGCCGGCCGCACGCGGCCGTGGACCCTGGTCACGCGAGGAGGAGGGCGGCGATTCCGGCGACGAGGCCCAGGAGGAGCGTCGCGACCTTCACGCGAACGGCGTCGCGCCACGAGACCGACAGCAGCGGGAGCAGGCCGTGGCCGTTCTGGGCGACGGAGTTGGCGAGGAGCGCGGCGAACGGGACGAGGCCGTTGACGTAAAAGGTCGCGAACACCTGGTGCGGGCCGGAGGTCGGCAGCAGGCTGACGCCCAGCGCGGCGGCCAGCGCCACCGCGGGCGACGGGTGGGCCGACCGCAGCTGCGGCTCGTACTGCTCGAACAGCTTGACCAGGACCAGCGCGCCGATCGTCCACAGCGCCAGCCGCGGCATGTGCTTGCGCAGGATGTGATGGCCGACGTGCTCGCGCAGGAAGTGGCCGACGCTCTCGAAGCCGGGGTGGAACGAGGGGACCGGGCAGCGGTAGGCGCCGGCGCCGCGGCGTGCGGCGACGTGGTGCGCGAGCACGCCCCCGGCGAACCCCAGCCCGATCACGGTCCCGAACAGGGCGGCCGCGCTGCCCCACATCCCGCGCTCCACCAACAGGCTGAGGATGACGAACGCGTCGTCCCCGGTCGTGGCGACCATCGCGGCGACGAGCCCGCCGAAACCGAAGGCGCCGTGGGCGTACAGCGTCACCGAAAGGAAGACGCCCGAGCACCCGGGCACCGCGCCGAGCACCGCCCCGGCCAGGCACTCGGTCACGACGCTCCCGCCGACGAAGCGCGCGAGCTTGCCGCGCAGCCAGACGTCGAGCAGGTCCACCGCGACCATCATCACGAAGACGAGCAGCAGGATCTCCGCCGCCTCGACGGCGATCGTGGCGAGCGGTCCCCGCCCCAAGACGGGGGCGTGACCCAGGAGGACGGCGAGGAGGGACGGCGTGTCGGGCATCGGCTCGCGCGGATGCTAACGCCGATCGCGCCTCAGGAGCCGGACAGCAGGAGGTGGAACTCCTTGGGGTTGCGGGCGCGGGCGCGGGCCTCGGCGGGATCGACGAGCTGCCGGCGGACCAGCTCGGCCAGGCTGTGGTCGAGGCTGCGCATCCCCCGCTCGCGGCTGAGCGTGATCTGCTGGGTGATCTGCTCGGTCTGGCCCTTGCGGATCAGGTTTTTGACGGCGTCGTCCGAGACGAGGATCTCGACGGCCGGGACCCGCCCGCGGGCGTCGGCCCGCGGCAGCAGGATCTGCGTGACCACCGCCGCGAGCGACGCGGCGACCTGCGAGCGCACGAACGTGCTCTGCCCCGCCGGGTGGCCGTCGAGGATGCGGCTGACGCTCTGCGCGGCGTCGCCGGTGTGCAGCGTGGAGAAGACGAGGTGCCCGGTTTCGGCCGCGGTCAGCGCCAGCGCGATCGTCTCCGGGTCGCGCATCTCGCCGACGACCAGCACGTCCGGGTCCTGCCGCATCGCGGCGCGCAGCGCCGCCGCGAACGACGGCGAGTCGCGGCCGACCTCGACCTGCTCGACGATCGACATGCCCTGCGGGTGCTCGTACTCGATCGGGTCCTCGATCGTGATCACGTGCGCCGCGCGGCGGGCCGTGATCATCGCCAGCAGCGCGGCGATCGTGGTGGACTTGCCGGAGCCGGCCGGGCCCGTGGCGAGCACCAGCCCGTGGCGGAACTCGGCCAGCCGCGCCATCTCGGACGGGAGGTTCAGGTCCTCGATCGACTGCGTGATCGGCGCCAGCAGACGCACCGCGGCCGCCCAGCCGCCGCGCTCGCGGTGGACGTTGCCGCGGCAGCGGCCGGTGCCGGCGAGCGTGAACGCCACGTCCACGCTGCCGTCCGCCGCGAGCGCCGGGCGGCGCTCGCGCGGCACGAGCGCGGAGCACAGGCGCGCCGATTCATCGGCCTCCAGCGGCGCCGGGACGAGCGGCTTGAGGTCGCCGTGGATCCTGACGGTCGGCGGGCTGCCCGCGGCCAGCAGCAGGTCGGTCGCGCCCGCCTGCCGCGCCATCTGGAGCAGCGTCCGCAGGCGCTCGAGCCCCTCGTCGGTGAGGACCGGCAGCGACCACTCCGGGCGGGCGGCGGCCTGCAACCGCGGACGCGGCGCGCCCTCCCCGGCCTCGTCCCCCTCCGCGGGCTCGGGCTGGTCCTGCGCCCGCGCCATCTCGTTCAGCTGGCGGACGATCGAGTCCAGCTCGGGATCGCGTTCGAGGTCGCTCATCGCCCGCCCATCATACGACGCGCGCTCGCGCGCGCCTCACGTCGCGCCCGCAGCGCGCACGGGTCCCGGGTGAATGCGTGACCGTCCGCACGGGTCCGCCCTCGATGCGGGGCCGCCCGCGCGATCTAGGTTCGCGCTTGCCCGTAGCGGACCGCCGCGGCGGGACATCGGCCGACGCGCCGCCCGGATCCACGCATTCGGGGTGGACCCGTGCGCGCGCACCCGCATTCGGTGGGGACCCGTGTGCACGGGTCCCGGTCGAATGCAGAACGCGGGCCGGGGCGGGCCCGGCGGCGACGGTTACAGCTTGCCGATGGCGAAGTTGGTCACCGCGAGGACACCGTCGTCCTTGGGCGGCGCGGTCGCGGGCGCGGTCACGCGGACCAGCGCCGCGTCCACGCTCGCTCCGGCCTTCACCACCGCGAAGGCGTAGCGGCCGTACTCCAGCGAGTACTCCGGTACCTTCACCCGCGCCTGGCTGCAGAACTGTCCGGCCCCTTCCTTCTCCGTCAGCACGACGTCCTCGGGCCCGAACATCTGCAGCACGCGCCCGGTCCCGTCCGCGCCGCGCGCGACGAGCATGTGCTGCACCTTCTGCTTCGCGTCGGACCGCTCGGGCCCGCACAGGACGTAGCTCAGCGCGACCTGCTCGCCGGGGTCCGCCGGCTTGTCGTCGCTCACCACGCGGAAGCCGCTGCGCTCCTTGTCGCGCCGCGCCGCGCTGGCCCCGGGCCGCCACAACAGGTCGATCCCGGAGTTGGCCTCCACCCGCAGCGCCATCGCCGCCCACTCGGCGGAGCCGCCGCGCTTGAGCTGGACCGTGCTGCGCCCGGCGCCCGACTGCTCGGCCTCCATGTCGGTGAACACGCCGCGCGCGACGTACAGGCCATCCTTCTTGTACGCGCACGGCACCTCCACCGTGAAGCCGACCAGCGGGTCCTTCGGTTCCTTCGGCAGCCGCAGCGAGAGCGCGCCCAGCTTCTCCGCGCCGACCTCGCACACGGGCTCGGTGCCGGCCTCGGTGTCGCGCTGCACGACGCCGTCGACCAGGAGCCGGCTCTGCACGTTGCCGTCGGCGAGCGGGATCCAGTCCAACGCGGCGAGCGGGACGCGGAAGCGCACCGGCAGCACCGGCCCCTTGTCCGTGTCGGCGGGGAAGTCGATCGTCGCCGCGACCGCCGGACGCGAGAAGTCGTCCGGCGAGAGCAGCGCCGCGATCCGCTGGTCGCGGTTGCGCGTCGCCTGGTCCGTGACCTGCACCGCACTCGGCGCGCTGACGCGGAAGCCCCAGTAGTCCTTGTAGCGGTCGGTGTCGAGCTTGACCGTCAGCATGCGCCGCGCGCTGCCGCCGGTGACCTCGACCGGCAGGCTGAACAGGTAGTAGCACGACAGCATCTCGGACGCGCCGCGGAACGCCGGCGCGAGGTCGTTGGCGCGGCGCACGCTCTGGCCGCCGGTGTCGCCGGCCAATGACGACATCAGCGGCGAGTCGCCGCCGCCGCTCAGCCCGGCGACGTCGACCGTCCACACCGAGTAGCCACCCTGCTGCGTGAGGTCCACGATGCGCCGGACCGAGGCCTCCATGCGGTCCTTCTGCGCTTGCGAGAAGTTGAACAGGCTCGACGAGAACCACAGCACGACCTTGCGGCCGGCGAAGACGGAGTGCGCGCGCAGGATGCTCTCGAGCGCGGCCAGGCTCACCTCGGGGCTGTAATCACCGACCAGGATTTGGCTCTCGGCACGGAGAGCGCCGCCGACCGGCATTCACCCCGACGAGCCGCAGGCCATCGACGGCGCCGCGTTCATCCCGCGGAAGGCCCCCGTCGTCGTCGGGTCGCCGCGCCACGCCGTCTTGCGGACGATCTCCGCCGCCGCGCGGATCTCCGCCGCGTCCTTGGTGAACGCCGGCGTCAGCGAGCGCACCTGGCGCGTGAGGCCGTAGATCTTGTAGACCTCCGGCCGGTCCGCGGCGCCCGCGGCGATGGCGTCGATCGCGTCGGCGACGCGCTCGCGCCCGCGCGCGTCCACGTAGTTGAAGTCGACGACGACGACGATCGGGCGGCGCACCTGCTGCGGGCCTTCCGGCCCGACCACGGTGGCGGTCGCCGCACCGCAGATCCGGTCGAGCTTGAGCTGCCCGGCCTGCTCGTCGGTCAGCTTCTTCCCGTCGAGCCGGATGTCGAACGCCTCCAGCGGCACGTCCGGGACCGAGGCGGCGGTGCCCTTCTTCGGGTCGATCACCGAGACGTCGACCTGCACCAGCTTCACCTCGGCGCGCTCGACCAGGTCGGTCGCCGTGACCGGGCGCTGCTCGGGGGTTTTCGGGGGATCCTCGGCGGACGCGATCGAGGAAAGCGGGACCAATAACGACAGGACCAGGCAGGGAAGCCAGCGACGGGCCATCGCACACCCCCTCTGTGTTCCGGCCCGAGCCTAGTCCAACTTTCGCCTGCGGGACAAGCGCTCAGCGCTTCAGGTACTGCCCGACCGGGAACTCCTTCCCCCACAGGTGAATCACGGCCCCGTCCAGCGCCTTCTCCGGTACGACCCACATGCAGTGCTGGCTGTTCGGGCCCGACTGCGAGATCGAAAACCCGCCTGTCGTCCAGCCCAACGCGAAGAGCATCGGGGAGCGCACGAACGCGTCGTACTCGTTGCCGGCCGCGTCGTGCAGGACGGCGTCGCGGGCCAGGTTGAGATCCTCCGCGGCCTTGAAGCTGAACTCGGCCATGAGGAAGACATTCCCCTTCACCAGCCTGATCTCGCTCGCGGCACCCGTCTCCATCCGGGCGCCCCCCAACGGCGCCGCCACCAAAGTCGTGTCGCCGGCCAGCGCCTGCGGCTCCTTCGTCGTGGTCAGCTTCAGGCCGAGGATGCTCAGCTGCAGCATCGCCGTGCGCGCCTCGTCCACGTGCGGGCCGAGAGTGCGGCCGAGCAGGTAGCTGCTGTACGCCTCGTACGTGTTGGCCGCGCGCGCCGCCTCCCACTCCAGCTCCTCGATGCGCTGCCCCGCTTCCTCGACATGGCTGCTCTTGGGATGCGCCTGCCGGAATTCGCTGAAGCTGCGGCGCGTGTTCGCCTGCAACGTCGCCCGCCAGTCCGCCTCGAGCAGGGCGCTGTCGATCTCCTTCCGGAGCCACGAATCGTCGTAGTCCGACGGGTTGTGCACGCTGAGGCTGCCGTCGACGACGAAGGCGAACCCGAGCGGCGCGGCGATGCCGAGCGCTTGCGCCTCGTCGTCGTCCGCCTTCACCGCCGCCAACGTGCCCTGCGTCTTGTAGCAGTCGCGGAACCGCGCCTTGTCCAGCTTGTCGTCCTCGACGTAGTCCCAGGTCCGGTCCCGCACCTTGCCGGCCCGCAGCTCGACGGTCCCCGTCCTGAGATACCTGCCCTGAGCCTCCCAGAACGCCGCCTCGCTCTGCTCGGCGAGGCAGCGGACCGCGATCGCGACGAGCTGCTCGGCGGCGGGTTCCGACGCCCCCGGGGATTGGGGCGGGACCTGGAGCTTCGCGCAGTACCGGAGCGTGCCCTCGTAGTCGCGATCGATGAACTCGGCCAGGTCCCAGTCCATCCTGCTCCAGAAGCGCCCGAGCTCCACGTAGGTCACGACGGTGAGCCGCGCCTGCGGGGAGCCTTTGCAGAACGCCCCTTCCAGTCGCACGTCCTTGGCTGTCGCTTCTCCCTGCGCCAGCGCCGGGAAACTGGCCGCGACGAGGAGCAGGGCAGTTGTCACGAGCCGATCGGCCTTCATGGCGATTCTCCGCTGCTACGATCGGCGCACGCTCCCCGCGCCAGCATCGACCATCGCGAGCGGCAGATTCAATCGCGCGCACGGGGGAAATGCGCGCGCGGGCATGAGCCGGCGAAGGCGAACGTCAGCGCAGGTTCTTGGCGAAGAACGCGCTCACCTTCTCCCACGCGGCCGCCGCGGACTTCTCGTCGTAGACCGGGTTCGAGGGGTTGGCGAAGGCGTGCTTCGCGTCGTAGCGCAGGATCTTCGCGCTGACGCCGGCGGCCTTGAGCGCCTTCTCGAACTCGTCCACCTTGGCCGGCGGGATCGACTGGTCCTGGTTGGCGAACACGCCGAGCAGCGGGGCCTTGATCCGCTTCAGCTCGGCCGGGTCGGTCACGACGCGGCCGTAGTACATGACGACGGCGTCGAGGTCCGGCTGGTGCAGCGCGTCCTGCAGTGACCACCCGCCGCCGAAGCACCAGCCGATCACGCCCTGCTTGTCGGCGCGCACGCGCTTGTCCTCGGCCAGGAAGCGGTGCGCCTGCTTCAGCGTGGCCAGCGCGTTCTCGTCGTCGACTTCCTTCACCGCGGCCATCGCGTCGTCGGGCGTGGTGGCGGTCTTCCCGCCGTACAGGTCCACGGCCAGCGCCGCGTACCCCGCGGCGGCGAGGCGGTCGGCCCAGTGCTTGATGTGGTCGTTGAGGCCCCACCACTCGTGGATCACGACGATCGCCGGCAGCGGCGCCGCGGCCTTGGCCGGCAGGCTGAGGTACGCCTGCGCCTCGCCTTCGCCGATCGAGACCATCTGCCCCTGCAGCGCCGGCGGCTTGTCCGACTTCAGCTCGTGCAGCTTCTTGAACTCTTCCTCGGAGACCGCGCCGGTGTACGGCGTGCCCTTGCCGGCCTGCGGCTTGGCCGGGTCGGCGGCGAGGGCGAACTGGCAGGCGACGGCGCCTGCGACGAGAAGCGGGGCGATGCGCATCGTCGGTTCCTCGGTGCCACGAAACGACCGCGGCCGGGCCCCGGTCGGCGGCATTCTAGCGGCGCCTCCCGTTCGTTTCGACTCCGCGCCCGATCGGGCGCTGCCGCGTCGCCGTGCGGGCGATCGCTCGGGGGGCGTGATCGCCTGTCTTCTAGGGCGAGGCGATGGTGAAGGTCGCGACGGCGAGGACGCCGCCCGTTTCCGCGGGCGGGGCGGGCGCCGCGACGCGCGCGAGCGCGGTCTCGACGGGCGTCCCCGACTCGACGACGGCGAAGGCGTAGCGGCCGTAGTCGAGCGAGTACTCCGGGATCGCGATGCGGGCCTGGCTGCAGAAGCGCTCGTCGCCGGCGTCGTCCACCAGCGCCAGCGCGGATCCCGGCAGCGAGCGCACGAGTCGCGGGGTGCCGTCCGCGTCGCGCGCGATCAGCAGGTGCTGCACCTTCTCGCGCGCCTGCGAGCGCGCCGGGCCGCACAGCACGTAGCTCAGCGCGACGCGCTCGCCGGGGTCGGCCGGCTGGGCGTCGCCGACCACGCGGAAGCCGCTGCGCGAGGTGTCGCGCCGCGCCGCGCCCGCGCCGGGCCGCCACAGGAGGTCGCGGCCGGAGTTGGCCTCGACGCGCAGCGCCAGCGCGGCCCAGCGGTCCGCGCCGCCGCGCCGCAGCGCGACGGTGCTGCGCCCGGCGCCGGACTCCGCCGCCTCGAGGTCCGTGATCACCCCGCGCGCCACGTACAGGCCGTCCTTGCCGTACGCGCACGGGACCTCGACCGTGAAGCCCGCGTGCGGGTTGGCCGGCGGCGCCTCCATCCGCAGCGCGATCTCGCCGAACTTCTCCGCGCCGAACTCGCACGCCGTGTCGGCGAACGTCCCGGTGTCGTGCTGCACGACCCCGTCCACCAGCAGGCGCGCCTGCACGCCGCCGCCGGGCAGGGGCAGCCAGTTCAGCTCCGTCAGCGGCACGCGGAAGCGCACCGGCAGCAGCGCGCCCTTCTGCGTCAGCGCGGGGTAGTCGATCGTCGCCGCGACCGCCGGCCGCGCGAAGTCGTCGGGCGACAGCAGCGCCGCCAGCCGGCGGTCGCGCCCGCGCGTGGCCTCGTCCACGACCTGCACCGCGCCCGGCGCGAGCACGCGCAGGCCCCACAGCTCGCGGTAGCGGTCGGTGTCGAGCTTGACCGTCAGCGTGCGCCGCGCGCTGCCGCCGGTGACCTCGACCGGCAGGCTGAACAGGTAGTAGCAGGAGAGCTGCTCGGCCGCGCCGCGGAAGGTGCCGGCGAACTGCCCCGACATGCGCACGCCCTGCCCGCCGGTGTCGCCCGCCAGCGCCGACAGCACCGGCGAGGTGCCGCTGCCCTCCAGCCCCGCGGTGTCGATGGTCCAGATCGCGTAGCCGGGCTGCGCCACGTCCACGATGCGCGCGAGCGCCGGCTCCATGCGGTCCTTCAGCGCTGGCACGAAGATGAACTTGCTCGACGAGAACCACAGCACGACCTTGCGCCCGGCGATCCCCGAGTGCGCGCGCAGCACGCCCTCGAGCGCGGCGAGGCTCGCCTGCGGGCTGTAGCTGCCCGACTCGTAGCGCGGCGTGGCCGACGACACGTTGGGCAGGCTGGTCTCGGCCGCGATCGCGTCCTGCATCGGCAGCGCGCCGGAGGAGCCGAGGAGCGCCGCCGCGGGGTTCTGCGGCAGCACGAGTTCGGCCGGTTCCTCGCCGCGCCAGATCGTGCGGCGGACCAGCTGCGCGATCTGGCGGATCTCGGCCGCGTCGCGCGTGAAGCCGGCATGGAACGAGCGCAGCTGGCGCGTCAGGCCGTAGAACTTGTACGTCTCGGGTCGTGCGGCCGCCTCCCCGGCGAGCCCCTCGATCGCCTGCGCGACCTTCTCCCGGCCCGCCGCGTCCACGTAGTTGAAGTCGACGACCGCGATCACCGGGCGCCCGATGCCTGGCGGCGGGGCGGGCGGCGGCGCGCCGTCCGGGCCGGCGGCATCGCAGATCCGGTCGAGCTTGAGCAGCGCGCGCTGGGCGTCGGTCAGCTTCTTGCCGTCGAGCCGGATGTCGAAGGCGTCGAGCGGCAGCCCCGGCACCGAGGCTGCGGTGTTCTTCTTGGGGTCGATGACCGAGATGTCGACCTGCACCAGCTTGACCTCGGCGCGTTCGACGATGTCGGTCGGCTGGGGCGGCGCGGGGGGCCGGCCGGCGGGCGGCTCTTGCGCGGGGGCGCCGGGCGCCAGCGCGGTGAGCGCGGCGGACGCCGCGGCGAAGCGGTGGAGGACGGAACGCAGGTGGCGAAGCATGCGCGACCCCCTCTCGGGCGGGACGAGGTTAGTGGATGCCGGTCCCGCGGCCAAGCCTCTGCGACAATTCGGCGCCATGGACGCGACGCTGGTGGCGTGGGGCGCGATCGCGGCGCTCGGCTGGCTCCTGCGGATGGCATGGATCGCGCGGGTGGGGCTGGCCCTGCGCTGGCTGCGCGACCTCGATCCGCCGGAGCCGGCACGCTGGCCGTCCTTGAGCGTGGTGCTGGCGGCGCGCGACGAGCGCGCCACGATCGAGGCCACGGTCGAGGCGCTGCTCGCGCAGTCGTACCCCGGGCTGAAGGTCGTCGTCGTGGACGATCGCTCGGCGGACGGCACGGGCGAGATCCTCGACCGGCTCGCCGCGGGCGACCCGCGGCTCTGCGTGGTGCACGTGCGCGAGCTGCCGGCCGGCTGGCTGGGCAAGGTCCACGCCCTCGAGCGCGGCCGCGCCGCGGCGCGCGGCGAGTGATTCTTGTTCACCGACGCCGACGTGGTCTTCGCGCCCGGGACGCTGCGCCGCGCGCTCGCGCACGGCCTCGCCGAGCGGCTCGACTTCCTCGCGGCGAGCCCCGAGATCCGCCGCACGACCTTCTGGGCCGACATCGCCAAGGGGGCGTTCGGGGTCGAGTTCCTGCTGTGGATGCGCCCGCACCGCGCCGGCGACCCGGCCTCGGGCGCGTTCATCGGCGTCGGCGCGTTCAACCTGGTGCGCCGCGCCGCGCTGGAGCGCACGCCGGGGTTCGCGTGGCTGCGGATGGAGGTCGCGGACGACATCGGGCTGGGGCTGATGCTGAAGCGCTCCGGCGCGCGGTGCGGGTTCGTGGTCGGGATCGACGCGATCGCGACCGACTGGTACGCCGGCCTCGGCGACGTGCTGCGCGGGCTGGAGAAGAACCTCTTCGGCGGTGCGGTGCGCTACAGCTACGCGCGGCTCGCGCTGCTCGGCGCGCTGTACGCGGCGTTCGCGCTTGGCCTCGCGCTCGCGCTGTCGGGCGCGGCCGGTCCGTGGGCGCTGGGGCTGGCGCTGGGGGCGGCGGCGCTGCACGCGGTGCTTTCGGTGGTCGGCGCGCGCCTCGCCCGCGCGCCGGTTCTCGAGGGGCTGCTGCTGCCGGTCGGGACCGTGTTCGTCGGGATCGCGCTCTTGCGCTCGGCGTGGCGCTGCTGGCGCCAGGGCGGCATCACCTGGCGCGGCACGTTCTACCCGCTCGCGGAGTTGCGCGCTGGCCGCCGCGTCGCCCTCGGGCCGTGACGGCGCGTCAGGGCTGGATGATCGCCCCGGTGTCGCGGCCCTCGACGCTGGTGACGTACGCCCGCGCGACGTCCTTCGCCGGCATTCCCGTGGACGGATCCTGGCCCATCGCGGCGAGCGTCTCGCTGACCCACGGCGGGCTGACCGCGTTGACGCGCAGCCGCGGCAGCTCCAGCGCGGCCGCGCGCGCGAACGCCTCGACGCCCGCGTTGACCAGGCTGACGGCCGCGCTGCCCTGCATCGGCGAGCGCGCCAGGATCCCGCTGGTCAGCGTGAACGAGCCGCCGTCGCGCACGTGGTCGCGCCCGTAGCGGACGAGGTTGACCTGCCCCATCAGCTTGTCGTGCAGGCTGAACTCGAAATCGGCGTCCGAGAGTTCCGGCAACGGCTTCCAGGCCGCGGAGCCGGCGGCCGAGACGACCGCGTCCAGCTGCCCGAGCTGCGCGAAGAGCTTCCTGACCGAGGCCGGGTCGGTGATGTCCGCGTGCACGTCGCCGTGCGTGCGCCCGACGCGGACGACCTCGTGCCGCGCCGCGAGCGCCTCGGCCACCGCCCGCCCGATCGTGCCGTTCCCGCCGATGATCGCGATCCGCATGCGCGTGTCTCCTGTCGCAAGGCGCCGATTATGGCCCGCGGTCCGCCATCCCGCCGGTGCACGGAGTGAGCACCGACGCGCGATACAATCCCGTTGGTTTCCGATCCGGGACGGTGGGGTCGGCGCTGCGTACGGTTCTGACGCCCGCGGGCCTAGCCTGCCCCCGAGGAGTGATCCGCATGTCGGAACAACAGCGCGAACGTCTCTTGGGCTACGCGGACTACGCCGCGCTCCCGGACGACGGCCAGCGTTACCAGCTCCTCGAGGGGGAACTGGTGATGACTCCGTCGCCGAACGCGTGGCACCAGCAGATTCTCCGGGAACTCGAGTTCCGGCTGCTGGCGCACGTCAAGGAGCGTGGGCTCGGCGAGCTGTTTTTCGCGCCCTTGGATGTCGTGCTCGACGACCACAACGTGGTCCAGCCGGACATCTTCTTCGTCTCGAACGAACGGGCCGGCGTGCGGCAAGACGGGCGGATCCTCGGCGCACCGGACGTGTGCGTGGAGATCCTCTCCCGCGGCACGGAGCGGGTGGACCGCGTGCGCAAGTTGGACCTCTACGCGCGGTTCGGCGTCGGGCACTACTGGATCGTCGATCCGCGCCCGAGGACGATCGAGGAGTACGTGCTCGCGGGGGGCGACGTCTACCGCGTGCGCAGCATCGCCGGCTACCACGAGCCGTTCCGCCCGGCCGCGTTCCCCGGCTTCGAGTTCACGCTCGACGTCGTCCCGCTGCCGGAAACGCCGTGATAGCCGCCCCGGGCGGGCCGCCCGGGACACGCGCGATACAATCCCGCTGCCCCCGAGGAGTGATCCGCATGTCGGAACAACAGCGCGAACGTCTCTTGGGCTACGCGGACTACGCCGCGCTCCCGGACGACGGCCAGCGTTACCAGCTCCTCGAGGGGGAACTGGTGATGACCCCGTTGCCGAACGCGTGGCACCAGGACATCCTGATCGAGCTCGGGTCTCGCCTGCGCAGCTTCGTTCTGAAGCAGGAGCAAGGCCAGGTGTACATCGCGCCGCTCGACGTCGTGCTCGACGACCACAACGTGGTCCAGCCGGACATCTTCTTCCTCTCGAACGAACGGGCCGGCGTGCGGCAAGGCGGGCGGATCCTCGGCGCACCGGACGTGTGCGTGGAGATCCTCTCCAGCGGCACGGAGCGGGTGGACCGCGTGCGCAAGCTGGACCTCTACGCGCGGTTCGGCGTCGGGCACTACTGGATCGTCGACCCGCGCCCGAGGTCGATCGAGGAGTACGTGCTCGCGGGGGGCGACGTCTACCGCGTGCGCAGCATCGCCGGCTACCACGAGCCGTTCCGCCCGGCCGCGTTCCCCGGCTTCGAGTTCACGCTGGACGCAATCGAATTGCCGGAGGAGCCCGCCTGACCCCAGCGCAACCACGAACTGCGGGGGCAGACGCAAGAACGGACAGCGGCAGCGGTCCCCATTACTGGAAGTCGCGGCTGGCGGGCTGGGCCACCGGCCTGTGCAGCTCGGGGACCCAGATCTGCTGCGCGATCAGGTGGATCACGCCCTGCTGCGATTCGAGCTTGCCGCTGATGCCGATCAGGCCGTGCGTCTTCACGACCAGCGCGTACTGCTCCCAGACCTTGGGCCAGATCAGGACGTTCACGAAGCCGGTCTCGTCCTCCATCGTCAGGAACACCACGCCCTTGGCCGTGCCCGGCTGCTGGCGGCAGATCACCGCGCCGACGTAGCGCACGCGCCGGCCGTGCGGGGTGGCGTTGAGCGTCTTCGCGTCGGGCAGCCCCTGTGCCCGCAGCTGGTCGCGCACCTCCTCGATCGGGTGCCCGCGCGGGCTCAGGTGCGTGGTGCGGTAGTCCCAGCGGATCGTCTCGCCGGCGTCGAGCGGCGCGAACAGCCGCTCCGGCTCCGGCTCCTTCACCGGCAGCGTGCGGTGGCGCAGGTGCACCAGCCGCTTGACCTCCCACAACGCCGTGCGGCGGTCGTGGCCGAAGGCCTCGAACGCCCCGGCCTCGGCCAGCGCCTGCACGTCGTCGGCGTTGAGCTGCGCGCGGCGCACGAAATCGTCCAGCGACTCGAACGGCGCCGCCGCGCGCGCCGCCAGCATCCGCCGGGCGTCGGCCTGCCCCAGCCCCTTGACGTACCGGAGCCCCATCCGCAGCGCGAACCCGCCCGGCACCGGCTCCAGCGTGCAGTCCCAATCGCTGTGCAGCACGTCCACCGGCCGCACCTCGACCCCGTGCCGGCGCGCGTCCTCGACGATCGTCGACGGCGCGTAGAACCCCATCGGCTGCGCGTTGAGGATCGCGCAGGCGAACTCGGCCGGGTAGTGGCACTTGAGCCAGGCCGTGGCGTAGCTGATCAGGGCGAAGCTGGCCGCGTGCGACTCGGGGAACCCGTACTCGCCGAAGCCGCGGATCTGCTGGAACACGCGGTCGGCGAACTCGCGCTCGATCCCCTTGGCGATCATCCGCTCGACGATCCGCTCGCCGTGCTTCTCGATGCGCCCCGTGCGGCGCCAGGCCGCCATGTCGCGCCGCAGCTGGTCGGCCTCGCCCGGGGTGTAGTCGGCGGCGATCATCGCCACGCGGATCACCTGCTCCTGGAACAGCGGCACCCCCAGCGTCTTCTCCAGCACCGGGACCAGCGCGGGGTGCGGGTACTCCACCGGCTGCTCGCCGCGCCGGCGCGAGAGGTAGGGGTGCACCATCCCGCCCGAGATCGGCCCCGGGCGGATGATCGCGACCTGGATCACGAGGTCGTAGAACGTGCGCGGCCTGAGGCGCGGCAGCATCGACATCTGGGCCCGGCTCTCGATCTGGAACACGCCCACGGTGTCGGCGCGCGAGGCCATCTCGTACGTCTCGCGGTCCTCGGCCGGCAGCGTGGCCATCGACAGCTCCAGGCCGCGGTGCTGCTTCAAGAGGTCGAAGGCGTTGTGCAGCAGCGTCAGCGAGCCCAGCCCCAGCAGATCGACCTTGAACAGGCCGAGGTCCTCGACGTCGGTCTTGTCCCACTGGATCACGGTGCGGTCGGCCATCGCCGCGTTCTCGATCGGGACCAGGTTGGCGACCGGCTCGTGGCCCAGCAGGAACCCCCCGGGGTGGATCGACAGGTGGCGCGGGAAGTCCAGCAGCTCGTTGGACAGCTCGAGCAGGTGCCGGTGCGTGGGCGATTGCGGGTCCAGCCCGCCGTGGGCCAGCGCCGACTCAGGCACCTCGCCGTAGTGCGGCAGGAGCTTGGCCAGCCGGTCGAGCGTGGTCTCGGGCAGCCTCAGCGCCTTGCCCACGTCGCGCACCGCCGAGCGCGCGCGGTAGCGGATGACGTTGGCCACCATCGCCGCGCGCTCGCGGCCGTACTTGCGGTAGACGTGCTGGATCACCTCCTCGCGCCTTTCGTGCTCGATGTCGAGGTCGATGTCGGGCGGCTCGGCGCGCTCCTTGGAGATGAAGCGCTCGAACAGCAGGTTCATGCGCACGGGGTCGATGGCGGTGATGCCGAGGCAGTAGCAGACGGCGGAGTTGGCGGCCGAGCCGCGGCCCTGGCACAGGATCCCCTTCTCGCGGCAGAAGCGGACGATCTCCCACATCGTCAGGAAGTAGCCGCAGTAGTCGAGGTCGTCGATCAGCGCCAGTTCCTTGTCCAGCTGCGCCCGCACCTCGGGCGGGAGCGCCTCGCCGCCGTAGCGCTCGCGCGCGCCGACGTACGTCAGCTCCCTCAACCACTGCGAGGTGGTCTTGCCCTCCGGCAACCTTTCCGACGGGTAGCGGTACCGCAGCTGGTCCATCGCGAACGTGCAGCGCTCCGCGATCTCCAGCGTGCGCTCGACCGCGGCCGGGTCGTCGGCGTACAGCGCGCGGAAGGCGTAGGGCGTCTTCAGGTCGTGCTCGGCGTTGGGCTTGATCTTCCGGCCGGCGGCGGCCAGCGGCACGCCGTGGCGCACGCAGGCCAGCACGTCCTGCAGCCGGCGGCGCGCGACGGTGTGGTACAGCACCTCGGTCGCCGCCACGCGCGCCAGACCGTAGCGCGCCGCGCGCCGGCGCACGCGCGCTTCCTCCTCCACCTCCTCGGCCCGGCGGTGGCGCGCGACCAGCGCGAACAGCCGGTCGGGGCCGAAGGCGTCCTGCAAGAGCTGCGCGACCTCGTCCAGCCCCGCGCGCCTCTCGCGCGCGAGCAGGCTGCGGTCCCCGCCCCACAGCGCGATCGCCCCCGCCGCGTGCTGCGCGACCTCGGTCCACGTGACGCGCGACTCGCCCTTCTTGCAGCGCAGCCGGCCGGCCGTGGCCAGCTTGCAGATGCTGGCGTACCCCTCGCGCGTTTCCGCCAGCAGCACGATCGTCGAGCCGTCGTCCACGGTGATCTCGGAGCCGGTGATCACCTTCACGCCCAGCTCGCGCGCCCGGACGAACGCCCGCACCGCCCCGTACACCCCGTCGCGGTCGGTCAGCCCGAGCGCCGCGATCCCCAGCCGCCCGCACTCTTCGACCAGCTCCTCCGGGTGCGAGGCCCCCTCGAGGAACGAGAAGTTGCTCTTGCACCACAGCGCCGCGTACGAGGCGGTGGTCATGGCCGCCCCCCGCCCCATCCCCCCGGTTTCTGCATCGTTACGGCGACATCCCCCGGCTGTCTGCAACGCGGCGGCAACATCCCCCGCGAACCTGCAACATTCCGCGGTCCGACACATCCCAACGCCGTCCCCCGGGCAGGTCCGCACGTCCGCGCGTGTTCGCGAGCCGTCTGCGGCTGCGCGGGGTGATGCAAATGCCGGGGGGATGTTCCGCGCGTGTTGCAGAAACAGGGGGGATGTCGCCAGCCCCCCGGACATCCGGCTTCGTTCCGACCACCGCACGCATCGCCTGGTGCGGGCCGGCTGCGCCGGCCCCTGGCCTCGGGCGCGATTGCCGCTCCGGGATGGTCGGTACCCGCGAGGCGTTCAGCCCCTGCGGTCGGGCTGTCAGGCTGCGGTCCCGGAGCGTGCCGTCCATGCCGACCATCCTGCGGTGGAAAGGGTACCGGTTCTTTTTCTTCAGCCAAGAGGGCCACGAACCCCCGCGCGTCCACGTGGAGCGCGCGGAATGCGTGGCCAAGGTCTGGCTGCAACCTGTGGCCATTGCGCGTGCGCAGCTGTTCTCGCAGCACGAACTGTCCAGAATCCTGCGCATCGTCCAAAATAAGCGCTACTACCTCTTGGAGCGGTGGTATGGGCACTTCCCCGATCAGGTTTGAGCCGCTCGCCGTGGACGTGCGCTGCACCGCGGACCGGCTGCACGTGGTGCTGGCGGACGGGCGCGAGGTGTCCGTGCCGCTGGCGTGGTTCCCGCGGCTGCAGAGCGCGACCGAGGACCAGCGCCGCCAGTGGCGGCTGATCGGACGCGGCGTCGGCATCCACTGGGAAGCCGTGGACGAGGACATCGCCGTCGAGACGCTGCTCAGGCTGTCCTGAGCGGGCCGGCTGCGCCGGCCCCTACGGCAACCCGATCGACAACCGACGATGCACGACGCACGTGCGTCGCGGGCGCGTGTTTTCATGGGGGCTGCCGCCGGCGGCCCGCATGCCGCGCTACTCCACATGGCCGTGGAGGAACCAGCGTCTGCGCTGGCGGTCGAAATACACCCACAGCAGGTCGCCGCGGGCGGTGTGCGCGAAGTGGTACTCGCGGTGCACCGGGCGGGTCCACCAGCCGCCCGAGACCACGTACGGCCCGGACATCTTTGTCACCGCGCCGTGCTCGTGGTGGTGGATCAGCCAGCCGTCGTCGCGCAGGTGGTGCGACTGCGAGGGCAGCGGCTCCGGCTTCTCGGCGATGCGCCGCACCAGGACCGGCGGCGCGTCGCCGGCGCGGGCCGGCGGCGGCGCGCCCTCGTCCAGCGCCGCGAGCGGCTCCCACAGGAACGAGGCCTCCGGCAGGTGGCCGTCGCGCACCCGCGCGCGCACCACCGACTCCGGGCCGAACTCGGCGCGCAGCCGGGCCAGCGCGCGGTTGGCCGCGGCGAGGTCGCGCCGCGGCTGCTCGGCGAACAGGCGCGCCTGCTCGGCGTCGAGCTTCACGCCCAGCAGCTCGACCTCCAGCTCCTCGACCTTGCCGTCCAACTCGGCCGACTCCAGCCGCAGCCGCACCAGGTCCAGGAGCTGCGCCGCGGCGCGCGTCGGCTGCGCCGGGCGCAGCGCCTCGTGGCGGCAGCGGCCGGTGTCCAGCTTCAGCTCGACCCGCAGCTCGCGCGCCGCCTCGCGGCGCGCGGCGAGCCGCTCCAGGAGCGGGTCGAGCAGCCGCTTGAGCACGAACAGGAGCCGCTCGATGTCGGCGTCGGCGTAGCCCAGCTCCTCGCGCGCGGCCAGCCGCTCTTCCGGCGCCAGGGGCTGCAGCGGCGACCACGCCGCGCCCGAGGCCAGCCGGTGCATGCGCGCGGCCGCGTCGCCGAAGCGCTCGTGCACGCCGTCGGCCGACAACTCGAGGAACTCCGAGAGCGTCGTCACGCCGAGCTTGTCCAGGTCGTCGCGCAGCGCGGGCTCGAGGCCGAGCCGCTCCAGCGGCGCCGCGCGGGCCGCGAGCTGCTCCTCGGCCGGATCGCGGAACACCACCGGTGCGGCGGCGTCGGCTCGCGAGGAGCGCGCCACCGCGTACGTGCCGTAGCGCGTGAAGCCGACCACCACCCGCGCGGCGAAGCCCAGCGCGCTGACCGCGCTGTGGATCACGCGGCCCCAGGCCGCCGCCGAGCGGAACACGTGCTCCAACCCCTCGCCGTCGAGCCAGAACACGCCCGGCTCGCCGGCGGCCGGCTCGACGTCGGGCGAGCCGTCGCGCAGCCGCGTGGCCAGGCGCCGCACGCCGGCGTCGATCTCCTCGCGCGGGACCACCCCCGCGCGCAGCTCGCGCGAGAGCGACAGCGCCGCGGCGTAGCGCATGCCGGGCAGGATCCGCACCCGGCGGGCCGGCTCGTTGACCCATAGGATGCGCGCCTGCGGGCTGTCCTCGGCCACGACCGCGGCCGGGCCGTCGGCCCACTCCGGGTGCCGCTGCAACAGCAGTTGCAGCGGCAGCGCGGGGACGTCAACGCAGGCCCAGCGGCCCACGGCGCACCTCGGTGTAGGTCCAGCCCGGCCCGCCGCGCTTGTCCTTCAGCGCGCGGGCCAGGCACAGGAAGCGCCCCTCGCCGGCCGGCTCGCGCCGCGCCTCGCAGCGCAGCGCGAACAGCGAGCCGAGCGAGCCGGCGTCGGCCGCCTTCTCGGTCAGGACCACCAGCGCCGCGTCGTGCTTCTGCGCCAGCCCGACCAGCCGCGACTGCAGCGCGGCCGGGATCTCGGCCCGCGCCCCGACCAGGTCCAGCACGACCAGCCCGAACCCGCCCGAGCGCACCAGCCGCTCCGCCGCGCGCGCCCCCGCCGCCGCGTCCGGCACGAACACCACCGGCAGGCGCGCGAGATCGACGCCGCCCTCGACGACGTCGGGCGGGAAGAACGTCGCCTTGCGGTCGGTGACCCACGCCGCCGGCTCGCCCAGCTTGTGCGCCTCGCCGACCAGCGTGAACGCCAGGGACAGCTGCGCCGCCGGCCCGATCCCCGACAGTTCGCTCAGCCGTCCTGCTAGTGAGGTGAGGTTGTAGGGGCCGCCGCAGCCGGCCCGGCCGACGATCCTTCCTGCTCCTGCCGTTGCGATCCGCTGGTCCATGTCGCGTGTCCGGTCATTCCAGGTACCGCCGCACCTCGATCACCTTGCCCAACACCCGCAACGCGCTGCTGCCGACCACGATCGGGACGAAGGCCGGGTTCTCGGGGCGCAGCACCCAGCGATCGCCGTGGCGGCGCAGTCTCTTCACCGTGGCCTCGTCCTCGAGCAGGGCCACCACGATGTCGCCCGATTCCGCGCTGGGCTGCCGGCGGACGATGACGATGTCGCCGGGGAAGATCCCGGCCCCGGTCATGCTCTCGCCCTGGACCCGCAGGGCGAACAACTCCTCGGCTTTGCCCTTGGACGAGCGCTCGACCGGCACGTGCCCGGCCGGGTTGAGGATCGCCTCGGTCAGGTTCCCGGCCTGGACCGCCCCGAGCAGCGGGATCATCCGCGGGGGCGGCGCCGGCCGGGCGCTTTCCGGGAGCCGGTAGCCCCGCGAGCGCCCCGGGGCCTTGACCAGGAGTCCTTCCCGGACCAGCGCCTCGAGCTGCGCCCTCGCCGACTCGACCGCCTTAAAGCCAAATTTCGCCTGCACTTCCCGGACAGTCGGCGGCTCGCCGGCCGAGAGCCGCTGGCGCAGGAACTCGTAGACGCGGCGGCGGGTCTCGCCTGGGGGGGTGTAGGCCATGGCGAGGGAGAATATACCAGACAAATGACTAAGATGCCCGCTTCAGGTCCGGATCGAAGCTTTCGCCCCCATCTGTCCTGCCGTGCGTCCAAGGCGTACAGTCCGCTGGACTGGGGCGTCAGGGGGCTTTCGCGCAGCGGGTAGTGAACACACGCATCCGGTTCTCAGGCGGAAGGGGGTAGGTCATGTCCACGTGCGGGTTCCGGAAAGTTTTGCCGGTCAAATTCCAGTAAGTCTTGCCGGTCCTCAAGTCCCGGGGAGAGCCCCGAGACTGTCGCCGCGGAGACGCCCGAGCGTCCGCGGCGAGGGAAGGGATGATCG
>JAGOJY010000026.1 GCA_017994815.1 Acidobacteriota bacterium
CCGGCCAGCCCGATCCCGAGGCTCTTGGAGGTCATGCGCTTGGTCCCGCGGCACCCGGATCCCGGGGCCGCGGAAGGTTAACACGGGGGCCCGCGGCGGGAGCCGGGGCGCGTCAGCCGTAGATCAGGCCGCGGATGCGGGCCAGCGCCTCGCGCGGGACCAGCATCAGGTGCAGGCCGACGCAGACGGGTGGCCGACCGCTGGGGCCGCGGTCCTGGCGCACGCCCATCGCCCGCAACTCCAGCGGCGGACGGCCGTCGGGCAGCGCGAGCCGGACGACCAGCTCGACGCCCAGCGGAACCTCGCACGGCATCAGGGCCAGGATCCCGCTGGCGGACAGGTTGACCGTCTGGCCGCGCAGCGCGGGCAGGCCGGCCATCAGAACCTGCACCGGGCAGCGCAGCGGGATCCGCTCCTCGCCGCGCCGATCGTTGACCGGGATGGTCGCGGCCAGCGCCCGACTGCCGTCCCTCGGCCGGTCGCTCATCGTCATCTCCAGCGCAGCCAGCGGCGCCAGCCCCGCGGCGCCGCCGCCGGCTCGGGCGCGGCCGCCAGCTCGCGGATGCTCCGCAGCTGCTCCACGATCTGCTCGTCGGCCTGCTCGCCGGAGGCGTGGGCTGCCGGCGCGGTGTCGGCGGCGGGGGCGGTCAGCGCCTCGTCGAGGCGCGTGCACGTGTCACGCAGCACGCGCCGCCACGAAGCGATGCGCTGCTTCCGCTGCTGGTCGCGCGAGCGCTCGCCGAGCAGCAGCGCGACCTCGCGCTCCATCCGCTCGTGGACCATCGCCGCCGCGCGGCGGTCGCGCTCGATGCGCGCGCGCTCGCCCCCGGCGAGGTCGGCGCGCGCGAGCGCGTGCACCGCCCACGCATCGAGGAACACCGGGTCGGAACCGCCGAGCGTGCGCGTCGCGATCGCCTCGAGCAGCCAGCCGCAGTCGGCCGGCGCGGCGCCGAGCGCGGGCCCCGCGCCGGTGCCGCCGAGCGCGGTGTCGACGATCTGCTGGACGACTTCCGCGAGCGCGGCCTCGGCCTCGATCTCCAGCGGGTCCGGCAGCAGCAGGGCCGCGGCTTCCGCCAGCGACGAGACGCTACCGGTGTCGCCGGGCACGCCGAGGCGTTGCGCGAGATCGCGCGCGAGTTGCGCGATTCGCGCCCACTCCCCGGCGCGGGCCTGCATCATCGCCGGGTCCGAGTACGCGGACGGGGGCGCGCGCCGCAACCGGTGCTGGCGCTGGCACACCGACACCGCGGCGAGCGCGGTCTCGCGCACGGCGCGGTCGCGCTCGGCCGAACGCCCCTCGGCGATGCAGGCGAGCGCCTTGACCTGCCGGGGCGTGGGGTTGGGCCAGAGGTGGGCGGCGACATGGTCGGCGAAGACCGTGCTGCCGACCGGCAGCGCGTCCAGGATCGCCTCGAGCGCCGCGTGGGCCGGGATGGTCGGGACCGCCGGCTGGGGCACGGTGCCGACCGTCTCCCTCGAACGCGACCGGGCGGGAGCGCGCGGGGCGGGCGGTTCGGGGTGCCGCGCCGTCGGTTCGCGCGCGTCCGCCGACCGGGGTCGATCGATGACCCCGATCCTCTCCCTCCAGAACCTCTTCGGATCCCCCATCGGCTCGCGTCCCCCGTCAATCTCGTTACCGCGCGCGGTCCCCGCAACCCGAACCGGCGGCGCGCCTCCCGCCGCGGCACGCGACCTATATTCCCGCCACGGGAGCGGAGGACCCGCATGCGCGCGCCATGCCCCGGATTACTCGTTGCCGCGATCTCGTTCGCCCCTGTCGGCGCCGGGACCGCCGCGGCAGCGGACGAACCGC
The DNA here is from genome assembly GCA_017994815.1 of Acidobacteriota bacterium. GTDB lineage: Bacteria > Acidobacteriota > Polarisedimenticolia > J045 > J045 > JAGOJY01. The sequence goes on from JAGOJY010000026.1 coordinate 1,814, forward strand.
TGCGGGGGCTCGCGGACGTCGCGCGCCGCTCGGTGGTCGAGGTGATCGGCACGGTCGAGGGATCGGGGGACACCTCGTACGGGTCGGGCTTCGTCATCGACGAGCCGGGGCTGGTCGTCACCAACGCCCACGTCGTGCGCGGCGTGCAGCGTCCGCGGGTGCGGACCGCGGAGGGGGCGGAGTTGTCCTCGGCGGAGATCGTGCACAGCGAGCCCGAGCTGGACCTCGCCGCGATCCGGGTCGTCGGCCTCCCGCTCGCGCCGCTGCGGCCCGCGCCCGGCGCGCCGCCCCCGGTCGGCACGCCGGTGGTCGCGATCGGCCACCCGCGCGGTTACGAGTTCACCGTATCCGAGGGGATCGTCTCCGCGTTGCGCTCGATCCAGTCGGGCGGGCCGGCGATGATCCAGACCACCGCCCCGATCAGCCCGGGCAGCTCCGGCGGGCCGCTCCTGGGGCTGGACGGCACGGTCGTCGGGGTCTGCTCGCTGACGTTGACCGAGGGCCAGAACATCAACTTCGCGATCCCGGCCGAACAGCTGCGCGGCTTCGTCCAGAGGGCGCGCCAGGTGGAGCGCAGCCTCGCGCGCAACGACGCCGGGGCGCTCGACCCGGACGCGCTGGCGCAACTCGTGCGCCGGCACCGGATCGACGGAGACCTGACGCGCGCCGGCGACATCGCCGAGCGCGCGCTGCGGCGCCACCCGGCGAGCTTGCCGCTGCTCCTCGAGGCGGCCGAGGTCGCGTGGTCGCGCGGCAGTTACCCCGAGGTCGAGCAGCTCGTGGAGCGCATGAGCACGCTCTCGCCCGGTTTCGCCCCGGGCCGGCAGATCCACGCCTCGGTGCTGGCGCAGTCGGGACGCTGCGAGGAGGCCGCGGCCGAGGCCGACGCGGCGCTCGGCGGGAAGCTCGACGAGGACCAGGCGGCCGACGCGCACGCCGTGCTCGCGGAGTGCCTCGGCCGGACCGGTCGCGCCGCCGACGCGCTGGCCCACGTGGACGAGGCGCTCAGGAACGCGCGCATCGCGGCGCTGCCCGACTATCACGCGCTGCGGGCGTACCTGCTCCAGGCGGCCGGCCGCGGCGACGAGGCCGACCGCGAGGCGGTCGCGGCGCTCGAACTCTCCGGCTGGGACCCGCTGGTCGTCGCCGCCCTGCGCGAGCGCGGACTGCCGCGCCTTCTGGAGATCATCTCGCGCCAGACGCTGCGCGAGGCCGGCGGCATCAGCGTGCGCGGCGTGGTGCGCAACCGTGGGCCGGTCGCGCTCGACACGATCGAGGTCACGGCCGAGGGGCTGGCCGAGGACGGATCGATCCTCGCCACCGGCACCGCGACGACCTCGCCCCCGCGGCTCGTTCCGGGCCAGACCGGCGCGTTCCGCATCGTGCTCGAGGGCGACCTCGCCCGCGTGCGCGACCTCGACGTGCGCGTCATCAACTACAAGGACGTCCCGTAACGGCCGCTACCAGGCGTCCCGATCGGTCAGGGCCGAGACGCGCAGTGGGCGGGCGGACGATCGTCAGCGGGAGGGGTCGTCGACGCGCTCGCGCCAGCGCTTCACGCGCTCGGCGACCGCGCTTTCCTCGCCCTGGTCGGACGGCTCGTAGAACCTCGAGCCGCGCAGGTCCCGCGGCAGGTACGGCACGGGCGCGTGGTGCCCCGGCTCGTCGTGCGGGTAGCGGTACCCCTTGCCGTGGCCGAGCTGCTTGGACAGCGGCGCCGAGCTGTCGCGCAGCTCGGCCGGGATCGGTAGCGTGCCGCGCTCGCGCGCCACTTCCCACGCGCGGTCGCGGGCGACGATCACGCTGTTCGACTTCGGCGCGGTCGCGAGGTACAGCGCCGCCTCGCACAGCGGGAGCGTGCCCTCGGGCAGGCCGAGCTGCGCGAAGGCCTGCGCGGCGGCGAGGGCGACCGACAGCGCCCGCGGGTCGGCGAGCCCGATGTCCTCGGCGGCGAAGATCATCATCCGACGCGCGGCGAACAGCGGGTCGTCGCCCGACTCGATCATCCGCATCAGGTAGTAGACGGCGGCATCGGGGTCCGAGCCGCGCAGCGACTTGATGAAGGCGCTGGCCAGGTCGTAGTGCGCGTCGCCCTGCCGGTCGGCGCGCAACAGGCGCCGCTGCGCCGCGTCGCGCACGTCGTCGAGCCCGGTCGCGGCGGGGCGCTCCGGGCGCGCCAGCGCGATCTCGGCCGCGATTTCCAGCGTGGACAGCGCGCGCCGCGCATCGCCGTCCGCCTCGTCGGCGATGGCCCGGCGCACCTCGGCGGCGACCACCAGCCCGGCGCCGCCGAGCCCGCGCACCGCATCCGCCAGCGCCAGGTCGACGATGCGCACCAGCGCCTCGGGCGGGAGCGGGTGCAGCACGAGCACGCGGCAGCGCGAAACCAGCGGCGCGACCACCGTGTGCGCCGGGTTCTCGGTCGTCGCGCCGACGAGCGTGATCGTCCCGTCCTCGACGTGCGGCAGCAGCGAGTCCTGCTGCCCGCGGTGGAAGCGGTGGATCTCGTCGATGAACAGCACGGTAGCGCGGCGCGCGCGGCGCAGCCGCCGCGCCTGTTCGACGACCTCGCGCACCTCCTTGACGCCGGAGTGCACGGCCGACAGCGCGAAGAACTCGGCGCCCGCCGCGCCGGCGACGAGCCGCGCGAGCGTGGTCTTGCCGCTGCCGGGCGGACCCCACAGGATCAAGGACGGCAGCCGTTTCGCCGCCACCGCACGGCGCAGGAAACCGCCGGGGCCGACGAGCTGCTCCTGGCCGACCACCTCGTCGAGCGAGCGCGGCCGCATCCGCTCGGCGAGCGGCGCGCCGGGCGCGGGCGGCGGCGGGGGTGGGCCGGGGAAGAGCGGCGCGGTCACGGCCGGCTCACGTGAGCCCGGGCGAGAGCGCGCGCCCGTCGCGGATGCCGTGCCCCGACAGCAGCACGACGACGTCGTTCACGCCGGCCAGCTCGCGACGCAGGCCGAACCCGGCGAGCCAGGCGATCGGCAGCGCCGCGGTCGGTTCGACGCGCAGGCCCTCGCGCCACAGCAGCCGCACCGCGCGGTCGAGCGCCAGCTCGTCGGCGGTGCCGACCAGCCCGCCGCTCTCGCGCACGGCGCGCAGCACCTCGCGCGCCCGCGCCGGCCGCGTGACCTGCACTCCCTCGGCCAGGGATCCCCGCGACTCGCCCCACGGCGCCGCGTCGTTCGCGGCCTCGGCGAAGGCACGGGCCAGGGGGGCGCAACCGGCGGCCTGCACCGCGATGATGCGCGGCATCCGCCCGCGGCCCGCGCGCGCGAGCGCGCGGAACCCGGCCGCCACGCCCGCGACGTAGCCGCCGTGGCCAGCGGCGGCGACGACTGCGCCGGGCATCCGCCCGAGCATCTCGCAGATGTTGAACGCCGCGCTCGCCGCCCCGGCCGCGTGCAGCGGCTGCAGCGCGTGCGAGGCGTACGTCACGCCCTCGCCCAGCGCCGCGCGCAAGGCGTCGGTCGCCGCCTGCCGCGGACCCTCGACCTCGACCAGCTCGGCGCCGGCCTCGCGGACCAGCGACTTCTTCAGCGGCGAGGTCGATGCCGGCACGTAGCACGTGAGCTGCATGCCCCCGATGGCGGCGTAGCGGGCGAGCGACAGCGCCGCGTTGCCGGAGGAGTCCTCGACCAGCTGCCGCCTCCCGCTCGCCGCGAGCGCCGCAACCAGGAGCGCGGAGCCGCGGTCCTTCCACGAGCCGGTCGGCTCCAGGTCGTCGCGCAGGACGAGCACCGGGCGCTCCAGCTCGGCGATCTCCAGCGGCTGCAGCGGCACCAGCCCCTCGCCGAGCGTCACCGCGCGCGAGGGGCCGAGGAACGGGAAGGCGCGGCGGTAACGCCACAGGTCGAGCGGCCCCTCGATCCACTCTTCGTGCCGGCCGGGATCGGCCAACTCGGGGATCCGCGGCGTCCCGCCGCAGGAGCACGCGGGATCGTCGGCGAGCAGGGGCGCCGGGTGACCGCAGCGCGAGCAGGACGTCATCAAGACCTCGCCGCGGCGATCTCCTCGACCAGGCGGTCGGCCGCGGCGGCGGGGTCGGCGGCCTTCACGATCGGCCGGCCGACGACGAGGATGCTGGCCCCGGCGCGGATCGCATCGCCGGCGGTCGCCACGCGCGCCTGGTCGCCGGCGTCGGCGCCGGCGGGACGGATCCCCGGCGTGACGAGGAGCGGTTCCGGCCCGAGCGCCTCGCGCAGCGCGCGGGCCTCGAGCGCGCTGGCGACGAGCCCGTCGGCCCCGGCCGCGATCGCCATGCGCGCGAGCCGCAGGACTTCCTGCTCGGGGCGCGGCGGCAGGCCGATCCGATCCAACTCGGCCGCGTCGTGCGAGGTCAGCACCGTCACGGCGAGCAGCCACGGGCGGGACGCGCCGACCGACTCCGCCGCCTCGCGCGCGGCGGCGATCATCGCCGGCCCGCCGAGCGCGTGCAGCGTCACCAGCCGCGCGCCGAGCGCGGCCGCCGAGCGCACCGCCGCCGCGGCGGTGCGCGGGATGTCGTGGACCTTCAGGTCGAGGAACACCCCCGCGCCGCCGGCGGCCGCGACCTCGACCGCCGCCGGGCCGTGGGCCACGAACTGCTCCAGCCCGACCTTGAACACGCCGACCCGCCCGGTGAGCGCGCGCACGAGCATCCGCGCGCCTTCCAGCGTCGGGACGTCGAGGGCGACGGCGAGACGGTCCTGCGGCGTGACGAGCTTCATTTCGCGCCCTCCGCGGCGCCGACCAACTCGTTGACGTCCGTCACGCCGTGGACCCGGCACCAAGTCGCGAGGTCGTCGAGGATCCTCAGCGCGATGCCGGGGTCGTTGAAGTTCGCCGTCCCGACCTGCACCGCGCGCGCGCCCGCGAGCAGGAACTCGACGACGTCGCGCGCGCTGACGATGCCGCCCATGCCGATGACCGGGATTCGCAGCGCGCGCGCGACCTGCCAGACCATCGCGATCGCGACCGGCCGGATGGCGGGCCCGGAGAGCCCGCCGGTGCCGTGCGAGAGCACCGGGCGCCGCCGCTCGACGTCGATCACCATCCCGACCAGCGTGTTGATCAGCGAGACCGCGTCGGCGCCGCCGTCGGCGGCGGCCCGCGCGCAGGCGACGATATCGCCGACGTTCGGCGTGAGCTTGACCCACAGCGGCCGCGAACTCGCGCGCCGGACCGCCGCGGTCACCTCCTCGATCAGCCGCGGCGAGCGGCCGATCTCCTGCCCGCCCTCCTTCACGTTCGGGCACGACAGGTTCAGCTCCAGCGCGGCCACGCCGCGCTCCGGTTCCAGCGCCTCGGCGACCGCGACGTAGTCCTCGGTCGAGTGTCCGTAGACGTTCACCACCACCGCCGTGTCGCGCTCGCGCAGCGCCGGCAGCTTCTCGTCGATGAAGCGGCGCACGCCGACGTTCTGCAGGCCGATCGCGTTCAGCATGCCGGCCGGGGTCTCGACGATGCGCGCCGGCGGGTTGCCGGCGCGCGGGCGCGGCGAGATCCCCTTCACGACGAGCCCGCCGAGTCGCCCGAGGTTGAGGAACGGCTCGAACTCGAGGCCGTAGCCAAAGGTGCCGCTCGCCGTGAGGATCGGGTTCTTGAGGACGAGGCCGCGCCCGACGTCGACCTCGAGCCGCACGCCGTCGTTCACGGCACGACCTCGCGCGCGTCGAACACCGGCCCCTCGGTGCAGACCCGCACGTAGGTGTCGAACTCGCCCTCCGGCTGGCGCTTCGGGACGACGCAGCCCAGGCAGACGCCGAACCCGCAGGCCATCGTCTCCTCCATCGCCAGCTGGCACGGGATGTCCCGCGCGCGGCAGATCTCGGTCACCGCGCGCAGCATCGGCCGCGGCCCGCAGGCCAGCACGACGCGCGGCCGGCCCGGCTCGGCGTCGAGATGCCGCGCCAGGGGTCCCGTGACCAGCCCCGGCGCGCCCGCGCTGCCGTCCTCGGTCGCGACGACCACGCTCCCGCAGCGCCCGCGGAACCAGTCCAGCAGCGTGAGGTCGGCCGCGGTGCGGCCGCCGAAGAAGAACGTCACCTGCCGCGCCCGCTCGCCCATCTGCTGCAGGAGCAGCGGGAAGGAGGCGTTGCCGATCCCGCCGGCGACGCCGATCACCTCGGCCGCGCCGTCGGCGGCGGGGCGCCAGTAGCCGCGCCCGAGCGGGCCGAGCACCGCCAGCTCGTCGCCGGGCTTGAGGTGGCTGAAGTTGGCGGTGCCGCGGCCGACGACCTTGAACAGCACCGAGATCGCGCGCGGTGGGCCGGCGCCCGGCTCCGGGTCGACCAGCGCCACCGAGAACGGCCGCCGGATCAGCATGTGGTCGAGTTCGCGCGGCCCGATCATCACGAACTGGCCGGCGCGCACCTCGCGGGCGATCTCGGGCGCCGCGGCGCGCAGGAGGAAGTAGCCGGACCCGAGGTCCGTCTGGGTCTCGACTCGGGCGGTCAGGTTGTAGGGCATCGGCCCATGTTAGCCGAGCCCGGGCCCCCGTTCTCCCCCCGATGCGGCATGATGCGGGGGATGCGCTCGATCCGCGGGATGCGCCGCAGGCTGACCGCCGGGCGGCTGCCCTTCCTGTGGCTGCTCGCCGATGCCGCGCTCGTGGCGCTGGTCGCCGGGCCGGCCGAGGTCCTGCTGCTCTACCTGCTGAGCCCCGGCGTACCGCTCACCCTCGGCGGGTTCGTGGCGACGCTGGCCGCCCTGCTGCCGCAGGTGGTCGCGGTGTTCGTCCTCGCCGGGCCGCTCCTGGTGCTGCTCGCGACCGCGCTGTCGGTCGGGCGGAGCACGCGCCGCGGGATCACGACGCGGTACGTCCTGCGCTTCGCCCTGCTCGACGCGGCGCTCCTGGCGCTGGCGACCGCGTACCAGTGGCGCTCGGCCGCCGAACTCCTGGCCGACCCGGCGCGGACGGCTCTGGCCCTGACGCAGAGCGCGCTGGTCGCGGCGACGGTCGTCCTCGCCGCGCTGGTCGTGGCGGACCTGCGCTGGCCCGGGCGCGTCGGCGCGCCGTGGATCCTCGCGGTCACGCTCGGCACGGTCGTCGCGCTCGGCATCGCGACCGAGATCCGCCGCGTGCGGCTGCCGGCGCCGCGCCCGATCGAGATGCCCGGGTTCGCCGCCTCGCGCGACCTGCTCCTGCTCGAGATCCCGGGGCTCGGCGCGGACGAGCTGGCGCGCTACTCCGAGATCGGCGCGATCCCGGGCCTCGCCGGGCTGCGTGAACGGGGCGCGCTGTTCACGATCGACGGCGGGCCGGCCACCGACGCGCTCGCGCTGCACGCGACGCTGATCACGGGGCGCGAGCCGGCCGCCCACGGCCTGATCGGCTCGCGGCGCTACCGCCCGGTCGGATCGTCGCGCAGCTTCGCGATCTTCCCCGAGGGGTTGTTCCTGCGCGCGCTGCTCCCGACGCCGCTGTGGTCCGGCGAGGCGGTGGACCACACCGCGCTGCGCGTCGCGGCGCTGCCGGACATCGCCCGCGCGTTGGGAGTGCCCGCGGCGATCGTCGGCGACCCGCTCGGCTGGCGCGCCACCACCGGCCGCCTGCTCGTCGTCCGGCGCGACGCGCTCGCGGGGGGGGCCGCGATCGGCGTCGGCGCGGACGCGCCGCCGGTCGCGTGCCCGGCGATCGCCGAGACGCTCGCGGAGCGGTTCTTCGACCCGCCAGCGGCGGAACTCGCCGGAACACCGGCGCTCGAAGCGCGGGTGCGCCGCTCGCTGGAGGAGGATCTGTGCGCGCTGGCCGTCGCGCGCGAGGTCGTCGCCGGCGCGCGCTTCCCGCTGCTGCACGTGCGGCTCGGCGGTCACCTGCGCGTCGCGCGGCAGTTCGCCGGCTGGCGCGAGGTGACGCCGGCGCGCGGGGCCTCGCAGGGCGAGATCGACGCGTACGGGCGGACGATGGCGCGCTACGTGCGCGAACTCGACCCGGCCCTCGGCGCGCTCCTCGAAGCAGCGGGGAAGCGTTCCCTGGTCGCGGTGGTGTCGCCGGCCGGGATGCGCGAGCGGCAGGACCTCGGGCGGCTCGCCGAGGCGCTCGCCGGCGCGAGCGGGCGCACCGCGGACCTCGACGGCCCGCCCCCCGGGCTCCTGCTGCTCGCCGGCGAGGGCGTGGCGCGGCGCCGCGCCGCATCGGGCGAACTCCCGCTGACGTCGGTCCTGCCGACGTTGCTGTGGGGCGTGGACCTCCCGGCGGCCGAGGACATGGGGCCGCTGGCGCAGCGCGCGTTCACCCGCGAGTACCTCGCCTCGCACCCGCTGGTCACGGTCGCCGGGTACACCGCGCCCGCGGCCCCGCGCGGCGGCCCGGCATCGGATTGATTTGACGGGCTCGTGAAGCTGGGTCGATCATCGCCGCCATTCACGGTCCGGCTGGGGCAGCCGGTGCCGCTCGCGTCGCCCGCACGCGGGTCCGCACGATTGGGGAGATGTCGCGATGAAACCGGGGGACGTCGTGGCGCGTCGCGTCGGCGCGCTGTGCGCGGGGATCTGCCTGTTCGTCTGCACGGCGGCGGTGCTGGGCGGCGAGGCCGAGGAATTCACGTACCTGCACGCGGGACGGCCGGTCGTGCTGCGCGCCGCGGCCCACGTGGTCGCCGTGCCCTCGGCCGCGCGCCTCGCCGGGACCGGCGCGTGGCGGCGTGACGCGCGCGGCGCCGCGCCGGCGCTGGCGGCGCACGGGCTCGAACTCCTCGAGCGCGAGGCCGCGGCAGGGAAGGCCGCCACCGCGCGCATCGCGGGCACGGCGCTGCAGCTCGCGCGGGAGCAGGGCCTGCCGGCCCAACCGGTGTTCGAACTCGGGCCCGCGCTCAAGGTGGCGTCGGACGAGGTGATCGTCGCGTTCGACGGGCCGGCCGACGCCGAAACCGCGCGCGAGTTCATCCGCCGGCACGCCGACGGGCTGGGCCTCGTCGGCGTCCGCCCGCTCCGGCCGCGCACGTTCGTCGTCCGGATCGCGCGCGCCGAGTTCGGCCGCGCGTTCGACGTCAGCCGCGCGCTGGCGGCGCTTCCGGGCGTTTCCTACGCCGAGCCGAACCTCCTCAGCGTCCTCGACGCCCCCGTTCCCGAGCCGCGGCCGGCGTTCGAGCCGCCGGCGCCGCGCCCGGCCAAGCCGGAGCGGTTGGGTGGACCGCAGGCGGGACCGCCGGCGGGACCGCCGGCGCCCCCGCCGGCCGCGCCGGGCTGGGTCACGCTGGTGCAGGAGGACTTCGAGGATGCGCCGCAGGACTGGATCACCGCCTTCGCCGACGGCGCCACCGCGGCCCAGCCGGCGCTGACGCAGGCCCGCGCCCACTCCGGCACCGGCGCGGCCTACATGACCGGCGGCGGGGCGGCCGGCGTGGCGCCGCCCGGCCCCTACCCGGTGTTCTGCGACGCGCTGATGTTCAGCCCGGTGTTCGACCTCGCCGGGTTCGAGGAGGCGTACGTCGAGGCGTGGTTCTTCGCCCGCTACGAGGACCCGCGGCTCGACCCGTTCCAGCTCTGGGACTTCGGGCAGCTCGCGCTCTACGACCCGAATACCGGCGAACTCGCGGGAGAACTCCTGGCGACGGTCTACACCGGCGATCTCACGGCCGACCCGACCACCCGCAACGGCTGGCGGCGGGTGCTGTTCCGCGTGCCGCCGGCGATGCGGCGCGACGGCGTGCAGGTGCTGGTCCGCTTCATCAGCGACGAGAGCAACGGTGCCGAGGGGATGTACGTGGACGATGTGCGCGTGGTGGCCAGCGCCGACGTCGACGCCAGCCCGCTCGGCAACGACACCTACGGCGGGCGGCAGTACGAGCTGAGCAACGCCGGCCAGCTGGCCGGGCTGGGCGGGCCGGGGCAGGACCTCGGCGCGCCGGAGGCGTGGGAGCACGCGGGCGTGGACCCGGGCATCGTCCTCGCGATCATCGACAGCGGCGTCGAGCCGCACGAGGACCTGAACCTCGTGACCGGGTACGACGCCGACACCGGCGGCGTGGGCGGGGCGCCGAAGAGCGCGGGCGACAACCACGGGCAGGCCTGCGCCGGCAACGCCGGGGCGATCGCCGGCAACGGGCTCGGCGTCGCCGGCACCGCGCCGGGCGTGAAGATCATGCCGGTCCACTTCGGCACGTCCGACGCGGCGACCGCGACCGCGATCGACCTCGCGGTCGCCCACGGCGCGCACATCCTGAGCAACTCGTGGGGCTGGGTCGGCGCGCCGAACGCGACGATCGAGGCCGCGGTCAACGACGCGCTCGCCGCCGGGCGCACGGTGCTGTTCGCGGCCGGCAACGGGCCGGACCGCCCGCCGTTCACGTACCAGACGGTCTTCCCGTGCTCGATGACCGAGACCACCGACGTGATCTGCGTCGGCGCCTCGAGCCCGACCGACGAGCACAAGAACGCGTCGAGCAGCGACGGCGTCCACACGTGGGGCTCGAGCTACGTCGGGCCGGGGCCGGACGTGGTCGCGCCGGGGCCCTGGAGCTACACGACCGACCGGCCGGGCGCGGCGGGCTACAACGCCGACCCGGCGGTGTCGGGTCTCGACGCGGACTACACGCACGACTTCGGCGGCACCTCCTCCGCCACGCCGAAGGTCGCCGGGATCGCGGCGCTGCTGCTGTCGCTGGACCCGACGCTGACGCCGGGGCAGGTGAAGTCGATCCTGCGCGAGTCGGCGCAGGACATCGACGCGGCGGGGTTCGACGACCGCACCGGCGCCGGGAGGGTCGACGCGCTGGCGGCGGTGCTGCTCGCCGGCGGCGGGCAGAACCCGGCGCCGACGCTGAACCAGTTGTCGCCCTCCGCCGCGACGGCGGGCGGGCCGGCGTTCACGCTCGTCGTCACCGGCAGCGGCTTCGTCTCGGGTTCGCAGGTCCTGTGGAACGGCGGTGCGCGGCCGACCACGTTCGTCGGGTCCACCGAGCTGCGCGCGCAGATCTCCGCCGCCGACATCGCCTCCGGCGGGCAGGCGCAGGTCACCGTGACCAGCCCGCCCCCGGGCGGCGGGACCTCGGGCGCGCTCGCGTTCGCGATCACGGTCCCGGCCGGCCCCGACCTCGTGGCGTCGTGGACGGCGCTGGCCCAGAAGTGCAAGGTCAAGAAGGGGACGATCAAGTGCTCGCTCAAGGGGTCGGTCAACGTCCGCAACTCGGGGACGGAGATCGCGCCGAAGAGCACCGTCGCATTCGTCGTGTCAGACGACCCCGTCCTCGACGGCGAGGACGGGCTGCTGCGGTTCGGCTCGACGGCCAAGCTGAAGCCCGGCGCGAGCAAGCGCGTGAAGCTCGCGTACAAGATCCCGACCGGCTACACGGCGTCGGGGCTGTACGTTCTCGCCTTCGTGGACGCGGAAGGGATCGTGGCGGAGAGCGACGAGTCGAACAACCTCGCGAGCGCCGGCCCGGTTCCCTGAGCGGGGGAGGGGACCGGCGTCGCCGGTCCCCTTTGACCGCCTGCGGGCGGCGTGCTAGATACCCCGTTCGCCGCCGCGGTCGCGGCGCGCGGAGGGGTCGATGAGCGCCGGCACCGTCCTGATGAACGCGGAGGAGATCGACCGCGCGCTGGCCCGCATGGCGCACCAGATCCTGGAGGTCGCGGGCGAGCCGAACGACCTCGCACTGGTCGGCATCCGCAATCGCGGCGTGCCGCTGGCGCGGCGCCTCGCCCAGCGCATCGCCCACGCCCAGGACGTGGAGCCCGCGGTCGGCACGCTCGACATCAACCTCTACCGCGACGACCTGTCGATCGTCGCCGCGCACCCTGTCGTGCGCCGCACCGAGATCCCGTTCCCGATCGAGGAGAAGAGGATCGTCCTCGTCGACGACGTGCTCTACACGGGGCGGACGATCCGCGCCGCGATGGACGCCTTGATCGACCTCGGCCGGCCGCGCGTGATCCGGCTGGCGGTGCTGATCGACCGCGGCGGGCGCGAGCTGCCGATCCACGCCGACTTCGTCGGCCGGACGTTCATGGTCGGCCCGGAGCAACTCGTGGACGTGCGGCTCTCGGAGTCCGACGGCGGCCCGGACGAGGTGCTGCTCTCGACGATCGAGCGCGAGGCGCCGCCACCCCCGCCGCGGAGCCACGCGCGGCCGGCGGGGCCGGCCCCGCGGCCGGTCAACGCCAAGCCCGACCGCGCCGCGCCGCGCCGGCGCGCGCCGAAGGGCAAGCCCGCGCCGAAGCCCCGCGCCCCGCAGGGCAAGCGCGCGCCGGGCAAGACGCGCCGGCGGAGGCCGCGCCGATGAGCCTGCGCAGCCGCCACCTGCTCGGCATCGCGCCGCTCGAGCCGGCCGAGATCGTCTCCGTCCTCGACACCGCCGAGACGTTCGTCGAGGTCTCGGGGCGCGAGATCAAGAAGGTCCCGACGCTGCGCGGCAAGACCGTCATCAACTTCTTCGTCGAGCCGTCGACCCGCACCCGCACCTCGTTCGAGGTCGCCGAGAAGCGCCTGTCGGCCGACACGCTCAACATCACCGCCTCGTCGAGCAGCATCGTCAAGGGCGAGACCCTGCTCGACACGGCGCGCAACCTCGAGGCGATGAACCCCGACTTCATCGTCATGCGGCACCCCGAGCCCGGGGCGCACCAGCTGCTCGCGCGCGTGTGCCGGGCCTCGATCATCAACGCCGGCGACGGGCCGCACGAGCACCCGACGCAGGCGCTGCTCGACGCGATGACGATCCGCCAGCGCTTCGGCCGGCTCAGCGGCCTGAAGGTGGTGATCCTCGGCGACATCCGCCACAGCCGCGTCGCACGCTCGAACATCCACCTGCTGACGAAGATGGGCTCGGAAGTGATCGTCTGCGGCCCGCCGACGCTGATCCCGCTCGGGATCGAGTCTCTGGGGGTCAAGGTCAGCTTCCACCCCGACGAGGCGATCGAGAACGCGGACGTGGTGATGGTGCTGCGCATGCAGCTCGAGCGGCAGAAGCTGGGGTACGTCCCGAGCCTGCGCGAGTACGCGAAGCTGTACGCGCTGACGCCGGCGCGGCTCGAGCGCGCGCGGCCCGAGGCGATCGTGATGCACCCCGGACCGATGAACCGGGGCGTGGAGATCGACGGCCCGCTGGCAGACGGCCCGCGGTCGGTGATCCTGGACCAGGTGGCGAACGGCGTCGCCGTCCGGATGGCGGTGCTGTACCTGTTGGCGGGAGGGGAGCGTGAGGATGCTGCTGCGGCGGGCGCGGGTCGTTGATCCCGCGAGCGGTCTGGACGACCTCCGCGATGTCCTGGTCGAGGGCGGCCACATCGCCCGCGTCGCGGCGCGCATCACGCGCCGCGAGGGGGTGACGCTCGACCTCGACGGGCTGGTGCTCGCGCCGGGCTTCATCGACATGCACGTCCACCTGCGCGAGCCGGGGCAGGAGTGGAAGGAGACGATCGCCAGCGGTTCCGCCGCCGCGGTGGCGGGCGGCTTCACCGCGGTCGCGGCGATGGCCAACACCGAGCCGGTCAACGACAACCGTGCGGTGACCGAGATGATCCTCGGCGAGTCCCGGCGCCACGCCGCGTGCCGGGTCTACCCGGTCGGCGCGGTCTCGAAGGCGCTCGCGGGCAAGGAGCTGGCCGACATCGGCGAGATGGTCGCGGCCGGCGCGGTCGCGGTCTCCGACGACGGCAAGCCGGTGATGGACGGGTCGTTGATGCGGCGGGCGCTGGAGTACAGCCGCATCTTCGGTGTCCCGGTGCTCGCGCACGAGATGGACGCGCAGCTCGCGGCCGACGGCGTGATGCACGAGGGCGAAGTCTCGACGATGCTCGGGCTGCCCGGCATGCCTCCGTCGGCCGAGGAGACGATGATCGCGCGCGACCTGTTGCTGGCCGAGGACACCGGCGGCCGGCTCCACGTGCAGCACGTCTCGACCGGCCGCGCGCTGACGCTGATCCGGCTCGCGCGCCGGCGCTCGATCGTCGTCACCTGCGAGGCCACGCCGCACCACCTGACGCTGACCGACCAGGGGCTGGTCGGCTACGACACCAGCCTAAAGATGAACCCGCCGCTGCGGCCGGAGGCCGACCGCGCGGCGCTGGTGCGCGGGCTGAAGGACCGCGTGATCGACGCCATCGCGACCGACCACGCGCCGCACCACGTGGACGAGAAGGCGGTCGAGTTCGCGCGGGCGCCTTTCGGGACGATCGGACTCGAGACCGCCGTGCCGGTGCTGCTGACGCGGCTGGTCCACGAGGGCGGCCTGCCGCTCGCGCGGCTCGTCGAACTGCTCTCGACCGGGCCGGCGCGCGCGCTGAACGTGCAGGGCGGGACGATCGAGGCCGGCGCACCGGCGGACCTGACGGTCCTCGACCTCGAGCGCGAGGGGGTGATCGACCCCGAGGCGTTCCGCAGCAAGGCGCGCAACACGGCGTTCCGCGGCTGGCCCGTACGCGGCGCGGCGGTGATGACGATCGTCGGCGGCCGCGTCGTGCACGACGCGCGCTGACCGGGAGAAACGGGAGGCCGGATGGCTGCCGTCAAGGAAACGCATCTGCCCGGGCTGAAACTGGTCTCGCGCGGGAAGGTCCGCGACATCTACGAGCACGGCGAGGACCTGCTCCTGGTCGCGACCGACCGCATCTCGGCCTTCGACGTCGTCCTGCCGCAGCCGATCCCGGACAAGGGGAAGGTCCTGCACCAGGTCAGCGCGTTCTGGTTCCGCTGGTGCCGGGCGCTGGTGCCGAACCACACGCTGGCCGACCGCGTGGAGGAGTTCCCGGCGGACCTGCAGGCCCACCGGGACGTGCTCGCCGGGCGGACCGCGCTCGTCCGCCGCGCGCGGATGTACCCGATCGAGTGCGTGGCGCGCGGCTACCTCTCCGGCTCGGGCTGGAAGGAGTACCGCGAGCAGGGGACGGTCTGCGGGATCCGCCTGCCGCAGGGGCTGCGCGAGTCGGACCGCCTGCCGCAGGCGATCTTCACGCCCGCGACGAAGGAAGAGACCGGCCACGACCTCAACATCTCGTTCGACGGGGCGGTGCGCATCATCGGACCCGAGGCCGCCGAGACGCTGCGCCACCTGACGCTCGAGATCTACAACCGCGCCGCGGCGCACGCCGAGCAGCGCGGGATCATCATCGCCGACACCAAGTTCGAGTTCGGGCTGATCGACGGAAAGGTCGCGATCTGCGACGAGATGCTGACCCCCGACTCGTCCCGCTTCTGGCCGAAGGACGGGTACCGCCCGGGCGGCCCGCAGCCCTCGTTCGACAAGCAGTTCGTGCGCGACTACCTGGAGTCGATCCGCTGGGACAAGACACCGCCGGCGCCCGACCTGCCGGACGACGTGGTCCAGGGCACCCGTCGCCGCTACATCGAGGCGCTCGAGATTCTCACCGGCTCCTCCCTCGATTCGTAGAGGCCGCAGGCAGGCGGCCCGCATCGAAGACTCAGGCCAGGAGTTCGTCGAGGCGGGCGGCGGCGGCCTGGAAGCTGTCGGCGGGGCGGGGCGCACCGCGCGCCCCGGTGTAGCCGGCCAGCACCGCGGCCAGGCGACGGCCGCTGTGGGCCACGATCGACGGGTCCAGCGAGCCCCGGGCCAGCCGGCGCGCGATCTCGTCGCGCGCGCGGCGCGGGCCGTCGAGCCCGGCGCAGAACAGCGCGAGGTCGGCCCCCGCCTCGAGCGTGCGGCAGGCCAGCTCGCCGGGGGAGCCGAGCCGGGCCACCGCGCCCATCTCCAGGTCGTCCGAGACCACGACGCCGTCGTAGCCGACCCGCTCGCGCAGCCACTCCCCGAGCAGGCGCCGGCTGAACGTCGCGGGCAGCGGTTCGCGGCCGTCCACCTCGGGGTAGTGCGCGTGCGCCGTCATGACGAACGGCGCGAGCTCGCGCAGCTCGCGGTACGGCAGGACGTCGCGCTCCCACAGCTCGCGGGGTTTCGCCGGCGAGGTCGCCGGCGCGAGGTGGGTGTCCTGCGAGGCCGTCCCGAGGCCGGGGAAGTGCTTGAGACAGCCGGCGACGCCCGCGCGGCGGAGGCCGCGCAGCACGGCGCCGGCCTGTTCGGCGACCTGCCGCGGGTCGAGCCCGAACGAGCGCGGGCCGATCGCGTTCTCCCCCTCGCCGGCGTCGAGGTCCACGACCGGGGCGAAATCGACGTCGAAGCCGAGCGCCGCGAGCGCCGCGCCGATCCCGGCCCAGACGTCCTCCAGCCGCTCCTCGCCCCACGCGGCCTGCTCGCGCGCGTGGGGCAGGCGCGAGAAGGCGGCGTGCAGCGGCCCGAGGCGGTTCACGCGTCCGCCTTCCTGGTCGAGGAACACGAGCAACGGGTCGCCGCAGGTCTCCCGCGCGCCCGCGATCAGCTCGCGGACCTGCGCGGCGCTGCGGATGTTGCGCGAGAAGAGGATCAGGCCGGCCGGGACCAGCTCGCCGAGCGCGCGACCCGTCTCGGCGGTGATCTCGGGGCCGGGCAGTCCGCCGACCAGGAGCTTCGCGGCGATGCGTCCTTCGTCCATGGCGCGATTTTCCAACGGGCAACTCCGATCTTCACGCCCCGGGCGCGAACGCGGCGAGCCCGCGGGATACGAAATTGAAACCAACTGGACGGCTTCCAGACAAACTGCGCGCGTTCAGCGACTTTCGCGAGCGGACGCGCGCTTTCGCGCGGTCCGCGGCACGAAAAGTGAAACAAAACCGTTTGCCGGCCCATTCCAAGGAAGGTTATATTCCGCGCCGCTTCAACGCCTTGGGGCCAGGAGACGAGGGAAAGCCAATGTGGTTCCGCCGCCACTTCACGATCATGGTGCTACCGGATGCCCACCTCCGGCTGCGCCGGATCCACCTGCGCGGCGCGCACATGGTGTGGGCGCTGGCCGTGGCCGGGTTCGTCCTCGGCCTGGCGCTCGCGACGCCGCTCATGGGGTTGTGGGTCCGCGGGCTGTCCCGCGAGTTGGGACAGGTCCGGCAGGAGCGCGACCGGCTGGTCGAGCGCTCGGCCGAGGTCGAGACCACGATTGCCGACCTGCGGCAGAAGCTGGACGCCTTCGAGAGGCGCACGCAGAAGCTGGCCCTCATGGCCGGGCTCGAGCTGCCGGCGATCCAGGGTTCCGGCGCGGGCCAGGGCGGCGGGATCGAGAACGTCCCGCCCGGCGCGCGGACCGACCTGCTCAAGGGCGAGGCCGAAGACCTGGTGGATCGGGGGGCGCTTTTGGCCAGCCGGATGGACAGCGTCGAGCAGGCGATTGACGCGCAGTCGGAACGGCTCGCCCGCGTGCCCGCCCTCCTCCCGGTCCCCGGGCTGATCGGCGCCGGATACGGCTGGCGGCGCGACCCGTTCACCGGCCTGCGCCAGTTCCACCGCGGGCTCGACATCTCCTCGCCGCGCAACACGCCGGTGCTCGCGCCCGCCGACGGCATCGTCCTGCAGGCCGAGCGTACATCCGGGTACGGCAACTGCCTGACCGTGAGCCACGGCGACGGCCTGGTCACCCGCTACGGGCACCTGCAGGCGTTCAAGGTGCGGCCCGGGACGCGGGTGCGCCGTGGCGACGTGCTCGGCTTCGTCGGCAGCACCGGGCGTTCGACCGCCCCGCACCTGCACTACGAGATCCTCTCGGGCGGCCGGCAGGTCGACCCGATGAGCTACGTCGTCGAGGACGTCTCGTACTGGTAGATTGGCCGTTCCCCGGCAAGGGCGATAGCATCCCGGGGGGCCTGTGGCCCGCGCTCGGCGCGGGGCGCCTTTCGGTGAACACGCCGGGGAAACGGATCGGATGATCGACAAAGTCCTGGGCAAGATCTTCGGCACCAAGAACGACCGCGAGCTCAAGCGCATGCAGCCGCTGGTCGCGGCGATCAACGCGCTCGAACCGACCGTGCACCCGCTGACCGACGACGAGCTGCGGGAAAAGACCGCCGAGTTCCGGCGGCGCGCCGAGCAGGGACAGTCCCTCGACGAGCTCCTGGTCGAGGCGTTCGCCGTGGCCCGCGAGGGCGCGCTGCGCGCGCTCGGCATGCGCCACTTCGACGTGCAGCTGATCGGCGGGATCGCGCTGCACCGCGGGACGATCGCCGAGATGCGCACCGGCGAGGGCAAGACGCTGGTCGCGACCCTGCCGGCCTACCTCAACGCGCTGGACGGCAAGGGCGTCCACGTGGTGACCGTCAACGACTACCTGGCCCGCCGCGACGCCGACTGGATGGGGCGCGTGTACCGCTTCCTCGGGATGACCGTCGGCTGCATCCAGCACCACCTCTCGGACGACGAGCGCCGCACCTCGTACCTCGCCGACATCACCTACGGCACGAACAACGAGTTCGGCTTCGACTACCTGCGCGACAACATGAAGTTCACCAACGCGGCGATGGTGCAGCAGAAGGGGCACAACTACGCGATCGTGGACGAGGTGGACTCGATCCTGATCGACGAGGCGCGCACGCCGCTGATCATCTCCGGCCCGTCCGAGGGCGACACCAGCATCTACTACAACGTCGACCGGATCGTGCCGCGGCTGAAGCCGGGGGCGGTGATCGCCGGCGACGTGGGCCGCGACAAGCGCGAGGAGATCGAGGCCACCGGCGACTACATCGTCGACGAGAAGAACCGCAACGTCACGCTGACCGAGCAGGGCGTGGCGCACGCCGAGCAGCTTCTCGGCGTGGCGAACCTCTACGACCCGTCGAACATCGACATCCTGCACGCCACGAACCAGGCCCTGCGCGCGCACACGCTGTACCGCCGCGACGTGGAGTACCTGGTCGAGGACGGCGAGGTGATCATCGTCGACGAGTTCACGGGGCGGAAGATGCCGGGCCGGCGCTGGTCGGATGGGCTGCACCAGGCCGTCGAGGCCAAGGAAGGCGTGCAGATCCAGAGCGAGAACCAGACGCTGGCCACGATCACGTTCCAGAACTACTTCCGCATGTACAACAAGCTGTCGGGCATGACCGGCACCGCCGCCACCGAGGCGCCCGAGTTCGCGCAGATCTACAAGCTCGACGTCCTCGTGATTCCGACGCATCGGCCGATGGTTCGCGCCGACAACGCCGACGTCATCTACCGCTCCGAAACGGCGAAGTACGACGCGGCGGGCGAGGAAATCGCCGAGCTGTACAAGAACCGCCAGCCGGTGCTGGTCGGCACGACGTCGATCGAGAAGTCGGAGGTCCTGTCCCAGCTTTTGAAGCGCAAGGGGATCCCGCACCAGGTGCTCAACGCGCGGCACCACGCCCGCGAGGCCGAGATCGTCGCCCAGGCCGGGCGCCTCGGCAGCGTGACGATCGCGACCAACATGGCCGGCCGCGGCACCGACATCCTGCTCGGCGGCAACCCCGAGGCGCTCGCGCGCAGCCTGGTGCTGGAGCAGACCGGCAAGGGCTGGGACGAGGCCGACGACGCCGAGCGGGCCCGCGCGCTGGAGCAGGCCAAGGCGACCTGCACTCGCGAGCACGAGGAGGTCGTCCGGCTCGGCGGGCTGCACATCCTCGGCACCGAGCGCCACGAGGCGCGGCGCATCGACAACCAGCTCCGCGGCCGCGCCGGCCGGCAGGGCGACCCCGGGTCGTCGCGCTTCTACCTGTCGCTCGAGGACGACCTGATGCGGCGCTTCGCCAGCTGGCTGATGCAGCGGGCGCTGGGCCAGGCCGACGACGTGCCGATCGAGTCGCGGATGGTCAGCAAGGCGATCGAGCGCGCGCAAAAGCAGGTCGAGGCGCAGAACTTCGAGATCAGAAAGCGCCTGCTCGAGTACGACGACGTGCAGAACCTCCAGCGCCAGGAGCTGTACAAGCTGCGCCGCGAGATCCTCGAGGGCCAGGAGCAGCGCGACTACGTGATGGAGAAGGCGCGCGACATCGTCGGCTACCTGATCGAGGAGTACCTGCCGCAGAACCCGGACCTCGAGCAGCACCCGGAAGACCTGGCGACGCAGGTCCTGCACTACTTCGGCTTCGAGCCGGCCCGCGAGGGGATCGACCTCGCCGCGGGCCGCGAGGCGGTGCGCGACGAGCTGTGGGCCAAGGTCCGGGCGCGCTACGAGGACAAGGAACGACGCGTCACGCCCGAGCTGATGCGGCGCTACGAGCGTTTCGTCATCCTGCAGATCATCGACTCGCAGTGGAAGGACCACCTGCTCGCGCTCGATCACCTCAAGGAGGGGATCGGGCTGCGGGCCTACGCGCAGAAAGACCCGCTGGTCGAGTACAAGCGCGAGTCGTTCGAGCTGTTCGGTGCGATGAAGGACCGCATCGAGGACGAGCTGGTCCGCTACCTGATGCTGCTCGAGCCGATGTCCGAGCAGGACCGGCGCGAGGAGGAGGAGCGCCGGCGCCGCAAGCAGGAGATGATCTTCCGCGCGGCCTCGGCCTCGCGCGCGGGCGAGGAAGCCAAGCAGGCGCAGACCGTGCGCCACGCCGCGGGGTCGAAGGTCGGCCGCAACGATCCGTGCCCCTGCGGGTCGGGCAAGAAGTACAAGAAGTGCCACGGCGCCGTCGCCGCCGGCCACGCTTAGTATCCCCACCGGGGGCGAAGCGGGGTACTTACTCCCGGCCCGGCGGCGCATAATCCGGCGCCGTGCGCACGCTCCTCTTCGGATTCGCGCTGCTCGCCGGTCCCGTCGCGCTCGCGGCCGACCTGCCCGGCGTGCTCGTCTCGCGCCAGCTCGCCGAGGCCCGTGGGCTCGCCCCCGGCGACGAGATCGCGCTCTCGGCCGACCCGGCGGGGGCCGGCGCCCGGCGCTTCCGCATCGTCGCCGTGTACGAGCCGACGCCCGACCCGATGCAGCTCACCGCCGAACGGCACGAGCTGCGGCTGCACCTGCCCGACATGCTGGCGCTGCTCGGGCGCGACGACCCGCAGGGCCGCGAGACCGTCGATGCGATCAACATCCGCCTCGCCGACCCGGCGACGGCGGATGAGGTGGCGCGCGAGATCGAGCAACGGCTGCCGGACATCACCGTCGAGTCGGCCACGCGCCCGCGCCCGGGCGACCCGTTCGCCGTCCTCGACCGCTTCCACCTCGCGATTGCGATCGTCACGCTCCTCGGTAGCAGCGCGTTCCTGCTCGCGCTGATGGTGATGCGGGCCGAGGAGAGGCGCGAGATCGTCGGCATCCTGAGGCTGATCGGGCTGACCCGCGGGCGGATCCTGCTCGAGGTCGTGGTCGAGGGGGCGATCATCGCGGCCGCGGGCGCCCTGTTCGGGGTGCTGCTCGCGCTGGGCCTGCAGCAGGCGGCGAACGCGTTTTTCCAGTGGTACTACGACACCCCGCTGGTCTTCGTCCGCATCAGCGCCGGGATCGCGGCGCGCTCGATCGCGCTGGCGCTGCCGCTCGGCATCGTGGCCGGCGTCGTCGCCTCGTGGGCGCTCCTGCGCCGCGAGATCACGCAGCTGGTGCGCCGGTGAGGGTCGCCGCGTTCGCGTTGCGGCAGATGGCGCGCCAGCCGGCGCGCTCGGTGCTCGGCATCGCCGCGCTGGCGATCATCGGCGCCCTGCTGTTCGACATGCTGCTCCTCTCCCGCGGGCTGGTCCTGTCGTTCGGCGACCTCTTGCGCGCGACCGGCTTCACGGTCCGCGTCACCGCGACCGAGGCGCTGCCGAGCGCGGGGCCGCCGCTGCGCGGTGCGGAAGCGGCGCTGCGCGAGGTCGAGGCGCTCGGCGAAGTCGAGCAGGCGCTGGCGCTGCGCTTCGGCCAGGCTCGCGCGCGGGTCGGGGAGCGCCAGCAGGAGCTGTCGCTGGTCGGGTCGAGCGCGGCGGGCGGCGGCTCGTGGACCGTGATCGCCGGCAGCGACCTCCCCGCGACGGCCGAAGCCGCGGGCGCGCCGCCGCCGGTGGTGATCAACGAGGCGCTGGCGCGGGACCTCGGCGCCGGGCCGGGCGACCGGGTCCGCCTGCGGGGAGCCTGCTCGTCGCAGGGCGTGCTGCTGCCGCCGATCGAGACCCGCGTCGTCGGCGTGGCGCAATTCCGTTTCGACGCCGCCGGCGACCGCAGCGCGGCCACGACGCTGGGCGGCTTCACCGCACTGTGCCCGGACCAGCGGCCGGACGAGGCCGACCTGCTCTTGGCCCGGCCGGCCCCGGGGATCACCGCCGAGGCGGCCGCCGCGGCGATCCGCCGCGCGCTGCCCGGACTGCACGCGTTCTCCAACGCGCAGTTCCTCGCGCGCTTCGAGCGGACCGACTTCTCCTACTTCCGCCAGATCTCGTTCGTCCTGTCCTCGATCACGGCGTTCTTCGCCGGCCTGTTGGTGACCACGCTGCTCACGGTCTCGGTCAACCAGCGCTACGGCGAGATCGCCGCGCTGCGCGCGATCGGCCTGACGCGTCGCCGGGTCGCGGGCGAGCTGGCCTGGGAGTCGGCGCTGTTCGTGCTGGCCGGCGGGGCGCTCTCGCTCCCGCTCGGCTGGGGCCTGGCGCTGGTTCTCGATTCCATCTTGCGCGGGGTCCCCGGCCTGCCCGTGGCGCTGCACTTCTTCGTGTTCGAGCCGCGCAGCCTCGTCGCGCACGCCGCGCTCCTCGGCGGCGCCGCGGCGCTGGCCGCGCTGTGGCCGGTGTGGCTGGTGGCGCGCCTGCCGATCGCGGCGACGCTGCGCGAGGAGACGGTCGGATGAGCCCGCCGACGATCGAAACGCGCGGCCTGTCGCGCGTGTACCGGATGCCCGCCGGGCCCGTCGTCGCCGTCGATGCCGTGGACCTCACGGTCGGCGCCGGCGAGTACGTGGCGGTCAGCGGCCCCTCGGGCTGCGGCAAGTCAACGCTCCTGCACCTCTTGGGCTGCGTCGAGACCCCCAGCGCGGGGACCCTCCTGCTCGACGGGCGCGAGGTCGCCGGGTTGCCCGACGCCGAGCGCAGCCGCCTGCGCCTGACGCGGATCGGCTTCGTGTTCCAGCGCTTCTTCCTGCTGCCGATGTTGAGCGCACGCGAGAACGTCGAGCTGCCGCAGGCCGAGGCCGGCGTCGCGCGCGCCGAGCGCCGACACCGCGCGCAGGAGCTGCTCTCGTACGTGGGGCTCGCCCAGCGCGCGGACCACCGTCCGGCGCAGCTCTCGGGCGGCGAGATGCAGCGCGTCGCGATCGCGCGCGCGCTGGCGAACCGGCCGCGGCTGCTCCTGGCGGACGAGCCGACGGGCGAGCTGGACGACCGCACCGGCGAGCAGATCGCGGCGCTGCTCGACCGCGTGCACGCCGACGGGACGACGCTGATCGTGGTCACGCACAACGCGGCGCTCGCGGCCCGCGCCGCGCGGCGGCTGACGATGCGCAGCGGCCGCATTGTCGAGGAGGAGGGCACCCGCGTGGGATGACGCTGCTGCTCGCGCTGCGCTCGCTCCTCGGCCGGCCGGTGCGCAACGCCGTGCTCGCCGGCGCGTTCGGCTTCGGCGTGGGCGTCATGGCCGCGCTGCTCGGCGTCGGCGAGGTGATCCTGCAGCAGGCGCGCGCCCCGGCGCTGGCCGGCGGGGGCGATCTGCTCGCGCTCGGGCGCAGCGGCAGCGTGGCGAACGCGCGCTACCTCGCGGCGCGCGTCCTCGGCGCGCCGCCGCTGGCCGGGCGCGTCGAGGCCGTTTCGCCGCAGCTCCGGCGCACGCTGTACGTCGTCGGCGGGGGACACGCCACGCAGGCTGCCGCGCGTGGCGGGATCCCGGGGCTCGAGCACGCGGTCGGCGATCCCGAGGTGGCGGCGATCGCCGGGTGGCGCGACGCGCCGGCGGACGCCGCGTGGTCGCGCGCCGAACTGCCCGACCTGTTGCGCGCGATGGACCGCTTCCACGAACCGCCGCGCGGGACGCCGTGGGACGGCTCGTGGGCGGAGTGGCTGTACTTCAACGGCCGTGCGGGGGACGCCCGCTTCTACCTCAGCTTCATCGCGGGTGCGCCCGGCGCCGACGGCGACCACCCGGCCGGCGTCCGCCTGCAGCTCGAGCGCGGCGGGCGGACCGAGAACTTCTCCGCCGCCGGGCGCGTCGCCGCGGCGGACCTGCTCGCGCACGCCCCGGACCTCGACTTTCCCGGCGGCTCCGTGCGGTTGGAGGGAGCGCGCTACGTCGTGCGGCTCGCGCTCCCGCGCGAGGGCGGTGGGGCAGGGATCGCGATCTCGGGGGAACTCGTGGTGGATGCCGCGGCGGGGCGCTCGCTCCCGCCGCTGGTCCTGCGCGGTGCGCACGGTTGGGTCTCGGGATACGTCGTGCCGGTCCTCTCTGGTCCGCTCGACGGGGCGCTGCGCGTGCACGGCAGCGAGGTGTCGTTCGCGGGCGGGACCGGGTACCACGACCACAACTGGGGGCTGTGGCGCGGCGTGACCTGGCAGTGGGGCCAGGTCGCAGGCCCGGACCTCTCGATCGTCTGGGGGCGCGTGCGCCCGCCGCCCGCCGCCGCCGACCCCGCGCGCGTCCCCGGCGTCCTGCTCGCGGTCCCGGACCGCGGTGAGGCCCTGATCGCGGTCAACATCACGATCGAGGAATCCGACGATCCGCTCGCGGGTCGGCCCGCGAAGCTCGCCGTGTCCGCCACCTCGGCGCAACTCGACCTCCGGCTGGACGTCGATGTCCGGGCTGAGGTGCGGACATCCCTCTCCGGTTCACGCTGGTTCCCGGGCGGGCAGGATGTGCAGTTCCTGCAACTCGAGGCGGACTACGCGGTCTCCGGCCGCGCGGCCGGACGCCGGGTGTCGTTCCGCGCCCGGGGCAGTGCCGAGACCTTCCACGGACGGTAAAGAGCCGCTGCGGATCTAACTGACTGGTCCATTGAAACTTTCGCCTTGCTTGTGGCCTGAGAACGGCGTATCCCCATCACGCGACGCGTGTGTTGTCCGCGTCGCTGTTTCGGGGGAATGAAGGGACCACGGGATGTTCCGGCGAATTTCGGTCATTCGTTCGCTGTTCGCGGCGGTGGTGCTCGTGGTCCCCGCGGTTCACTCCGCCTTACCGGGTTCCAGGTTTTCCCAGCCCGCCCCGCGCGACTACGACCCGGTCGTGCTCACCGGCTCGCAGCTGCCGGGCTTTCTCGGGCGAGCGATCGACGACCTGGCGGTGTTCCGCTTCGACCCCGCCACGTTGGCGTTCGTGCCGATCCCGTTCCAGGTCGACGAGCGCGTGAACCACGTCTTCAACCGGGACACGATCCTGGAGTTCACGCAGGACATGTACGACGTGTTCGGCGAGGACGACGGGCTGCTCGACGCCGGCGACGAAGTGGCGTTCATGTACTCGGACGGGGGGCCGCGGGCGCAGGAGAGCGCCGACTGGCCGAGCTTGGCCGAGCCGCTGCGCTTCGAGATCCAGATCCTCGACCCGCGCCCGTCCGCCAACGTCCCGCCGCGCTGGGCGTACGTGTTCGTCGGCGACGGCTTGCCGCGCAGCGACACGGTGCTGGTGTCGTGGGCCGGGACGAACACCTCGACGATGATGTCGGACCAGATGGAGCTGACGTTCTACGGCAACTGGCTCTTGACCCAGTTCCGGACCGTGGCCCCCTGCGGCACCGGCAACGATGTCATCGATCGGCTCAAGGGGCGCGCACGCACACTGGGCGACCGGCTGGAGGACGAGGAGGGCTGGGACGAAAACTCCGTGTACCTGGGCGGAAGGGTGGGGCCGATCCGCGCGATCCGCTACGTGCGCGGCGCCGAGAGCGGCGTCAACACGATTCACTACGACGTGATGTACCGGCGGTTCTGGACCCGGGTCTTCGACATCCGCGTGCACCCGCTGCCCGAAGTCTGGTTCTACTTCGACCTGCTCCCGCGCGCGGGGACCGTCCTGTACACGAACCTCGTGCGCCAGGGGCTGACCGTGGACGGCGTTCCGGACCCGAACGTGCCGCAGGCGCTCCCGGAGTGGCTGATCGTCAAGACCCAGGTCGGAGGCTACGCGATGTTCCTGGACGCGCCGCAGGACCCGCGGGTCCAGGAGTACCGCTTCCACTACCGGGACGATGCGGGGTACGACGACGAGATCCCGACGAACCCCGGCTACACCGACCGGGACGATTCGGCGTACGGCAACCACGGCTTCGGTTTGTGCGGCCTCAGCGACTGCAACGTCGACCCGATCCACGTTGCCGTGCGCGTCTACCCGTTCTGCGCCAGCGTCGGCGACGCGGCGCTGGGCGACGCGTACCAGGAACTGCTGGAGTACCCGCTCCAGTCCTCGGGCACGCCGCAGTACCCGCAGCTGAGCCCGGTCCGCGACCTGGCCCTGCAGCGCGACGCCCGCGACGTCGTTCTCGCGTGGAGCGCGGTGCCGGGCGCGCAAACCTACCGCGTGTACGCCGCTGCCGACGCGTCGCTGCCACCGTCGTCGTGGACCCTGCTCGGCGAAACGGCGAACCCCCTTTACCGGGATCGCGAGGCGGGAGCGGACCCGTCGCCGCGTACGTACTCCGTCGTCGGCCTCGACGGGCACGGCGAGGGTGAGTGGTGACCTCGCGGCGCGGCCCGGGTCAGGCGGATTCGCGGCGCGGGGCGGCGTAACGCGCGTAGAGCGCCATCCCCACGACCGACGCCAGGCCCATGGCCAGCACGCTCCCGAAGAACGCTGCCGGCGTCGGTGTCTGCCCGGCCTGCACGGGGGCCTCGATGAAGCGCCGGTAGAGGACGCCGGCGAACCAGCCCGAGTACGTGTTGCCGATGAAAATCGAGAAGAAGGAGTAGCCGAGGTAGACCGCGATCTGGTCCTTCGGCGCGATCGTGCCGCAGTACTCGAAGAAGCGCGCGGAACAGATCATCTCGCCCAGCGCCCAGACCACGATGCCGCACGCGATCACGCCGGCGGCGGGGGACAGCGCGAAGATGATCCAGCCGCAACTGGCGACGGCGCAGCCGGTCAGCATCGCCGCCACCGTGCTCCAGCGGCGGGTCAGGTAGCTGACCGGTGCCTGCAGCAGGACGATCAGCAGCGCGGCCAGCGAGACCAGGATCTCCGGGTTGAGCCAGCGGCCGAACCAGTGGGTCAGGGGGACGACGCGGTCGATCGCGGCCTCCGCGGCCGGCAGGTCGCTGAACTGCTCGACGTACAGGGGCAGGAAGCTGAACAGGACGTTCATCATGCCCCAGAAACCGGAGAAGATGACGAGCAATAGAACGAAGCGCCAGTTGCCGAGGACCAGGAAGATCTCGCCGAACACGCGCCCGAGCGTCTTGCCCGAGCGGCGCTCGGCGGCGGTCACCGGTTCCTTGAAGGCGAAGATCGCCGGGATCAGCATCGCCGCGCAGGCCGCGGCGGAGATCCAGAAGACGTAGTGGAAGGCGGCGCGGTTGCGGACCTGCGAGGCGATGACCGGGCCGAGCAGCCCGCCCGCGTTGATCATGACGTAGTACAGGCCGAAACCGACCGCGCGGGTCGAGCCCTCCTCGGTGGTGCGGGTCACGGTGCCCGAGATCACCGGCTTGATGATCGCGCCGCCGATCGCGGCCAGGCCGAGCGCGAGCCAGATGCCGACGAGGCTGTTGGCCGCGCCGACCAGGAAGTAACCGCCCGCCAGCGCGGCGAAGGCGACGATCAGCGCCGGCTTGTACCCGTAGCGCTCGGCCAGCGCCCCGGCGAACAGCGGCAAAAGGTACGACGCGCCGTTGAAAAAGCTGCTGATCCCACCGTAAACGTCGCTGCGGACCCCGAGTTCCTGGACGACGTAGATCCCGAGCACCAGCAGCATGCCGTAGTAGGCGAGGCGTTCGAACAACTCCATCACCAGCGCGGACCACAACGTCGCCGGCAGCTTGCGCACGAGGTCCAGTTTCATGGCGCGAGAGCATAGCCCTGTCATTCGGGGAAAACACCTGGACGGCGTGTCCCGCTGCATGGACACGACCGATGCGCAGGGGCCGGCGCAGCCGGCCCGGCACGCGAGACGATGCGTGGCCCACGGCAGGAACGACGACCGACGCCGTGCATCGCAGCGCGGTCATGGCCAGCTCGCCTCGCCGCGGCGCCTACTCGCGCTGGAGGGCTTCGATCGGGTCGAGGCGGGCGGCCTTGACGGCGGGATAGAGGCCGGACGCGAGCCCGACCGCGGCGCAGACGCCGACCGCGAGCAGGACCGCGCGCGGGGTCCACGCGATCTGCCAGCCGGAGAGCAGGGCGATCGCGGCGGCGATCGCCAGCCCGGCCACGATCCCGAGGATCCCGCCGAGCCCGGTGATCGTCAGCGTCTCGATCAGGAACTGGTCGCGGATGTCGCGGCGGCGCGCGCCGACGGCGCGGCGGATGCCGATCTCCCGCGTCCGTTCCAGCACGTTGGCCAGCATGATGTTCATGATCCCGATCCCGCCCACGAGCAGCGAGATCCCGGCGATCGAGGCCATCACCAGGTTGAAGATCCGCTGCGTCTTGCGGTGCTGCTCGAGCAGGTCGGCCGGGACGACGAGCGAGAAGTCGTCCACGGCGCGGTGGCGCAGCTCCAAAAGGCGCGTCAGCCCGGCGGCCGCGCGCCCCGGGGGCACGCCCTCCCGCACCTGGACGTGGAACTCGTCCAGCTCGTCTTCCAGCGGCTTGAAGCGGAAGCGCTTGAGCGCGGTGCGCACCGGCACGTAGAGGTCGTTCTCCACGCCCGACAGCTTGACCCCCTGGAACTCCTCGCGGGTCAGGGCGCGATCGGCCACGAGCCCGACCACGGTGAACCACAGGTGGTTGATTCGCACGCGCTGCCCGAGCGGGTCCTGGTTGCCGAACAGGTCGTACGCCGCCCTGCTGCCGATCACGGCCACTTGGGCGAAGGCGTGGTCGTCGAACGGCACCAGCGGCCGGCCGCGCGCGACCGACAGGTGCGTCATCGCGAAGTGGCTCGGCGAGACGCCGAGGACCCGGCCGTCGCTCTCGCCGACGTGGCTGAACAGCGAGTAGACGCTGACCTCCTTGATCGCGGTGTGGTTCTCGATGAACGGGAGCGTCTCCAGCGCCGCGTCGAGGTCGTGCAGAGTCAGCCCGAGCGACTTCTCGCGGGTCTCCTTGACCTTGTCGTCGGGCTGCTCCTTGGCTTTCACGATCACGGTGCGCAGGCCCATGGTGTCGATCAGGCGCAGCGCCTCGCGCTCGGCCCCCTCGCCGACGCTGAGCATCGAGATGACCGCGCCGACGCCGAAGATCATCCCCAGGAGGGTGAGGAAAGTGCGCAGCCGGTGGTGGCGCAGTTCCTCGGTCGCCTGCCGCACGCCGGCGCTCCAGTCCACGGCGGTCAGCCCCGCGCCGGGTCGGCCAGCGCGACCTCGTCGCCCGCCCGCGCCCCGTCCTGGATCACGGTCCGCGTCAGCCCGCGCTCGCCGAGCTTCACCGCCTGCCGGCGGAACGCCGATCCGTCGCGCACGAAAACCCAGTTCTGCTCGCCGGAGTGGAACAGGGCCTGGTTCGGGACCGAGACCGTCCCGGCGAGACGCTGGACCTCGATCCGCGCCGCGACCTCGCGCCCGGGTTTCATCAGCGTCGTGTCGGTCGCGTCGAGCGAGATCACGACGCGGAAGTACTTGACCGGGCTGTCCTGTTCCAGCGGTTGGGCCACGGCCTCGACGGTCTTGACCTTGCCGCGGAACGCGCGCTCGGGCACCGCGTCCAGCGCGACCGCGGCGCTCTGCCCGGCCTGCAGCCCGGCCGCCTCGGACTCCAGCACGTGCACGCTGGCCTCCATCGCGGCCATGTCGGGCAGCTCGCCGACCTTCATTCCGGCCCAGACCGGCATCCCGGCCCGCAGGACTTCGCGCCGCCAGTTCCGGCCCTGCAGGAACACCCCGTCGTGCGGCGCCTTCAGCTCCAGGCTGGTCTGCGAGCTGCGCATCTGCTGCAGCCGCAGCTCCTGGCTCTGGCGCTTCAGGCGCAGGATCTGCAGGTCGGCGGCCTGCTTCTGCCGCAGGCGCGCGACCTTGTCGCGGTAGATCCCGTCCTTCGCCGTGAGGCACTCCAGGCTGACCTGCGAGTCGATGATCTCCTGGCGGGAGAAGATCTGCTCGTCGCGCGGCGCGAAGTCCTTGGCGATCGCCATCTCCGCGCCGAGCAGCGCGATCTCGCCGTCGAGCTGGTCGCGCGCGAGTTCCTGGCTGCGCTGCATCGACTCGATCTGCAGGTCGAGCTTGGCGATCTCGTTCTCGATCGCCTGGATCTGCTCGAGCACGGAAGCGTCGTCGAGCCGCACCACGACGTCGCCCGCGTGAACGCTGGCCCCGTCGTCCGCCGTCCAGGCGATCGTCATCGGGGCCCAGACCGTCGGCGCGAGGATCGGCGTGGTCTCGACCGCCTGCAGCTCGCCCCGCGCCGGCACCTCGGCCAGGAACACGTCGGCCTGGACCAGCGCGGTCGGGACCGCCGCCGGTCCGCGCGCCCCGCAACCGGCGAGCCACGCCGCGGCGAGGAGCACGCAGGTCGCGACCGGGCCGCGCCGCGTCACGGACGTCTCCCGCGCGGCGCGAGGGTGGCCGGCTCGAGCAGCACCACGTCGCCCGCGGCGAGGCCGTCCACGACCTCGACCCACGGCGGCGAGCGGCGGCCGAGGCGCACCGGCTGCGCCTGTGCGCGCCCGTCGCGCCGCACCGTCACCTGCGCCACGCCATCGGCGTAGCCCAGCGCGTCCTCGGGGATGCACGGGCGCTCCTCGGGCGCGCGCGCGAGGATCACCAGGTCGGCCGCCATGCCCGGGCGCATCGTGTCGGCGTCGGGCTGGTCGATACCGATCACGGCATCGAAGACCGTGCTCGGCTTGTCGTACGACTTGGTGCGGAAGATCCGGCCCAACGAGCGCACGCGCCCGCGGAACAGCCGGTCGGGGTTGGCCGCGAGGCGGATCTCGACTTCCTGCCCGGCCGCGACCAGCGCGGCGTCGCGCTCCGGGATCACCGCGTTGACCTGCATGCGCGAGAGGTCGGCCACCTCCAGGATCGCCTGGCCGTACCAGACCGAGTCGCCGACCACCGGCTTCTTCTTCTCCCAGTTCGGTACGTAGACCACGAACCCGTCGCGCGGCGCCGTGACCGCCATCCGCTGCACCGATTCCTGCGTCTCGGCCGCGTCCCGCCGCAGCCGCTCGACCTGGGCCCGCGCGGCCTCGACGGCGGCCTGCATGTTGACCTTCTGCACCTCGATCTGCTCGTCGTTCAGCCGGTGCGAGGTGCGGGCCAGCTCCAGCTCGTAGCGCAGCTTCTCCAGCTCCAGCCGCGCCAGCATGTCTTCCGGGACCGCGAGCTTCTGCTCGGCCTGGGCCAGCCGCCGCGCGAGTTCGGCCCGCTGCAGGAGCAGCCCGTCCAGCCGCTCCTGCTCCTCCAGCGTCGTCTTCTCCAGCTCCTTCTCCGCCGCGGCGAGGTCCGAGCGCTGCACGTCAAGCCGCTCGCGCAGCTGCTTGTCGTCGAAGCGGACCAGCGGCTCGCCCTGGCGGATCGGCTTGCCCTCGGGAGCCAGTTCCGTGATCGTGAACTCCCACACGTGGCGCACTCCGGGCGGCCCGGCGTTGAAGCTCGAGGCCGAGGCGAGTTCGCCGGTGGCCTTGACCCGGAACGCCAGCCGCGAGCGCTGCACCGTGTGCTCGCGGGTCCCGGAGGCGCCGCCCGCCAAAAGGCGCGGGACACCCCACGCCGCGAGCGCGGCCGGCAGCACGAGCGAGGCCAACAGCGCGCCGCGCCGCAGCCGGCGCCGGTCAGCGCGCGCCACCGGCCACCTCCAGCTCCGTGCCGGCGGCGAGCCCCGCCGCCGGCGCGAACGCCAGCCGGAACTCGTCGAACCCCAGCGGCTCGACGGCCACCGCGTCGGCCCCGGCCGGGCGCAGCCACGGTCGCCCCTCGCGGATCTCGACCGCCGCCAGCGGCGCCAGCAGCACGTCCCGCAGCGCGGCCACCGCGATCTCGCACTCGGCGCTCATCCCCGGCTTCATGATCGCGGCGTCGATCGACTCCAGCGCGATCGCCACGCGGAAGTAGCGCGACGAGCCGAACGACTCGCGCTGCTCGCCGGTCGGGTTGACGGCGCGGACGTGTCCAGCGAAGGCGCGCTCGGGGAAGGCGTCGAGCCGGACCGCGACACGCTGCCCTGGCGCGAGCAACGTCACGTCCGCTTCGCCGGCCCAAGCCTCGACCTCGATCGTCGCGATGTCGGGAATCTGGACCAGTCCCTGCATCGGGTTGACCGTGTCGCCGATGCGGACCTTGCGGTCGTACCACGCGTGACGCTCGTAGATCACGATCCCGGCGCTGGCCGCCCGAACCGTGAGCGAGTCGAGGTTCTCGTTGAGGCGCGCCAGCTCGGCCTCGTCCTGGGCGAGGTCGAGGTCGAGCTGGCGCAGGCTCGACGCCAGGTTGGCCTCGGCGGTCGCGAGCGCCTGCCCGGCCTGCGCGTGGGCGCGCTCGGCCTTTTCCAGCGCCAGCCGGCGCTCGTGGTGGTTCTTCGAGCCGACCATCGGTTCCGGGACGGCCGCGTCCACCCGCGCCTTCTCGAACTCGACGCGCGCCTGCTCGAGCTTGAGCTGCAGCTCGAGGCGCTCGCGCCGGCCGGCCGAGTCCTGCACCAGCCGTTGCTGGCGCTGCCGGATCAGCGCGATCTCGCGCTCCTCGATCCGCCGCGCGAGGTCGGCGGGGTCGAGGCGGGCGATCGCCTGCCCCGGCTCGACGGCGGTGCCCTCGTCGATCAGCCACTTGATGGTCTGGCGCCAGGACGAGGTCAACGGAACCGCGTGCCGCTCGGCGCGCTGTGCGGAGAGCGTGCCGGCCAGGACCAGCCTGCGGTCGAGATCGCCCCGGGCCACCACGTTGCCCGGCGGTGGCGCCGCCGGCGCCGCCGCGGCGCAGGCCAGGGCAACGAGCGCGGCAGCAACGATGCGGCTCACGCGACGACCCGCCCGTCGCGCATGCGGATCACGCGCGCGGCGTGGGACGCGACGTCCTGGTCGTGCGTGACGAGCACGATCGTGTTCCCGCCCCGGTTCAGGTCGCGGAACAGCCCGAGGATCTCGGCGGCGGTCGCGCTGTCGAGGTTCCCGGTCGGCTCGTCGGCGAGGAGGATCGCCGGCTGTCCCACCAGCGCGCGCGCGATCGCCACGCGCTGGCGCTGGCCGCCCGACATCTCCGCCGGGCGGTGCTCGGCGCGGTCGGCGAGGCCGACCACCTCCAGCAGCGCCGTCGCCTGCTCGCGCCTCTCGCGGCGCGCCGGGGCCGCCGTGCCGTTCTCGCCGGGGCGGTAGAGCAGCGGCAGCTCGACGTTCTCCAGCGCCGTCAGCCGCGGCAGCAAGTTGAAGGTCTGGAACACGAAGCCGATCTCGCGGTTGCGGATGCGGGACAGCTCGTCGTCGTCGAGCTGGCTGATCTCGCGCCCGCGCAGCCGGTACGAGCCGGAGCTGGGCTTATCGAGGCAGCCGAGAAGGTTCATCAGCGTCGACTTGCCGCAACCCGAGGGGCCCATGACCGCCACGAACTCGCCCGGGGCGACCGCCAGCGACACGCCGTCGAGGGCGCGCACGAGAGTCTCGCCCATGCGGTAGGCCCGGGTCAGGTCCGTCGCCGCGATCATCCGCCCCGCCGGGCGCCGGCCCGGGAAGGGGCGGCGCCGGCTCAGGATAGCCGCGCTTCAACGGCCGGTCACGCCGAAACCGTTGTTGCCACGCGGTCGCGAAAGACCGAGTTTGTCCCGGGGAGTCCCCCGTCGCGGGAGGCGCGCTTGAGCCTGTTCATCGAACTCATCGAGTGGCGGCAGGACGACGGCCGCGAGATCGTGCACCGCTTCGAGCCGGGCGGCGAGATCAAGTGGGGCGCCCAGCTCGTGGTCACGGACAACCAGTGGGCCGTGTTCTTCAAGGACGGGCGCGGGCTCGACGTCTTCGGCGCGGGGCGGCACGTCCTGAGCACGAAAAACATCCCGCTCCTGGTCGAGGTGCTCAAGCTCCCGTACGGCGGGAAGACGCCGTTCCGCGCTGACGTGTACTTCGTGGCGCGCAAGATGTTCGCCGACCTGCGCTGGGGCACGCGCGATCCGGTCGTGTTCCGCGACCCGGAGTTCGGCATGGTGCGCCTGCGCGCGCACGGCCGGTACGCGCTGACGGTCAAGGACCCGCGGATGCTGGTCAACACGCTGGTCGGCACGCTCCAGCGCTACTCGACCGAGGACATCGAGGACTACCTGCGCGAGGTGATCGTCAGCCGGCTGACCGACGCCCTGGGCGAGCAGGCGGTGCCGCTGCTCGACCTGCCGAAGCTCTACGACGAGACGGGCGAGGAGCTGAAAAAGCGCGTGGCCGCCGACTTCGCGACGCTCGGACTGCAGCTCGACAACCTCTACATCGGCGCGATCACGCCGCCGGAGGAGGTGGCGCAGGTCATCGACGAGCGCTCGGCGATGGCGGCGGTCGGCCTGCAGGGGAACTACCTGGGTTACAAGACGGCCCGCGCGCTCGGCGACGCCGCGGCGCAGGCGGGGTCCGAGGGCGGCGGCGCCGCGGGGCAGGGGATGGGGCTCGGCGTCGGCGCCGGGCTCGGCATGGCGATCCCGGGCCTGATGCGCGACGCGCTGCGCGGCGGCGGCGCGGCCGGGGCGCCGGCCACCCCGTGCGCGCACGCGGCCCCGCCGGGGGCGCGCTTCTGCCCCGCGTGCGGGGTGGCGCTGGCCGGGGCGACCTGCGCCGAGTGCGGCGCCGCGCTGCCGGGCGGCGCCCGGTTCTGCCCGATGTGCGGCAAGGGAGTCTGACGGGCGCGTCCCCCCGCTCGACTCGGCCCGACGGCGGCGTTTCGCAGCGCGGGAGCAGGAGGTGTGCCACCGCGCCCGGTGGAATACAATCCGCCCTCTTCGCGAGGGCCTTCCATGATCGAAGACCGCTTGCCGCTCGGGCTGACGTTCGACGACGTCCTCCTCTTGCCCGGTTACTCCGAGGTGCTGCCGGGCGCCGTCGACACCTCGACGCAGATGACGCGCAACATCCGCCTGAACATCCCGCTCTTGTCGGCGGCGATGGACACCGTGACCGAGGCCCGGCTGGCGATCGCCATCGCCCAGCAGGGTGGGATCGGCATCGTCCACCGCAACCTCTCGATCGGGGACCAGGCGGCCGAGGTGGACAAGGTCAAGCGCTCGGAGTCGGGGATGATCGTGGACCCGATCACGATGACCGCCGACCACCAGGTGCGCGAGGCGCTGGACCTGATGGCGCGCTACCACATCTCGGGCGTGCCGATCACCGACGAGTCGGGGCACCTGGTCGGGATCCTGACCAACCGCGACTTGCGGTTCTGCACCCGCCCCGAGGCGCCGATCCGCGACTTCATGACCAAGGAAAACCTGGTCACGGTGCCGGAGGGGACCGATCTCCAGCACGCGCAGGAGCTCCTGCACCGGCACCGCATCGAGAAGCTCCTGGTCGTGGACCGCGAGTACCGCCTGAAGGGCCTGATCACCTACAAGGACATCCAGAAGCGGATCCAGTACCCGAGCGCCGCCAAGGACAACCACGGCCGCCTGCGCGTCGGCGCGGCGGTCGGCACCGGCCCCGACACCTTCGAGCGCTGTACGGCGCTGG
Source organism: Acidobacteriota bacterium (assembly GCA_017994815.1). Taxonomy (GTDB): domain Bacteria; phylum Acidobacteriota; class Polarisedimenticolia; order J045; family J045; genus JAGOJY01. The sequence goes on from JAGOJY010000026.1 coordinate 37,164, forward strand.
TCGACGCCGGGGTCGACGTGATTTGCGTCGACACCGCGCACGGCCACTCGCGCCGCGTCCTCGACACCGTGGCGCGGGTGCGCGAGCGCTTCACCGCCGTGGACGTCGTCGCCGGCAACATCGGCACGGAGGAGGGCGCCAAGGCGCTGATCGAGCGCGGCGTGGACGCGGTGAAGGTCGGCGTCGGGCCGGGGAGCATCTGCACGACGCGCGTCGTGAGCGGCGTCGGCGTCCCGCAGCTCACGGCGATCGCCGGCGCCGTGCGCGCGTGCCGCGACAAGCAGATCCCGGTCATCGCCGACGGCGGCGTGAAGTTCTCGGGCGACGTGACCAAGGCGATGGCCGCCGGGGCGGACACGGTGATGATCGGTTCGCTGTTCGCCGGCACCGAGGAGTCGCCGGGCGAGACCGTGCTGTACCAGGGGCGGACGTTCAAGGAGTACCGCGGGATGGGCTCGCTCGCGGCGATGAAGAAGGGCTCGCGCGACCGCTACGCGCAGGACGACCAGGCCGACGAGGCCAAGCTCGTGCCGGAGGGGATCGAGGGGCGGGTCCCGTACAAGGGCCGGCTGCGCGACCTCGTGTACCAGCTCGTCGGCGGCCTGCGCGCCGGGATGGGCTACTGCGGCGCGGCGACGGTGCGCGAGCTGCAGGAGAAGGCGCGCTTCGTGCGGATCACGAACGCCGGGCTGAAGGAATCGCACGCCCACGACGTGATCATCACCAAGGAAGCCCCGAACTACAGCCTGGAGTAGGCTTGCCCTTCTCCGGGCGGGCGGCCGGCGCGGCCGTTCGCCCGGGCACCGCTCCACCTGGTCGACGTCGAGGTGCGGGCCATCGCAGGCGCCGGCCTGCCCGCGGGAACCCGCGCGGAACCGGCGGTTTCCGCGTTGCGGGTGTGCCCGGGAGGCCGGCGCGGGTATCCTGTTCGCCGTTCGTTTCCCGAACGCCAGCCCAAGGGGGTGCCTGAAATGTCCAGCGCTCGACGCCTGCCCGTCCTCTTCGTCCTCGCCCTGTTCGCGCTCGCGGCGTTCGCCGCGCCGCCGGAGCCGGCCAAGACCGCCACGCCGGAAAAGGCGCCGGCCGCGGCCGCCCCGGACACGACGAAGCTCGCCGTGGACCCGGCGGTCCGGGTCGGCAAGCTCGCCAACGGCCTGACCTACTTCATCCGCAAGAACGCGCGGCCGGAGAAGCGGGCCGACCTGTGGCTCGCGGTCAACGCGGGATCGACGCTGGAGGACGACGACCAGCAAGGCCTCGCGCACTTCGTCGAGCACATGGCGTTCAACGGCACCAAGAACTTCAAGAAGCTCGAGATCATCAACTTCCTCGAGAAGTTGGGGATGAAGTTCGGGCCGGAGATCAACGCCTTCACCAGCTTCGACGAGACGGTCTACATGCTGAAGGTCCCGACCGACGACGCGGCCACGCTGGACAAGGCGCTGTTGGTGCTCGAGGACTGGTCGCGCGCGATCGCGTTCGAGGACGAGGAGATCGACAAGGAGCGCGGGGTCCTGGTCGAGGAGTGGCGGCTCGGGCGCGGAGCCGAGGCCCGGATGCGGGACAAGCAGTTCCCGGTGCTGTTCCAGGGCTCGCGCTACGCCGAGCGGCTCGTGATCGGCAAGAAGGAGATCCTCGAGACCGCGAGCCACGACTCGGTGCGCCGGTTCTACCGCGATTGGTACCGGCCCGACCTGATGGCCGTGATCGCGGTCGGCGACTTCGACCCGGCCAAGATCGAGGAAGGGATCAGAAAGCACTTCTCCGGCCTCAAGAACCCGGAGAAGCCGCGCGCGCGACAGGCATACCCCGTGCCGGACCACGACCAGACGCTGGTGTCGATCGCCAGCGACCCCGAGGCGACGTCCACGCGGGTCTCGGTCTACTACAAGCTCCCGCGCAAGGACCGCGACACGGTCGCCGACTACCGCCGGATGCTGGTCGAGAGGCTGTACCACGCGATGGTCAACGCGCGGCTGGAGGAACTGCGCCAGCGTCCCGACCCGCCGTTCCTGTTCGCCTTCTCCGGCTCCGGCAGTTTCGTGCGCACGCGGGACCTCGCGGTCCAGAGCGCTGGCGTCGAGCAGTCGGGGCTCGCGCGCGGGCTCGACGCGCTGTTGGTCGAGCTGGCGCGCGTGGACAAGCACGGCTTCAACGCGACCGAGCTGGAGCGGGCCAAGAAGGAACTCTTGCGCGGGTTCGAGCGTGCCTTCCGCGAGCGCGACAAGCAGGAGCACGAGCTGTACAGCCGCGAGATCATGGACTACTTCCTCGAAGGCGAGCCGATGCCGGGGATCGAGACCGAGGTCAACCTGGCCATGCGCTTCGTCCCGGCGATGACGCTGGAAGAGCTGAACGGCCTGGCCCGGCAGTGGGCCGGCGAGAAGAACCGCGTGATCCTGGTCAACGGCCCGGAGAAGAAGGACGTCGCCCTGCCGAGCGAGGCGCAGGTGCGCGAGGTGTTCCGCGCGGCGATGGCCAAGGAAGTCGAGCCCTGGGTGGACCGCGTGCGGCAGGAGCCGCTGGTGCCGGAGCCGCCGAAGCCGGCCACGATCAAGGAGGAGTCGGCGATCGCCGAACTGGGCCTGACCCGCTGGAAGCTGTCCAACGGCGCGACCGTGCTGATGAAGCCGACCGACTTCAAGAACGACCAGGTGCTGCTCACGGGGTTCAGCCCGGGCGGCAGCTCGCTGGTGCCGAACGAGCGCTACGTGTCGACGAGCTTCGCCGCGCAGGTGCTGGGCGAGGGCGGGCTCGGCAAGTTCGACCAGGTCGAGCTGCAGAAGGCGCTGGCCGGGAAGATCGCGAGCGCCGGCGCTTACATCGGCGAGCTGGAGGAGGCGATCCGCGGCAACGCCTCGCCGCAGGACCTGGAAACGATGTTCCAGCTCGTCTACCTCAACTTCACCGCGCCGCGCGCGGACCAGAAGGCGTTCGCCTCGTGGAAGGCGCGCACGGCCGCGATGCTGCAGAACCGGCTGGCGCGCCCGGAGACCGTCTTCGGCGACAAGATGATGGTCACCCTGGCGCAGGGTCACTTCCGCGCACGACCGATCACCCCGGAACTCCTCAACGAGATCGACCTCGCCGCGGCCGAGGCGGCCTGGCGCGAGCGCTTCGCCGACGCCTCGGACTTCACGTTCGTGCTGGTCGGCGCGTTCAAGGTCGACGAGGTCCGCCCGTGGGTGCTGACGTACCTGGGCGGGCTGCCGTCGACCGGCCGCAAGGAGGCCTGGAAAGACGTGGGGCTCCGGCCGCCGGACGGCGTGGTCAAGGTCGAGGTCAAGAAGGGCCTCGAGCCCAAGTCGCAGGTCCGGATCCAGTTCACCGGCGACGCCAAGTGGACGCGCGAGGCGGACCACCTGATGTCGTCGATGGGGCAGGCGCTGCGGATCCGGCTGCGCGAGGTGCTGCGCGAGGATCTCGGCGGCGTGTACGGCGTCGGGGCCGGCGGGTACCTGTCGCGACGTCCGGTCGAGCAGTACTCGTTCTCGGTCTCGTTCGGCTGCTCGCCCGACCGCGTGGCCGAGCTGCAAAAGGCCGTCTTCGAGGTGATCGAGGCGGTGAAGAAGGACGGGTTCAGCGACGAGATCGTGACCAAGGTGCACGAGCAGCAGGTGCGCGGCCGCGAGGAGGCGCTGAAGGAGAACGGCTTCTGGCTCGGGGAACTGGCCGACGCCGCGCGGTTCAACGAGGACCCGAAACAGATCCTGAAGTACGACGAGCTGGTCAAGCTCGTGACCAAGGACAGCCTGCGCGACGCGGCGCGACGCTACCTCAACGCGGAGCGCTACGTCGCGGGCGTGCTGCTGCCCGAGGCTCCCGCGGCACCGGCCGCCGCGCCGGCGGCCTCGCCGGCGCCTCCCGCGGGCGGGAGCGGGGTTCGCTGATGCGCGGCTTCGACGCCGGCGCCTGCCGCGCGCAGTTCCCCGGCCTCGCGCGGCACGTCGCCGGGCGTCCGGCGGCGTTCTTCGACGGCCCGGGCGGGAGCCAGGTCCCCGCCCGGGTCATCGACGCCACCTCGCGCTACCTGGCGCACGAGAACGCCAACTCCGGGGGGCCGTTCGCGACCAGCGAGGCGACCGACGCGCTGCTCGACGGGGCGCACCGCGCCCTGGCCGACTTCGTCGGCACGCCGGATCCCGGCTGCATCGCCTTCGGCGCCAACATGACCACGCTCACGCTGGCGCTCGGCCGCGCTCTCGCGCGCACCTGGCGCGCCGGCGACGAGGTCGTGGTCACGCAGCTCGACCACGACGCGAACGTCACGCCGTGGGTCCTCGCCGCGCGCGACGCCGGGGCCGAAGTCCGCGAGGCGCGGATCCAGCCCGGGGACGGTACGCTCGACCTCGGCCATCTCGGCGCGCTGTTGTCGCGCCGCACGCGCCTGGTCGCCGTCACGTGCGCTTCGAACGCCATCGGCACGATGACGGACGCGCGCCGGATCGCCGAGCTGGCCCACGCGTACGGCGCGCTGGTGTTCCTCGACGCCGTGCACTACGCGCCGCACGCGCTGATCGACGTCGCGGCCTGGGACTGCGATTTCCTGTGTTGCTCGGCGTACAAGTTCTTCGGCCCGCACGTCGGCGTGATGTACGGCAAGCGGGAGCAGCTGGAGCGGCTGCCGGCGTACAAGGTCCGGCCCGCGGGCGAGGACCTGCCGCACCGTTGGGAGACCGGCACGCTGAACCACGAGGGGATCGCCGGCGCCGCCGAGGCCGTGGAGTACCTGGCCGATATCGGGCGGCGCCACGTGCCGGGCGTCGTGGAGCGCCGGGCGGCGCTGCGCGCCGCGTTCGAGGCGATCCGGGAGTACGAGGGCGGGCTGACGCGGCACCTCCTGGAGCGGCTCACCCCGATCCCCGGCGTGCGGCTGCACGGGATCCGCGACCCGCACCGCTGGGCCGAGCGCACGCCGACCGTCTCGTTCACGCACGAGCGCCTCGGCCCGCGCGAGGTCGCGACGAGGCTCGGCCGCGAGGGGATCTTCGTCTGGCACGGCAACTTCTACGCCCTGCGCCTGACCGAGGTCCTCGGCCTCGAGCCGGACGGCGTCGTGCGCGTCGGCCTTTTGCACTACAACACGCGCGACGAGATCGACCGCCTGGCAGCGGCGCTGAACGACGGGGACGCCCGCCCCTGACCCCCGGCGACTGGGGGTCGGAGTCGATTGTCCCCGGCTTCAGGCACGCGCGTGATGCGCCACCTGCCCCCGCAACCGGTGTATATTCCGGCGACGAGAATCGGGGAGTTGCGTTTGGGCGCGCGGCGTTCCCGGTTCGGGGCGTGAACCCGAGATGGCGAACCGGCTGTGCGTCGTGCTCCCCACCTACAACGAGGCGGAGAACGTCTCGGTCCTGCTCCCGCTCATCTTCGCGCAGCAGCCGCGGATTCCGAGCCACGAGTTGCACGTCCTGGTCGTCGACGACGAATCGCCGGACGGCACCGCCGATGTCGTGCGCGGGATGCAGGCGCGCTTCCCGCGGCTGTCGGTGGTCAGCGGCCCCAAGCGCGGGCTGGGCGAGGCATACAAGCGCGGGATCGCCCACGCGATCCGCGAACTCGATCCCGAACTGATCGTGGAAATGGACGCGGACCTGCAGCACTCGCCCGACCTCTTGCCGCTGTTCGCCACCCTCGCCGGGTACGGCTTCACGCTCGTGATCGGCTCGCGCTTCGCGCCGGGGGGCAGCACCCCCGAGTTCTCGTTCCGCCGCCGGGCGATGAGCCTCGTCGGCAACTGGATGATCCGCTTCCTCGGCGGGCTGCCGCGGCTGCACGACTGCACCTCCGGTTACCGCTGCATCAACGCCGCGCTGCTCGCACGCTGCGACCTCTCGGCGCTCTCGACCCGCGGCTACTCGTTCCAGTCCTCGCTCCTGTTCGAGCTGTTGCGACAGGGCGCGCGCCCGATCGAGGTGCCGATGGTGTTCGCGGCCCGCGCCCACGGCGAGTCGAAGCTCGCGCTCCGCGACCAGCTCGAGTTCCTGGCCAACATCGTCCGGATCCGCTTCCGGCGCTCGACGGAATTCGTCAAGTTCTGCGTGGTCGGCGGCTCGGGCGTTTTGGTCAACATGGGGGCGTACGTCGCGCTGACCCGCAAGGCGGGCCTGCCGCTCGAGGGCGCCTCCCCGCTGGCGATCGAGCTTTCGATCCTGTGGAATTTCCTCTGCAACAACAGCTGGACCTTCCGCGGGCGCGCGGCCCGCAGCGGGTTCCTCGGCAAGCTCGCCCGGTTCCACGTGGTCTCGGCGGCCGCGGCGCTCGCCAACTACCTCCTGCTGCTGGCGCTGGTGCACCTGTTCGGCGTGTGGGACGTGCTGGCGAACCTGGTCGGCATCGCCGTCGGCACCGTGTTCAACTTCAGCATGAACTCGCTGTGGACCTGGCGCGGCCTGGGCGAGCAGACGCCGCCGGCCGGCGACGGCGCACCCGGCCCGCCGAGGCGCTAGTGGCCCGTCGCGCGAGACCCGACCGCGGCAGCGGCCCCCGCGCGCCCGCGGCCTCGGCGGCAGCGGTGGCCGCGGCCCCCGGCGCCGCGCGGACGGCGCTGGCGGTCGCGATCTGGGTCGGGGTGGCGGCGCTGGTCCTGTCGCTGTCGATCTTCCCGCTTTCGAACTACGACACGTGGTGGCATCTCGAGGCGGGGGAGTACATCGCGACCGAGCACGCGATCCCGGTGCGGGACGTCTTCTCCTTCACCGCCGAGGGCGCGCGCTGGATCAGCCACGAGTGGCTGTTCGAACTCTTGGCCTACCTGTTCCACTCCGCGACCGGCTTCAACGGCCTGATCCTGGCCAAGGCCGCCCTCGTGCTGGCCTCGTTCGCCGCGCTCTACGTGCTGTTCCGGCGGCTGGGCGTCGGCGCGGCCGCGGCGGGCGCGGTCCTCGTCCCCGTGGCGTTCATGACCACCTACATGGCCTACGAGCGCCCGCACATCGTCACGCAGCTGTTCGCGGCGCTGTTCCTGCTCGCGCTCCTGACGTACAAGCACCGGCCGGATTTGCGCTCACCGGGCCGGCTGCTGCTCGCGCTGCTGCCGCTGCAGGTCGTGTGGGCCAACTCGCACGCCGGCATGATCCTGGGCCCGATCCTGGTCGGCCTGTTCGTTGCCGGCGAGGCGCTGCAGGCGTTCCTCGCACCGCGCCTGAAATGGCTGGCCCCGGACGTCCTGAACCCGCGCGAACTGGGGTTTCTCGCGCTGGCCGTGGTGCTGCTGGTGGCGGTCAGCCTGGTCAATCCCAGCTTCCACCACCTGTTGTTCTACACCGGGATGATCGCCGGGGACCCGGTGTTCAAGCAGGCGATCCGCGAGTGGCAGCCGACGATCAACTTCGGCCTGAACTCGGACGTGACGGTCATCTTCTGGCCGTTCCTCGCGGTGGGCGCGCTGTCGTTCCTCGCCACGCTGCGCCGCCTGCAGCTGAGCCACGTCCTGCTGTACGCTGCCACCGGCGCCGCCGCGATCTCGGCGATCCGCAACGTGGCGCTGTTCGCGCTCGTCGGCGCGCCGCTGGTCGCGATCAACCTGCACGCGCTGTCGCGCGGCGACGAGGGGCGGCGCCGGCTCCGCGGCGTCGTCGCGGCGGCGGCCGTCGCCGCGGTCGCGCTGGCTTGCGTCGCGCTGGTCTTCACGCGGGGGACGCGGGTCAGCGGCACCTACCGCCACCCCGGGCTCGGCGTCGCGGAGCGGATGTTCCCCGGCCCGGCGGCCGACTTCCTCGAGCAGAACCCGGTCCAGGGCCAGGTCTTCAACAGCATGGAGCTCGGCGGGTACCTGATCTGGCGCTGGTATCCCGCGCGCAAGGTGTTCGTGGACGGGCGGCTGGACGTCTACGGCCGCGAGCTGTTCGACGTTTACGCGGCCACGCTGCGCTCGCAGGCCGACCCGGACGCGGTCGCGCGCCGCTTCGACATCGGCTGCTTTTTGATCTCGCAGCCCAACCGCGACGCGGCCAGCGCGCCGTGGTACCTCGGGCGGACACTGGCCCGGAACCCCGGCTGGGCGCTGGTGTTCTGGGACGACCGGACACTGCTGTTCGTCCGCAACACCGCCGCCCACCGCGCGCTGATCGAGCGGAAGGCGTACCGGGCGATCGTGCCGATGATGCTCGGCTACGCCACGGCGCCGGGCACCGACCGCAACGCGCTGTTGGCCGAGGCGCAGCGGGCGAGCCGCGAGAGCCCCGGACCGCTGACGCTCATGCTGCTCGGCCAGGCGTACCTCGACACCGGGCGCCCGGACAAGGCGCGCGAGGCCTACGAGCAGGTGCTGGCGCTGGACGCGGACAACGAACCGGCGCGCGCGGCGCTCGAGCGCCTGGTGGCGATCCCGTACCCGGTCCTGCCGCGCTGAGTCAGCCGGCGTTCCTGGCGAGGACGAGGTACTGCGTGCCGAGCGGCAGCCGGCACAGCGGCGGCTCGGTCCAGCGCAGCCAGCGCAGCGGCCGCGGGAAGATGAAGAGGAAGTCCGTGTGCAGGACCTCGAAGCCGCGATCGCGCAACAGGCGCCGCGTTTCCGGAGGCGGCAGGGTGATCGCGTCGCGGTCGAACTCGCAGCGGCTCATCACGAAGCGCGTCGCCGGGTTCCAGGGGTTGTTCTCGAACAGCGCGAACAGGCCGCCCGGCCGCAGCGACGCGCGCACGCAGTCCACGGCCGCCGGGCGCTCGGCGGGCGGGATGTGGTGGAACACGCCGTTGCAGAACGCGAGGTCGAGATCGGCGCCGGGCCGGTACTCCCCGGTCGTGACGAACGAGATCCGCTCGGAGCGGTGGGTCTCCCGCGCGCGCTCGATCGAGCGCGCCGAGACGTCGACGCCGATGACCCGCGTCGCGCCGAGCAGCTCGACGATCAGCGGCGCGGTGTCGCCGGTTCCGCAGCCGAAGTCCAGGACACGTTGGTGTCCGCCGGCGGGAAGGCGGCGCGCGAGCCAGGTCAGGCGGCCGCGCGCGAAGAACTCCTTGCCCTCGCCCGAGACGCCGATCGCCTCGTCGAGCGCCGCGTCGTAGTTTTCCGCGTAGTCGTCGAAGTGGACGCCTTTCATCGGCGCCTCAGGCCGAGCACGCTGAGGAAGAAGCTGGCGAAGACGATCTGCACGCCGACCGCCAGCGCCGTGAACGCCGGGACGGCCAGCCGCAGCGTGTGCGTCGGCTCGAGCGGGCCGAAGGCGCCGCGGCCCCACTCCGAGACCGCGAACAGCGAGCCCGCGAGGCCGGCGAGGATCAGTGCGGCGCCGACGACGAGGCCCGTCTCCAGCGTGACGTAGCGGAACAGGCGGTTCAGCCGCGGGTCCTCGGGCAACAGGCCCTCGGTGATGGCGAAGATCTTCGTGAAAAAGGCGAAGCAGATCGACTGGAACCCCAGAACGACGGCCAGCGCGGCGTAGAGCAGCGTGTGCACGTCGAACGTGACCGAGCCGACGCGGCGCGGCCCCGGCACGAGCCACGCCCCGACGGCGAGCCCGGCGAGGGTCAGCAGGATCCCCGGGTAGAGGAACAGCCAGCGCGGCGAGTAGAGCAGGAGGAAGCGCAGGTGGCGCCAGCCGTCGCGCCAGCTGCGCAGGTGCGGCGGACGGCTGCGGCCGTCGGGCGAGAGGGTCGTCGGCACCTCGGTCACGCGCAGGCCGTGCAGCGTGGCCTTGACCACCATCTCGCTGGCGAACTCCATCCCCGTCGTGCGCAGGTCGAGGCCGAGGATGGCTTCGCGGTCGAACGCGCGCAGGCCGCAGTGGAAGTCGCGGCAGGGGCTGGTGAAGAACACGCGCCCGATGGTGGTCAGGACCGGGTTGCCGAGGTAACGGTGCAAGGGCGGCATCGCGCCCGGCTTGATCCCGCCGGCGAAGCGGTTGCCCATCACCAGCTGGTAACCCTCGCGCAGCTTGAACACGAACTTCGGCAGGTCGAGGAAGTCGTAGCTGTCGTCCGCGTCGCCCATGACCACGTAGCGGCCGCGCGCGGCGGCGATCCCGGCGCCGAGCGCGCTGCCGTACCCCTTGCGCTCCACCGGCACGACCCGCGCGCCCTCGCTGTCGGCGATCTCGATCGAGCCGTCGGTGCTGCCGTTGTCGGCGACGATGACCTCGCCGTCGATGCCGGCCTCGCGCAGCGCCCGCCGGGCCTTCTCGATGCATGTTCGGAGGGTTTCGGCTTCGTTCAGGCACGGGAGCACGACCGAGACCTCGATCTGCCCGGCCGCGCCGGTGCGCGCGGGGTCGGTGCCCGCGAGTTGATCCTGGCCCGGAACGCCCATCGCCCGCTCCCGAATGCGCCGCCGAAGACCGCGATCCCGCCGCATTGTAACAGCCGCCGTTGCGAACATCGCCGTTTGGTATCATCGCGCGCCGATGGGTGAACCAGCCTCGCGATCCGCGTCGGGCACGTCCGGCCGGGCAGGGGCGTCGATCGCGCGTGAGCTGGGCCTCGCGCTCGCGCTGCTCTTGGCGCTCGCCGCGCTCGGCTACGGCTTCCTGTGGCGTCCCGGCGCCACGCCGTACTCGCCGCACTCGGACTTCATCAGCGAACACGTCTCGACCAAGGAGGTCCTGTACGACTCCGTCCGCGAGGGACGCGGGATCCCGTTCTGGCGTAGCGACAAGCTCTCGGGCACGGCCGGGCTGATCAACCCCGTTTCGCAGTTCACCTACCCGCTGCACGTGCTGTTCTACTTCCTGCCGCCGCTCGCCGCGGCCGGGCCGACGCTCTGGCTGCACTTCCTCGCGGCGGGGATCGTGCTGTACCTCGCGGGCGCGGCCTTCGGGCTCGGGCCCTGGCCGCGGCTGTTCATGGCCACGGCCGGGGCGTTCGGGTTCAAGCTGATCCTCGCCACGTACGCCGGCTGGCTGCCGAACATCCCGATGATCGTGTGGTTCCCCGCGCTGTTCGTCGCGGTCTACAACGTGGTGCAGCGTCCCGGCCCGCTCGCGGCGCTGCTCCTGGCCCTCGCGGGTGCGGTGTGCCTGCACTGCGGCGTGATCCAGCTCGTGTACTACTCGGGCCTGTTCGCGCTGGCCTACGTCGTCCTCGCCCTCGCGGGCCGCCTGCGCCGCGGCGACGCACGCGGCGCGCTGCGCACGTGCGGCTGGCTCGCCGCGGGCGCGGCGCTGGCGGTGGGCCTGTCGGCGTACCTGCTCCTACCGCTGGCCTCGGAAGCCGGCCTCGTCTCGCGCAGCCGCACGACCTACGAGTTCTTCCTGAGCCGGCACGCGATCCGGCCGCCGCAGCTCCTGACGTTCGTCCTGCCCGAGGCGCTCGGCACGCCGCTCGACCACAGCTACCCGGGCGACGAGCTGTGGGAGGACGCGGCCTACTTCGGCGTCGTCCCGCTGGGGCTGGCGATCGCCGGGGCCGTGCTGGGCTGGCGGCGCCACCCGGTGCGCTTCCTGGTCGGAGCGTTCGCCGCGAGCGTCCTTCTCTCGATGAACACGCCCGTGCTGCGGCTCTTGTTCGACTACTTCCCCGGATTCCACCTGTTCCGCATCCCGGCGCGGTTCCTGTTCCTGGCCGCGTTCTTCGGCGTGGCGCTGGCCGGCATCGGCCTGCAGGAAGTCCTGGCGCGCCTGTCGGCGGCCCCCGGTCGCCGGCGCTGGGCCCCGCTCTTGGCGACGGTCCTCGTCCTCGCGGTCGCGGGCGAGGGCGCGTACTACGCGCGGCGCTACCTGCAGATGGTCCCGCAAGCCGAGGCGGTGCCGCGGGCGGCGTACGCGGCGTTCCTGGCGCAGGACCACGGCCTGCACCGCGTGGCGACGGTCGCGCGCTCGATCAACTACGGGTGGGCCGCGCCGCTCGGCCTGCAGCTCATCAACGGCAACGACTCGTTCAACTACCGGCCGTACCAGGAGTACTTCCAGCTCATGCAGTGGGGGGAGACCAGCGCGACCGCGGCCGGGCCGTGGTTCGACCTCTCGCGCGTGGAGCCCGGGCCGCGCGAGGGCCTGCTGCGCCTGCGGCGCGATCTTTTGGACGCGCTCAACGTCAAGTACCTCGTGGCGCGCGCGCCGCTGGCGCTGGAGGGCGGGGGGCTCGAGCTGGCCGGCACGTTCCCGCAACAGCCGACGTTCTACCTGTACCGGGGCCGCGGGACGGCCGACCTGTGGGTCTACCGCAACCCCGGCGCGCTGCCGCGGGCCTTCTTCGCCGGCCAGGTCGTCGGCGTCCCCGACCGCGACGACGCGATCGTGGCCGAAATCCGCCGCCGCGACCTGCGGCGCTGCGCGGTGGTCGCCGGCGAGGGGGCGTCGATCGCGGCGGCGCCGCCCGGCCCCGCCGACACGGTGATCGTCGAGGCGTTCGCGCCGGGCGCGCTGTCGATCGCGACGGCGGGCGGCGGCGAGCGCTTCCTCGTCGTCAGCGAGACGTGGCACCCGGGCTGGCGCGCGACGCTCGACGGCCGGCCGGCGCGGCTCTACCGCACGAACCTGTCGCTGCTCGGGCTGGTAGTTCCGGCGGGCAGCCACCGCGTCGAGCTGGTGTTCCGGCCGCTGCGCTGGTCCGCGTCGCTGGCCGCGAGCGTTCTCGCCGCCACGCTGCTGATCGCGCTGGCGGGGCTGTGCGCGGTGCGCTCGCGCGCCCGGCGCCGGCCAGAAGCGCTGGCCGCGGCGCCGGCCCGGCTATAATCCGCCGCGGTGCCGGGATGCTGAACGGACAGAAGATCGTGGTCGTGCTGCCGGCGTACAACGCCGAGAGCACGCTCAAGGCGACGCTGGCGGACATCCCGCCCGGCGTGGTGGACGAGGTCCTGCTCGTCGACGACGGCAGCAGCGACGGCACGGTGCGGCTGGCGCGCGAGCTGGGGCTCAAGGTCCTGGTCCACGAGCGCAACATGGGCTACGGCGCGAACCAGAAGACCTGCTACCGCGCGGCGCTCGCGGCGGGCGCCGGCGTGATCGTGATGCTGCACCCCGACTACCAGTACAGCCCGCGGCTGGTCCCGGCGATCGCCGGGATGATCGCCAGCGGCGAGTTCGACGTCGCGCTCGGCTCGCGGATCCTCGGCGTCGGCGCGCTGGCCGGCGGGATGCCGCTCTACAAGTACGTGTCGAACCGGTTCCTGACGCTCGCGCAGAACATCCTGTGCAGCCACAAGCTGTCGGAATACCACACCGGTTACCGGGCCTTCTCGCGCGAGGTGCTCGAGGCCCTGCCGCTGAACGCCAACGGCGACGACTTCATCTTCGACAACCAGATGCTGGCGCAGGCGATCTACGCTGGCTTCCGCATCGGCGAGATCTCCTGCCCGACGCGCTACTTCCCCGAGGCCTCGTCGATCAACTTCCGCCGCTCGGTGCGCTACGGCCTCGGCGTCATGGCCACGGCCCTCTCGTTCCGGCTCGCACGCTGGGGCGTGCGGCACGGCCGCATCTTCCCGCGCGCGCTGGACAAGGCGTATCGCCGCGCGCCGGGGCAGGTCGCCGGGGCGTCCGCGGCCGGTCCCGCGGCTCAGGGACCGCGCCAGTCGCCGGTGGGCCAGTAGGCGGTTTCGTCCGCCGGGCGGTGATCGCGCCGCTCCCAGACGATCGTGCGCTCGTTGCGGAAGACCTCGGGGCAGAGCGGCTCGAAGGCGAAGCGCGTGCCGCGCCACGCCGCGCCGTAGGCGTGTTCGGCCGACCAGCGGTCGAGCAGGACATAGCGCACGCGGTTGCGCGCGAGGATCCGCGCGATCGCGCCGAGGTCGGCGCGCTCCGGCGGCCCGAACAGCATCTGCACGAACTCCAGCTTGCGCGCGCGCTCGATCGTCTGCGCGCCGTGGCCCTCGAACACGGTGAGGCCGGTCCGGCCCGGGACCAGCACCGCCACCAGGCGCGAGGCCAGCACGACGTCACCGTCGCCGCCGTGCTCGTCGATCCAAAGCAGCGCGGCGTCGTTGTCGCGCGGGAGGTAGTCCCCCGGCGAGTGCCGCGCGGGCTGGTTCAGCATCGCGACGAGCTGCGCCCCCGCGCCGATCACGCCGGCGACGAGGACGACCGCCACCGCGGCGCGCGCGCCCAGCAGCGCGCCGGCGCCGGCGGCCGCCGCGCGCTCGAGCAGCGCCGAGAAGAGCAGCGCCCCGAGCAGGGCCAGCGGGACCTGCAGGCCCCAGACGTGCTTGACCGTGAAGCCGACGGGCAGGTGCGTCGCGACGAGCCCGATCACGACCCACGCCGCGAGCAGCCAGACCCCGCGGTGCGCGCGGCGCACGAACGGCGCCGCCACGGCGATCGCGGCCGGCAGGAGCAGCGGCGCGAGCCCGAGCAGGGTGGCCGGGATGCTCGGCGGGACGATGTCCCAGCCGAGCCGCGACAGCACCGGGTCGAGCCGCGTCACGCCGAAACCGTACGCGGCGTAGGGGACCGCGAGCGCGCCGAACAGCGCCAGCCCCGGCAGGCGGCGCATCCCCGACAGGAGCGTCCACGAGAGCGCGACCGCGAGCACGATCGGGATCTCGTACAGGTGCACGGCGCTCATCAGCAACGCCCAGAGCCCGCCGAGCGCGGCATCGCGCAGCCGCCCGCCGTCGAGGTAGCGGTGGAACGCCCGCAGCGATTCCAGCATCAGCGCCAGGCCGATCGGCAGCGTGAGGAACAGGCTCAGACCGCCGTGCAGCAGGCTCGCCTCCACGGCCCACAGGTCGATGGCGTGCGACGGGTCGGGGGCGCCCCGGGCCTGGCCCGTGGCCCAGCCCAGGCCGGCCGCGCCCGCGCAGAGCGCGAGCGCCAGCAGGCGCGCGCGGCGATCCCCGGTGAACTCCGCGAACAGGCGGTAGGCGCTGACCAGCATCGCGGCGCAGCCCAGCGCGTGCAGCGCGTACCAGACCGCGAGCGGGGCCAGCCCGGTCCACTTCGCCAGCGTGCCCATCAGCCAGAACAGCGGCAGGAACAGCACCCGCGCGTGTGGCTCGCTGGTGAACATGTCGCGGAACAGGAAGTGCCCGTCCTCGGCCTGGCGGATCCAGGCAAAGTACCCGTGGTAGTCGAGGCGGTACCCGCCGACGAAGCCGAGGAACCGCGAGTCCGGCAGCGCTTGGCGGAAGCCCTGGACGACCGGCGCGAACACCAGCGCCACGAACAGGAGCACCGCGCCCGCGAGGACCAGCCGCTCGCCGCGCGAGATTCCCCGCGCCGGACCCGACGCCATCGCCACCTCCCGCGCGACACTTATACGACACCCGGCCGATTTCCGGGGACCCGGCAGTAAGATTCCGGCCATGGTGCGCCTGCGCATCACCCTCGTGTCGCTGCTCCTGGCCCTGCTCGCGTTCGAGCTGGCCGGGCGCCTCGTGGTCCGGCCGGCGCCGATGGCGTGGGGCACTCTTCTCGGCCGCGACCTGCCCCCGCTGCGGGTGCTCCCGGCGGACCTCGCCCCGCCGCCCGATCCGCCGTCACGCTCGGCGCGCCCGGCGACCCTGACCGGGCCGACGCCGGACGACCCGTGGTGGCGCGGCATGGTCGTCAAGGGGGTCAAGGTCGCCCGCAGCGATCTCTGGGGCCGGCTGCGCGAGGACCCGGTCACCGGCTGGGCGATCGAGGAGTACGCGGTCTCGGCCAACGGCTGGTTCCGCTCGAACAACCTCGGCGCGCGCCGCGACGAGGACCTGCCGCGCGAGCGGGCGCCGGGCCGCTCCCGCGTGCTCGCCTTCGGCGACTCGTACTGCCAGGGCAGCCGGCTGCCGCAGGAAGAAACGTGGTCGGTGGCGCTGGAGACGCTGATGCCGGCGTTCGAGGTCGCGAACTTCGGCGTCGACGCCTACAGCACGGGGCAGGCCGTCCTGCGCTACGAGCAGGTCCGCGACCGGCTGGACCACGACGCGGCCCTGTTCCTCGTCCCGCCGACCGTGGACCTGTGGCGCGACATCAGCATCGTGCGCTCGCTCGCGTCCTCGTGGAAGGTCTACACGCTGACGCCGCGGTTCGTCGTCGAGAACGGCGAGGCGGCGCTGGCACCGCGGCCGTACACCTCCGCCGCCGCGTTCTACGCCGACAACCGGGCCGGGCTGACCCCCGGCGTGCGCAGCTTCCTGCGGGCCTACGACCCGTACTACGTGCCGGCGCTGTACGAGGACGTGCCGCTCGTCGGCCGCTCGCTGTGGGTCAAGCTCGCCCTGCGCGCGTACGGGATCAACCGCCAACGGCAGATCACGCGAACGGTGTTCGACGACCCGGACTCCGAGGCCTGGTCCGTGACCCGCGCCGCGCTGCGGCGCGCGGCGCGCGGTGCCGCGCAGCGGCAGGCGCACGTGATCGTGGCGCTGTTGCCCTCGTACGACGACGTGGTCGCGCGCGGCAGGCGCCCGGAGTTCCTGCGGTCGTGGAACGAGGGCGTCCGGCGCTTGCGGGACGACGGCCTCGACGTGATCGACCTCCTCCCGCCGCTCGTGGCCCGGGCGCGGGAACTGGACCTGGCGTACGACGACTCGCACTACGGGCCGCGCGCCAGTCGGCTGGTCGCGGAAGCGCTGCGCGAGCCGCTCGTGCGGCTCAAGCAGCAGCGCGCCGCGCGCTAGGCCCGCGTCGAAGCTACTGGACGTAGCCCAGCGAACGCAGCTTCTCCGCGTCGGCGGGCTCCACCGTCTGCTCGTGGGTGACGGCGGGAGCCGACTCGCGCCAGGCGCGCAGGCTCGCGGCCAGGCGTTCGGCGTCGGCGCGCCGGCGCGAGACGAGGTTGGCCCGCTCGCCGGGGTCGGTCGCCAGGTCGTACAGCTCGTACGAGTTCTCCGCCTGCGCCTCGATGTACTTCAAGGACCCCGAGCGCACCGCGGACTTGTCCCCCTCGACGCGGAACCGCCCCTCGAGACCGCTCTTGTACTGGCGCCGCTGCAGGAAGATCTCGCGATCGGGCGCGAGCGCCGCGCCGTCGCGCATCGCCGGGACGAGGCTGATCCCGGTCATCCCCGGGAGCAGCCGCAGCCCGAGCAGGTCGAGCAGCGTCGGCATCAGGTCGGCAAGCTCCACCGGACCGCGCAGGCGCAGCCCGGCCGGCAGGTGCCCGGGCCAGCGCACCACGAGCGGCACCCGCACCGACTCCTCGTACAGGTGCAGGTCGTGCCAGGCCCAGCCGTGCTGCATGAACTCCTCGCCGTGATCGCCGACCATGATCACCAGCGTCTCGTCATCGACGTGCTCGAGCAGGCGCGCGACCGCGTCGTCGGTTTCGCGGATCTCGCCGTCGTAGGCGGCGAGGCTGTGCGCGACCGGGTCGTCCTTGTCCGCCGGGAACATCGTGTCGTACGGGGCGGGGGGGTGGTACGGCCAGTGCGGGTCGAAGTAGTGCACCCACAGGAACAGCGGTTCCGCGTCGTCGCTGTTGGCGCGCAGCCACGCCACAGCCTCCTTGGTCGTCACCACGGCGTCCTGGTCGAACGCGCCCGGGACGGGGTGGCCTTCCCAGCGGGTCGCGCGGAACTCGCCGCGCTTGGTGCCGAAATCGTCGTTGTAGTCGTTGAAGCCCTGCGCGAGGCCGAACTTGCCGTGGACGGCGAACGAGCTGACGACGGCGCCCGTGCGGTAGCCGTTGTCGCGCAGCACCTCGGCCAGCGTGACGAACTCCTCCCGCAGCAACTGGCCGTTCTTGGCGAAGCCGTGGGCGAGCGGCGCGAGCGAGGTGAACATCGTCGCGTGCGCCGGCCCGGTGGTCGGCATCGGGCAGTAGGTCTCCTCGAACAGCACCCCCTGCGCGGCGAACTTCTCCATTTCGGGGGTCGTGGGCTTCCCGTAGCCGTAGGCCGAGCAGTGGTCGGCGCGCAACGTGTCCAGCGTGATGAACAGCACGTCGGGGTGCTGCGGGTTGTGCGTGCGGCGCACGCCGCACCCCGCGCTGGCCGCGACGAGGCACAAGATCACCCCGACCGAGCAGCGCGATCGAAACGCGTTCCCCATGCTCTCTCCCGGCAGACCCTCGGTCCCGCGGCCCATTATGCCCGGCCGGCGCCCGCTGTCGAAGGAATCAGCCCCGCGGGCCGGCGCCGGTGCCGCGGTGGCGGCGGATCGCCGCGGTCAAAGGCGCCGCGAGCAGCAAGCGCCAGCGCCGCCGCGAGAGCACGCGCACCGCGGCGCGCAACGGCCGCGGCACCGGTCCGCGGAACGCCGCCACGTCGATCTCGCCGACCGGGCGCAGGTAGATGTCGGAGCGGCCGCGCTCGACCCGCGCCAGGTAGTCCCAGTCCACCAGGTCCTCGGTCCGGCCGGCGAGCGATTCGCGCCACGCGGAGCGCGGGACCATCCCGTGCGGGGCCATGCGTCCGACGGTCCCCAGGCAGCGCCGGCAGGCCGGCAGGGGATCGCGCGCCGCGAGGTAGGCGGCGAGCCGCGGCCCGAGTTCCGGGCCCTCGCCGATCGTGACACCGTTCACGCGCTCGGCGCCGGGTTCCGGGACGCCGTCGGCCGCGCTGCCCGACACCGCGCGCGTGCACTTGTAGAAGTAACCGTCCCACGCGACGTGGCAGCGCAGGGCGTGTGCCTCCTCGCACGCGGCGTAGATGCGGCGCACGAGGGCGGGGTCGGCCGATCCGTTCGCGGAGTAGTTCTCGCGGAAAGCGTCGAACGAGACCACGATCAGGTCCGCGCCGTGCGCGAGCGCCTTGCGCCGCCAGTCGGCGAGCTGCTCGCGCCTCGGCTCCGAGGAGGGATAGGCCGAGACACGCACCTCGTCGACCGCGGACCAGAACGCGGCCGGCATCTCCGAGAGCAGCCGCCCGTTCGTCAGGACCACGATCCGGTCGGCGATCGCCGCACGGCGGACCTCGCGCAGGAGCCGGGGCAGCTCGGGGTGGAGCAGCGGCTCGCCGCCCTGCACCCTCGCCGCCCGCGCGTGGTACACCGCCGCAAGGCGCGAGAGGTCGCGCCGGACCGCGTCGATGTCGGCGAACGAGGGCGGCATCACGGGGGAGAACGCCACGCACCCGCGGCACGACTGGTTGCAGTGGCGCGCGGCGAGGACGCTGATCGAGGCCCCGGAAATCCTGCCTTCACGCAGCGTCGCCACTTTCGCGCCGATCAGGCGCCGGCCGGCGGGACGATGACCAAGGAGCGCGCGTCCGGCTCGGCGATCTCCGCCGTCGCGATCACGACGCGCCAGCCCGCGCCGCGCAGCACCGCCGGCAGGCGCTCGCCCCACTCGACCGCGACGACCCAGCCGCGCGCGAGCGCCTCGTCGATGCCGAGATCGTCGATGCCCGCGCCCTCGGCGAGCCGGTACAGGTCCACGTGCAGGAGCGACAGGCGCCCTCCGGCGTGCTCGATCGCCAGCACGAACGAGGGGGAGGCGATCGAGTCCGGCGGGTGCCCGAGCCCCTCGGCGAGCCCGCGCACGAACACGGTCTTGCCGGCGCCGAGCTCGCCCTCCAGCGAGACCAGCGCCCCCGGTTCCAGCCGCAGCCCCAGCTCGCGCCCGCGGCGCTCGGTCTCCGCTTCACCGCGGCAGAGCACCGCGAGCGGCGCGGCGCTCAATCCACCTCCCTCTCCGCCGGGTGGAGCAGCCGCCGGTAGGCGTCGGGCAGGAAGTCGAGCAGCACCGTCGCCGTCAGCGTCGGCTCCGTCTCGCCTTCGTCGATCGCCGCGTCGGCGGCCAGCCCGTGCAGGTACGCCCCGAGCACCGCCGCCTCGAGCGGTTCCACGCCCTGCGCCACGAGGCCCGCCACGATACCGGTCAGCACGTCGCCGCTCCCGCCGCTGGCGAGCCCCGGGTTCCCGGTCGGGTTGATGAACGCCTGCCCGTCCGGCGCGGCGATGATCGTGCGGTACCCCTTGAGCACGCAGACCGCGCGCGTCGCCGCGGCAATGCGCCGCGCGCTGCCGACGCGGTCGGATTGGACCGCGGCGGCGTCCACGCCGAGCAGCCGCGCCGCCTCGCCCGGGTGTGGCGTCACGATCAGCGGCTGGTCGTGGCGCGCGAGCTCCCGGATCCGGCCGGCGAAGGCGTTGACGCCGTCCGCGTCGAGCACCACCGGCACCGGCGATTCCTTCACCAGCCGGCGCACCTCGACCTGCGTTCCCGGCGTCTGGCCGAGCCCGGGACCCAGCGCGAGCACGCTGCGCTCGCCGGCCAACTCCAGCGCCGGCGCCGCCGCCCCGCGCGTGAGGAAGCCGTACTTGCTGGCCGGCAGTTCCTCCGTCATCAGCTCCGCGGCGAACGACGCCACCTCGGAACGCACCGGCGCGGGCGCCGCGACCGTGACCAGCCCGGCCCCGGCGCGCAGCGCGCCGAGCCCCGTCATCGCCGCCGCCCCGGCCTTGCCCGAGCTGCCGCCGACCACCAGCACGTGGCCGTAGCGTCCCTTGTGGTCGTCGGCCTCGCGCTCCGGCACGAGCAGGGCCGCCTCCTGCAGCAGCACCCAGTGCAGGTCCGGTTCGGTGGCCACCACGGCGGCCGGCGGGATCCCGATGTCCACGACGACCACGTCGCCGCACAGGTCCTCGGCCGGCGGCAGCAGGTGCGCGGGCTTGGGCCGCGCGAAAGTCACCGTGACGTCGGCCCGCACCGCCGGCCCGGAAACCTGCGGGTCGGAAGAGAACAGGCCCGACGGGATGTCCACGGCCACGACCGTCGCGCCCGCGCCGCCGGCGTCGTTGATCGCCTCGACGACCCGCGCCGCGAGCCCGTCCAAGGGGCGGGTCAGGCCGGTCCCGAACAGCGCGTCGACGATCACGTCGCCCGCGAGAAGTTGCGCCGCGAACTCGTCCGCCGCACCGTCGTCGAGCACCTCGATCACGTCGCCGCCCAGGCCGACCCACGCCTCGGCCATCGCCGCGGCGTCGCCGTTCAGGGCCGAGCGCGTGGCGCCGACGAGCACCACGTCGACCGCCACGCCGGTGCGCGCGAGGTGGCGCGCGACGACGAAGCCGTCCCCGCCGTTGTTGCCGGCGCCGGCGACGATCCACACCCGGCGCTGCGCGAGGTCCTCGATCTCGTCGGCCATGACCTCCGCCGTGCGCAGCCCCGCGTTCTCCATCAGCACGAGACCGGGGATCTTCATCCCCTCGATCGCCTCGCGGTCGGCCCGCCGCATCCGTTCCGCGTCCAGGACTTCCATGCTCCCTCTCCCGTGAAGTGGCGCCGGCGATCGGTTCCGGCGAAGCCGGCCCCGAGTCTGCCACGATTCGCGCGCGGCGGTCGCCGCCGGGCGCGGGGTATGCTTGGCGCGCGATGGACCGCGCCCACCACGAACCGGCCCCCCGCGGCGCGGCCGCGCCGGACCAGCCGCTGCGCCCGGGCACCGTGATCGAGCTGCCGATCGAGGACCTCACGTCGGAGGGGGACGGGGTCGGCCGCCACGGCGGCTGGGTCGTGTTCGTGCCGGGCGCCGTGCCGGGCGACCGCGCGGCCGTGCAGGTGCGGCGCCTGCGGCGGCGCCACGTCGAGGCGCGGCTGGTGCGACTGGTCGTCCCCTCGCGGCAGCGGCGCGAGCCGCCCTGCCCGCACCAGCCGGCGTGCGGCGGCTGCCCGCTGATGGTGCTCGACGAGGGCGCGGCGCTGTCGCTGAAGGTCCGGCACCTCGAGGAGACGCTGCGCCGGATCGGCCGCGTCGCCCTGCCGGTCGAGCGCGCCGTCGCCTCGCCGCGCGGGTTGGAGTACCGCGGGCGCGTGACGTTCGCGGTCGTGCCGCGCGGCAGCGGCGGCACGTTCGGCTACCACCCGCGCGGCCGCTTCGACAGCATCGTCCCCGTCGAGCGCTGCCGGCTCGCGCCGCCGCGCGCCAGCGAGATCGCGCGCTCGCTGCTCGACGCGCTGGACCGCGGCACGGCGCGCCAGCGCGACGTGCCGTGGCCGGAGCGGCTGTCGCTGCGCGGCTCCCTCGCCACGGAACGCTGGCTGGCCGTGCTGCACACCCGCGCCGGGGCCTGGCCCGAGGCGCACGCGATCGCCGCCGACGCGCTGCGCGCGCACGGCGATCTCGCCGGCGTCGTGCGCCTGGTCGAGGAGGGGTTCGAACCGGAGGCCGTGCTGCTGGCGGGGCAGGACAGCGTCGTCGAGCGCATCGCGGGCATCGAGGTCGAGCTGGGCGCGACCACTTTCCTGCAGGTCAACCCGGCGACGGCCGAGCTGCTGTACGACGAGGTGCGCGCGCTCCTCGAGCGGCCCGGCCCGGGTCGCCTGCTCGACCTGTTCTGCGGCGTCGGGCTCGTCGGCCTCGTCGCCTCCGGGCCGGGCCAGCGCGTGCTCGGGATCGAGTCGCACGCGGCGACCGCCGAACGCGGCCGCCGGGCCGCGCACCGCGCCGGGCGCGACGACGTCCAGTTCGTGGTCGGCGACGCGCTGCTCAAGTCGCGCGAGCTGCTCGCGCGCGGCGAGCGCTTCGATCGCGTGGTGGCCAACCCGCCGCGGGCGGGGCTCGGCCCCGGCCTGCCGCCGGTCCTGCGCGATCTCGGCGCCGAGGTCCTCGTCGTCATCTCCTGCCACCCGGCGACGCTGGCCCGCGATCTCGTCTCGCTGCGCGACGCGGGGTTCGAGCCGGACATCGCGAGCGCGTTCGACATGTTCCCGCAGACGCCGCACCTGGAGGCCGTCGTGAGGCTGTGCCGTGCTTAGTGCCCTGTTCCGGAACCGGGCACTCGGGTCCGTGATCCCGATCGTGGCGCTCGCGGCGTCCGGCGCGGCGCGGGCCGATTGCCCGGCCAGCGGCGCCGCGCGGCTGGGCCGGACCGCGCAGGAGCTTGCCGCGGCGGCGCAGGCCGCGATCGCCGGCGACGAGCCGCGCTGCGTCGCGCGCGGCCTCGCGCTCGCCGACATGCTCGAGCGGCGCGGCGTCGCCGCCTGCGCCGCGGCCGACCGCATCGACCAGGAGCAGGATGCGAGCCCGGACGTGGACCTCTCCGCGCTGCGCGCGGTGCTGGACTGGCGCTGCGGCCGTGCCCGCGATGCCTGGCGCGAGGCGCGCGCCGCCGTCGAACTCGACCCCGGCGCGACGCTCGGCTGGAGCGTGCTCGGGATGGTCCTCGAGGCGCGCTTCCGGCAGGACGCCGCCCGCGCGGCGTACGAGCGGGCGCTCGCGCTCGACCCCGCGGAGGCAACCGCGCTGTGGGGCATGGCCCGCGTGGCGCCGACGCGCGAGCAGCGCAACGCCTACCTGCGCACGTACCTCGAGGCCGCGCCGTCGCGCGGCGAGCCCGCGGAGCGCCTGCGCTCGGCGCGCGACAACCTGGCGTTCTTCGTCACGCTCGGCGACCGGCCCATCTGGCAGCTCTCGAAGGCCGATCTTCCGGGCAGCCTGCCGCTGCTGCCCTACGTCCCGCGCGCGGGGCACCTGGCAGGCTGGATCGTGCGGGTGAAGGTGGGGGACGAGGACAAGGTGCCGGCGTTGCTCGACAGCGGGGCCTCGGGATTGCACTTGTCGCCGCACACCGCGCGCAAGGCGGGGATCGAGCCGCTCGCGGGCGGGACGCTGGTCGGCGGCGGTGGGAAAGGGGAGCACGGGATCGAGCGCGGCGTGCTGAGCGTGCTCGACCTCGGTCCGGTGGCGTTCGAGCACCCGGTCGGGATGGTCGCCGCGCGCTCGCTGCACCCCCAGGGCCTGTACAACGCGATCCTCGGCGTGGACCTTTTGGGCGGCACGGCGGTGCGCTTCGAGCCGGCGCGCAAGCTGGCGACGATCCTGCGCGCGGCGGAGCCCGCGCCGGTCGAGGACCCGCTGGACGAGGATCCGTGGTCGCTGCCCGCCGGGTCGCTGCCGGTGCTCGAGGTCGAGGGGCAGCTCCTGGTGCCGGTGACGTGGCGCGGTTCGAGCGGGAGCGTGGACGCTCTGGCGCTGCTCGACACCGGGGCGAGCCGGACCTTCCTCGACTGGGACGTCGCTACGCGGCTCGGCGGGCTGCAGCGCGGCGGGCAGCGCAGCGCCGCGGCGTACGGCGGCGCCGTGACGGTGTCCGGGATGATGCCGTTCGTGCGCCTCGGCCTCGGGCCGTTCGAGGAAGGGCTGAAGGAGGTCGCCGTGTTCGACCTCAGCGAGCGCGGTCGCGTGGCCGGCGTCGCCGTGAGCGGGTACGTGGGGCTCGACGTTCTTTCGCGCCACGCGGTCGAACTCGATCTCGCCG
The DNA here is from genome assembly GCA_017994815.1 of Acidobacteriota bacterium. Classification (GTDB taxonomy): domain Bacteria; phylum Acidobacteriota; class Polarisedimenticolia; order J045; family J045; genus JAGOJY01. The sequence continues at coordinate 61,160 of JAGOJY010000026.1, forward strand.
GGGGCGTGCTCTCGCCCGTCGAGACGGAACCACGATGACCTCGGAAGGACTGGACCGCGTGCGCGAACTGGCGCGCCGGCTGGAGACCGACGAAAACGCGCTCGGCGCGCTCTACGACCAGGCGCTCCTGCTGCTGGACGAAGCCGGCGAGCTTGACCCGGGAGTCCGCGCGTTCCTGGACGAGGTGCGCTTCGCCTGGCACGCGCTGGACGAGGGGGAACTCGACGGCGCGGGGCGGCGCCGCGTCCTGGAACGACTGCACTCCGCGGCGGCCAAGTTCCGCGAGTAGCGATGGAACACGTTTGGACGGCGCGCCGTGCCTCGGACGATCGTCCCGGCCGCGCGGCGTGCGCGGCCCCATGGAGACACATTCGTAGGAGCCGGCGCAGCCGGACCGGCGTGACGGCGCCAACACGCGCCGACCGCGACACGGCGTCGCGTCTCGGCGGCTCGCGGCGGCTCCCACGTGCCATTCAGTTGTCAAAGAGCACGACAACCAACAGCGTGTTCAGGTGAACAACGTCGGCTCGGGGTCAGGCATGCGCAGCTCGTTGCGGTACCACTGCTGCCATGCCCCGACCCCCAGCCGCCAGACCGTGTTCAGCGGCGCCTTGCCGATGCGGCGGGCGAGGCTGCCGTGGATTCCCTGCCGGTGGTGGAACGGGCAGTCGGCGTCGCGGTTGTCCAGCTCGTCCGAACCGCCGCGCCCCCTGGCCTCGGTGTGGCTGTCCTCCACCACCCGCGCCG
>JAGOJY010000027.1 GCA_017994815.1 Acidobacteriota bacterium
GGCTCGAGGTGGAACGTCCCGGCCATCCCGCCCTGCCGGAACGAGCCGCCGATGCGGCGCTCCTGCAGCGTGCCGTCGAAGACGGCCAGCCCGGGGCCGGCCGGCAGTTCGAAGCTCACGCGCGACCCTTCGGCCCGGACGTTGTTCAGCGGCAAGCCTTCAGCGTCCTGCTCCGGGATGTCGATCGTGGCGCTCATGCGCGAGCCGACCCGCGCGAACGCGACCGAGATCCCGAGTCGGCTCCCCGCGATCTCGATCGCGCCGGACCAGCGGCCCTCGATCGCTGGCGGCGGGGCGGCGGCTTCGGCCGCCGGCGCCGCGGCCGCGCGTTTCATGCTGAACGTCCCGCGGGCGCCGGCCTGCTCGAACGACCCGCCGATCGAGCCGTCTTCCTTCAGCTCGCCGTCGAACTCGGCCAGCCCCGGCCCGGCCGGCAGGTCGAAGCGCACGCGCGGCGGCGCGAAGCGCACGTTCGTCAACCCCAGCCCCGACGCTCCCTGCTGCGGGATGTCGATCGTCGCCCGCAGCTCGTCGCCCTGGCCCGCGAACTCGACGACGATCCCGAGGTTCGTGGCGCCGATCTGGATCGCGCCTTCCCAGCGCCCCTCGATTCCCTCGGCGCACCACGCGGGCAGCGCCGAGACGGCGACGGCGAGCAGGACGAAAGAACCCCAGCCAGTCCACCTGCGGTGCATCGTTACCTCCACCTTGGCGTCCATCCCGTCACGCGGACACGATGGCGATGACGGACAGGAGCAGCATCACCGCCATGAACGCGCCGATCGTGAGCCAGGCCCTCCAGTTGCCGAAGTTCATCGTGTAGCCCAGCCCGAAGCGGTTCTCGACGAAGATCGAGGGATCCTCGCGGTCGAAGTAGAACATCCCGAGCAGCCAGCGCCGGTTGTCCGCCAGTCCGTCGGTCAGCGGCGCGCCGGCCGCGGACCGTTCGAGCCGCGCGCCGCCCTGGCCGTAGCGCAGCGCGATGTACACGGACCCGCCCAGCGAGAATAGGAGCAGCACCCCGGTCAGGATCATGAACAGCGGGGACAGGCGCTCGGCCTGCCCCAGCGCGACGCGCAGCGACATCACGCTCAAGACGGCGAGCATCGCCGTCGCCAGCATCGCCGTCACGCTGAGGAACGCCGTCATCGCGCCGCGGAACCTGAGCTGGGCCGCGAGCGACACGCCACCGTCCGCGGTGCGCACGGCGCGCTTGGCGCGCGCGACGAGCAGGGCCATTCCGCCCAGGCCGGCGCCCAGCACCAACGTCATCAGCGGCAGGACCATCACCGTCCCGAAGCTGCGCGTGCTCCAGCCGTCGGGGCGTCCGGCGATGTCGAAGTGGACCGGGATGCGAGCGGGCAGGTGCGGGTACTGCGCCGCGGTGTAGGCCACGACCAACGTCCCGCAGAGCAGGGCGAAGCCGATCGCCACCAGCGGCAGGACCAGTCCGCGCGGCTGCTCCCCGATGAGGACGGCCGCCGCGGGCGGCGGTGGGCTGGCGGGGGCCAGCTCGCGCGCGCGGAAGTGCGCGCGCAGGTACGCCCCGGCGAAGCCGGCCAGCAGGATGAACATCGCGAGCGGCGCGAGCGCGGGCGAGCCCGCCGCGAGCAGGCCCGCGAGCAGCGCGACCAGCGTCAGCGCGAGCGTGGCCACCATCGCGAAGTACCAGCCGCGGGTGATGTCGCGCGCCGCTTCCTCCCCAGCGGCGCGCTCGCCGACGTAGACCCCGAACAGCAGCCCACGGCGCGTGATCCGTGGGAGCAGCAGCATCAGCCCGCCCGCGAACAGCGTCTCGACCAGGACGACGATCCAGACCACCCGCTGTTCCATGCCTACCTCCTGCCGTCGAGCGCGTCGATCTCGCGCTTGGTCGCGCGCCGCAGGTCGGCGGGCGAGAAGCCGGCCTGGCGCATGTGCTCGAGAACGAGCCGCAGCTCGCGGCGAAGCCGCTGGGCCAGCGTCGGGTCCGGGTCGGCGGGCGGGGCCGCGATCACCGCCCCCGAACGCTCGTGGATGACGAGGAATCCGTCCTCCTCGAGCTGCCGGTACGCCCGGGCGACGGTGTTCAGGTTGACGCCGAGATCCGAGGCCAAAGTGCGCACCGACGGCAGCTCGGCGCCCGGGCGCAGGCGGCCCGCGGCCACCTGCGCGCGCACCTGGCGGGCGATCTGCTCGTACACCGGTTCGGCCGCGTCGCGGTCGACCTCGATCGTCGGGAGCCGGGACACGCCGCCTGTATACCAATTCGTATACAGGCTGTCAACCGGCGACGCCGCGTCACCGTCCGGAAAAAACGGCGCCGCCGGAAAACACGCCGTGTCGTTGCGCCCGGCAAACACGCACCCCACATGCTGTTTCGACGTATCCTCCCGTGGTCTCGGTCCAGTTGTCCGCAGCGACCGGAGGGGGCTTTCCATGCAGACCGCGGCAGTCCGACGGCTGCTCGTCCTCGGTCTTCTCGCGTTCATGCTTCCAGCGCGGGCAGAAGATGCCGCGCCGTGGCCCAAGATGATCGAGGTCACGTCGGACTTCCCACCCCCAGCGCTGCCGGCCGGGCTCGAGGACGCCACCGTGCTGCCGCGCCTCGAACTCGACCCGGCCGCGGTTCGGGACCCGGATGGTTTGCCGTTGCGCCGCCCGGACGGCTCACGGCTGTACTACCGGCGCGTGAACGGCGGGTGGTACGTGCGCGAGCTGCGGCTCGACGGCAAGCTCGCGGGCGAGTACTTCCACCGGGCCGGGGCTCGTCCCGCGGACGAGGGTGTCGACAAACCCGTACCGCGGAAGCTCGGCGCGATCGATCCGGCGTTCGAGCTTCACGGCATCGTCGGTGTGACGGGACACTACCCCGGCAGCGCGGGCGTGTTCGTGGTCGACATCGACGGCGACGGCACGCGCGAGCTGGTCGAGGGCGGGTCTTACCGTTGGCAGGTGCACGAGCCGACATCGCCGGACCACTGGGACCCAACCGGCGCTGGCGAGTTGGCAGGCCGGGGGAAGTTGCTCAGTATGCTCGCGCACGCGCCCGCGGGACCGGACGCTCAACCATGGTTCGTCTCGTACTTCGCCGACGGTAGGATCCGCCGCAGCGACGATCTGCCGCCGCGCACGAGATGGCAGCGGACCTTGACGAGCTCCGGGTACAACGCCGTCGAGTGCGACGTGGATTCCGACGGGACGGTCGAGATCGTCGTCTCGGGCGCCGACCTCGTCTACCTCGACCCGAAGACCGGTGACATCGAGTTGCAGGCGCCGCTCTCGCGAGCCGCATACGTGGCCGCGGGAGATGTCGATGCGGACGGCTCGATGGAGGTGGTAGTCACGAGCGACCGCGGATGGGCCGGCGTCGTTCTCGATGCGCAGACGTTGACCACCGAATGGAGCATCCCTCCAGCCGAGCACGTGGATCTCGCCGACCTCGACCGCGACGGAACGCCGGAGATCGTGCTAACCCTCGCCGAGGAGGAGCGCAAGGGCGTCAAGGTGCTGGACGGTGCCACGCACGCGGTTCGCTGGTCGTATGAACAGCGATTCGGCGGCGACCCCGGCCCACTCGTGTTTGCCGACATGAACGCGGACGGGTTCACCGACGTCGTCTGGAGCCACGACGACTGGGAGAGTGACTTCCGCGTGGCGGACGGGCTGAGCGGCAAGATGCTGTGGGTCGTGCGGAAGCCGAGCTACATGGTGACCGGCATGACCGCCACAAACCTCGACTCGGACGAGCAACCGGAAATCCTATTCGCTTCCTACGGTCTGTGGAGCGACAGCAAGACGAGCTGGAACGTCCTCGATCTCGGCGATCCCGAACCGCTCTGGCAGGACGTTCACCGTTACCCGGCGGTCGGCTTCTCAGTCGCCGGCGACCATGATGGGAACCGCGCGCCGGACCTGGCCGTGCTCCGGTCCGCCGCCGAGTACAACGGCCCGCTGACGATGGAACTGCGCGACGGCGAGAACCGCAGGCTGCTGCGCGGCCCGGTGCCGCTGACGATCGACGGCGCGGCGTTTTCCGTCGCCGCAGTCGCCAGTGGCGACGTCGACGGCGACCACCGGGACGAGGTCATCGTCGCCGGCAACGCGGGCGGCAACTTCGTGGGCTGCTGGCGTCCCGGGGGCGGGGAGCCGGTCTGGCTGACGCGCCCGCCCGGGTACGAAAAGTCGTCCATGTTGTCGCTCCTGGTGACGGACCTGGACGGCGACGGACGGTCCGAAGTGCTTGCCGGAGGGGCGAAGCGGGACTCGGGCAGCGGCACCTTCGTGTACGCGCTGGAGGGCAACGGCGGAGCGCTGCGCTGGCGCTCGGTGCACGTGGACTCGAGCGCCGACTCCGGGGTGAGCGTCATCGAGCGTGTCGCCGGGCCCGATGGGGACCGGTTCGCGGCGCTCGGCGGCGGTAAGGAGGTGGTCCTGTTGGCGGCGGACGGGGGCACCCTCGGACGCATCCGCTTCTCCTCCTCGCGCATCCCGGTCGCGCTCGCGTCCGCAGACGACGACGGCGATGGGTTCGGCGAGATCTACGTCGCCATGGGCAACGGCGATGTCGAGGTCTGGTCCTCGGAGCCGCTCGCGCCGAGCACCACGTTCATAGGAGCATTGCCGCCGTCCGTCCTTTCAGTGGCCGCGGGCCCCGCCGGGACCCTCGTCGTGAACTCGACCGGTTCGTACCCCGACACCTATGACCGCCTGGCGCTCTATGCCCGGGCGAACATGGTCCAGGTGGGCGAGACCCTGTACCTGTACGACGGCGACCTTGCCGGAAGAGGGTTCTCGGACGGCGACGCCGACGGCCGGCAGGATTTCCTGCTCCGTACGAGTGCCGGGGCGGTGCAAGCGACAACCGACGACTGCCCCGATGTAGCCAACCCGGGCCAGCGGGACGCGGACGTTGACGGTCTTGGTGATGCCTGCGACAACTGCCCGTTCGTTGCCGACAGCTTGCCGCAGGGCGATGCCGACGGCGACGACCTCGGCGATGCCTGCGATCCCGATGCCGACGGCGACGAGGTCCTCGACGACCAGGACAACTGCCTGGGCGTGAACAACCCCACGCAGGACGACGCCGACGCCGATGGCCGCGGCGACTCGTGCGACAACTGCCCGCGCGCAGCGGGCCCGCAGGCCGACAATGACCAGGACGGCGCGGGCGATATCTGCGATCCCGATGACGATGACGATGGCTGGCCCGACGACGAGGACCTGTGTCCGGACACGCCGGGCGGCGCAACGGAGGACGTCGACTTCGACGGCACCGGCGATCCGTGCGACGACGACCTCGACGGCGACGGTTTTCCCAATACAGTCGACACTTGTCCGTACTTCCCGAGCCCTGACCAGCGTGTTCTGCACTGGGGTGCGTTCGCCGGCGACGCGTGCGCGAACGACGCCGACGAAGACCGCATCCCGTTCTACTGGGACAACTGCCCGCGGCGCGCCAATCGCCTGCAGGAAGACGCCGACGGCGACGGCACCGGCGACGCGTGCGATCCGGACCAGGATGGCGACGGCGCCCTGGCGGACCTCGACGTCTGTCCGTCCGTCTTCGATCCCGCGCAGACCGACCGTGACGCAGATGGAACGGGCGATGCGTGCGACACGACAGTCGACGAGCACCTGCGCCTGGCCTGGACGTTCCCGGGAGCCCTACCCGGCGGCATGACCAATATCGGCGGCTCGGCGGACGTGGATGGCGACGGGACCACCGAGATCCTGCTGTACCCAAATCCACCGTCGGGCCAGTCCGGCTCGCTGTGGGGATTGCTGAGCTGGGACGATGCGACCGGCTGGCTGGACTTCGAGTCGGTCGCGTGGACGCCTGCTGGAGGTCCCCAGCTCTTGAAGCGCGGTCTGCTCGGCCGTCCGGCGATCGTGCGGCGGCGCTACGACGGCAAGGCGGAGCAGATCGACGCATCGACCCAGCGGGTGCTCGGCCCGCGCAGCACCGTTGCTGTCACCGGTCCCTGCCGGCCGCCCGCCGACGCCGACGGCGACGGTGTCGAGGAGCTGTTCCTTCGCGACACCTACGGCGTGGTGGTGCTGGACGGGGAGACACTCGAGCACAAGGCGTGGTTCTACACCAATGACTTGGCGGTGGGCGATGTGACCGGCGACGGGCGGGCGGACATCGTCTTGGCGAATGGAGAAGTCTACGACCCCGTGCGCATGACGCTTGTGGCCACGTCTCCGGTCTCCGTGACCAGCATCGCCGGCCTCGCCGACGTGGACGACGACGGCACCGACGAGGTCCTGCTGATCCTGGGAACCCCGCGCGCGTTGGCCGCGTGGGATCTTGACCGGCAGGGCTTGCTGTGGATCAGCCCGGCCGAGAGCGACCATGACTTCTTCCCAACCTCGGCCGTCGTGCGCGACGCGGCCGGCCGCGTCCTCGTCGCGGTCCGCAACACGACTTCCGAGATCCTGCTGCTGGACGGCGCGAGCGGCGCCATCGCGCGGCGCGTCCCGATCGCCGGCTCCGCGGCGTTCGCCAGCGTGGACTTCGACCAGGACGGTTCGAGGGAGTTGTACACGGCTGGCGCAATCTACGACCCGCGCTCCGAATCGATCACGCCCGCTCCCGTCGCGGGAGGCCCACCGCTGGCGGCAGCGGGCGACCTCGACCAGGACGGCACGACCGACGTCGCGCTGGCTTTGAAATCCGGCAGCCTCGTCGCGCGACTGGACCTGGACACCGGCCGACTGCGGGCCGGGACGATCCAGCTGGACGGCGACGACTACCTCACCCAGCTCGGTATCGAGGACATCTCCGGGGGCCGCGCGCCGGAGTTGATCGTCGGCGCCACGACCTCTCTCGCGGTGAGGTCGCTGCCGGAGGGCGCCCCGCTGTGGAAGGTGGATCTCCCGTACAGCTCCGCCGACACCCCGGTGGTGGTGTCCCGCGCCGACGGCAGGGCGTGGGTTTTCGCGCATGGTGCAATGGTCGCTGGCGACGGCACGCCTTGGCTCTTGCCGTCCGGAACGCCGTTCGGCCTGCTCGACCTGGACGGCGATGGCACGAAATCGATCATCGTCGCCGATTCGCCGGGTCTCAGGGCGCTCGACCCTGTGACCGGGAAACAGGAGCGCACGTACGGCACGGGCAACATCGCGGCGGAACTGGCCGACGGCCCCGTCCTCTACTACGCGGGAGGCGACAGCCTGGACCGCATCGACCCCTTCACGCAATCCACGCTGTGGTCCGTGACCGGTCCCTGGGCGCTTACCGGGATGACCGTCGTCGCGCCGCCGGCGGGCAATCCGGTCGTGGTCGGCGACTTGAACAATGTGCCGAGTTGGGTCGACCCTGTCACCGGGGCCACGCTGTGGTCCGGGCCGGCGCTGCCGCGCGATCCGCGGCAGGTCCTGCCAGCGCAGTCCAGCAGCGGCCGGCGGTTCGTTATTTTCGTCACCGCGGACCAGCTGTTGGCGTACGAGGTCGACGCCTGTCCGCTGCTCCCGGGCACCGACCGGGACGACGCGGACCGCGACGGCGCCGGTGATGCGTGCGACACGTGCCCCGCGGCGTTCGACCCGGCGCAGCGCGACAGCGATCACGATGGGCTCGGGGACGCGTGCGACGACGACGAGGACGGGGACGGCGCGCTGGACGCGAACGACGTCTGCCCCGAGATCGCGGACGCCAGCCAGATCGACTCGGATGGCGATGGCTTCGGCGACGCGTGCGACAACTGCGTTCACGTGGCTTCGCCGAGCCAGGCGGATCTCGATCGCGATGGCTCGGGCGACGCGTGCGATCCCGACGTGGACGGCGACGGCATCGTCGACGACGCGGATGTCTGCCCCGGGGTGTCGGACCCGCTGCAACGTGACAGCGATGGCGACGGGCTGGGCGATGCGTGCGACCTTGACGACGACGGCGACGGCCTGGCGGATGCGATCGACCTCTGCCCGCTGGTCATGAGCCCGGTCAACCACGATTACGACATGGACGGGGCGGGCGATCCGTGTGATTCCGACGACGACAATGACGGCATCGGCGATACCGCCGATCCGTGCCCCCACGCCTCCGGCGCGAGTCCCACGGACGTCGATGCCGACGGTATGCCCGACCTTTGTGACGAGGATGACGACGGCGACGGTCTCGGCGACCGCGGCGACGTGTGCCCACTCGTGCCGGATCCGGCTCAGGCCGACGCGGACGGCGACGGGCTGGGTGACTCCTGCGATCCGACTCCGGGAGGAGTTCGTCTCGCTCCCCTGGGGGCGCGCTGGCTCACGGTGGAGTTCGGTCGAAAGGAGGTCTCGGTCTTGCACGGGTCCGCCGCGGGTCCGCCCGACCTGCTGGTGGCTCACGACAACGGGTGGCTGATCCTCCGGCGGCACGCGGACGGGTTCTCCGTCCCGTTCAACAGCAGGTTCCGGCCCGACGGGCAGACCGACTACAACTCCGTGAAGAGCGTCGCTCCCGGAGACCTCGACGGCGATGGCCGCGATGAGATCGTGGCCGCGTACGCCGACTCGACCCTGACCGTGCACGATGCCAGCGGGCGCCGGCTCGCCAGCCGCAAGGTGCCGTTCGGCACGTCGGGCGTGCTCAGCATCGCCGAGATGGACGGGCAGGCACCGCCGGAAATCGTGACCTACGACAACGGCACGGCCGCGGTCATCGATTCAGCCACGCTGACCTTGCGCCGGAGCATCCCGGGCTGGGCGTCCTGGGCCGTCGCGGACGTGGACGCGGACGGCATCGGCGAGTATGTGACCGTTTCGAGCACCGGCCTGACGGTTCGCTCCGCGGCCACGGGTGTCATCGAGCTCAATGAGGTCCTCCCGGGCATCCGCCTGGTTGTCGCCGTACCGCGCGCAGGCGGCGGCACGGACCTCTTCGGCGTCGAAAAGCGCAACGGGGTCTACACACTGGTCGCGCTCGACCTGCGCACACGCACGCTCCAGCCGATCCGCAGCTATCCATCGTCCGTGTTACGCCTGGAGTACTCGCGGCACGCCGGGATCGTGGCTTACGGCGGCTCGAGCAGCGTCCCGAACTGGGTGATTGCCTTCGATCCGGCCACAGCGCGCGAGACTTTCCGTCTCGACTCGCCGTGGTACGACGCGGACGTGGCGGCGGCGGACTACGACGGAGACGGCACGGTCGAGGTCGCGGTCGCAGGGCTCCTGGCGATGCTCCCGGTCACGGACACGTCCGCGCCGGAGTGGCGGCACCCGCGGAAGGGGACGTCGGGGACTACCTGGATCGCCTCGCCGGCGGGGCGCAGTCCCGCCCCGCTACTCCTCGCGCAAGGTGATCCGACGCCCAACCTGCGACTGGATGCCGAGAACCCGCTGGGCCGAGTGCTCGCCGGATCGACTCTGCCGCCCGAGTACGTCGTTGGCGCCGCTGCCGCCGATGTCGAGGGCCACGCCACCCCGGACCTCGCGTTGCTGACCTTCGATCCCACGTTCCCCGTGTTCCAACTCGGCGCCGACGGGCAGTTCAGCGTGCGCGGCCGCGTCGACCTCGCGTGTTCCAGCATCGCGTATGCGGATGTCGATGGTTGCGGACGCCCCGAGCTGATCTGCGGGCGGGAGACCATCCTGGCGCTCGACGCCTTGACCTTCGAGACGCGTCGCTCGTACGAGCCGGTCAACTTCACGGTCTCCGCCATCACGTCGTGGCCGCCCGCACCGGCAGCGGCACGCTGGCTGCTCGTGAGCGGATCCGACAACATCGCGGTGTTCGATGCCGCCGCCGGTGCCCTGCTTGCCCTCCAGCCCTTCAACTACTTCCGCGTGCAGAACGCGACGTGGCTCGACTGGGATGGCGACGGAGACCCCGAGGCGCTTGCGGCCCTCTCCTACATGGGCGACGCGGACCGGGTCATGGTGTACGAGGCGCCGTCGCTGCATTTCCTCGCGCAGGTCGCGCCGCCGCGCCCGTTCCGGAGATTCGCGCCGGTGCACGGGAGAGGTGAGCTGGTCTTGTCCGCCTCGCAGTGGCTGGTGGACTGGCGGCCGATCGACGGCACGAGCTTCGAGCTGGCGGTGCCCGACACGACGCTGAGCTCGCTGGTGCTCGCCGATTTCGACGCGGACCGGCACCTCGAGATTGCCACGACAGGCGCTGCCACGTGCTGGCTGGCGCGCTTCGGCCGCACGGTACATGCGCCGGTCGCACGTTTCGCGCCGCAGGGACGCTACGAGTGCAACGGTTCCTCGAGCCACGTCGTGCTGGACGGCATGCTGTCCCAAGACGAAGACTCCCGCCCCGGCACGCTGGATGACATCACATCGTTTGGCTGGCTGTGGGGCCCGCCCGGAGGTCCCTGGTCTCCGCTGGCGGACACCGTGAGCACGGCGGTCGATCTGCCGCTCGGACCGCGCGCGTTCTCGCTGACCGTGACCGACACGGGCGGCGAGACATCAACCGCCGAGGCGATTCTTGAGGTAGTCGACACGAGGCCCCCGACCGGCGAGATCACATTCCCGGCCAACGGTGCGTGCCTCGGCCCGCGCGAGGTCCCGCTGACGATCGCGGATGACCTGGCCGACGTGTGCGACCCGGGACCGCTGGCGCGCAGCTACGAGCCGGTCGGCCCGGAAGTCTCGGAGCACGGCGACCATTCCGTTCGGCTTGCCGCAACCGACGCCAGCGGGAATCACGCCCTGCGCGAGGTCGCGTTCACCATCGATGTCGTGCCGCCGGCCGCATCGCTCCATCTCGACGTGCACAAGCTGAAGCCCGGTCCGACGCCGCTGTCGCTGGTGATCTCGTCATCCGACAACGACGGTGCAGCGGGCGGGCCGACGTGGGAGCGGTTGCTCATCGACGACTGCCTGCTGATGGACGGGCGCACCGAGGGCGACCGGGACGGTCGGCTCGTCGACGAGGCGGTTGAGGTGACGCAGGACCTGCTCTGCCGCGCGTCGACCGTGTGCGGCGTGTCCGCGTTCCAGAACCCCGTGATTCGGTTCGAGGTCCGCGACTGCGCCGGGAACCTCGCGCAGGCCTCGGAGAAGATACGAGGGACGTGGAGCAAGGCCGGGGACTGCCCCGACCAGGCGCGCCGGGGCAGCGCTGCACCGCTTCGGCGCCGCGACGCGCGCTGATCGCGCGCGCCCCGAGAACGGGACCCGTACGCCGCGACGAGGCGGGGCGGGCCCGAAGTTGACCCGGACTTCCGGTACCGCGGTGAGCGGCGGACGCGAGCGAACACGCCAAGCACAGGCGGACAAACCGGTCGTGCGCTTCCGTGCCGCTCCCGCGGTCAAAGGTCGGACCCGGCGACCGTACGGGCCGGTGCCGGCTGCGGGACGGCGTGAGCGGCCGCTCGCGGCGGCGCGACCGGGGAACTTACATTTCCAGCATGAAACCGAGGCTGATGTTCGGTGTGCTCGCGCTCTTGATCGCGGCCGCCATCGCGCTGTTTCTCAGCTCGCACGCGGCGAAGAAGACCCTCGCGCTGACCGAGCCCGCCAACGCGGACGAGGAGGCCGCGGCACGCGAGGTGCTCGACCAGGTTCCCGAGGGAGCGCCCGCCGCCGCGCCGCGCAGCCTGCAGGCGCTCGAAGGCGCGCGCGGGCTGAAGCAGGAGGGTGACGCGCACGCGCGGCAGGTCGACCAGGTGATGCAGTCGGAGTAGAGCGCTGGCTAAGGGGCGCTCTGGCGCGGGCGGAGCATCTCGGCGCAGCGCTCGAGGTCCTTCGCGATCGCGTCGGTGGCGTCGCCGTCGAACAGCGCCGCGAACGCTTCGCCGAGCAGGCCCGCGGGCGGCACGTGGTGCAGCACCAGCGACACGCGCGTGCCGCCGCCGGGCGCGGGCTCCAGCCGCACGGTGCCGGAACTGCCCACCGGCGCGCCCTCGACGCTGCGCCAGCTCAACAGGCGGTTCGGCCGGACCTCGGTCAGCGCCGCGTCCCACTCCAGGACCACGCCGGTGGGTCCGGCCGCGGTCCAGTGCGTGCGGTGCCCGTCCACGCGGCGCACGCTGCGGACGTGGCCGAGGAACCGCGGCCAGTTCTCGAGATCCTCGAAGAAGGGCCAGATCTCGTTCGGCGGGGCGTCGATGTGGAAGCCGTGGTGCACGTCGATCGGCGGTGCGCTCGCCCGCTGGCGCGAGCGCTGGCGACGCCGCGCGCGCCCGGCGCCGGAGCGCAGCGCACCCCACAGCGCCGCCATCCCGAGCCCCGCGGCGGCGAGGCCGGCGGCATCGCGGCGGCGCACGCCGAAGTAGACGAGCCCGCCGCCGGCGAGCGCCGACATCACGCGCAGCGGAGCCTCGGCCGCTCCGGCCGGGTCCTCGGCGGCGCGCTGCTCGAGGTGGTTCTCGACCCGCGTCACGCCGCGCACCGAGATCGCGCGCCGCAGGACGTTCTCGATCTCGTCCGGGCCGACGCGCCCGCGCAAGCTCACGCAGCCCTCGTGCGCGACGATGTCGACCGCGCCGGGGTCGGCGAGGGCGCGCTCGATGCGCGCGCGGACGCGCCGCTCTAGGCGGCGGTCGCGCTTGTCCGGGCTGCCGATCGACCAGCCGGTCCCGGACGGAACTTCCGCGGCCGCGAGCGAGCCGCTCCTGCGCAGGACGCGGCCGTCGTGGTCGCGGACGACCATGCGTCCCGGCCCACGCCGTCGCAGGCCGACGGCCAGCGCGAGTCCCGCGCCGAAAAGCGCGCCGGCGCCGAGCAGCAGGAGTTCACGGTCGTGCTCGCGCGCCCTTTCGAGCGCGCGCCGTGACAGCGCGGGTGCGGCGCGCCAAGCGGCGTCGCGCGCGCGCAGGGCGTGCGCGGAGAGCGTGTCGGTCGCGCCGCGGGCGCGCTGGCGCGCGCGGGCAAGGGTCTGGCCGTAGGACATGGGTGGGCCTCGGAAGACGCCCGGCCCCGGGCCTGCCGGTCGTTCGCTAGATTTCAGGATAGCCCGTGAATGTCCGGACTCCCAACCCGGCGTCTCACCACTCGCAGCCCACGACGAACGCCGCGCCGAGCGCCAGCGCCGTGGCCGCGATCCAGCCGCAACGTGAACTGGCGGGAATCTCGCGCACCGCGCGCACGAGCCGCGCGGGCTCGGCCCGCCCGAGCCACGCGAGCACGACGGCGCCGGCCAGCGCCAGCATCAGCGCGGAGAAGACGGCCGGCGGCATCCCGCTGTCGCGGAGATACGCGATCTCGTCGTTCGCCGGGTCGAGCAGCCGCACCCGCACCAGCCACGGGGTCGCCGCCGACAGCACGCCCGAGAGCGCGGCGAACGCTGCCCACAGGGCGCGTCCGACCTCCAGCGGGTGCGGCAGGCGCGACGGCGCGAGCGTGACGACCGCGATGCTCGCGGCCCACGGCAGCAGGATCGAGAGCGGACCGAACAGCGCGGGCGCACCCGGCCCCGCGTGCACGACGCGCGGCGTGCCGGTCAGGAAGTTGATCGAGAAGTGGCGCACCGCGCCGCCGCCGGCGACGGCGCCCGCCACGTGCCCCAGCTCGTGGAGCAGCGTCCCGAGCGCGAGCACCCACAAGCCGAGGGCGAGCCCGCACAGCCCGGCGACGAAGCGCTCGCGCAGGCTCGCGCCGCGCGCGCCCTGAATTGCGATCGACATCGGCACCCCGCGCCCGATGGAGGTGCGCCGAGCTTACCACCGCGCGCGGCGCGGCCGGGATCACTTTCTCGACGCGGTGCGGCCGTCAAGACGGGTCGGCCGTCACCGCGAGGACGATCTTGCCGGTGGTGCGGCGCGACTGGAGCAGCTCGTGCGCCCGCGCGACGTCCTCGAACGGGATCTCGGTGGTGGGCAGCGGGCGGATCCGCCCCTCGTCGGCCAGTGCCAGCATCTGCCGCAGCGCTTCGTCGAAGAGCTGCGGCCGGCGCCACAGGTGCACGAGGTTGAAACCGGCGACGGTGCGATTGCGCCCGACGAGGCCGAACGGGCTGAAGCGCGGCGTGCGCAGGTAGCGCCAGGCGAGCAGGGGCCAGTTCCGCGGCCCGCGGCGCGGCATCATCTGCGCGAAGCCGAAGGTCACCAGCCGCCCGCACGGACGCAGCGCGCGGTACGCCTCGCGCAGTTGCCGTCCGCCGATGGCGTCGAGCACGACGTCGACGCCGTCGCCGCCCGCCAGTTCGCGGATCCGCGCCCAGCCGTCGTAGCGCGGTGCGACCACCACCTCCTGCGCGCCGGCCGCGAGGGCCGCCGCGCGCTTCGCTTCCGAACCGACCGTGCCGATGACGCGCGCGCCCGCCGCGCGCGCGAGCTGGCACGCGGCCATGCCGACCCCGCCGGCCGCCGACTGCACGACGACCGTCTCGCCGGTCGCGAGCCGGCCAGCCTCGAACAGGCCGTACCACGCGGTCAGGAACACGACCGGGAACCCGGCGCCCGCGGCGAAGCTCCACGCGTCCGCGAGTGGCCGGACCCACGCGGCGTCGAGGTTGATCCGCGTCGCGCAGCCGCCGAAACGCGTGACGCCGACGACGCGCTGCCCCGGCGCGAACCCCCGCGTCCGCCCGCCGGCGGCGGCGACGGTCCCGGCGACCTCGAACCCCGGGGTGAACGGGACCGGCGGCGCGGCGTCGTACAGCCCGACGCGGCAGTAGAGGTCGGCGAAGTTGACGCCCGCCGCGCGGACGTCGATCGCGACCTCCTGCGGGCCGGGGTCGGCCGCGACGAACGGCTCGATCCGCAGGACTCCCGGTCCGCCGTAACGCGGGATGACGACGCGTCGCGGCCCGGCGCTCACCGCACCTCCAGCACGAGCGCGCCCTCGCCGCGCAACACGAGATCGCGCAGCTCGGGACCGGACACCGTCGGCGAGAGGCTGCCGGCGTCGACCGGCCGGCCCAGCGCGTCGCGGGCCACGAGTTCGCGACCCGCCCGCGCCGGCAGGCGCAAGGCGATCCGCTCTTCGCGCTCGTCCGGCGCGTCGCCGCTGGTCGGTGCCTGCCCGAAAACGCGCGTGTGCAACCAGCAGACGGCCACGACGACGCCGTCCGCGCGCTCGAAGACGTGCACTTCGGCGTCCGATCCGACCCGGCGCGTGACCAGCACCTCGTCGTCGATGCAGCGCGCCGGGAGCGCGAGCAGTCCCGCGACGAAGCGCAGCGCTTCCAAAGCCGGCTTGGGCCGACCCTCCGTCGTGGTCACCCCGAGGTGGCGGTTGTTGACGTCGCCGATCACGGCTTCCCCCGGCGGGAGGTCGCGCAGCTCGTACCAAGCGATCCGCGTGACCGCGCCGGTCGAGAGCGCGAGCGCGACGGTGCGGACGAGCGCCGCCGCCTGGTGCGCCGGCGTGTGCTCGTACGCGTGCCGCGCCCGGTACTGGTCGGACACGTGCGCCCCGCGCCGGAACGAGCTGTAGCCGACCTCGGCCAGCCACAGCGGCTCGTGCTCGCCCCAGCGCTGGACCAGTTCGCGCGCCCGCAGCAGGTACTCGGGCAGCCGCTCCAGGGGATCAGGGTTCCAGGTCTCGTAGTAGGCGTGCAGGTTGAACACGTCGACGAAGCGCGCCGCGTGGTGCTGCGCCAGCAGCTGCTCGAGGAAATCCAGTTCGCCCGCGAGCCCGCCGAACACCACCTGCGCGGCCGGATCGCCGGCCCGCACGCCGCGCGCGCCCGCGGCGAGCAGCTCGGCGAACTGTCCCGGCGTCCCGCGCCAGTACGCGCGGTTGTCGGGCTCGTTCCAGATCTCCCACGACGCGACCCGGCCGCGGTAACGCGCCGCGAGATCGCGCGTGAACTCCTCGAACTCGGCGAGGTCCCGCGGCGGGCTGGTCCAGTACTCGTCGGCGGGATCTACGGCGTTCCAGCGCGGCGTGTAGCAGACGTAGGGGATGATCTGCACTCCCTTTTCGGCCGCGATGGTGAAGAAGGCGTCCCAGAACGTCCAGTCGTAGCGGTCGCGCTGTGATTCGGTGCCGTCCCAGCCGAGGGAAACGCGCAGGAGCCGCACGCCGGCCGCGCGGACGAGGTCCATGTCGGCGCGCACGCGGTCCGGCGAGCGTGTCTCCTCGGGGTAGTCCTCGCACAACCCGAGTTCGACCGGGAGGAACGGCGCGGCCGCGGCCGGCGGCGGCGCGGGGGTGCGAGCGCAGGCCGCCGCCGCGAGCAGCGCGAGCGCCAGCGGGAGGGCTGCCGAGCGTCCGGTCACGCCGGGATCTTATTACACGCGCACGGTATGCTCCTCGAGTGGCGCTGCACGTCGGCATTTCGGGCTGGACCTACGCCGGGTGGCGCGGCGTGTTCTACCCCGCCGGTTTGCCGCACCGCCGCGAGCTGGAGTACGTGGCCCGGCGCTTCGACACGGTCGAGATCAACGGCACGTTCTACTCGATGCAGCGGCCGGAGAGTTTCCGCGCCTGGCGCGAGCAGACCCCGCCGGGGTTCACCTTCGCGGTGAAGGCCAGCCGCTTCATCACGCACATGCTGAAGCTGCGTCGCTGCCGCACCGCGCTGGCGAACTTCTTCGCCTCGGGCGTGCTGGCGTTGCAGGACAAGCTCGGTCCGCTGCTGTGGCAGCTCCCGGCGCAGGTGCGATTCCACGCCGACGTGATCGAGCAGTTCCTCGAGCTGCTGCCGCGGACCACGGCCGAAGCGGCGCGCCTCGCGCGCGAGCACGATGCCCGCGTGGAGAAGCGCTCGTTCCTCGGCCCGGTGCGCAACCGCCGCCTGCGCCACGCGTTCGAGGTGCGGCACGAGAGCTTCCTCTGCCGCGGGTTCCTCGGGCTCCTGCGGCGGCACCGCGCGGCCCTGGTCGTGGCGGACACCGCCGGCATCTGGCCCTACGCCGAAGACGTCACGGCCGACTTCGTCTACGTCAGGCTGCACGGGACGGGGCAGATCTACGCCGGCGGGTACGGCCCGGAAGCGATCGAGTGGTGGGCGCGGAGGATCGAGGCCTGGCGCGACGGCGGCGAGCCGGCCGGCGCCATCCGCGCCGGCGGACCGGCCCCGCGACGGACCTCGCGCGACGTGTACGTCTACTTCGATAACGACGCGAAGGTCCGCGCACCGTTCGACGCCCAGGCGCTGGCCGCACGGCTCGGGGCCCGGTCCGGCAGCGGAAGATAACCAGCGCGCGGCTGCGGTTTACCGCCGCCCGGCCGCGCTATGCTGCGCCGGCCCGATCGCAACGCACATCGGAGGGACAGATGAAACACGAATTGCCGCCGCTGCCGTACCCGCGCGCCGCCCTCGAGCCGTACATCTCGGCCGAGACCTTCGAATACCACTACGGCAAGCACCACCAGGCCTACGTGGACAACCTGAACCGGCTGATCGCCGGGACGGCGTTCGAAGACGCCACCCTGGAGGAGATCGTCCGGAAGTCCGAGGGGCCGCTGTTCAACAACGCGGCGCAGGTGTGGAACCACTCGTTCTACTGGCAGTGCCTGTGCCCGCCGGGCGGGCGCGTCCCCCCGGCCGGCCTGGTCGAGGCTTTCGAACG
Source organism: Acidobacteriota bacterium (assembly GCA_017994815.1). Classification (GTDB taxonomy): domain Bacteria; phylum Acidobacteriota; class Polarisedimenticolia; order J045; family J045; genus JAGOJY01. The sequence goes on from JAGOJY010000027.1 coordinate 17,379, forward strand.
CGGCTTCGGCTCTCTGGACGAGTTCCGCCAGCGCTTCACGCAGGCCGCGGTCGGGCAGTTCGGGTCGGGCTGGGCCTGGCTCGTCAAGAAGCCGGACGGCAACCTCGCGATCACGACCACCGCGAACGCCGCGACGCCGCTGACCACCGCCGACCGGCCGCTCCTGACGTGCGATGTCTGGGAGCACGCCTACTACATCGACTACCGCAACGCGCGCCCGAAGTACGTCGAGAGCTACTGGAAGGTCGTCAACTGGGACTTCGTCGCGCGCAACCTCGGCTGATCCCCCGGCGCGGCTGGTACGGGCCGGCATAGCCGGCCCGCGACGGAATGCGATCCGTCGGGCGCCGGGCCGTCGGCGCCGATTGGCGCCCGTTCACCTCCGCGGCTAACGTAGTCACTTCCCACGGCTAGCCACCCGACTTATCAATTCGTAATGGCCCACGGAGGAGAGAAGACCGATGGCGCATTCCGTTCCACCCCTCAAGTACGCCTTCGACGCGCTGGAGCCTCACATCGACGCGCGCACCATGGAGCTGCATCACGACAAGCACCACCAGGCTTACGTCGCCAACCTGAACACGGCCCTCGAGAAGCACCCGCAGCTCGCGAGCGGTGGCGTCGAGGACCTGCTGCGCGACCTCAACGCGGTCCCCGAGGACATCCGCACCGCGGTGCGCAACAACGGCGGCGGCCACTTCAATCACACGATCTTCTGGACGCTGATGAAGAAGGGCGGGGGCGGCGAGCCCACGGGGCCGATCGCCGATGCCATCAAGAGCACGTTCGGCAGCTTCGACGAGCTGAAGAAGAAGTTCAACGAGGCGGGCCTCAAGCAGTTCGGCAGCGGCTGGGCCTGGCTCGCGCTGGACAAGCAGAAGAAGCTCGTCGTGCTCAGCACGCCGAACCAGGACAACCCGATCAGCCAAGGTCTGTACCCGATCCTCGGCAACGATGTCTGGGAGCACGCGTATTACCTGAAGTACCAGAACCGCCGCGGGGAGTACCTCAGCGCGTGGTGGAACGTCGTCTGCTGGGACACGATCAACGAGCGGTTCCAGGGCGCCCGCTGAGAGATCCAGGAGCGCGACCGGGGCGGCCTGCGGGCCGCCAGCGCCGTCAGGGTTCGGACCCCCGTGTCGACGGAGACGGAGATCGCCCCGCGGAAGTCGCCCTCGGCGTAGCCGGTCGCCTGGTCGGCCGGGTAGCGCCGGGCCAGCGTCTGCCGCACTTCGGGGTCGATCCGGGCCGGATCGCCGTGGCATTCCAGGCACAGCGCGCCGGCGAAGATCGGCCGCAGAAGGCGCAGCTTGCCCCCGGTCCGCTCCACGATCTCCCCGGGTTTCTCGCCGGACTCGTGGCGCGCCTTGAACGCCGCGAGTTGCGCGTTCTCCCACTCGTCCGGCGCATTCGCCGGGTTGCGCGCGCGCAGCGTCGTCCGGCGTATCACGAGCCCGTCCCGCGAGTGCTGCCGCGCGATCCGCGGCGCGATCTCGGCGCAGACGCCGATCGCGTGCGCCGGGCCGCCGTCCTGCAGCTCGTCGAGGAGGCGGGCCATGAGCTCGCCGCCGAGCGCGTCGGCGGCGCGACGGGCGCGCAGCAGCGGGTCGTCGCTGCCGGTGGCGACCGGCGCGTCCGGGTGCGCGGTCCACTCGAGCCACGAGCCGTCGAAAAGGCGCGTTTCGGCATGGCCGAGCACGTGCCGGAGCACGTAGTACACGGACGACGCCATGTGCCCGCTGTTGCAGTACACGATCGCGGGCCGTCCGGCCCTGACGCCGAGGGTGCGGTACTCGGCCCGCAGCTGGTCGGCCGGCCGGAACGAGCCGGCGTTCGGCTGATCCGGCGGCACGAAATCCTCGCTGTACGGTCGCGAGACCGCACCCGGGATGTGGCCCTTCTCGTACTGCTCCTTCGGCCGCGAGTCGAGCAGCACCGCCTCCCCGGACGCGACCGCGCGCCGGACGTCTTCGAGGTTCGCCAGGAAACCCGGCTCGAGGTCCAGCTGCGGGCTCGTGGCCTCCGGGCGTGGCCGCTCGACGGTGGTCGGTCGCTCCTGTTGACGCCAGCGCGCGAGCCCGCCGTCGAGCACGGCCGCGCCGGGGACGCCGGCCGCCCGCAGGACCATCGCCAGGTACGTCGCGTCGTAATCGCCGCCGGCGCCGTACGCCACGACCGTGCTGTCGGGCCGGATGCCGAGCCGGCCGAACACGACGGCGAGGAGGTCGGCGGGGAACAGCTCGCCGGGCACGCCGCGGCTCATCGAGCGCAGGTTGTCCACCTGCAGCGACTGCGCGCCCGGCAGGTGGCCGGCGAGGTAGTCCCGGGTCGGCCGCGCATCGACAACGATCAGTCCGGGGCCGGCGAGCCTCCCGCCCAGCCACTCGGCCGACACGACCGGCGGGACGTCCGCCGAAGGCACGGCAACAGCCAGCGCCACGAGCGCCGTCAAGAGACCGGCGCCAGCGAGGATCGCGGTGCGCATCGATTCCTCCGTCAGTCGGGGTCGGACATGATCTCGCGGCGCGTCGCCTCGCCGAGGACGGCCTGCGCGCGCAGCGCGGGATGATCGATGACGATCCGCACGACCGTCCCGTCGGCCTTGAGCAGGGCGCGCTGCCGGTCGCTCAGCAGCCACTTCACGTACTGCACGGACGAGATCCGCTCGCGCGAGATCTGGCGCTCGTCGAACACCGCGGCAACCGGTTCGGCATCGCCGATGGCGAGCCACAGGTGCCGTTCGATGCCCACCAGCTCGCGCAGCCGGCGGTCCCGTTCCCCGGGAGTCGGGTACTCGAACATGATCGTCGCCGACAGCTCGCCCGCGCGCGGGATCAGCGGGTTGTAGGCTTCCAGCTCGGCTTCGACCGCGCCGGGCCGCTCCCAGCTGTCCTCCGCGCGCAGCATTTCCTGGATCTGGTAGCGCATCGTCTCGTGGTCCTCGAAGTGGACGCTGACGCTGTCGCCCAGCTCCAGCCGGCGGCGCGCCTTGCGCGCCATGATCCGCCGGCGGAAGTCAACGCGCGCGGCCTCGTACTCCGCCTTGCCCAGGATGTCCGCGCGCTCGAGCGGCTTCACTTGCGATCGCTCCCGGCCGCCGCCGGTTCGCCGACCTTCTGCGGGAATCCGTCCTCGCGGTAGGCGCGCTCGAGCACCTCGATCGGGTGCAGCACCGTTCGCCCGCAGGCCTGCTCGAACTGGATCGACGCCAGAGGGCAGTCGGACGTCCAGAGCTGCGCCCCGGCCTCGGCCATGCCCTCGAACGCCTTGCGGCCGATGTCGAGCGATTTCTCGAACCACTCGACCTTCATGGCCCAGGTCCCGTCGTGTCCGCAGCACTCCGCCACGAGCTTCGGCTGCGTGCCGGGGATCATCCGCATCAGGTCGCGGCTGCGGAAACCGACCTTCTGCATCCGCAGGTGACACGGCGCGTGGTACGCCACCGGCCCGCCGGGCGTGCTGCGGAAGTCGGTCTTGAACAGCCCCTCGCTCCGCAACTCGTACAGGTACTCGCCGAAATCGCGCGTCGCGGCGGCGACCTTCTTCGCCGCCTCGTGCAGCGCCGGGTCGGCCGGGTCGTCCAGCAGTTCCGGGTACTCCTGCTTCATCATCAAGGAGCACGTCGGGTCGATGACCGCGATGCGGTGACCCTGCTCGACCAACGGCGCCAAGACGCGCACGTTGCGCTCGGCCTTGCGCTTGGCTAGCGCGATGTCGCCGCCGTCGAGCGCCGGCATCCCGCAGCAGTTCAGTTCGGGGCAGCTCACGCGGCAGTCGTTGTGCTGCAGCACGGAGAACGCGGCGCGCCCCACGGCGGGCTTGTTGTAGTTGACGAAGCAGGTCGCGAAGAGGACGACGGGGTGGCGACCGTCGACCGGCGCCTGCCGCGCGGCCCACTCGGCGAAGGTCGGGCTCTCGAACGCCGGAAGCTGCTTGCGGCGGTGGATCCCGCCGAGCTTCTCCATCAGCACGCGGTTGAGGCGGGAGCGGTTGGCCCAGTTCGCCAGCGCCGGGAAGCGCGTCGCCACGCGGCCGAGCCGGTCGGGATCGCCGAGCAGGCGCTCGCGCAACGGAACGCCCTCCGCGCGCCGGCGGATCGCCTTGGCCCGCAGCATCAGCCGCGGGAAGTCGAGCCGGAAGGCGTGGCCCTCGGCGTCCGTGTACGGGCACTGCGTGTAGCAGAGCTTGCACTGGAAGCACTCGTCCACGACCTGCCGCCGCACTGCGGCCGGAAGCCGGCGGACGTCGCCGTGCTCGTCCACCGCCTTGAACAGAGTGGGAAACGACGGGCAGTACTTGAAGCACATCCGGCAGCCGTGGCACAGCTCGAACGCGCGCAGGATCTCCTTGTCGAGCGCCGCGGCGTCCCAGTAGAGCGGCTCGTTCGGGTTGTAAGACAGACCATCGGTCGGGGCGTAGCGGATGTCGGGCAGATCCTGCTCGCCGTGCATGCGATCCTCGCGCGACGGGCCGGCGCACCGCCGCCGCGCCGGTGGGCGCGGGGGCGGCGGCGCCGTCCCGGCCTGTTGACGATCAGAGGGTGTCGAGGGCCTTCTGGAACTTGCCGGCGTGGGAACGCTCGGCGCGGGCCAGGGTCTCGAACCAGTCGGCGATCTCGGCGAAGCCTTCCTCGCGCGCGATGCGGGCCATGCCCGGGTACATGTCGGTGTACTCGTGCGTCTCGCCCGCGACGGCGGAGGCCAGCATCTGGTTCACGTCGGTGAACGGCATGTCGGTCGCGGGGTCGCCGACCTTGCGCATGTACTCGAGGTGCCCGTGCGCGTGGCCGGTCTCGCCCTCCGCGGTGTCGCGGAACAGCCCCGCCACCTCGGGATAACCCTCGATGTCGGCGTGCTTGGCGAAGTACAAGTAGCGGCGATTGGCCTGCGATTCGCCGGCGAACGCGGCCTTGAGGTTCTCGTGCGTGCGTGTCCCCTTGAGGTCGGGCATCGGTGATCCTCCGTAGGTTTGTTGGTAATTTGTGCCAGCCGAGAAGCGTTATTGTGGCGTCGGGCGCGCCGCTGTCAACTCTGCCACAGAGTCCGTTCACCGCGGCCGTCTCTAAGAGATCTGCCCGGATCGTTTAGTCGTGACAGGCGATCCTGTCCCTGGAGCTAAGATGTTCGCGCCCGAACGTTTGCCGGCTCTGGAGGGTGCTTGTCCAAGAGATCCGCGCGATCCAGGAGGGCGGGCCTGAAGGCGGGGCTCCCGCCGGGGACGCCCGTCTACACCGGGCAGGCGCCCGAGCGCGACCCGGTGATCTCGGCGCTGGAAATCCGGCCCGACGACCTGGTCGAGCACGCGCACCTGTCGCCGGCCCGCTGCCGCGAGTTCGTCCGCCCCGGCGCCCTGACGTGGATCATCGTCGACGGCTTGCACCGTCCGGAGAAGATCCAGCAGCTCGGCGAGTGCTTCGGCCTGCACCCGCTGGTGATCGAGGACATCCTCAACGTCGCCCAGCGCCCGAAAGTCGAGGACTACGGCGAGTACCTGTTCCTCGTCGCGCGCAAGCTCACGCTGGACGAGGCCAGCGGTCGCGTGGTCTCCGAGCAGGTCAGCCTCGTGCTCGGCCACGACTACGTCATCTCGTTCCACGAAACGCACCCGGTGCTGCTCGACGGCCTGCGCGAGCGCTTCCGCGCCGCGCAGGCGCAGGTGCGCACCAAGGGCTCGGATTACCTCGCGTACCGCGTGCTCGACACGATCGTCGACAACTACTTCCTGATCGCCGACCAGCTCTCGGACTCGGTTCAGCAGCTCGAGGACGAGATCCTCAACCATCCCGCGCGCGAGGCGATGGCCGCGCTCTTGGGCGTGCGGACCTCGCTGATCGAGCTGCGCCGCGCCGTGTGGCCGCTGCGGGAGGTCGTCGGCTGGCTCGAGAAGGGCGGGTCCGACCTGATCGATGCCGCGGAGCGGCCCTACTTCCGCGACCTCTACGACCACGCGGTCCAGATCATGGACGTCGTCGAGAACCAGCGCGACCTCGTGGCCAGCGTGCACGACCTGTACCTCAACAGCGTGAGCCTGCGCCTGAACGAGGTGATGAAGGTCCTGACCGTGATCGCGACGATCTTCATGCCGCTGACGTTCATCGTCGGCGTGTACGGCATGAACTTCGAGCACATGCCGGAGCTGGGCTGGAAATACGGCTACGCGGTCGTGTGGGGCGTGATCCTGATGATCGCGGCCCTGATGCTGGTCTGGTTCCGCCGCAAGCGCTGGATCTGAGCGCCGCGGCCGCTGTAACCCCGGACCGGCCGCCGCATCTCTTGCTGCGAGGTGGAGGCGGAAATGACGACGATCCCGGCCCGGCTCGGGGCCGCGCTGCTGCTCTTGCTCGTGGCCGCCGCGCCGGCCGCGGCCCAGCCGACCCTGACGCTGGAGCGCGCGATCGAGATCGCGCTGGCGAACAACCCCGGAATCGGCGTCGCCGACGCTGCCGTCGAGGTCGCCGCCGCCGGCGTGCAGGAGGCGGCGGCCCAGCGCTGGCCGCGGGCCCAGGTCGAGGAGACCTTCTTCCGGACGACGAACCCGGTCTTCGTCTTCGGCAACCTGCTCGGCCAGGAAGCTTTCGGCCCGCAGCACTTCGACCCGGCATTCCTGAACCAGCCGCCGGAGCTGAACAACTGGAACAGCCGGCTTTCGGTGACGCAGCCGCTGTGGACCGGGGGCCGGATCGCGCGCGGGCTCGCGGCGGCGCGGCAGGCCGGGGTCGCGGCCGAGGCGGACCGCGAGCGCAGCCGCGAGCGCGTGATCCACGACGTGATCGGCGCCTACACGGGTGCGGTGCTCGCGGCCAGCCAGCTCGACGTCGCGCGCGAGGCGCTGGAGACCGCGCGCGCGCACACGAAGCTCGTCAGCGACCTGCGGCAGGCCGAGTTGGTGGTTCAGTCGGACGTGCTCCAGGCGCAGGTGCGCGAGAGCGAGATGGACGAGACGGTGATCCGGGCCGAGAGCGGCCTGGCCATCGCCCGCGCCGCGCTGAACGCGGCGCTGGGACGCGACCTCGACGAGCCCTACGAGTTGCCGCGGGACGTCGCGGTGGAACTGCCGGCGGAGCCGGACCTCGAGCGGCTCACCGGTCAGGCCCTGCAGCAGCGCTCCGACCTGCGCGCGGCCGGCGCGCGCGAGCGGGCGGCGGCCGAGATGGTCCGCGTCGCGCGCGGCTCGTACCTGCCCGAGGTCGGCGCGAGCGGGATGTACGAGGCCAACGCCGAGGACTTCATCGGCGCCGACGGGAGCAACTGGTCGGTCGCGGTGGCGGCCCGCTGGACCCTGTTCGACGCCTCCGCGACACGCGCGCGGGTGCGGCGCGCCGTCGCCGAAGAGCGGCAGGCCGAGCGGATGCGCAGCGGGCTGGAGCTGCAGGCCGGGCTCGAGGTCCGGCAGGCGTACCACGAGTTGCGCGCCGCGCGCGAGCGCGTGGCGCGCGCGCACCGCGCCGCGGAGTTGGCGCGCGAAGGGCTGCGGATCGTCGAGGACCGCTACCGCGAGGGCCTGACCACGCTGGTCGAGCTGCTCGCCGCGCAGACGGCGCTCAGCGAATCGCGCATGCGGGAGGTCGCGGCGCGGCGCGATGTCCTGCTGGCCGACGCCGCGCTCAAGCTGGCGGTCGGCTCGTTGACCGCCGACATGGCAGGAGCCGGACGATGAACGCGATGAAGCGACGCCTGGGCCCCGCGACGGGGCTGGCGGCGGCGGTGCTTTCCGTGCTGGCGCTGGCCGGGTGCGGCAGCGAGCCGGCTCCCGCCGGACGCCCGGCGGACGCGCCGGTCGAGGTCGGCACCGACATCGCGCAGCTCGAGGACCTGCCGCGCACGATCGAGGCGACCGGCTCCGTCGAGCCGTTCCGCCGCGTCTCGCCCGGGACGAAGATCATGGGCCGGGTCGAGTCGGTGCTGGTGCGCGAGGGCGATGCCGTGCGCCAGGGCCAGGTGCTCGCGCGGCTCGACAGCCGCGACCTCGCCGCGGCCGTGGAGCAGGCCCGCGCCGCGCTGGCGATGGCCGAGGCCAACCTCGAGAACTCGCGCGCCCAGTACAACCGGATCACGGAGCTGCACGGCCGCGGTTCGGCCACCGGCAAGAACCTCGAGGACGCGACCGCCGGGTTCCGCGTGGCGCAGGCCTCCGTGCAGCAGGCCAAGGCCAACGTCTCCGCGGCCGAGGTGATGCTGGGCTACGCCGAGATCGCCGCGCCGATCCCGGGGTTCGTCACGCAAAAGTCGATCGAGGCCGGCGACATGGCTTCGCCCGGAATGCCGCTGTTCACCGTCGAGGACCTCGCGCGGGTCAAGGTGCTGGTGCAGGTCCCCGAGCAGGACATGGCCGGGCTGGCCGAGGGTGGGCCGGCAACACTCGAGCTGGCCGGCAACAGCCGGAGGATCGCGGCGAAGATCGACCGCATCGTGCCGGCGGGCGACCCGCGCAGCCGGACGTTCGAGGTCCGGCTCGTGCTCGACAACCCGGGCGGCGAACTGCGCTCCGGCAGCTTCGCCCGCGCGCTGTTCCCGGTCGGCACACGTCGCACGCTGACGCTGCCCGCGTCGGCCGTGGTCGAGCGCGGCCAGCTCCGCGGCGTGTTCGTGATCGAGCGCGACGGCGCGGCGCGGCTGCGCTGGATCCGCACGGGGCGCGCCGCCGACGGGCGCGTCGAGGTCCTGTCGGGGATGTCGGCGGGCGAGCGCTACGTCGTGACGCCGCCGCCGGGCCTGGCCGACGGCGCCGCCGTCGCGGCGAGGTGAGGCATGGTCAAAGGGCTCGGGCCGGCTGGCCGGATCGGCCAGTTCTTCATCGACTCCAAGCTGACGATCCTGTTGATCGTGGCGGCCCTCTTGATCGGCGTCTTCGCGGTGGCGCTCACGCCCCGGGAAGAGGAGCCGCAGATCGTGGTCCCGATGTTCGACGTATTCGTCGGCCTGCCCGGCGCCGCGCCGTCCGAGGTCGAGGACCGGGTCACGATCCCGCTCGAGAAGCGGATGTGGGAGATCCCCGGCGTCGAGTACGTCTACTCGACGTCGATGAGCGGGTTCTCGCTGGTCACCGTGCGCTTCGTCGTCGGCGAGGACCAGGAGCGCAGCCTGGTCAAGGTCTACGACAAGCTCGTTTCGGGCCTCGATCGCCTGCCGGCCGGCGCGACCCCGCCGATGGTCAAGACGCGTTCGATCGACGACGTCCCGGTGCTGGGGCTGACGCTGTGGTCCGACCGCTACGACGGTTTCGAGCTGCGCCGCGTCGCGGCCGAGCTGGCGCGCGAGCTGTCGCGGATCGACGAGATCTCGGCCGTCGACCTGACCGGCGGGCAACGGCGCCAGGTCCGGGTACTGCTCGACCCCTCGCGCATGGCCGCCTCGGGGCTCGACCCCGCGGGGATCGCCAACGCGCTGGCGGCGCAGAACGCGAGCGCCCCCGCGGGCGCGTTCGAGGAGGACGACCGCGAGGTCAAGGTCGAGACCGGCGCGTTCCTGCGCAGCGCCGAGGACGTCGAGCGGCTAGTCGTGGGAGCGCCGCAGGGCCGCCCGGTCTACCTGCGCGACGTGGCCACGGTCGTGGACGGGCCGGCCGACCCGACGGATTACGTCTTCTTCCTGCCGGGCGTCGCGGCGGACGAGCGCGGCATCCGCGCCGAGGGCGGTGACCCGCGCCCGGCGGTCACGCTGTCCTTGGCCAAGCGCCGCGGGTCCGACGCCCACCGCGTGGTGCAGGCGGTGATGGACAAGCTCGAACTGCTGCGCGGGCGGCTGGTCCCGGAGGGGATCCAGCTCACCGTCACGCGCGACTACGGCGCGACGGCCAAGGACAAGGTCGACGAATTGCTGATGCACCTGTTCGGCACGATCGTCATCGTCGTGCTGTTCATCGCCGCCTCGCTCGGCTGGCGCGGCGGGCTGGTGGTCTTCATCTCCGTGCCCGTGACGTTCGCGCTGACGCTGTTCGTCTACTACGTCTTCGGCTACACGCTCAACCGCGTGACGCTCTTCGCGCTGATCTTCGTCACCGGGATCGTCGTGGACGACTCGATCATCGTCGTGGAGAACATCACGCGCCACCTCGCGATGCGCCGGCTCCCGCCGTTGCAGGCGGCGATCACCGCGATCAACGAGGTCGGCAACCCGACGATCCTGGCCACGCTGACCGTGATCGCGGCGCTGTTGCCGATGGCGTTCGTCCGCGGCCTGATGGGACCGTACATGCGGCCGATGCCGGTCGGCGCGTCGCTGGCGATGCTGTTCTCGCTGCTGGTGGCGCTCGTCGCGGTCCCGTGGCTCGCGCGGCGGATGCTGCGCGTCAAGGCCGGGGCCCACGACGAGACGTACGAGGTCGAGAAGACGTTTTCCTACCGGATGTACCGCCGGCTGCTGCTGCCGCTGATGACCTCGGCCCCGCGGCGCTGGCTGTTTCTCGGCGGCGTGACGGCCCTTTTGCTGCTGTCGATGCTGCTCATCCCGCTGAAGTGGGTCCCGGTCAAGATGCTGCCGTTCGACAACAAGAGCGAACTGCAGGTCGTGCTCGATTTGCCGGAGGGCACCACGCTGGAGGCGACCGCCGCCGCGGCGCGGGACATGGCGGCCTACCTACAAGGGCAGCCGGAGGTGACCGACCTCCAGGTGTACGCCGGCACGGCGGCGCCGATCAACTTCAACGGGCTGGTGCGGCACTACGACCTGCGGCGCGGCGCCAACTCCGCCGAGATCCAGGTCAACTTCGTGCACAAGGACCGGCGCGACGACCAGAGCCACGACCTCGCGCGCCGCTGGCGCGACCCGCTGACCGGGATCGCCCAGCGCCACGGCGCGGCCGTGAAGGTCGTCGAGGTGCCGCCCGGGCCGCCGGTCCTCTCGACGCTCGTGGCCGAGGTCTACGGCCCGACCGACGCCGAGCGCCTGCGGGTGGCGGGCCAGGTCCGCCAGATCTTCTCCACGACGCCCGGTGTCGTGGACGTCGACTGGTTCGTCGAGGACGCCCAGCCCAAGCGCGTGCTCGAGGTCGACCGCGAGAAAGCAGCCCTGCACGGCGTGCCGGCGGCCGCCGTGACCCGCACCGTCCGCGCCGCCCTGGCGGGCGAGGAGCTCGGGCAACTGCACGATACCGGGGACCTGGAGCCGGTGCCGGTCCGGATGGAGCTCCCGCGCGCCGAGCGCTCTTCCGTGGACGATCTGTCGCGGATCCGCGTGGCCTCGATGAACGGCACGCTCGTGCCGCTCTCGGGGCTGGTCTCGGTCGGAGAGACCACCGAGGCCCCGAGCCGCCACCGCAAGAACCTGCGTCCGGTGGTCTACGTGACCGCCGATGTCGCGGGCAGCGAGGAGAGCCCGGTCTACGCCATCCTGAAGATGTCCGAGCGCATCGCCGCGTTGCGGCTCCCGTCGGGCGCCAGCGTCGCGCAGCTCTACACCGACGAGCCGACGTCCGAGGAAAACGCCGCGATGAAGTGGGACGGCGAGTGGCACATCACGTACGAGGTCTTCCGCGACCTCGGCGCGGCGTTCGGGATCGTGCTGATCCTGATCTACGTCCTGATCATCGGCTGGTTCCGCTCGTTCACCGTGCCGCTGGTGATGATGGTGGCGATTCCGCTGTCCTTGGTCGGGGTGCTGCCGGGACACTGGTTCTTCGGCGCGTTCTTCACGGCGACGTCGATGATCGGCTTCATCGCGCTGGCCGGGATCATGGTCCGCAACAGCGTCCTGTTGATCGACTTCGTCGACCTCGCGCTCGAGCGCGGGCGCAGCCTGGCCGAGGCGGTCGTCGAATCCGGCGCGGTGCGCACGCGGCCGATCCTGTTGACCGCGGGGACGGTCGTGGTCGGCGCGTTCGCGATCCTGTTCGACCCGATCTTCCAGGGGCTGGCGATCTCGCTCATGTTCGGCGCGCTGGCGTCGACCGTGCTGACGCTGGGGGTCGTGCCGCTCCTGCACTACATGCTGGAAAAGCGCCGGCACGCGCAGCCGCTGCCGGCCGAGTGGCTCCGGCCCGGGGTGCAGGACCGGCCGGTCGAGGTGAACCCGTGAACGCGAGCGTCACTCTTGCGCAACTGACGATCTTCTGCAGTCGCGACCTCGAGGATCGCGTCGTGACCGAGCTCGACCGCGCCGCGGTCGAGGGGTTCTTCCGGCTGCCCGGCGGGACCGGCAACAAGTTCCGCGAGCACGGCGGCGTGCCGCGCACGATCACGTGGGAGGCGACGATGTTCGTCGTCCCGGCGGCCCCGGCGGAGCGCATCGAGGCGATCGTGCGTGCGCTGCAATCCCACGCGGGCGCGTGCGAGATCCGCCCCTGCCTGAGGATGACGGTCGCGCCCCTCGATCTCGCGCTCTGAGCGCGCTGGCTTACGAAAGTCGGCGAAAGTCGCGGGCCCGATCAAATCTGTTGCCGCGATCCGGGGACGGCCGTATGTCACCCCCGCGCCGTGCGCGCGTCGGTCGGAGGGCCCGTGTTCCGTATCCGTGCGATGTCCTTGTCCTGCCTCGTCTTCCGAGCAACCGTCCTCGTCGTGGCCTGCGGGGCCGTCCTGGGCACCGCCACCGCGGCGGACTCGGTGAAGCCGGCCCCGGTCACCGACCTTTTGCTGACGAGGTCCGGTGCGGACGTTAGCCTCGCGTGGACGGCCGTCACGCTCGACGCCGCCGGCAACCCCGAGACCGTCGGCCACTACAACGTGTACCGCGGGCTCGCGCCGGACTTCGCGCCCGACCTCGTCGGCGGCAGCAACCGGATCGGCTCGCCGGCCTCGCCGTTGTTCAGCGACGCCGGTGCGGCTTCGAATGCGGCGAATTACTTCTACCTGGTGACGTCCGTGGACGCGGCGGGCAACGAGTCGGCGACCAAGCCGCCGCAGGTCACGCTCCCTCCCGTGCTGTCGGGTTCCTGGACCGACACGACGATCGAGTTGTCGTGGACGCCGGCGCAGCCCGCGGGAGCCGTCGCGGGCTACCGCGTGTACTACAGCACCGCCTCGAGGGCCTACGAGTTCACGAAGGACGTCGGGAGCGCCACCTCGACCTCGATGACCGGCCTGGCGCTCTGGACCAACTGGTACTTCGCGGTCGTCGCGGTGGACGCGAACGGGAACGAGTCGGTGTTCTCGAACGAGCACGTGGACTGCGTCGCCGGTCGGGTGAAGGTCCGGGCCCACGACGACGACTACCTGTGCTGGGGCGCCGCCAACTGCCCGCCGCGACCGGGGACCGTGCAGCGCGCCGACGGCTGGCAACTCAACGTCCCCGCCGACTTCCCGCAGGGCAACTGGACCAAGGTCACCGTCACGTACACGATCGACTCGCGGCTGTGCAAGGTCGGCCAGCACGGCACGACCGACAAGTGCGGGGGATCGAACCCCGGCGGCTACAACCCCTGCGGCGACCCGTGGGACCGCACCGCGCACCTGTACCTGCTCATGGACGAGTCGTGCCTCGGCAACAACGCCTCCTGCATCAACAACGACCAGCTGGAGCTGATGCGCGCCATCACCCCGTTCGGCACCGACGCACCGCCGCCGGAGGGCGACGGCGTCGTGCCGCCGCGCGTGCTGACGCTCGACATCACGCCCTACGCGCCGCTGCTCGCCGGGCACAAGTGGGTCGGGGCCGAGATCGGCCACTTCGTGCAGGCCGGCTGGCACGTCAGCTCCGAGTTCACCTTCAGCAAGCGCGCGGACGAGGTCTCGCCCGACCCGCCCGCGGCCGGCATCCAGGTGATCGGCTTCAGCGGCACGCCGATGACCGTGCGCCGCGTGACGGTCCCGGCGAATGCGACCAAGGTCGTCACCCGGCTGTTCACGACCGGGCACGGCGGCGGCCGGTTCTGCGACGGCGGGACGAAGAACGGCATCGCCTGCACGACGAACTCGCAGTGCCCCGGCGGAACGTGCGGGACCTGCGACGAGTTCTGCCACCGGACCAACCGCATCCTGAAGAACGGCTCGCCGATCTGGACCTATGTCCCGTGGCGCGAGTGCTGCGTGCCGCTGCAGCCCGGTGACCCGCTGTGCCGCGGGTGCACGACGTGGAACGCCTGCGGGTACCCGTCGTGCACGTACGACCGCGCCGGCTGGTGCCCCGGCTACATCGCCTGCCACAAGGACGACCCCTGCGACCAGGACCTCGACATGACCGCGCAGCTCCCGCCCGGAGGGACCTACGACATCGGCTACGACGTGCAGGTGCAGACCGGGAGCTGGAGCGTGAGCCTCGTCCTGTACTGGTACTGAGCGCCGGCCGGCGGAACCCGTGTCGGGGTGCGCGGACTGTCCGTGGGATCAGAAACGGACCGTGCGCGGTGCGCGGAACAGCCAGCGGCCGCGGCGGCCCCTCAGGAGGCGACGGCGGAGGACGAATCCGCCTGCGCGCGGGCCACGATCAGCCGCGCCGCACCGCCGAGCCCGCTCTTGAGGCGCAGCGTCTCCGTGACGGTCAGGCCCGCGCCGGTCAGCACGGCAAAGAACTCGTGCGGGTAGGTCACGCGCCCGAACCGCACGGTCGTCAGCCGGTGCAGGTGCGGTTTCAACGCCTCGAGCGTCTTGGACCGGTGCTCGTTGAATGTCTGGGTGAAATAGACCATCCCCGGAGGGTCGAGCAGCCGCTGCACGTGCCGCAGCGCGCCGGGAGGATCCGGCAGCAGCATGAAGCTGGCGCTGAAGTAGGCCGCGGCGAAGCCGCCTTCCTCGTGATCGTAGACGGACCGCAAATGCACCTGAACCCGGTCGGCGAGCCCGCGCGCCCGCACCCGCGAGCGGCAGCGGTCGACGTATTCCGGGTCGATGTCCAGCCCGGTCACGTGGATGCCGGCGCTGCGGACCAGTTCCGCGTTACGCGAGAGCGCCGCGCCGGTCCCGATGCCGATGTCGAGGAGGCGGCTGCCGGGTGACAGCCGCTGCAGAACTTCGCGGTACCAAGAAGCTGTCAGGGGCGCGACCAACGTGTCGTAGATGATCGAGCGCACCATCGGCGGTGTCTCCCGGCCCCGTCGAGCTTTCGCGATCATACCAAAAGTGTCGGACTCGTCCGGGCCGGTACGGGCCGGTTACTTGTCGGTGGCGCGTTGCAGGGCGTAGGCTCTGTTCCAGTGCCCGATCCCGGCGTCCGTGCCCGTGGCTTCTCCGGGCGGAACCGCGCCCGCGCCCGGCTTTCCGGAGCGACAGAACCATGTTAGATCGAGGATTTGCGGCGCGTTCGGCGTCGTCGTGGGCGTGCCGGTTGTCCGCTGCCTGCTGTTGTCTCTTGATCACGGGGGCCGCGCTCGCCACCTCGCCCGGACACCGGATCCGCAGGGTCTCCGCGCTCTGTGCTCAGGGCTACCGGGCGTTGCAGGCCCGCGACATCGACCGCGCGGCGGAGTTGTTCGAACGCGCGCTCGCGCTCGAATCGCGGTTTCCCGATGCGCACCTCGGCCTCGGCCACGTCGCGATGTACCGTGCGCAGTACGAAGAGGCGGCGCGCGACTACGAACGCGCCCGGGACTCGTACGTCGCGCTCGGCGATCGCCTCTACGAGCACCGCGCCTACCGCTACTGGGAAGCGCAGCGCGAGATCCCGGAACTGCGGGACCAGATCCGGGCGATCCGCAGCCCGATGTCGGGGATCCCCCTGGCGACACAGGACGTGATGGTGCGCGAGATCGAGCGCCAGATCGAGGCGCTCGAGGCGATGGAACTGCCGCGCCCGGAGCTGTTGGCCGATCCTCCGGGAGAGGTCTTCTTCCACCACGGCAACGCGCTGTTCCACCTCGGCCGCTTCGACGAGGCAATCACGGACTGGGAGGCCTGCGCGGCGAAACTGCCCCGCTTCGCGGCCGTCCAGGTCAACCTCGCGGTCGGTTACTGGCGGCTGGGGCGCTTGGATGACGCGCGAACCCGCGCCGAACGGGCGAAGGAACTCGGCGCGAGCGTGCACCCCGACATCGAACGCGATCTCGCCGCGGCAAACCGGAGCGTCACGGCCACGCCTCGACGCTGAACCCCTCGGCCGAAACCCGCACCAGGTGCAACGCGTCGAAGCCTTCGTCGACGGTCGGCTTCTGTATCCGCTTGAAGGCCGCCGCGACGGCTCCGCGGGGGATCGCCGCCCGCCCCTCGCGCTGCGCATTGCGCCGCAGGGCGTCGCCCAGGGACACGTCGAAGTAGTACCCTTCGACGCGGAAACCCGCCGCGCGCGCGAGCCCGATGTACACCGCACGGTGGCTGGCCCACAGGTTGGTGTTGTCGACGACGAACGGCTGCAGCGCGGCAAGACAGGCCCGGACCAGGAGCCCCTCCCGATGGCGCGTCTTCAGCATGTCGAGGTTGATGCGCACGTGCGTGGCGAAGAACCGTTCCTTGTAGAAGGACGATTTCCCGGAGCCCGGGACGCCGACGAAGATCACCGCCTGCATGCGGGCTCCAGTGTACCCACGATCGCGCCGCGGCGGGCGGCGGCGGCGCGCTGATGCCGAGGATCGAGCGCCGCGCCGAGGCCAAGCTGACCGTCGAGCGGTCGCGCTTCCACGCGCTCGTCTTCCCGATCGGGGTCGAGTCCGAGATCGACGCGGTGCTGAAGGAGCGGCGCGCGGAGCACCGCAAGGCGAATCACCACTGTTGGGCGGTGCGCCTGCGCGGGCCGGGCGGCGGCTGGATCGAGCGATCGAAGGACGACGGCGAGGTTGGCCACCCCGGGCGGGTCCTGCTCGAGATCCTGCGCCGGCACGACCTGGAAGGTGGCATCGTCGTCTCGCGGGTATTCGGCGGGGTCAAGCTCGGCGTCGGCGGCGTCTCGCGCGCCTTCCGCGACGCAGCCGAAGCGGCCGTCGCGAGCGCCCAGAACGCCTCGGCTCCTGGCTGAAGTGCGTGCCGGGCCAGGTCTCGAAACGCAGCAAGTCCTCCACCTCGGCGAGTGCCGACCAGGCCCGGCGGAGATCGATCACCGGATCCCGCCCTCACGGTTCGTTAAGTGAGCCTGAAACGTCACACGCCCGCGCCGCGCGCTACGAGCCGGGCACGTTCTCGGAGCTGACGCAGTCGCCGTCGCGCTGCAGTTCCAGGATGTAGTCGCGCACCGCCTGCGCGTGCTCGCCCTTGGGATCGAGCTCGAGGTAGTAGCGGAACTGTTCGCAGGCCAGGGCGCGGTCGCCGTCGCGGTACGCCAGGAGCGCCAGCTCGTGCCGGTACTCGGGTCGCTCCGGGTCGAGGCGGATCGCTTCCTCGATCGGCCCGCGCGCTTCGTCCCGCAGCGCCGCGGTCTTCGAGCGGTCCTTCTCCGCGTCCGCGCGGGCGAGCTTGAGCCGGCCCAGCAGGAAATGGGTCTCGGGGTCTTCCGGCATCTGCGCCAGGACCTTGTCGAGCTGCTGCTGCGCGAGGTTCAGGCGGCCGGCGGCGATGTTCAGCCGCGCGTCGTCGCGGATCACCGGCCGCATGCGGCGTTCGAAATCCCGCTTGTCGATCGTCGCCTCGCCGATCCGCCGGGGATGGGTCGAGGCCCAGGCCGTCGTCGCCTCGATGCGCTGGGCGAGCTGCGGGTGCGAGCCGAAGAAGAACGCCTCCAGCTTGGGTGCGTCGCCCGCGTCCTGCTGCAGGATCTCGTAGACCTTCGGCGCTTCGTTCGGGTCGTAGCCGGCGGCGGCCAGCTTCTCCATCCCGCCCTCGTCGGCCTCGCGCTCGAGGTCGCGGCCGTAGCCGTTCACCGACGCCAGGAACGCGAGCTGCAAACCGAGCCCGATCAGGATGTCCGAGACGACGTCGATGCGCGCGGCCTTGCCCCAGTTGCCCTCGTGCGCCTCGTCCGCGGCCTCGCCGGCCAGCACCACCGCGGCGGCCATCGCCGCGATGGTCCAGCCGATCGCGCGGTTCCGCGCGGCGCGCTGGTAGCGCAGCATGTGGCGATTCTCGACGTGGGTCATCTCGTGGCCGAGCACTGTCGCCAGCTGGTCCTCGTTCTCCATGCGCGCCAAAAGGCCCGTGTGCACGAACAGCGAGCCGGTGGGGTAGGCGAAGGCGTTGAGCGCCGGGTCCTCCAGCACCGTCACGCGGTACGAGATCTGCGGGTTCGCGGCCATCCCGGCCGTGTTGACGCGCGCGACGACGCCCTCCAGATAGTCCGCCAGCAGCGGGTCGTTGTACGTGCGGGCCTTGGACAGGAGCTTGCGCTCCTCGTCGCGCGCGGCCTGCCAGAGCTGCTGCTCGTCGTTCGCGGGCTTGAACGCGGCGCCCTCGGCCGAGATCGGCGGGATCCGGGTCGTCGCGCAGGAAGCGGCGATGCACGCGGCCGCGAGCACAGCCGTGAAACGGAAGGCCGTCGAGCGGGGCATGGGTCACCTCTCGACCGGATTCTACCCCCGCCCCGGATTGGGCTCCCGCGCCTCCGGCGCCGTTGCCCCCGGGATCGGCTGCGGAATCTCGCAGCGGAACTCGGCCCATTCGCCTTCGCGCGAATCCGCGCTGAGCGTCCCGCCGTGGAGCTTGACGATCCGCCACGACGTGTAGAGGCCCACGCCGGTCCCCTTGCGCTTGCGCAACTCGGGAGTGTCCAGGCGCGAGAACCGGCGGAACAGGCGCGGGCGTTGGCTGGCCGGGAAACCGGGGCCCTCGTTCCAGACGCGCAGCCCGAAGCCTGCCGCGTGGCCCTCGACCGTCAGGCGGATTCGCCCCTGTTCGCGCCCGTACTTCACGGCGTTGCTCAACAGGTTGACGGCGACGATCTTGAGCAGGTCCGGATCGCAGCTCACCACCACCGGGCCTGCGGGGAGCACCCGCTCCAGCGTCATGCGCCGCTCGACCAGTTGCGGCGCGACGATGTCGCACGCCGGGTCGACGATCTCGGCCGTGAAGTCGACACCGTCCCGCGGGCGGGCCTGCAGCTCGCCGCCTTCGACCCGCGCCAGGTCGAGGTACTCCCGGACAAGGTTCAGCAGGTACTCGGCCTTGCGCGTCATCTTCGCGATCGCCTCGCCCTGCTGGTCGTTGAGCGCGCCGCGGAAGCCGCCGGTCAGGACGGCCGCGTCGGTCACGATCGAGGCCAGCGGGCTCTTCAGCTCGTGGCTGACAAACCCCAGCATCTCGCTGTAGGCCCGGGTGGCCTCCGCGAGCTGCTCGATGCGCCGGGCCTTGTCCACGGCCTGGCTCAAGCGCTCGGCGATCGCGAGGTGGAACCGCACGTCGCGATCGCCGTAGGCGCGCGGCCGCCGCGAGCTGAAGAACAGCAGCCCGACGATCCGCGCGTCCACGAACAACGGGCAGGTCATGCTGGAGCGCACGCCCTCCGCGATCAGCAACCGCGTCGAGGCGCTGTGCGGGCGTTCGCGCAGGTACTGCTCGAGATCTTCGATGATCCGCGGCGCCCCGCTGTGCAGCACCCGCTCCAGCGAGCTGCCGGCCAGGTCCTCGGCGTAGCCCTTTCGCAGGAGCAGCGGTTCGTAGCTCGCGCGGGCGGTGTGCGCGACCAGCCGCACGCCGTCTTCCTCGACGAACGCCACGCCGATGCGGTCGCAGGTCAGGACCTTTTGGACGGCGTCGAACAGGAACTCGAGCAGCGCCTCCAGCGAGTCGGTGGCGGCGATCCGGCGGTTGATCGTGTCGAGCACCTGCTGTTCGCCCGCGGTGAAGGGCTCCGGCTGCCCTTCGACCGCGGCGCCGCTGACGAGGCGCAACGTGGTGGTTTCGCGGGCGTCCATGCCGCGCAGGATAGCAAACCGCGCCGGATCACAACCCCGCGGTTTCGGCCAATGCTCTGCGTGCGCGGGATTCCCGCACGGATGGCCGCGCCGCGGCGCGCTTGCGTCACGCGGGACGCGCTCCGATGATGCGGGCGTTCCCGCCGCGCACCCAGGGGGCAGGCATGGCCGTCCGCATCGACGTCGTCTACGAGGGAGATCTCCAGTGCACCGTCACGCATCCGTCGGGGGACCGGATCGTGACCGATGCGCCGCTCGACAACGAGGGGCAGGGCCGGCACTTTTCCCCGACCGACCTCTCGGCGGCCTCGATCGGGAGCTGCATGCTGACCGTGATGGGGATCGTCGCCCGGCGGCACGGTCTGGACATCGCGGGTTCGTTGGCGGTCGTGGACAAGGTGATGGGGGCGACGCCGCGCCGGCACATCGCGCGGCTCGTGGTGCGCATCACGCTTCCCTCGCGGCTCGCCGAGGCCGAGCGCAAGCTGCTGGAGGACACGGCCCGCGCCTGCCCGGTGACCGCCTCGCTCGGCGCGTCGACCGAGATCGACCTCGGCTTCGAGTACCTGTGAGCGCAAGCTCGCGCCGTCGCGTGGTCCTGCTGGCGCTGCTGGCGCTGGCGTTGGCCGGGCTCGGTTGCCGCGGCGGGGAGACCCTCGACGCGGGCCTCGTGGTGGCACCCGAGGCCCGCGCCGCGGAGGTCGGCGCGCGCGTCCTCGGCGCAGGCGGGAACGCCGTGGACGCCGCGGTGGCGACGCACTTCGCGCTGGCGGTGACGTTCCCGTACGCCGGGAACATCGGCGGCGGTGGTTTCCTCCTGGTCCACGAACCGCGCGGGCAGGTGACCGCGCTGGATTTTCGCGAGACGGCCCCGGCCCGCGCCACGCGCGACATGTTCCTCGACGCCCGCGGCGAGGTGGCCCCGCAGGCGAGCCTGAACAGCCACCTCGCGGCGGGCGTGCCGGGCTCGGTGCGCGGGATGTGGGACCTGCACCGGCGCTACGGCTCGCTGCCGTGGCGCGAACTGCTGGAGCCGGCGATCGCGCTCGCCGACGACGGTTTCCCGCTCGACGAGTGGACCGCCGGCTCGTTCGCCGCAGCCGCGGAGCGGTTCCGTGGGCTGCCGCCGGAGTTCGCGCGGCGCGTGAACTTCGAGCACTACTTCCGCGGGAGGGCGGGGGAACGGCTGGTGCAGCGCGAGTTGGCCGCGACGCTGCGCCGCATCGCGGAGGCCGGGGCGGACGGGTTCTACCGCGGCGAGACGGCGCAGCTGGTCGCGCGCGAGATGACGCGGGGCGGAGGGCTGGTCACGGGCGCCGACCTCGACGCGTACCGGACGGCGTGGCGCGAGCCGGTCGCGGGCACCTACCGCGGGCACCGCGTCGTTTCGATGCCGCCGCCGTCGTCCGGCGGGCCGCTCCTGATCGAACTGCTGAACATGCTCGAGCCGTTCTCGCCGCCGCCGGCGCACGGCTCGGCCGACCAGGTGCACCTCTACGCGGAGCTGGAGAAGCGCGCCTTCGCCGACCGCGCCGAGCACCTCGGCGACCCGCGGTTCCACCGGGTGCCGCTCGACATGCTGCTGGACAAGGACTACGCGCTGGAGCGCGCGGCCGAGGTCCAGCTCGACGGCTGCTCCGACCCGCGCGAGATCCGCCCCGGCAAGGTCGAGCGCGAGTCGACGTTGCACTTCAGCATCGTAGACCGGCACCGCATGGTGGTGGCCTGCACGACGACGATCAACGACGGGTACGGCTCCGGGATCGTCGTCGAAGGCGCCGGCTTCCTCTTGAACAACGAGATGGACGACTTCTCGGCCCGCCCGGGCGCGCGCAACCTCTACGGGGTCGTCGGCGGCGAGGCGAACGCGATCGCTCCCGGCAAGCGCATGCTCTCGACGATGGCGCCGACGTTCGTGTTCGATGCCGAGGGACGGTTGTGGCTCGCGCTCGGCAGCCCCGGCGGTTCGACGATCCTGACGACCATCTTCCAGGTGATCGCGAACCGCATCGATTACGGCATGACGCTGCGCCAGGCCGTGGCCGCGCCGCGGGTGCACCACCAGTGGCCGCCCGCGCAGCCGGGGAGCCAGCCGCTGACGGTCGAGCGCGGCCAGCGCGCTCCGGCCGACGCGACCGTCGCGCGCCTGCGGGCGATGGGCTACTCGATCGAGCCGCGCAAATCGATCGGCGACGTGCAGGCGCTGGAGATCGCCGGCTCACGCGTGCTCGGCGCACCCGACCCGCGCGGCACCGGCCGCGCCGTCCCCGAGCGGCGCTGAGAAGGCCGCCGCGGGCCGGCCGCGCCGGCCCCCGCGACCTCGCCGGTCAGAACGTGATGCCGAACAGGAACTTGGCGTCGGGCTTCTCGGCGAGGCCGAGCTTCAGCTCGAACAGGTAGTTGCCGCCGCCGCCGCGCGGCGTCTGCATGCCGCCGATCAGGTTGACGCCGAGACCGGTGTCGCTGCTGTCGTCGCCCGGCGCGTCGTCGTCGAACTTGCGGTAGTTCACGCCCAGCTCGCCGCCGGCGTACGGGTTCCACACGCCCCACTTCATCCCGAAGACGTAGTGCAGGGCGCCGTTGAGGGTGATCGCGGTCTCGTCGTCACCGAAACCGACCTCGAGGTTCGGCCGGAAGAACAGGTTCTCGGTCAGTTCACCGAAGTCGATCATGAAGCCGCCGAACACCTGGTCCGGTTTGGCCGAAACGCCGACGCGGAAGCCGACGCCCTGGGCGGTGACCTCCTGCGCCGCCGCGGGCGAGGGAGCAACGAGCAGGACGGCGACGGCGGCCAGTAAAACGAGTGCGCGTTCGATCCTCATCGGTAATCTCCTTCGTTGTATGTGCCGTAAGCCGAGCCGGTCAGGAAGTCGGGACTCGCGGTAGAGGCTCGGGGTCCTCCGCCAGAAGCCACGTCATCAGCGTGAAAGCTGCAAGCGATTCCTTCAGTTCGCCCGCGTCCACCTTGTCCAGCGTGTCCGCGGCCGAGTGGTGGTAATCGAAGTACCTCTCGTTTTCCGCGACGAGACCCAGGCCGGGCACGCCCAGGCGAACCAACGGCGATACGTCGGCGCCGCTGCCGCCCATCCGCAGCGACAACGCGCCCAACGGACGGAATAATTCCACGAACCCCGCCAGCCGCGCCAGCGCGTCGGAGCCGGCGTCGACCGCGAATCCCCGCGGCGCGAAGCCGCCGCCGTCGTGCTCGAGCGCCGCGGCGTGCCGATCGATCTCGTCCCGGTGCGCCTCGAGGTAGGCGCGGGCGCCGTCGAGGCCGCGCTCCTCGTTGGTGAACAGGACCACGCGGACCGTCCGTCGCGGCCGGATGTCCAGCCCACGCAGAAGGCGCGCGGCGCCCAGCGCGACCACGACGCCGGACGCGTTGTCGTGCGCGCCGCACGCCACGTCCCAGCTGTCGAGGTGTGCTCCCGCGAGCACGATCTCGCCCGGCAACTCGCGGCCGCGAAGCTCGCCGACGACGTTGGCGCTCGCTGCCGGCGGCAGCGGCCCGCCCGCGAGCACGAGCTTCACGACCGGGGAAGCCCCGGCCTCGTGCAGGCGCTCGATCAGGTCCGCGTCCTCGGTCGTGATCGCCGCGGCGGGGATCTCCGGCGCGTCGTCCTCGTACGCCATCACCCCGGTGTGGGGCGTGCCGAGGCGCCGCGTCGTCACGGAGCGCACCAGCGCGGCGACCGCACCGCGCCGCGCCGCGCGCGCGGCCGCGGTCCAACGGTAGGCGACCGCCTCGGCGTAGGCGCTCGCGCTCGGCTCCCGCATCGGGAAGTTGAACAGCACGATCTTGCCCTTGACCGCGCGCCCGAGCCGGGACAGCTCGTCGAAGCCGCGCACGGGAACGACCTCGCCGGTGATCCCGCCGCGCGGCGTGGCCACGCTGCGACCGAGCCCGAGGACCGCGATCGGCCGCGGTCCGCCCGGCTCCAGCAGCAGGGCCGACTCCTCGCCGCGCCGCCACATCTCGATCGTCACGGGCTCGTGCCGGACCGCGTCCAGCCCGTCGCGGGCCATCTCCGCGGCGGCCCAGCTCGCCGCCTCGTCGTAGGCGGGTGAGCCGGCCGGGCGCGGGCCGATGCGATCGCAGAGATAGGTCAGTTGCTCGTGGACGGTCTCGTCGGTGCGCGCCGCGCCGATGATCCGCGCGGCCGTCTCGCCGTAGTCGCCAGGAAAGCCGCCGCCCGGCACCGCCGGCGCGGTCTGCGCGTCGCCGCACGACGTGCACGGCAAGAGCGCGCCGAGGGCGCAGAGGACCGCGAGCGCGCGGAAGCGGGGCACGGCGGACAGGCTATCCCCCGCGGCCGTTCAGCGCCAAGCCGCGGGCAACTCCAGGGTGACGCGCCCGGCGTGCGCGTGCCCGGCCCCGACGACCTGCCCCTCGACGGCGACCGCCACGAGCCCTGCGAGCCCGGCGGGCGCGGGACAGCCCTCCGGCCCGAGCAGCGCCGGCGTTTGCGCGCCGTCCAGTTCCAGGCGCCGCTCGCGGATCCGCGAACCGAGCCAGCGCAGCGCGGCGTTGGTCGTGCGCGGCCCGGCGTTGGTACCGTGCAGCGCCCGCAGGCCGGGAGCGACGACGCGCAGCCGCTCGAGCCCGGGCTCGGTCCCGCGCGGCGGCCGCGAGAGCAGCCACAGGTCGCGCCCCCGCTGCCGCACGAGGTGGCCGTCGAACGCCGAGGCATCGACGCCGAAGCGCTCGCGGTAGTAGTCGAGGAGCAACTGGCGCGCGTCCGCGTCTTCGCCGGCGGCTGGACCCGGCGCGGGGCACGGCGCGGCGTCCGTGTCCGGCCGCGGAGCCCGCGCGAGCAGCGCGACGAAGAAGCCCCACGATCCGGTGTGGTGCGGCAGCATGCGACGGGCGTGGCGCAGCGACGCGGGGAAGCTCGCGCCTTGCCAGCTCGCGATCCCCGGCAGCCCGGGCGTCGCCGCCGGCAGCGGCAGCAGCTCGAGTTCGGCGTTTTCCGCCAGCGCGCCCGCGAGCACTTCCTCGTTTTCCTCGGGCGCGTAGGAGCACGTGGCGTAGACCAGCCGACCGCCGGGCGCGAGCAGCTCGATCGCGCGCGCCAGGATCCTCTTCTGGAGCGCGCGGGCGCGCGCGAGCCCGGCCTCGCCGAGCGGCTCGTAGCGCGGCGAGGCGACGCGGAACGTGCCCTCGCCGGTGCACGGCGCGTCGAGCAGCACGGCGTCGCAGCTCGCGCCGCGGGGAAAGCTCGCCGCGTCTTGCTGGGCGATGATCACCGACGTCAGCGCCAGCCGGGAGAGATTGCTGACGAGGAGCCCGCAGCGCCCGGCGGAGACCTCGCCCGCGACGATGCGGGCCGACTCGCCCGCGAGCAGCGCGGCGAGCGCCGTCTTTCCGCCCGGCGCCGCGCAGAGATCCGCGATGCGCTCCCCGGCGCGCGGCGCCAGTGCCTGCGGCGGCACCGCGCTGGCCGCGCCCTGCGGGAAGGCCCAGCCGAAGACGACCTCCGGCAGCGTCCCGGCCCCCGCGTGCCCGCGGATACGCAGGTGGGACGGCGCCCACGGCAGCCTCGTCACGCCCAGCCCCCGCGCGGCAAGGCGCGCCGCGAGTTCGCCAGCGGCGAGCCGCCCGGTGTGCACGAGCAGGTCCACCGGCGCCGGCGGTTCGAGCGCCTCGCGGAACGCCCGCTCGTCGTCGAGCAGGGGCCGGTAGCGGTCCAGCCACGCCAGGCTGGCGTCGATGCGCTCCTGGCGGCCAGGGCGGCGGTCCCGCGGGGGCGTGGTCATCGCGCGGGAGTCTACAGGCAGGGGCCCGACGGAAACCGTTGCCTCGGGAGGCGCGGAGAGGCATTGTCGAGCACGAGGAGAGGCCGATGCGGAGAACGGTCGCGGTGCTGGCACTGGCCGGTGCGCTGGCGGTCACGGCGGTCCCGGCCGGCGGGACGGAGGGTTGGGTCCGCGAGCGGTACGAGGTCGCTGCGGCGGGGCAGGTGCCGGGGGCTTCGTACACGCTCATCGAGTCGGTTGACGGAGGGGCGAAGCGCACGGTCCGCGTGCTGTTCGCCTCGGGGAACGACCGGCTGGTCGCCGACGTGCGCGTCAAGACGCCGCACGGCGGCGGCGAGAGCCGCTGGATCGAGCTGACGCCGGTGACCGGCAAGGACCGCCTCTCGATCGCGGTCGTCGCCGGCACTGTCGAGCTCGACCGCGGCGGCGCCCGTGTCACGTCGTTCCCGCTCGCGGGCGCGATCCCGGAGGGCGAGCGCGTGGCGGTCGCGGAACTCGTTCGCACGCTGGAGCCGGGGTTCCGCAAGGCGCTGGTCGCTTTCGCGCGCATCGGGCTGGAGCGCGAGCCCGCGTTCTTCGAGGAAGCGCGTGCGCTTGCCGCGGCGCTGTTCCCGGACATGACGAACGCCGTCGCGCCGATCGCCCCGGCGGCCCGGCGCCGGCTGACGCAGGTCCTGCGCTTCGACCCGGCCAAGCACCCGCCGCTTCCCGACGAACGTCCGTTCGGCGCCGCTTACGGTATTCCCGGCCACGCTGCCGCGCCCGCCTCGTGACGAGCCGCGCGCTCCTGCCGCTGGCCGTGGCCGGCCTGTTGGCCGCGGCCGGCTGCCGCGCGCCGGAGACCCCTGCCGAGCGCACGGCGCGGCTGACGCGCGAACTCCTCGTGGTGGACGGGCACGTCGACCTCCCGAGCCGGATCTACGAGCACCCTGACGTCGATGTCGCCGTGCGCAGCGAAGAGGGGGACTTCGACCTGCCGCGGGCGCGCGAGGGCGGGCTGAAAGCGGCGTTCATGGCGATCTACGTCCCCGCGTCGCTCGACGACGCTCCGGGAGGCCGCGCCCGCGCGGACGCGATGATCGACCGCGTCGAGTCCGCCGTCGCCCGGCACCCGGACCTGTTCGCGCTCGCGCGCTCGCCGGGCGAGTTGCGCGGCGCCGTGTCCGCCGGGCGCTTCGGCTGGCTGCTCGGGATCGAGAACGGCGCGGCGATCGAGAACGACCTCGCGGCGCTGCGGCACTTCCGCCAGAGCGGCGTGGCGTACGTGACGCTGTGCCACAGCGGCAACAACCGCATCGCCGACTCCTCGTTCGCCGAGGACAGGCGCTGGCACGGCCTGTCGCCGTTCGGGCGCGACGTCGTCGCCGAGATGAACCGGCTCGGGATGATGATCGACATCAGCCACGCGTCGGACGAGGCCGCGCAGCAGGTGCTCGCGCTGAGCCGGGCGCCGGTGATCGCCTCGCACTCGGCGTGCCGGCACTTCACGCCCGGCTTCGAGCGCAACATCAGCGACGAACTCCTGCGCCAGGTGGCCGCGAAGGGCGGCGTGGTGATGATCGCCTTCGGGTCGATGTTCCTGTCCGCCGCGGCGCAGCAGCAGGCGATGCAGGGCTGGGACGATCTCGACCGCTTCCGGACCGAGCACGGCCTTAACTGGGACGACCCCGCGATGCGCGCGTACAGCGACGAATACCGGCGCGCGCACCCGCCCGTCGCCACCAGCGTCAAGGACGTCGCCGACCACATCGAGCACGCCGTCCGGCTGGCCGGGGTGGACGCCGTCGGGCTCGGCTCCGACTTCGAGGGGGTGGATCGCAAGCCGGACGGGCTGCCCGACGTCAGCGGGTACCGCAACGTCGTGCGCGAGCTGGTCGATCGCGGCTGGTCCGACGAGGACCTGCGCAAGGTCTGCGGCGAGAACCTGCTCCGCACGTGGGAGCACGTGCTGGCGACCGCAGCGAACTGACCTCTTGCAGCCGAGACCATTCGTGAGGGTCGCCCCGCCTCGCCCACTTTTCTCGTGATCTGATCGCCGGGACCGGGGGGACGACGCGGCGGATGGGGTGGACACCGTGCCGGAATTCGAACGCATCCTCGCGTCCGGGTCGAGGTTCGCGCGTGCCCTGCGCGAGGAGGTCGTCTGGATCCTGTGACCGCGGCGGCCACGGCGGCCGCCGTACCCCGGCAGGTGCAGCCGGGTTCCCCGCCGCGGGATAATTCGCCCTCGCCGGCGGCACGCGGCGCCCGAAACGCTGCCCGCCGGCCGAACAGTCCGAGGGCCGTTCCATGCCGATGCAGAAGATCACGCCATTCCTCTGGTTCGACGGCAATGCCGAGGAAGCGACGAACTACTACGTCTCGATCTTCCCCGATTCGCGGATCACGAAGGTCATGCGCTGCGGCGAGGCCGGGCCGGGGCCGCGCGGGTCCGTGCTGGCGATCGACTTCGAACTCTTGGGCCAGCGCTTCAGCGCGCTGAACGGCGGGTCGATGTACACCTTCTCGCCGGCGATCTCCTTCGTGGTCAACTGCGAGACGCAGGAGGAGGTCGATCGCTACTGGGAGCTTCTGCTGCGGGGCGGGGAAGCGCTGATGTGCGGCTGGCTCAAGGACCGCTTCGGCCTGTCGTGGCAGATCACCCCGACCGTGCTGCCGGACATGTTGCGGGACGAGGACGAGGAGAAGGCCGGCCGCGCGATGAGGGCGATGATGGACATGCAGAAGCTCGACATTGCGGCGCTGAAGCGGGCGTACGAGGGGCGCTGACGCCCGGCTTCGGCGGTCAGGCGAACAGGACGACCGCGAAGCGCCCGGCGACGGCGAGCGCCGTGGCCAGCCCCAGCGTGAGCAGGGCGACCCAGCCGGCGGCGCGCCAGCCGACCTCGCGCCCGAGCGCGACCAGGGTGGCCAGGCACGGCACGTAGAAGACGACGAACAGCGCGAACGCGACGACCTGCGCGGGTGCGAGCGCGTCGGCGATGCGTGCCGTGCCGAGCGCCTGGACCAGCATCATCAGCGACAGTTCCTTGCGCAGGACGCCGAAGACGAGCGTCATCCCGACCGCCGCGGGCAGGCCGAGCAGCGTGACCGTCAGCGGCGCGAGCCCGGAGTTGATCGCCTGCCCGGCGCCAGCGAGTTCCAGAACCGAGAGCACGGCCGACGACACGATCAGGAGCGGCCAGGCGACGGCGACGAACTCGCGCAGTGCGATCCACGTGCGGAAGAAAACGGTGTGGACGGACGGCAGCCGCAGGTCGGGGACCTCGAGGACCAGACCCGGGATCGGCCCGGGACCGGCGCGGCGCTCGAGCACGATCGCGATGCCGGCGGTCACGGCGAGGTTCACGATGTACACCGCCAGCGCCGCCCACGGCCCGAGCACGGCGCCGACGAGCCCGAGAATCACCACGCTGCGCGCGGAGCACGGGACGAGCACCGCCAGCATCGCCGTGATCCGCCGCTCGCGCGGGCTGTCGAGGATCCGCGTGGCCATCACCGCCGGGACCGAGCAGCCGTACCCGAGCACGAGCGGGACGATCGACTTGCCGTGCAGCCCGATGCGGTGCATCAGCCCGTCGAGCAGGTACGCCATCCGCGCCAGGTAGCCGGTTTCCTCGAGCAGCGACAGGCCGACGAGGAACGGCAGAAGGTAGGGCAGCACGATCACCACGCCGCCCGACAGGCCGAGCACGATCCCCTGCACGGCGGCGCCGAACACCGACCCGGCGGGGACCAGGTCCTGCAGCCGCGCCGCCATCGCGTCGAACCCGGCCGCCAGCGGCGCTTCGAGGTACCGCCCGGCGCCGAACACGGCGTAGAACAGCGCGGCGAGGATCGCGAGCAGCGCCGGGATGCCCAGCACCGGGTGCGTGAGCAGCCAGTCGACGCGCTCGCGCCACCCCGGCGCGGGCCGCCGCGAGCGGCTGACGCGCTCCTCGATCGTGTGCGCCAGCGCGTGCCGCGCGCCGGAGAGCACCTGGTCCGCGGGCCAGCCGTGCAGCTCTTCCAGCGTCGCGATCGCGGCCTGCACGCCCGGTCCCGCGGCGGGCGCGAGCCGCTCCAGTTCGCCGTGCAGCGCCGGGTCGCGCTCGACCAGCTTCATCGCCGACAGGCGCGGCGCGCGTGCCGGCCCGAGCGGCACGTCCCGGATCAGCCCCTCGATCTCGCCGAGGGCGCGCTCGACCTCGCGGTCGTGGCGCGGCGCGCGCGGCGGGGCCGAGTCGGCGGCGCGGAACGCGGTCTCGAACAGTTCCACGAGCCCCAGCCCGCGGCGCGCGATCGTCGGCACCACCGGCACGCCCAGCTCGCGTTCCAGCGCCGCGGCGTCGATGTCGATCCCCTTGCGCCGCGTCTCGTCCGACATGTTCAGCGCGACCACCAGCGGCTGGCCCAACTCCATCAGCTGCAGCGTCAACTCGAGCGAGCGCCCGAGCCGCGTGCCGTCCACCACGTTGACGATGACCGACAGTTCGCCCGAGGCGAGGAAGTCCTGCGCCGTGCGCTCCGCCGCGTCGTGGGACGTCAGCGAGTACGTGCCGGGCAGGTCCACGAGTTCGACCTCGCGGTCTCCCGCGAGCACGCGGCTGGTGGTGTACGTGACCGAGGTCCCGGGGAAGTTCGCGGTCGGCGACCGGTAGCCCGCGACGGCGTTGAAGATCGTGCTCTTGCCGGAGTTGGGCTGTCCGACGAGGACGAATCTCACCTTTGGACCAGGACCTTTTGCGCGACCTTGCGCCCGATCGCGACGCGCGTGCCGCCGACGTCGATCAGCACGGGCCCGCCGAGCGGTGCGCGCGTGACGACCTGCACCAGCACCCCCGGCAGGAGGCCGAGGCTGGCCAGGCGCGAGCGCACCTCCTGCCCGCCGGCGATGCCGGCCACGCGCACGGACTCCCCGAGCGCGGCGCGCGCGAGCGATTCGGAAGCACCCATGCGGACACCCCTGTCCGGGAGGAGAGACACGGTAAATCTAGGCCGAAAGCGCCCCAGCAGCAACCTAATCGCATCAAGCGGGCCGGGCAGGATCAGGCCCGGGACGCCCGCCAGGTGTGGACGAGGGTCGCGCCGAGGATCACCGCGCCACCCGCAACCGCCCACGCGCCCGGCGTTTCGCCGTGGACCAGCCACGTGAACACCGGGTTGAGGACCGGCTCGACCAGGAGCAGGAGCGAGGCCTCGAGGGCGGGCAGGCGCGTCAGGCCGCGGGTCAGGAAGACGTACGCCACCGCGATCTGGAACACGCCGAGGTAGGCCAGCACGAGCCAGTCCACCGGCCGGCCCGCGCCGAGCGGCAGGGCCAGCGGCAGCGCGACCAGGAACGCGATCATGTTCCCGGCCAGCGCCGCACCGAGCGCCGTCGCGCCGCCCCCGTCGCGGCCGAGCCAGCGCAGGCCGCTGACGCTGAGCGCCCACGACAGGCCGCTGAACGCCGCGAGGATGTTCCCCCGCACCGGATCGGGCGCCGTGGCCTGTGCCGGCGCGATCCCGAACAGCAGCATCAGGAGCCCGGCGACCAGCGCGGCGAGGTAGCCCAGGTCGCGGCGCCGCACCGGTTCGCGCAGCAGCAGCGGGCCGAGCAGCAGCAGGTACAACGGTGCCGTGGATTGCAGGAAGATCGTGTGCGCCGCCGTCGTGAGCTTGTTCGCGAGTGCGAACGACATCAGGCAACTCGCGTAGGCGCAGCCGACGAGCAGCGTGCGCCAGCTCCAGCGCCGGCGCGCTTCCGGCAGCAAGAGCGCGATCGTCAGGGCAGCGATGCCGGAGCGGAACCCGGCGATCTGCCAGTCGGTGAGCCCGCAAGCCTTGATCGCGGCGCCGCCGGTCGAGAACAGCGCCGCCGCGACCATGACGAAGACGCGCGCGAGCGGCGGCGTCAAACCGTGGTGCGCTGCCGCTCCTTCTGCACGGCCTGCTCGAGGACCTCGTCGTATGTGCGGGCCGACCGGTCCCACGAATGGTCCTCCTCCATCGCGCGGCGCTGCATGCCGGCGAGCAGTTCCGGGCGATCGCGCAGGGCGCGCAGGGCGCGCCCGCAGGCCCAGGCCAGCCCGTTGGCATCGGCGTGGTTGAACACGAAGCCGTTGCCGGTCGCCGGGTGCTCGTCGATGTCGCGGACCGTGTCGACCAGCCCGCCCGTGCGCCGCACGATCGGTATCGTGCCGTAGCGCAGCGCGATCATCTGTCCCAGCCCGCAGGGTTCGAAGCGGCTCGGCATCAGGAAGAAGTCGGAACCGGCGTAGATGCGATGCGCCAGCGGATCGTCGAAGCGCCGCACGATCGCGACCGACTGCCGCCAGATCCTGGACAGACCGATCAGCGGATCGACGAGCCGCTGGGGACCCGCGCCGAGCAGCACCACCTGCGCCTCGCGGTCGACCAGCCCGGGCGCCGCGGCCTCCAGAAGGTCCACGCCCTTCTGGTGGTCGAGCCGGCCGATCATCGAGAACAGCGGGAGCCGCGGGTCTTCGCGCAACCCGAGTTCCCGCTGCAGCGCGAGCTTGTTCTCGAGCTTGCCCGCGAGATCGCCCGCGTCGTAGCGGCGGGCGAGGTGGACGTCGTGCGCGGGGTCCCAGGCCTCGGTGTCGACGCCGTTGAGGATGCCGACCAGGTCTTCGGCCCGGGCGCGCAGGGTCTGCTCCAGCCCCTCGCTGTACCCGCCCCAGAGGATCTCCTGCGCGTAGTTCGGCGAGACCGTGATCACGGTCGTGGCGTACGCGATCGCGCCCTTGAGGTAGTTGAGCCAGCCGAGCGATTCCAGCGCCCCCGGGTGGAGCGTCTCGTGCGGCAGGCTGAAGCGCCGTGCCAACTCGAACGGGAACACGCCCTGGTGCGCGAGGTTGTGGATCACGACCGCGGACGCGGTCCGCTCGAGCGGGTCGTTCGGCATCCGGTGCGCGCGCTGGAACACGGGTGACAGCGCCGCCGGCCAGTCGTGCGCGACGACCGCGTCCGGCGCGGGCTCGCGGCCGCGCAGCGCCGACAGCGCGGCGCCGGAAAACCAGCCGAACCTCAGTCCGTTGTCGAGGTACCCGCCTTCCGGTCCGCCGTAGACTTCCGGCCGGCCGAAGAAGTCGGCCTGCGCGACCAGCAGCACCGTCACGCCGTGGTGCTCGATCGTGTGGACGGTCCCGCCGACCTCGTAGCCGTCCACGCGGTACGAAACCGGCTGGCCCATCTGTCCGGCGAGGCCGAGCGCGCCGAGCACGCGGGCGTACCCCGGGAGCACGACCGTGACCTGGTGCCCGTCCCGCGCCTGGGCCGGGGGCAGCGCGCCGACGACATCGCCGAGGCCGCCGATTTTCACGAAGGGTGCCATCTCGGGCGCGATGTGTACGATGTGCATGCGGCGGATTATGTATCCACTCGACCTCGTCTCGATAACGCAGGCCGGACGCAGCGCCGGCCTGACCGCGTGCGGCGTCGCGCGCTGCGACCCCTCCGGTCACGCCGGGTACCTCGACGCCTGGCTCGCCCGCGGCGCGCACGCCGGCATGGCGTGGATGGAGCGCACGGCGCCGGCGCGTCGGGACCTGCGCTCGCACTGGCCGTGGGCGGTCAGCGCGCTGGTCGGCGCGCTGTCGTACCTCACCGAGCCGCTCGAGCGCCGGCGGTTGCCGGGCGTGGCGCGCCACGTCTCGCGCTACGCGCGCGGCGCCGACTACCACGACATCCTGAAACAGCGGCTCGCGGCGTGGGCGGAGGAACTCGAGCGGCTGGCCGGGCAGCCCCTGCGGCGGGTCGTCCTCGTGGACACCAGCGCGGTCCTCGAGCGCGAGCTGGCGGCGCGCGCCGGGCTGGGCTGGTTCGGCAAGAACACCTGCCTGATCGGGCCGACCGGCGATTCGTGGCGCTTCCTCGGCGTGGTGCTGACGGACGCCGAGTTACCGCCCTCCGGCCCGGCCCCGGCCGAGCGCTGCGGATCGTGCCGGGCCTGCCTCGACGCCTGCCCGACCGGCGCGATCCCCGAGCCGTGGTTCGTCGACGCCAACCGCTGCATCTCGTACCTGACGATCGAGCACCGCGGCCCGGTGCCGCGCGAGCTTCACGCGGGAATCGGCGACTGGGTCTTCGGCTGCGACGTCTGCCAGGAAGTGTGCCCGTGGAACCGCCGCGTGGACCCGGTGGCGGAGCCGGCGTTTGCCGCGCGGGCGGAGCTGGAGCAGCTGACGCTGGCGGAGCTGGCGCGGTTGGACGAGGCCGGTTTCCGCGAGCGCTTCCGTGGCACGCCGCTGGCGCGCCCCAAGCGCGCGGGCCTGGTGCGCAACGCGCTGATCGCCGGCGCCAACGCGGGCGATGCCGAGGTGATCGAGGCGGCGCGGCACCTCGTGGACGATCCCGATCCGACGGTGCGCGAAACGGCGCGCGCGGTCCTGTCGCGCGGCGACCGGTAGGCGATACGCGAACGGGTGTTTTGCCCGTCCCGACTAGGCGCTGCGGGCCTTGCGCTTCGGCGTGACCGCGCGCGGGCCCGCGCGCCGGCGCGGCTTGGCGCGCCCGGCGTTCGCCGCCTGCATGCTCTTCTTCAGCACGTCCATCAGGTCCACGTCCGCCTCCGGCTCGGCGAGCGCCTCCTCGGGGGCGCGGACCTGGTCGGTTCCCTTGCGGTGCTTGCGCTCGACCAGCTTCAGCAACCGGTCGGCGTAATCGTCCTCCAGTTCCTTGCGCGGCAACTGCTTCTTGGTGCGCTTGCCGATCTCGCGCGCGATCCGCGCGGCCGCGCGCTCGTCCAGATCGGGTTCGGGCAGGCCGACCTGCTCCGGCGAGCGGACCTCGTCGAGGAACCGCAGCGTCTCGGCGCGCAGGATCCCGCGCTCGGAGAGGATCGCGACGAGGTACTCCTTGTCGCGCATCACGAAGGTCGCGATGCCGGCGCGCCGGGTGCGCTCCATCACGTCGGCCAGGAGCCGGTAGGCCTTGTTCGAGCCGCCCGACGGCGTGAGGAAGTAAGCCCGCTCGAAGAACACCGGGTCGAGCTGCTCCTGGTCCACGAATCGCCGCAGGTCGATGTCGCGGGACTTCCGCGGTTCGAGCTTCTCCAGCTCCTCGTCTTCGATCACGACGTGCCGGCCGTCCTCCAGCTCGTAACCGCGCACGATGTCGTCCTCGTCCACCGGCTTGTCGTGCTCCGGGCAGTAGAACTGCCGCGCCAGCGGCGTGCCGTCGGCGTCGAGCATCCGCAGCGCGATCGGGCGCGGCCGGTTCGCGGCGTAGAGATCCACGGGCACGCTGACCAGCCCGAACGTGATCGTGCCGGACCAGAACGGCCGGGGTCCGGCGAGGCGGTCTTCCGGCTCCTCAGCCATGCGCGCGCCTCCTCGTCTTGACCGACGCCGCCTTGCCCGCCGCGCGCAGGCTGGCCTCCAGCGCCGCCGCCAATGTCCCCGGCTGCTTGCGCCGCGGCGCGCGCCGGGTCTTGACCTTCCGGCCCTTGGCCTTGGCCTGCACCAGCTCCATCACCCGGTCGCGGTACTCGTCGCGGAACTCGGCCGGGTCGAACGGACCGCCGAGCGCGTCGACCAGTTGCTCGGCCATGCGCTTCTCGCGCGCGTCGAGCGCGCGCCCGGCGGGAGCCTCGAGCGCCGAGACCGGGACGACCTCCTGCGCCGGGCGGAGTGTGACCAGCATCAGGTGTCCCCCGTGCGCGCGCAGGGCGCCAGCGTAGCGCGTCTTGCGCATGACCCAGCGCGCGAGACCCTCCTTGCGCGTCTTCTGCAGCGCGGCGGCGAGCGCGAAGTAGTTCGTCTCGCCGCCCCCGTCCGGGCCGAGGTAGTACGGCCGTTCGTACCAGCGGTGGTCGATGGCCGACGCCGGGAGGAACGCCGCGACGTCGATCGTGCGCGAGTCCCGCGGATCGAGTTCGGCCAGTTCCTCGTCGTCGAGGAGCACGAACAGGCCCGGCTCGACCTCGTACCCGCGGCGGATCTCCTCGCGCGGGACTTCGCGGCCGCTGACGGGGTTCACCATCCGCTGCTTGATCCGCTCGCGGTCGGGGCGGTGCAGCAGGTGGAAGTGGATGTTCCGGTCCTGCACCGCCGAGTACAGCTTCACCGGCAGCCTGGTCGAGCCGAACTGGATCGTTCCCTTCCAGACCGCGCGCGCCCCCACGGCACGCCTCAGACGCCTTGGGGAACGGCGCGGCAGTCGGGGCAGACGATCTCCGACGAAACGATGATCGCGCACATGGGGCAGATCGCCTGGTCGCAGCAGGCGCAGCGAATCTCCTGCTCGCAGGCAAAACGTTGACCACAGAAATGGCACAGCTCGGAGCCGCCGGCGAGCCACCAGCACTGCAGGCGACCGGATGCGCGGGAGGGGGTCGGCATCGCGGACCTCGACCCCGCCGAAGCGGGGTGCTCAGCCGGACCCGGGCGAGTCGCGACGACGCGACCATTAGATCCGGCCCGGCGGGCCCCTGCAAAACTCCGGCCGGGTCGCTGCCCGTGGCGGTGCGCCGGATTTCGTGATGGTTCAAACGATCCGCGACATTTTTTTCTTGCCCGGAAGCCCGCATCGCCGTAATGTCCCAGTTGTCCGATAGGAATTATCAGTATTACGCGGAGAAGGCCCGGTGCTCTCGAAGAAAACCAAGTACGCCCTGAAGTCTCTGATCCTCCTGGCCCGGACCGACGCCGAACGCCCGGTCTCGGCCGCCGAGATCGCCGAACTCGAGGCGATCCCGCGCAAGTTCCTCGAGCAGATCCTGGTCGAATTGCGCCTCGGGGGTTTCCTCGTCAGCCGCAAGGGGAAGGAGGGTGGCTACCTTCTGGCGCGGCCGGCCGCCGAGATCACGTTCGGCCAGGTCGTCCGGGCGCTCGAGGGGCCCCTCGCGCTCTTGCCCTGCGTCAGCCAGACCGCCTACCGCAAGTGCGACGAGTGCCAGGACGAGACCAGTTGCTCGATCCGGATCGTCATGAAAAAGGTGCGGGACGAGACCGCCCGCATCCTCGACGGGACCAGCTTGACCGACATGCTCGACGCCTCGCACGCCGCCGTCGCGGAAGCGCTGGCCGAACAGGTGGAAGGGAGGACCGGTGGCGCGCACGCGAGATGACGACGAGGCCCGGTGCGCGGGGCAGAACAAGAACGCCGAGGTCGAGGCCGCGATCCTGGCGGCCGTGCGCTCGCTCAGGTACGGCTCCGTCGAAGTGGTCGTGCACGACTGCCGCGTGGTCCAGATCGAGCGCAAGGAGAAGACGCGCTTCGAAATGCTCGGCTGACGGGCAGCGCGGCGCCGACCGGTCGCACCGGAGGCCCGCGTTCGCGAACGCAAGGGTGACGACGAGGAGCACTGACCGGACCGCCGGAGGTGAGCCATGAACCGAAGGAGCAACGTTCATGAGGACTTCCGGTTTGATCCCGGCCGCCGTGTTGGCGCTGTTGGCGTTCACCGCGCCGGCGTCGGCCCAGGAGCAGGAGCGGGACGCAACAAGGCAAAACGGGTTGGAACAGCGCGTGGATGAACTCGACCAGAAGGTGCGGATCCTCCAGCGCCAGCGCGAGCTGGAGCAGGAGGCGGCCGCGGCCAAGGCCAAGGAGGCCGCGGCCGTCGTGGCCGGCAAGGATGGGTTCGCGCTGAAGTCGGCCGACGGGTACTGGGTCGTGAAGCTGCGCGGCTACGTGCAGCTCGATTCGAGGACCTTCGGCGATGACGAAGGCCAGCTCGTGGACACGTTCACGCTGCGGCGCGTGCGCCCGGTCCTCGAGGGGACGCTGGCGCGGATCTACGACTTCCGCGTGATGCCGGACTTCGGCGAGGGGAAGACGACGCTCTTCGACGCCTACCTCGACGCGCGCTTCGATCCCGCGCTGGGCCTGCGCGCCGGCAAGTTCAAGCCGCCGGTCGGCCTCGAGCGCCTGCAGTCCGCGACCGCGATCCTGTTCGTCGAGCGCGGGTTCCCGACGCTGCTCGTCCCGAACCGCGATCTCGGCCTCATGCTCCATGGCGATGTCGCCGGCGGCGTGCTCGGGTACGAGCTGGGCTACTTCAACGGCGTCGCGGACGGCGACAAGCGCGACCTCGACACCGCCAACGGCAAGGACGTCGCCGCGCGCGTGATGCTGCAGCCGTTCGCCCGGCGCAAGTCGGTCGCGCTCTCGGGGCTGCGTTTCGGCGTGGCCGGCACGAGCGGCACCGAGCGCGGGACGTCCAGTGCGCCCGGGTTGGCGTCCTACAAGACGGCCGGCCAGACGTTCTTCGCGTACGCCAAGGACGCGTTGGCCGACGGCGACCGCACACGCGTGTCGCCGCAGCTGTACTGGTCGGCCGGGCCGGTCAGCCTGCTCGCGGAGTCGGTCAGCTCGCGGCAGGAGGTCCGGGCCGCGGACGGGGACACGACCGCCCGGCTGGACCACCGCGCCTGGCAGGTCTCGGCCTCGTGGGTGGTCACGGGCGAGGCGACCTCCTGGAACGGCGTGAAGCCGAAAAAGCCGCTCCTCGGGCCGAACGGCGGGGGTGGGGCGCTGGAACTGGCCCTGCGCCGGCACCGCATCGCTTTCGACAGCGCGGCTTTCCCGGTCTTCGCCAGCCCGGACAAGTCGTCCCGATCGGCCGCCGGCTGGACGGTCGGCCTGAACTGGTACGTAGACCGCAACGTCAAGTTCGTGCTGAACTACGACCGCACGAGCTTCCGCGGCGGGGCTCCGGCGGGCGAGGACCGCGAGGACGAGCGGCTCCTGGCGTGCCGGTTCCAAGTTTCGTTCTGAGGAGGAGGGGTCACGATGAGCGGAAGAGGATTGTCTGCCAGCCTGGTCGCGCTCGTGCTCGCGGCCGCCGTGCCGGCCTTTGCCCAGTCGCCGGTCACGCTGCTGAACGTCTCCTACGATCCGACGCGCGAGCTGTACAAGGACTTCAACGCCGCCTTCGCCAAGTACTGGAAGGCCAAGGCCTCGCAGGACGTGACGATCGACCAGTCGCACGCCGGCTCCGGCAAGCAGGCGCGGGCCGTGATCGACGGGCTGGAAGCGGACGTCGTGACGCTGGCGCTGTCGTACGACATCGACGAGATCCAGCAGCGGTCGGGGCTGATCGCGGCCGACTGGCAGCAGCGGCTGCCGAACAACAGCGCGCCGTACACCTCGACGATCGTGTTCCTCGTGCGCAAGGGGAATCCGAAGAACATCAAGGACTGGGGCGACCTGGTGAAGCCGGGTATCGCCGTGATCACGCCGAACCCCAAGACCTCGGGCGGGGCGCGCTGGAACTACCTCGCGGCGTGGGGCTACGCCCTGCGCCGGCCGGGCGGCACCGAGGCCAAGGCGCGCGAGTTCGTCCAGGCGCTGTTCAAGAACGTCCCCGTTCTCGACACCGGCGCTCGCGGCGCGACCACGACCTTCGCCGAGCGCGGCATCGGCGACGTCTTCCTGGCCTGGGAGAACGAAGCGCTGCTGGTCGTCAACCAGATGGGCAAGGGCAAGTTCGAGATCGTGATGCCCTCGATCAGCATCCTCGCCGAGCCGTCGGTCGCGGTCGTGGACAAGGTCGCCGACCGGCACAAGACCCGCAAGATCGCCGAGGAGTACCTGAAGTACCTGTACAGCGATGAAGGGCAGGAGATCGCGGCGCGGCACTACTACCGCCCGCGGCTCGCGCCGGTGCTCGCGCGCCACGCGCAGCAGTTCCCGAAAGTCGACCTGATGACGATCGACGATTTCGGCGGCTGGAAGAAGGCGCACGCGGCGCACTTCATCGACGGCGCGATCTACGACCAGATCTTCGAGGCGATCCAGAAGTGACCAGGCACGACACGTCGGCGGCGGGGCGGCGGCCCCGCCGCCGAGGATCCGCGGAGCGCGCATGAAGTTCGTGCGGTCCAGGCACGTGCTGCCCGGGTTCGGGCTCACGCTCGGGATCACGCTGACCTATCTCAGCCTGATCGTGCTGATCCCGCTGTCGATGATCCTCCTGCGCAGCACGGAGCTGAGCCTCGGGCAGTTCTGGGAGATCGTCACGTCCTCGCGCGCCCTCGCCAGCTACCGCCTGAGCCTGGTCTGCTCGGCGATCGGGGCCGCGATCAACACGGTTTTCGGCCTGCTCGTGGCCTGGATGCTGGTCCGCTACCGGTTCCCGGGCCGCCGGATCGTCGACGGCCTCGTCGACCTGCCGTTCGCGCTGCCGACCGCCGTTTCGGGCATCGCGCTGACCGCGCTCTACGCCCCGACCGGTTGGCTCGGCGCGCCGCTCAACGCGCTCGGGATCCAGGGCGCGTACTCGGCGCTCGGCGTCACGATCGCGCTGACGTTCATCGGCCTGCCGTTCGTCGTGCGCACCGTGCAGCCGGTCCTGGCCGACCTCGATCCCGAGATCGAGGAGGCGGCCTCGACCCTCGGCGCGCGGCGCCGGCAGACGTTCCTCAAGGTGATCCTGCCCGAGCTGACGCCGGCGCTCGTGACCGGCTTCGCGCTGGCGTTTGCCCGCGGCCTCGGCGAGTACGGCTCGGTCATCTTCATCGCCGGCAACATGCCGGGCAAGACCGAGATCCTGCCGCTCCTGATCATGATCAAGCTCGAGCAGTACGACTACGCGGGGGCGACCGCGCTCGCCCTCGTGTTCCTGATCATGTCGTTCGGCGTGCTGTTCGCGCTGAACCTCGTCCAGCGCCGCGCCCAGCGGCTGGGCTGGCAGATGTGAGCCGGCGATGAGCGCTGCCCCCGACCTGAAGGCTGCCGCCGCCGCCCAACCCGGCCCGGCCCGGATCCAGGAGCCGGTCCTGGTGCGGCGGCTGTTGCTGCTACTCGGCCTCGGCTACCTGACCCTGTTCCTTGGACTGCCGCTCCTCGCCGTGTTCGTCAAGGCGTTCGAGAACGGGATCGCCGCCTACTGGGCGGCCATCACCGCGCCGCACGCCGTGGCGGCGATCAAGCTGACGCTCATGACGGCGGCGATCTCGGTCGGCGCGAACGTGCTGTTCGGCGTGGCCGCGGCGTGGGCCATCGCCAAGTTCGAGTTTCCGGGCAAACAGCTCCTGCTGACACTGGTGGACCTGCCGTTCAGCGTTTCCCCGGTCATCGCCGGGATGGTCTTCGTGCTGCTGTTCGGCGCGCAGGGGCTGCTCGGCCCGTGGCTCACCGAGCACGGGATCAAGATCATCTTCGCCGTCCCGGGCATCGTCCTGGCGACGATGTTCGTCACCTTCCCGTTCGTGGCCCGCGAGCTGATCCCGCTCATGCAGTCGCAGGGCAGCGAGGAGGAAGAGGCGGCGATGACGCTCGGCGCGAGCGGCTGGCGGACCTTCTTCAAGGTCACGCTGCCGAACGTCAAGTGGGGCCTCCTGTACGGCGTGATCCTGTGCAACGCGCGGGCGATGGGCGAGTTCGGCGCCGTGTCGGTGGTCTCGGGCCACATCCGCGGCAAGACCAGCACGATGCCGCTGCACGTCGAGAACCTCTACAACGACTACGAGTTCAGCGCCGCGTTCGCCTTCGCGTCGATCCTGGCGGGCCTGGCGCTGGTGACGATCGTCGCCAAGAGCACGATCGAGTGGAAGACCGGCAAGGCCTCGGACGTGCGGCCGGGCACGAGGGTCTGACGATGGGCATCGAAGTCCGCAACATCACCAAGCGCTTCGGCACGTTCACCGCCCTCGATGGCGTCAGCCTCGAGGTGCCGACCGGCGAGCTGGTCGCGCTGCTCGGACCGTCGGGGTCGGGCAAGACGACGCTGTTGCGGATCGTGGCCGGGCTGGAGTACGCCGACCAGGGGCAGGTCCTGCTCGACGGCGAGGACACCACGCGCAGCACCGTGCGCCAGCGGCGGGTCGGCTTCGTGTTCCAGCACTACGCGCTGTTCCGCCACATGACGGTCGTGGAGAACGTCGCCTTCGGCCTGCGGGTCAAGCCGCGCGGCGAGAGGCCGCCGCGGGCCCAGATCAAGGCCCGCGTCAACGAGTTGCTGAAGATGGTCCAGCTCGACTGGCTCGCCGACCGCTACCCGGCGCAGCTCTCGGGCGGCCAACGCCAGCGCGTGGCGCTGGCACGGGCGCTGGCGGTCGAGCCGCGGCTGCTCCTCTTGGACGAGCCGTTCGGCTCGCTCGACGCCAAGGTCCGGCGCGAGCTGCGGATGTGGCTGCGCCGCCTGCACGACGACCTCGGCATCACGAGCCTGTTCGTGACCCACGACCAGGAGGAGGCGCTGGAGCTGGCCGATCGCATCGCGGTGATGAACGAAGGGCACATCGAACAGGTCGGCACTCCCGCCGACGTCTACGACCGCCCGGCGAGCGCGTTCGTCTACCAGTTCCTCGGCAGCGTCAACCTGTTCCACGGCCGCGTCGAGGGTGGCAAGGTGACCCTCGGCGGGCAGGCCGCCCCGGCGCCGGCGGCGCCCGACGAGGCGTCGGCCCTGATCTACGTCCGGCCGCACTTCCTCGACATCAGCCGCGAGACCGACGGCCGGCTGCACTTCCCGGCGCAGGTGATGCACATCAACCCGGCCGGCCCCTTGGTCAAGGTCGATCTGGTGACCGAGTGGGGCGCGCCGGTGCACGTCGAGATCAGCCAGGAGCGCTACCGCGCGCTGGCGCTGCAGCGCTACGAGAACGTCCTCGTCTGTCTCGAGGAAAGCCGGATGCTGATCGACACCGTCCCCAAGGGGAACCCGGTCAACCCGTAACGCTGCCGCGCGACCGGGGCGCAGGCAGGAGGCCGTCCATGCGCGTCGTCGCCGTCACCGTGCTGCTGCTGCTCGCCGTTCTCCCGGCCCTTGCCGCCGACCGCACCGAGGGGCGCGCGTTCGCCACGCGCTCGGTGGTCTACGCCCGCCACGGGATGGTCGCGGCCGCGCACCCGCTTGCGGCGCAGGTCGGCATCGACGTCCTGCAGCGTGGCGGCACCGCGGTCGACGCCGCGATCGCCGTCAACGCGGCGCTCGCGGTGCTCGAGCCGGTCGCCTGCGGGCCGGGCGGCGACCTGTTCGCGATCGTCTGGGACGCGAAGAACCGCAAGCTGCACGGGCTGAACGCCTCCGGGCGCGCCCCGCGCGCGCTGACGGCCGACAAGGTGCCGCCGGCGGCGGACGGCACGATCCCGCTCTACACGCCCTACGCCTGGACCGTGCCCGGCGCGGTGGACGGTTGGTTCGAGCTGCACGCGCGCTTCGGCAAGCTGCCGCTGAAAGGTCTCCTCGCGCCGGCGATCGAACTGGCGCGCGACGGTGCGCCGGTGCCGCAGGTGATCGCCGGCGCGTGGCAGCGCAGCGAGCGCGTGTTCAAGGACAAGCCCGGGTTCGCGGAGGTGTTCCTGCCGGGTGGCCGCGCGCCGCGCGAGGGCGAGATCTTCCGCAACCCGGCGCTGGCCCGGACGCTGGAGGCGATCGCCGCCGGCGGGCGCACCGCGTTCTACGACGGGCCGATCGCCGAGGCGATCGTCGCCTTCTCGCGGAAGGTCGGCGGGTTCTTCGCGATCGAGGACTTCCGCGGGCACCGTTCGGAGTGGGTCGAGCCGATCGCCAGCGAGTACCGTGGCGTGCGCCTCGTCGAGCTGCCGCCCAACGGGCAGGGCCTCGCCGCCCTCGAGATGCTGAACGTCCTGGAGACGTTCGACCTGCGCGCGCTCGGGCGCGATTCCGCGGACTTCTGGCACCTCCTGGTCGAGGCCAAGAAGCTCGCGTTCGCCGATCGCGCGCGCTACTACGCCGACCCGGCGTTTGCGAAGGTCCCGGTCGCGGCGCTGCTCTCGAAGGACTACGCGCGCGAAAGGGCCAAGCGCATCGACCTGCGACGCGCGGCGCAGGTGGACGAGCCGGGCGCGGTGCCGCTCGACCGGGGCACCGACACCACCTACCTCGCCGTGGGCGACGCTGCCGGCAACCTGGTCTCGCTGATCCAGAGCAACTACACCGGCTTCGGTTCCGGCTACGTAGTGCCGGAACTCGGTTTCGGCATCCACAACCGCGGCTCGCTGTTCGCGCTCGCGGAAGGTCACCCGAACCGGCTCGAGCCGGGCAAGCGCCCGTTCCACACGATCATCCCGGCGTTCCTTTTCCGCGGCGACGACCCGTGGTGTGCGTTCGGCGTGATGGGTGGCGGCACGCAGCCGCAGGCCCACGCGCAAGTCGTGATCAACCTCGTCGATTTCGGCATGAACCTGCAGGAAGCGGGCGACGCGCCGCGCTTCGTCCACGAGGGCTCGTCCGAGCCGACCGGCACGCCGATGAAGGACGGCGGCGAGCTGGCGCTGGAGAGCGGTCTTCCGCCGGAAGTCGTGCGCGACCTCGCCCGGAAAGGTCACCGCATCGTCGCCGCGCCCGGGATCTTCGGCGGCTACCAGGCGGTCTGCCGCGACCCGCAAACCGGCGTGCTGTCGGGCGCCTCCGAGTCCCGCAAGGACGGCGCCGCCCTCGGCTACTGAAACGTGAGCTCGAAAAGTCACATTGATGAAAACCGGGTGCGTTAACGGCGAACCGGCCTGACGCACCCGGTGAGCTTCGGCCCGCTCGATATCGGCCGGGCCGCGCTGGGTGGGCGGTGTCCACGCCTCGCCGGGGCCGGGTGTCAGGTGACGAAGCGGTAGATGTAGGGCTTGACGTTCTCGTTGGGCCGGGCGCGCAAGGTGCCGCGGTAGGCCGATTCCAACTCCGGCGGTAGGCCGACGCGCTTGGGGAACAGTCGCCGGGCGAACAGCGCCCGGCCGTGCAGCGGGCGCCGGGCCAGGCCCAGGACCATCGCCGGGGTGCGGCGCGATTGTTCCGCCGTGCGCTCCGACAGGCCCTTGGTGTTGTTGCG
>JAGOJY010000077.1 GCA_017994815.1 Acidobacteriota bacterium
CACCCGGCCCCGATCGCGCGCGCAGCGCGGCCCCGCCGATATCGAGCGGGCCGAAGCTCACCGGGTGCGTCAGGCCGGTTCGCCGTTAACGCACCCGGTTTTCATCAATGTGACTTTTCGAGCTCACTTTTCAGGGGCAGGGG
Source organism: Acidobacteriota bacterium (assembly GCA_017994815.1). Lineage (GTDB taxonomy): Bacteria > Acidobacteriota > Polarisedimenticolia > J045 > J045 > JAGOJY01. The sequence continues at coordinate 144 of JAGOJY010000077.1, forward strand.
AAGAACACGGTCCGGTCGAGGCCGTCGCTGGTCGTGCCGAGCCCCTGCTCGCCGCCGGCGTCGGTGTAGCTGACGAGGTAGTGGTACCCCGGCCCGCCCTGCGGCGGGAGGCTCGCGTCCACGAACACGGTGTCGGTCGGGTTGGGGTCGCTGGCGTTCTGGCACACGCCGTACCCGCCGTCCGGCAGCCCGTCGAAGTCGAAGTCGACGAGCCCCGACGTACTGCCGCGGTACACGTTGTAGCGCAGTGCGCCGGTCATCGCCGTCCAGGTCAGCGTGCTCGGGTTCGTGAAGTTCAACGTGACCTCGGAGCCGGACGAACCGCCGCTGCACAGGTTGTTCAAGACCGCGGCGAACCCGCGCGCCTCCAACTCCGTGCGGTCGTAGTCCATCGAGTTGCCGACCGCGTCGGCGGTCGTGACGTCGGCCTCGTAGTTGCCGCCCGGCGCGTAGTGCGGGAACGTCACGCTGCACCTGTAGGTGCCGTTCTGCGGCGTCCCCGAGAACGGCGTCACCGTCGTGCAGCCGAAGGAGTAGCCCGACGGCAGCGCGAAGAAACACGAAGCGTAGGCCACGCCGGCCGGGCTGTCGGTGAACGACATGTTGCAGGTCACGGACTGGTTGCCGGTCGAGGTGTCGATCGGGTTGGGGCTGAATGTGAAGTTGGTCAGGGACGGAGGAGTGACGTCCGGGCTCGACGTGACGACGAGGTTCGTCGGCCGCCCCATCGAGGCCAGGTCGCTGGTCTGGTAGAAGGAATAGTTGTTGATCATGTCGATGAGCTGCACCATGGATACGACCCAGGTGCCTTGCTCCGCGTAGCGCGGAACCGTCGCGCCGCAGCTGAAGGTCCCGGCCGTCCGCGTTCCCGAGGACGGCGCCGACGCGACGCACGCCGCGGCCTGCTTGCCGCTCGGCGAGGAGAAGTAGCACACCGCCGCGTCGACGCCCGACTTGTTGTCGGTTACGGGCATCGAGCACGTCACGGTCGCCGGTGCGCTCGTGACGTTGACCGACTTGGGGTTGAAGTCGAACGCGCCGAGCTGCGGCGGGGTGATGTCGGGGTCGGAGGTCACGATCAGCGAGGTGGGGAACCCGCGCATTATCAGCGTGACCATGTCCACCGTCAGTTGGTTGCCGACCACGTCGTCCGCGGTGACGGCGTTGACCATCCACGCGCCCGAGCGCGAGTAGCGCGGCAGCGTGACGGTGCAGCTGTAGGTGCCGTTGTTCGGCGTGCCCGCCGAGGGCGCCGTCGCCGAGCAGCTCTCGACCTGCAGGAAGTCGGGGGAGATGAACTGGCATCCGGCGGTTTCGATGCCGGACAGCGCGTCCGTCAGCACCATCGTGCAGGTGACGTTCTGCGAAGCGAGGCTGGTGTTCACGCTGCTCGGCGTGAAGGTGAAGGACGTCAGGGCCGGGGACTGCAGGTCGCAGTCCGCGCGCGCCGTGACGAGGGTCGCGGCGAGGACGGCAAGGCACACCACGGGGGCACGGCGGACGGACGGCGGCATAACGGACCTCCTCCTCTGGGTAAAAGGCGCGCGCGAGTTTTACCGCAAAGTGGCGGAAGCCGCCAACCATCGAATTACGAACTAGTTAGCATCGTCGGGCCGCGGCCGGTTCAGGCGTGTTCTTCTTCCGGGACCGCGGCGTCGCGCGGCGGCGCGCTCGATCGGATCCGCACGTCGCGCTGCGGGAAGGGGATCTCGATCCGGTGCGACTTCAGCGCCTCGAACAGCTTGAAGTTCAACTCGCTGCGCAGCCCGCCCGGGCTGTGCACCCGCGTCGCGGTCCAGACCCGCAGCTCGAAGTCGATCGCGCTCTCGCCGAAGCCCATGAACAGGACGTTCGGCTCGGGGCTGGCCAGCACGTCGGGGTGGCTATGCGCGACCGCCAGCAGGACCTCGCGCACCTCTTCCGCGTCGCTGTCGTAGCCGACACCGACCGCCACGTGCAGCCGCACCCTCTGGTCGTTGGCGGTCCAGTTCGTCACCCGGTTGCTGATGAAATCGGCGTTGGGGACGATGATGATCGTGTTGTCGTTGGTGCGGACCCACGTGCTCCGGGCGCCGATGCGCACCACCTCGCCGGTCAACGACGCGATCTCGACGCGGTCGCCGACCTTGATCGGTCGCTCGAACAGCAGGATCAGCCCCGAGACGAAATTGCTGGCGATCGTCTGCAGCCCGAAGCCGACCCCGATGCCGAGCACGCCGCCGAGGACGGCGAGGCTGGTCATGTCGATCCCGAGCGCGTGCAGGCCGATGATGAACCCCAGGCCCATGACCACGTAGCTGACGAGGCGCTCGATCGCGTACCTGCGGCCGGCCTCGAGCGACAGGCGCGCGAGGAGGCGGTCGTGCAAAAGGCGCGCGATGAGCCGGGCGCCCGATATCACCAGGAACATGACGATCGCGACGCGCACGACGAACGCCAGCGTGACCGGCTGCGGGCCGAAGCGGAACCACTCGCGGTTCCACAGGCGCGGCCGGTTGCGGGCGTGCTCGGCGGCGTCCGCGAGCAGTTCGGGCGGCATGAGTTTGAGGACGGCCACGAGGCCCGCCACCGCGGCCGCCGTCGCCAGCACCCAAACGAGGGTCTTGCGGTTCACGGCGGCATTATGCAGCAACGGCGGGCCGGTTTTCGCCCGCTCACATCAGCCAGGCGTAGCCAAGCTTGAGGAAGAACGCGCGCTGCTCCTGGGAGAGGTCGAACTCGTCGGTGCCGAGGTAGCGGTCGGAGTAGCCGACGAACACCACCGTCTGCGGGTTGACCTTGTACGAGAACAGGAGCTGGTCGTCGAGCCGCCGTTCGCGGGCGTCCACCGGGTCGCGGTACAGCGCCGGGTGCCGGTCCACGCGCGTGTGCTGGCCGATCCACCTCACGAAAACGCGCCGGCTGAAGTGGTAATACAGCCGTAGCTCCGTCAGGTTGGCGTCGTACAGCCGGCCCTCGCCCACGTCGAGGCGCTCGAAGGCGTGGCCGAGTTCGATCCGCGCGTGGCGACCGGGCGTCCAGAGCAGTTCGGGCGCCACGCGCAAGCGGGTCGCCTCGCGCGCGTTGGCGTAGTCGATGGCGCCCCCGTGGTCGAGCTCGAACTCGAGCTGCAGGTCCCTGGACGGCCGGAAGTCGAGCCTCGCGTACTCGTACCACTGGCGGAAGCCCTGGCCGAGGTAGGAACGCTCGCGCCAGCCGCCGCCGAGCATCCCGAACGACTGCAGCGGCCCGTTGGCGTTGGTCCAGAACTCGACCTGGTTGTCCAGGAGGTTCCCGGCGCGGTCCTCGCCGTAGTCCCACGACCCGCCGAACTCGATCTGGCCGTACCAGTCACCCGGCTCGCCCCACCAGGTGTAGTCGAACGTGGCCTGCCCGTAGCGGTAGCCCACGCGCGGGACGAACCCCGCGTCGGCGCGGAACTCGTCGCCGAAATCCTCGTACTGGACCTGCCAGTCCCACTCGCGGCTGTCGTGGCGGAACCTGCCGAACAGCGCGCTGCCCTCGCCGCTGGCGGAACCGATCTCGGTCCGGGCGTGGAGCAGCTGGAACGTGATCGTGTCGGCGGGCGCGAGGCGCAGCAATCCGTCGGCGCCGGCGACGCGGTTGGAGTAGCCGGTCGCCTCGCGGAAGGTGGCGAGCGCGCCGAGCGCCGAGCCGCGACCCACGTCGCCGCGGTAGCGCAGGATCCCGGTCGTGTTCTCCCGCGGCAGCGAGTCGCTCGCCGAGCGCTCGGGACCGGGCGCGAGCAGGTTGGTCACGCCGTCGTTGGCCACGATCGCGCCGAACGCGCTGCGCCCCTTCTTGCCGATCAGCTTCGCGGCCCAGTCCGGGTCGGCGATGGTGCGCGTGTACACCGCCTGGATCGGCGTGGCGAACAGGTCGGCCGACTCGAGGAAGAACGGGCGCTTCTCGGGGTAGAACAGCGCGAACTGCGTGTTCACGTCGAGCTGGGCGGCGTCGGCCTCGACCTGCGAGAAGTCCGGGTTGAGCGCGGCGTTGAGCGTCAGGTCCGGCGTGACGCCCCAGCGCGCGCTCAGCCCCGGCTCGACGTCGGTGGACGGATCGCCGACGCGCCGGCCGCTCGCCGGGTCCCGCTCCTCGGCGCGCAGCGCGGTCAAGGTCGGGTCGAGTTCCAGGTTGCGGCCCGGCGAGAGCCCGGCGAAGCCGCGGACCTTCGAGATCTGGCACAGGTAGCAGGCGCGGTGCCGGTCCGCGGCCTGCGAGTGGATCTCGTAGCGATGGCGCCGCGGGTAGATCCGCACGGCGTCCACGCCCCAGGTCTGCTCGCCCGGCGTGGCGACGAAGCGGATCTGCGCGAACGGGATCGCGAACTCGACGACGTAACCTTCCGGCGCGAGGCGGCCGGCCGAGTCCCAGATCGCGTCCCAGGCCTGGTCCTCGTTGTTCGCGATATCGTCCAGCACCAGGTCCATCTGCACGCCGAGCGGATTGACGTAGAACTCGTACGCCCGCCGCTCGTCGTTGAACGTGTCGAGCACGATCCCGGCGAAGTCGTCCTCGAACGCGCCGTCGCGGTCGGTCAGGTGGGCGCTGATGCGGCCCGGTTCCGGGTCGTGGGCCCGGAACGCCACGTACAGGTGCTCGTCGTCGTGGGCCAGGAGGCACTCGGAGCGCACCGGCGCGGGGATGCTGTCGCCGGGGAACGTCTCGTACCCCAGCTCGATCACCAGCGCCGAGGACCAGGCCGGCTCGTCGAGCACCGCGTCGATCACGACCGGACCCGCGGCGCGCGGGATCCTGTGCTCCGGCGCGCCGGCCAGCGCCGCCGAGGCGACGGCGAGAAGGCCGAGGATCGGCCCGCGCAGGGCGCTGCTCATGCCGCCGGCCCCGGGGCGGCTACGGTTTCAGCCCCAGCTCGGCCAAAAGCGCCCGCGCGCCGTCCACCTCGGCCATCGTCCACAGCCCGTAGCGGATGTCGACGTGGATCGAGCGCGTCTTGCCCGCCTCGTAGCTCACGTCCGAGGCGACGGTCTCGAACAGCCCGTCGAACAAAAGGCCCACGAGCTCGCCGCGGCCGTTGAGCGTCGCCGAGCCGGAGTTGCCGCCCGTGGTGTCGACCGTCGAGAGGAAGTCGACCGGGACGTCGCCGAGGCGCGGGTCGACGAACGGCGACGGCTTGCCCGCGCGCAGCCGCTCGATCGCCTCGAGCTGGCGCCGGGGCGCGTTGAACTCCCCCTCGCCGGTGTGCTTCGCCACGATCCCGGCCAGCGTCGTCTGCGGCGCGTAGACGAGGGCGTCGCGGATCTCCACGCCGACGACGCGCCCGTACGTCACGCGCAGGGTGCCGTTCGCATCCGGCGCGATCGGCCGGGCCTCCTTTTCCATCAGCGCCCGCATGTACCGCGGCCGGACGCGGGACAGCGCGCCCTTCGTCTTCTTCTCGCCCTGCCGCTTGGCCTTGAGCGCGGGGTGCAGCGCGACGGCGAGTTCGACGAACGGGTCCTTCGCGGCGAGAACCTCGGCGGTCGGCTTGCCGATCAACGCCGTCCGGAAAGCCACGTCGCCCAGCTTCGTCCCGGCGTACAGCTTGTCCAGGAGAGCGTCGATCGCGTGCGCCGCCTCGTCTGGGGTCATGCCGGCGCGCAGCCCCGCGGTGCGGTCGAGTTCCGCGATGCGCTCGGCCGCCGGCAGCGCCGCGGCCTCGAGCAGGTTGTAGCGCAACAGCGCACGGTCCACCGCCGGGTCGTACATCTTCTGCACGCGCTGCTGGCGCTCGCGGATCCTGGTCCACTCGCGTTCCTGGAATTCCCGCTCGCGCTCCAGGTCGGGCTTGGGCAGCTCGAGCGAGAAGCGGTAGGCGACGTCGGCCGCGGCGAGCAGCGTCGAGCCGTCGAGCACGCCGTCCAGCGCCGCGTCGCGGTCGGCGTGGCGGTTCGCCTCCGCGTGGATCGCGGCCAGCTCGGCCACCGGGTCGCCGTAGCGCGCCCGCCGCTCCGGGTCGGCGGCGATCCAGGCGCTCAGCTCCCGTTCCCGCGCCTCGCGCTGGGCGACCTCGCCCTGCCGCAGCAGCCCTTCCAAGGTCCCCTTGTTGTTGGTCAGGCTGTTGTTGCGCCACCGGCGGAAGGTCGCGATCTTGATCGCGGTCGCCTCGCCGGCCCCGGCGAAGCGGTCGAGCAGCGCGAGTTGCTCGGTCGTGCGGCGGATCGCCCGCGGCAGCGACCACTCGACCATGTGCCGGATCTCCGGCGCGCCGAGGAGCCGCTCGGTGCGCCCGGGGTACCCCGCGACGAAGACGACCTCGTTCGGCGAGGCGCCGGCCGCCGCGACCTTGAGCCAGTGCTTCGGGTGGTACGGCACGTTGGCCGGCGCGTTGTCGGCGGGCTTGCCGTCCGGGCCGACGTAGGCCCGCACGAACGAGAAGTCGCCGGTGTGGCGCGGCCAGCGCCAGTTGTCGGCCTCGCCGCCGAACTCGCCGATTCCCTTCGACGGCGCGTAGACCAGCCGCACGTCGCGGATCTCGAGCTGCGCCAGCTCGATGTAGCGCGCGCCGCCGAAGAACGGCTCGACCCGGCAGCGCAGACCGTCCTTCTCGCAGGCGGCGATCCGCTCCTTGGTCCAGCGCTCGATCGCCTCGTGGCGCGCGAGGTCGTCCAGGTTGCCGGTCAACCGCCGCTCCAGGTCGGCGGTCACGTCGCTCGCCGCGACCGTCACGTAGACGCGGGACGTCGGGCCGTTCCACAACTCCTCCCCGCGGCTGCCCGCGAGGTAGCCGTCCTCGAGCAGGTTGCGCCCGGGCACCGAGTTGTACTGCAGCGCGCCGACCACGCAGTGGTGGTTGGTCGCGATCAGGCCGTCCGGGGAGACGAACGACGCGCTGCACCCGCCGAGCGAGACGATCGCGCCCATCGGGTGCCCGAGGAGGTCGGCGAAGATCGCGGGGTCACCGTCGAAGCCGATCGCGCGCAGTTGCGGCGCGAGGGCCGGGACCTGTTCCGGCAGCCACATCCCCTCCTCGGCCCAGGCGGGCAAACAGGCAAGGCACAAAACGAAAAGGAACGGCCGGGCTTTCATCGTCATCGGGCGGACCTCGCGCTGGTTGGGATAGATGCCGCGGAGTCTAACCCGGATTTATTTACCGGCCGCTGGTCGATCGGATCCCGACCGCTCACGACGTCGCGGCGCCGCGAAACGCGCGGCCGGGCGATGCTGGCGCCACGCACACCGCGAGGAGGCGAGGATGCGATCGAGGATCCTGTTCTGGGCGCCGCGGGCGCTGGCCGTCCTGTTCGCCCTGTTCCTCGGCATGTTCGCGCTGGACGTCTTCTCCGAGGGAGCCGGCGCGTTCGACATGGTCGTCGCGCTCGGCGTGCACCTCGTCCCGGCGCTGCTGGTGCTGATCGTGCTGGCGCTGGCCTGGCGCCGCGAGGCGATCGGCGTCGCCGGGTTTGTCGCGCTCGGCGCGGCGTACGTCGTGGTCGCGTGGGGCCGCTTCCCGCTGGCGACCTACGTCGTCATCACCGGACCGCTGCTGCTGCTCGCGCTGCTCTTCGCCCTGTCGTGGCGCGACCGCCTGCACGCGGGGACGGGACAAAGCGCCGGCTAGCTCCCGGCCAGGCGGCCGCCCGCGAGCCGCACCGAACGGGTCAGCGCCACCGATTCGAGCAGCGCGCGGTCGTGGGTCACGAGCAGGAGCGTCCCGCGGAACGCGTCGAGCGCCGACTCGAGTTGCTCGATCGCGGGCAGGTCGAGGTGGTTCGTCGGCTCGTCCAGCACCAGGCAGTTGGTCCCGGTCGCCATCAGCAGCGCCAGCACCGCGCGGGTGCGCTCGCCCGGCGACAGCGACGCCGCGGTGCGCCCGACGTCGTCCGCGCCGAGGCCGAACTTCGCCAGCAGCGTGCGGGCGTCGGGGACGGTCCAGCCCGTGGCCGCGAGAAACGCCCGCAGGAGAGTGCCGCCGTCCGCGAGCTGGCCCCGGCGCTGCTCGAGTTCCCCCGGCACCACGCCCGGCCCGAGCCAGCGCTCGCCCGCGACCAGCGGCCGGCGCCCGAGGATCACGTCGAGCAGCGTGCTCTTGCCGCTGCCGTTCGGGCCGACGATCGCCACGCGCTCGCCGGCCTTGATCGTCAGCGTCAGCGGGCCGAGCTGGAACGGGCCGTTGCGCGCGACCGCGTCGCTCAGCCGGACCACGACGTCGCCGCCGCGCACCGCCTCGCCGAACGAGAGCTGCAGCCGCCAGGGCTCGCGCGGCTTCTCGACAACCTCCAGCCGCTCGAGCGCGCGCTCGGTCCGCGCCGCCTTGGCCGCGAGCTGCTCGGTCTGGTTGACGCGGAACGCGCGGACGAACTTGTCCTTGTCGTCCGGCTTCTTCTTGGCCCGCCGCAGCCCCTTGGCGGCCCACTCGCGCTCGCGCTGCGCGCGCGCGAGCAGGCCGGCGCGCTTGTCGGCGTAAACCTCGAAGCGCTCGCGGGCGTGGCGGCCGGCCAGCTCGCGCTCGGCGAGGAAAGCGTCCCAGCCGCCGGCGAACAGCGCCAGCCGGTGCGTGAACTCGTCCAGCTCGGCGACGTGCGTCACGGTGCGGCGGAGGAGTTCGCGGTCGTGGCTGACGATCACGAGCGGCGCGACGAGCCCGCCGAGCCACGACTCCAGCCGCGCCAGCCCGTCGAGGTCGAGGTCGTTGGACGGTTCGTCGAGGAGGTAGACGTCGAAGCGGGAGACGAGCAGCGCCGCCAGCTTCACGCGGGCCGCTTCGCCGCCGGACAGCGAGGCCATCGACGAGTCGAGCAGCCGCGCGGGGAGCCCCAGCTCGGCCCACGCGGCGCCGACCTTGGCCTCGAACTCGCCGCCGCCGAGCGCGACCCAGTGGTCGAGCGCGGCGGCGTAGCGCTCCTCCGCGCCAGGCTCGTGCCGCGCCAGCGCCGCCGCGGCGTGATCGAGCGCGGCGCAGGCCGCCGACACGCCGGTCCGCCGCCCGAGGTACGCGGCGACCGACTCCGCCGCGCTGCGCTCCGGTTCCTGCGGCAGGTAGCCGACCAGGGCCGCGGGCGGACTGAGCGCCACCGAACCGGCGTCGGGCGCCACGAGACCGGCCAACACGCGCAGCAGCGTGGACTTGCCGACGCCGTTCGGACCCACGAGGCCGACCCGCCAGCCCGGCGCGACCTGGATCTCCACGCCGTCGAGGACGACCGACTCGCCCAGCGCGAGCGACAGCTTCCGGCCGTGGATCGACGCGAGTCCCGCGGCCATCACCCGGCCCACTTGCTCAGGCCGAACGCCATCAGGAACCCCAGCACGGTGATCAGCCCGGCGAAGTCGTGCGTCGACTCGAACGCCTCGGGAATCATGGTGTCGGCGAGCATCGCGAGGATCGCCCCCGCGGCGACGGCCGTCGTCGCGGCCAGCACCGCCGGCGGGGCGTCGCCCAGCGCGAGGTAGCCCAAGAGCGCCGCGAGGCCCATCGCCGCCGCCATGCCGGTCCACAGGCCGAACACGAAGCCCGCCGAGCGGCCCGCCTTGCGCATGCCCGCCGCGCTGGAGAGACCCTCCGGGATGTTGGAGACGAACACGGCGAGGACGGTGATCAGGCTGACTCGTGCGCCGGCGAGAAGGCTCGTGCCGATCACGACCGACTCCGGGATCCCGTCGAGCAACGTCCCGACCGCGATCGCCATGCCGCTGCCGCCGTGGTCCTTTTCCGACGGCTGCTGGTCGCCGGAGCGCTTGCGGTGCTTGGCTCCGCGCCGCGCCAGCGCCCAGTTCGCGGCGGTGAAGACGACCGCGCCGGCGAGGAAACCGGCACCGCTCGCCGGCAGCCCCGCGAGCCGGTACGCGCCGTCCATCAGCTCGAACGTCAGCGCCGAGACGAGGACGCCGCTGCCGAACGCCATCACGGCGGCGATGAAGCGCTGCGGCAGCCGGCCCAGGTAGCCGGCCGCCGCGCCGAGCAGCAGCGCCAGCCCGGCGACGAAACCCCAGAACCCGGCGACGAGCCAGTGCGGGAACTCCATGCCGCCTCCGATCGGACGTCGCGCAAGGCCCTGCCCGCCGGGCGCGGGAACGGCAGGGTCAACGAGTGATCTTGCTCGCCTGCTGCAGTTGGCGGATCACCTCGTCGTAATACGGGCGGTCCTTGATGCTGGCGTACTCCGCCGGGAAACAGATCCCGGCGAGGTCGGCGCCGACCTCCGAGAACGCGACGACCGTCACGGCGCAGCGCTGGCCGTTGGCCAGCCGCGTGCTGTCGATCATCGGGAAGTCGAAGAACCCGACCTCGAACGTGGCGCGCGTGTCGTTCTGGCCTTCCGACTTGACCTCGAGGCGGACCTTGATCTGCTGCAGGAAATCGTCCACCGCCAAAACGCGCAGCCCGACCTCGCTCGTCTTGCCGTCGACCGCGACCGTCTCCGGCTCGAGCTGCTCGCCGCCGGGCGTCGTCCGGACGGTCTCGAAGTCCACGGTGCGGCGGAACGACTGCCCGTGGCTCTCGAGCGCGAACAGCTGCTTGGCCGTGATCTCGCGCGCCACGGCGTTGATCCGTCGCTGGTACTCCTGGCGCCGCGGGTCGGAGGTCCCGGCGAGTTCCCGCGCCAGCTGCATGAACAGCGGCTTGAAGTTCAGCGACTCGTGGAAGTTGTACGCGAGCAGCTCGATGTTCAGGACCTGCCCGTCGAGCGGGTTCTGGCCCGGCTGGATGAAGTTCTGCAGGACCGAGACGAACATGTCCTTGCGGAGCGCGCTCTCGGCTTCCTCGCGGCGGCTCATCAGCTCCGAGTACAGCCGCGCGTTCGTTTCGGCGGTCTGCCGGCGCTCGAGCATCTGCGAGCCGTAGAAGCCGACGATGGCCACCGCAAGCGCCGTCAACAGGCCGCCGACCGGCTGCAGGATGATCGCCAGCTTGTCCCAGAAATCGCGCTGTGCGGCCAAGGCCGTCACTTCCGGCGGAGCGTGTACTTGCCGGCGGCGAGTTCGAGCACCAGGTCCACCTGCGCGCCCTCGTCGTAGGAGACGACCTGGATCGACGGCTTCTGGTCCTTGTAGGCGACCGTCAGCGTGCACTTGCCGTTCGCCGCGACCAGGTGGTAGGAGCCGGTCTTGTCGGTCTTGGCCTCGGCCTTCTGGCCGCCGCAGTCCACCTGCACCGCCACGCCGGCGGGAACCGCCGTCGCGCCTTCCGTGATCTTGCCGTACATCTCACCGGCCGCGGCGACGCTGGCGAAGCACAGCGCGAACGCCACGACCAACGCGTGCCTGGACATCGTGTCACCTCGTGGAAGTTCCTTGCCCGCGCCGGCGATTGTAGCGGAAATCGCGGCAACCGCCGCCGGGCCGGCGGCGGGCCCGCCCGCGCGCCCGCCCTATGTTTACCCGCGTGGGGAAGAACGTGATCTGCGGCGACCTGCGCCGTCTGTTCGTGCCGGCGGCGTTGGCGCTCGGGTGTGGCGTCGCGGCGCCCGGCCACGGTGGCACCGGGGCGGACGAGCGCTGTCCGGCGACGATCGCGCTCGACGTCCTGCAGGACCCCTCCCGACGCGGGCCGCTGTTCGCGATGCTCGACGGGACGCTGGGCGAACTGGGCCTGCGCCGGCCCGCGGCCGACGATCCCGCGGCGTACCTGGTCGGCGCGGTGCGGGTGCTGCGCCGCGCCGCGGCGCACCGCGCCGAGCGCGACCGCGCGATCGCACGACGGGCCCTCGACGCCATCGACGAGAGCCGGGCCCTCCCGTACTCGGCGTCGGCGGCAAACGCGCGCCTTTTGGAGGTTCTCGATCGCGTGCGGGCGCCGGACGAACTGGCGCGGGCGCTCGCCGGGTTGCGCGCTCCCGACCCGCTCCAGCGGAAGCGCGCGCAGCACGAGCTGCAGCGCGACGACGGGCCGCTGGCGGCCCGGCTCCTGCTCGCGACACTCCTGGACGAGTCGGAGGACGTGCGCGCGAACGCGATGCGGCTGCTCGTCTCCGCGATCGAGCGCCGCGGGATCGCACACTGCGCGTGCGCGGCGCCCGGCGCGATCGACGGTTCCTGGTACCTGCGGCACGACGGGCTGTATGCGCGGCTGGCGCTGGTCGGCCTGCTGCGCGCGGCGCGGCCGGTCGCGGGCGGCGAGGACGTGCTCCCGCTCCTGTTGCTGCGGGACGACCCGGATCTCGCCGTCTGCAGTGCGGCCGCGGAGGCGCTCGCGGCCGGCCTCGACGAGCCGCGGGTCGACGCCCTCGTGGCGCTGCTGGACCAACCGGAAGAAGCGGCCCGCTGGTCCGCCGCGAGCACGCTGGCGCTGGCCCGGGATTCGCGCGTGCTGGCAGCGCTGGGGCGGGTGAAAGAGGAAGACCGTAGCGCGCGCGTCCGCGCCGCTGCCGCGAACGCGATCGCGACCATCGAACTGAACGTGCGGCTCTCCGGCGATCGCGCGGTCGCCGGCACGCGGGATCCCGGCGTCCTTGCCCGCCTCGAGCGGGACCTCGGTCGCGACGACTCGCTCCTCCGGCGCAAGGCGGTCTCCGAGCTGGGGATGGCCCCCGGCCAGGAGGCGACGGGGCTGCTGCTCCGCGCCACGCGCGACGCGGACCGCGAGGTGCGCGCGCTGGCCATCCGGCAGCTCGGCGAGCGGCAGGAGCCGAGCGTCGTCGCACGCCTTCTGGCGCTGCTGGAGGGCGAGACCGAGTTCACGCCGCTGTTCGCGACCATCGACGCGCTCGCGAGCCGCGACGACCCGCGGATCCCGGGGGCGCTGATCGCTGTCTTCCGCAGGTCCGGAGACCCGCACCTGCGCGGGGCGATCCTCGGTCGGCTCGCCGCCTTCGACGACCCGCGCGTCGTGGGGCCGATCGTCGAGGCGCTGCGCGGGCCGGACCCGGCGCTGCGCCTCGGCGGCGCGACGGCGCTGTCGATCGTGGCCAACCGGCGGCGGGAGTTCGCGATCGCGCCGCTCCTGCGGCTGCTCGCCTCGGATCCCGACATCGGCGTCAAGGACGAGGCCCGCCGCGCGCTGGCGCGGATCGCCGGGGTGGATCACGGGATGGACATCGCGGCGTGGCAGGAGTGGTGGCGCGAGCGGCAGGAGGCCGCGCCGTGAGGACCTCGCGGATCATCGCGCTCGGGGCGCTCGCCGCGCTGCTCGCCGTGGCCGCGGCGATCATCGTGCAGGGCGTCAACTACCGGCGTCTCGCGCCGGAAGCGCTCCTCGCGCGCGCGGAGGAGGCGCTGCGCGAGGGTCGCGAGCGCGAGGCGCGGGAACTCCTCGTCGACGCGGCGCGCCGGGCGAACGACGCGGCGCAGCGGGACGAGGCGTTCGACCTGCTCGTCCGCCGCGACGAGCGGGAGCAGGCGCTGGGCGGCCTCTTGGAGGCGCTGCAGGACGACGATCCCGGCCTGCGCGCCGCCGCGGCCCGCGCCCTCGGCCGGCTCGACGACCGCCGGGCCAGCGAGCCGCTCGTCGCCGCGCTGGCCGCCGCGGACGACGACGTGTTCGCGGCGGTGCTGGGCGCGCTGCAAGAGCTGCACGCCAAGGAGCCGAACCTGCTCGTGAACGCTTTCCGCGGGGACCCGGCGCTGATCCGGCGCCACCGGGCCCTGGCGACGGTCGAACTGTTGGACCGGCGCGCGGTCGACGCGGTCTGCGAAGCGCTCGAGGACGCGGACCCGACGGTGCGCGAGCGGGCCTTCACCGCGCTCGCGCTGCAGCCGAGGCTGCCGCTCTCCGACGGGACGCTGTCGTCGGTCAAGTCGGGGCTGTTCGACGACGATCGCCACATCCGCCAGCTCGCGGCGCACATCCTCGGGCCGCGTGCCGGCGCCGATGTCGCCGCGCTGGTCGCGCGCGCGCTGCCCCTGGAAGACGATGCCAGCGTGCGCGGGGACCTGTTCGAGACGCTGGCTTCGCGACCCGCCCCGGACGCGGCCGGCGCGCTCGTCGCGGGCCTGGACAGCACCGACCGCGACACGCGCGTCGCGGCGGCGCGCGGGCTCGGACGGCTCGGCGGCGAGCCGGCGCTCGCGGCGCTGGTGGCGTTCCTCTGCCGCGCGCTGGTCGAACCGGAAAGCCACTCCCGCATGGTCGCGGGCGGCCGCTCGATCGTCCTGGGCCAGTACGGGAGCGACGTCCCCGCCGCGATCGCAGCGATCAAGGCCGCCGGCGAGGGCCGCGCGGTGGAGTTGCTGGCCGAGTGGCTGCGCCGGCCCGAGGCCGACGTCCGCTGGGGCGCCGCCCTGGCGCTGCGCAACTTCGCCGCGCGGTCGGCGGTCGAGCCGCTGATCGCCGCCCTGGCGACGGAGGGCGACCCGCGCGTGCGCGCGGCGGCGGCCGAGGCGCTGGCGATCCTCGGCGACGCGCGGGCGGTCGGCCCGTTGGTCGACGCCTTCGGGGCATGCGCCGCGCCGGCCGCGACGCCGCTGTGCGAGTCGATCGACTGGTCTTTGGGAGAGCTCGCCCGGATCGAACCGATGCCGCCCGCCGCGGTCCGCGAGTGGTGGGAGCGCAACCGCGGGTTCTTCCCGGCGGCGCCGTGAGATGAGCATGGGCCGGCGACGCACGCGGAAAAGGGAC
>JAGOJY010000078.1 GCA_017994815.1 Acidobacteriota bacterium
GCAGCGTCAGCCGCAGCGTCTCGTACTCCAACGGCCCGCGGCACGCCTGCAGCACGAGGTGCGCGAGGCGGATGACGCACGTTCCGGGCTCGCGGCGGATCCCCGCGAACCACGTCTCGTCGTCCAAGGGCTCCGGGACCAGCTCGCGGTCCGCCACCCGCGCCCGGCGGATCTGCGCCGCCTCGTCCCGCAGCCGCTTGAAGCTCGCGCACGACAGCCGCTCGGCCCACGCCTCGTCCAACTCCTCCCGGTCGGTGTGCTTGGCCAGCACCCCGAGCGCCAGCGCCACCTTGTGCAGCGGGAAAGCGCCCGCCTCGTACCCGGCCTGGATCAGCGGGTAGCCCCGCACCTCGCGCGCCACGCGCGCCAGCTGGTACGCCAACGAGCGCGAGATCCCGAGCCGCGCCGCGGCGTAGTGCCCGAGATCGAGGTACGGCAGGTAGCGGCCTTCCCGGCTGAACGGCCGGCGCGATGCCAGCGCGTCGAGCACCTCGCCCAGCACCCGCAAGACATCGTGCTCGGCCGCGACGAGCTGGACCAGCAGCGCCCGCGCCTGCTCGTCCGGCAGCGGGCCGCGCACCTCGCCCAACGACTCCACCCGGGCCAACAGCTCGCGCGCCGGCTCCAGCGCCGCCGGACATTCCTCCCGCTGGTCCAGACGGCGCCAGCGCCCGGTCTGGTCCAGCCGGTCCTCCGCCTCGCTGTCGCTCTCCGGGTGCACCTGCAGCGGCGAGGGCGCCGCGTACTCGTAGCGCTCCGGGCCGGCCTCGCCCTCGGCCACCAGCGCCTCGACGAACGCGGACACCTCCGACTCGCGGCCGTCCACCGCGTGGAACAGCTCGCGGCACTCGTCGAACGCGACCCGCACCGCGGCCGGAACTTCCTGCCGCACGACCCACTGTGCGTCGTCGTCGTCGTCCTCGAGGAGAGGTTTGCTCTCGACCTCGACGTGCTCCGGCACCGGAAACGCCGAACGGGCCCGCCGCGCCCGCCGCACCTGCTGCTTGAGCTGGCGGACGTTGAGCCGAGCCGCGAGTTCCAGCCACGCGCCGAGAGATTCCGGCGTCGCCACGCGCGCGATACTGACCGCGGCGCTGCGGGAAAGTCGGCCTAGGGACAATGCCCGTTCCAGCTCCGGCAGCTCGTCGAGCTTGCCGCCGAGAAAGCCCAGCTCGGCGATCCAGCGCGGGCCGAGGCCGTACTCGCGGGCGAAGTCCGGCCGGCGCATCCCGGACTGGCGCCACTGCTCGTGCGCGACGATCTCGTGGCAAACCCGCGCCAGCGGGACCGACAGCCGGTCGCCGACGCGGACCAGCGCCGCGGCCGCCTGGTCCAGCTCCAGCGCGTTGCGGCGCCACAGTTCCAGCTCCCGGGCAGGTGCCCGCGGTCCGGCTCCGATGTCCCGGGTGCAGCTCAACGACACGCCCCCCGCGTGATGATCGGATGCTAGCAGATCTGGAGAATATGTCAACGGGAAATTAAAAAACTTTTCTCACGATGACAAATCGCCGATGCGGAGATGTAACTGCTAACAGGTGCGCGGGGTGACAAAAATTGTCACCCCGATCGCGTGCCTCGCGACGCCCTCATGATCGGGCCGCCTGGCGGCGACCCGTACGACCACAACCAAGGTGATGAGCGCCCTGGTGAAGCGGGCAGCACGCGGCGGGCATTGCTGATGACGCTTGCCCTCTCACGCCCTCATGGCCGGGCCGCCTCGCGGCGGAGGTTACGCTTCGCGGCCGCACTCGGGGCAGATGCCGTGGCTGAACGAGGCGTCGGAGCGCTCCTGGATGTAGCGCTCGATCTCGGTCCAGTACCCCCGGTCGTCGCGGATGCGCTTGCAGGCGGCGCAGATCGGCAGCAGCCCGCTGAGTCGGCGCACGCGGTCCAGCGCCTCCTGCAACTCCCCGACGAGCAGTTCGCGGTCGGCTTCCGCCTTGCGGCGCTCGATCGCGTAGCGGATCGCCCGCACCAGCACGTCGCTCTGGACATCGCCCTTGACCAGGTAGTCCTGCGCGCCCTCGCGCACCGCGGCCAGACCCAGCGTCTCGTCGGTGTGGCCCGTGAGCACGACGATCGGCAGCCGCGGCGCGAGTTCGTGAACGCGTTGCACCGCCTCCAACCCGTGGGCGTCGGGCAGGTTCAGGTCGAGCAGCGCCACGTCGAGCCGACCGTCGTGGATCACCTGCTCGGCTTGGCTCAGCCGCTCGACGGCGCGGACATCGAAGCGCCCGAGGCTGCCCTCCGACAGGGCGAGTTCCACCAGCCGCGCGTAGGCCCGGCTGTCCTCCACCAAGAGCACGCGGACGACATCCGGGACGCCATCGGGGGGGGGGTCTTGTTCGCGCAACGGGAACTCCTCAGCCGGGGTAACCCTCGCCGGCAAGAATAACATGCCCCGTGTGAGCGCTAAGGACGGTCGTCGAGAAGCCACTCCGCGATCGGCCGCAGGTGCTTTCCCGCCAACACGTGGAACGTCCGCAACCGGCGCAGCCGGTCGGCCGAGAACACGCCGACCGGCACGTGCACCACGCGCCGGCCCATCCGGCGGGCCAGCCCGAGCAGTTCCGGCCGCGGCGCCCGGCGCGCGACAACGGCCACGAGCGGCTCGCGCGAGTAGTCGATCGCCGCGACGATCAGCCGCTCGGCGGGAGTGCGGCAGAAACCGTACGCCGGGTCGTGCCAGACATCGCCGAGTCTGTGCGGCGGCCAGACCAGCAGGAACCCGCCGTATTCCGCGCGGTGGATCCCGGGAGCGACGAGGCCCGGCTCCGGATCGGACGCGTAGAACGCCATGTCGGACTCGTTCTGGTGCTCGCCGTGCCAGACCTCCTGCCACCCGAACTTGCGCTCCCGTGCCGGTCCCGCGTCCTCCTCGAAGACGATCACCACCGCCCCGACCTTGGCCCGCGCGGCGACGTCCTCGCGGACCCACGGCCGGCCGTCGGTCAGCCAGCGCCGCAGCGTCTCGCGCGCGTCCAGCCCGTCCAGGAGACCGGCCGTGAACGGCGTCACCTGCACGCCGGAACGCGAAGCGCGCGCGCCGCCCCGACGCGAGACTTCCTGCCCCATCTCCTCGACCACGAGATCCTCCGGGACGTGCGAGCACATCCCGCCCGGGTCCTGCTCCCACTGCTGCTGCGCCCGCCGCAGCGCGTCCGACAGCGACGGCCTCCGCGCGAGGCGGTCGATCCGCGGCCGCAGCGTCACCAGCCGCGATCCAAGCCCGAGATCCCCGGCGGCGAGGCGCACTCCGCCCTGCTCGCCGCGCTGCCACGGCCAGAGCGACGCGACGCGCAGGAGGTCGCGCGCGAACCGATCGTCCACCGCGCCCCGCGCCGCGACGACCAGCTCGTACAGGTCGGGGCACAGCCGCCCCTCGAGCAGCGCGAGATTGCGCGCGAAGCGGTGCAGCACGCGCCGCTCGGCGAGCGTCGGCTCGGAGCCCGACGTCTCGCGGGCGAAGCGCGCCGCCTGCTGCACGAGCCGGTACAGCAGGCGCGGCCGCGCCAGCGCGTCGTCGCCGCGCTCGGCGGCGCGCCGCTCCTCGGCGAGGTCGGCGTCGGGTGCGGCGGTGCGCTGCGCCCGCGGTGCCGCGCGCGAGAACTCGAGCACCGGCGCGAGTTCCGCCGGGCCGGCCGGGCTCTCGTAGCGGCACGCCGGCTCCCCGGCGCGGGCGCGCTCCCACGCCGCCTGCACGAACGGCGGCTCGGCGAGGACCTCGACCAGGCACTCCGGCGCGAGCGGGAGCAGCCCGGCCTCGAAGCGGCGGGGCCGCGCGAGCGGCACCGCGGCGCCGCCGCGCAGGTGCTCGATCACGCCCTGCAGGTGCTCGAGCCCGACCACGACCGCCACGCGGCCGCGGCGCGCCTGCCCGGCCGCGGCGGCGGCGATCGAGCGCTCGCGCGCGTCGTCGGCGGGATCGCGCGGCGCCCGCGGACCGTGCAGCAGGCAGGCCCGCGCGTACGCGGCGTACCCGGTGACCGGCAGCACCGAAGGGTCGGGGAACCGCGCGCCGTAGCGGCCGTACTCGCCCGCGACGAGGTCGGCCGCGACCACCGCCCGCCCCCGCGCAAGGGCCCAGCGCGCGGCCTCGACCGCCGGATCGCAGGGCTCGATCACCAGCCAGAGCGGCCCGCCGCCGGCCTCGATGCGCACGGCCTGGATCCGCGGCAGCGCCGCGACACCACGCAGCCACGGCTCCGCGGCGGCCCGCGGGATCTCGACCACGACCGCCTGCGGGTCGTACGCGTCGAGGTGCGCCCGCACGGCGCGCGCGAACTCCAGGCGCCCGTGCAACACCGGCAGGACCCGGACGCCCTCGTGGTCCCAGGGCCAGGGATCGGTGTCCCAGTTCATCGGCGAAGCCCCCGGGGCCTCAGCCTTCCTCGGGCGGCAGGAACTCCAGCGCGTCGCTGCCGAGCACCATCTCGGTCGCCTCGCGCAGCAGCTCGCGCGCCCCTTCCGGCGGCTTCTGCTCCTGGTGCGCGCGCTTGAGCGCATAGCGCGCGACGTTGATCCCGTCGCGCACCGAGTACGCGGCGTCGCGCTCGTGCGCGGTCTGCAGGAACGCGACGACGTAGCGCAGCAGGTCCCCGGGCGCGAACGGCAGGTTGGCGGCGAGGATCCGCAGCTCCTCCTCGGCTTCCGGGAAGTCGACCGTGATCCGCGGCAGGAGCCGCGACGATATGTACTCGGGCAGATCGTAGGTGGACGCGTCGTCGTTCATCGTGGTGCAGAAGCGGAACTCGGCGTGGGCGCGGATCTTGATGCCGGCGACGATCGACTCGACGTAGCGCCGCTGGTCGAGCAGCGGGGCCAGCGAGGCCCACGCCTTCTCGCTCATGCGGTTGCCTTCGTCGAGCACCGCGACCCCGCCGCGGACCATCGCGCTGACGATCGTCGAGGCCACGTAGCGGATCGTGCCCCCCTCGCCGAGGACGGGGGTGAGGATGAGGTCGTCCGGGCGCGTGTCGGCGGTGGCCTGGAACAGGTACACCTCGCGGCCGAGCCGCGCCGCGGCCGCGCAGGCCAGCGTCGTCTTGCCCACGCCCGGGCGCCCGACCAGCCGCGGGTTGAGCGGCAGGTCCTCCGGTGCGAGCACCATCCACGACGCCAGGAGCTGGCGTACCAGGTCTTCCTGGCCGACCCACAGGGCGGGCACCTCGTCCGCCGGAGCGAGCGCCACCTCCACCCCTTCGAGGACGACGGTCTGCATCGGAGTCTCCCTTCGGAATGCTACCGGCCCGGGGGGCGGCGGCGGCGCGCGGTGCGTGCGACGTCCTCCCGCCGGGGGAACCGCCGCGCGGTCAGGTGGACTCGCCGAACAGCCCGAGCGACGACACCCCCTCGACCACTTCCGCGCCGGGCGGGATCTTCAGCGTGAAGGTGTCGGCGGGGAGCGGCGGGTTGGCGCGGAAGTTCGTCAGCTCGAGCTGCACCCGGTCGCCGTCGCCGGTGAGCCAGCGCACCTGGCGCAGCAGCCCCGACCTCTGGTCCACCCACAGCCGGATCTCGGGAACGCGCCGGCGCAGCCGCCGCGAGTCCGGGACCAGGAGCAGCTCATCCGCGCCCGCCACCGAGGACGGTTGCACGAGCGAGACCTGGAACTCGCGCTGCAGGTCCTGGGCCTCGTTGCCGAAGGCGATCAGGCTGCGGATCCGGTCCTCGCGCCGCGCCACGTTCACCTTTTCGACGCGGTTGCGCGACGGGATCCAGCCGGTCAGCTGGCCGTCGGCGAGGACGTAGACCCGCTCCTCCGGCTCGCGGTAGGCCCAGCGCACGCGCCCGGGAACCTGGAACGTCAGCGTGCCGCGCAGGACCTCGGCCTTGGAGAGCAGCGCCATGCTGCGGGTCTCGGTGACCTCGGCCTCGAACGAGCGGATCCCGCGCCGGGCCGCGTCGAACCGCGCCAGGACGGCCGCCGCGGCCGGGTCCGGGGCCGGCTTGCCGCGCGGCTCGCGCGCGGCGGGGGCCGCGCCGAGCGCCAGAACCCCCGCGAGCGCCGCCACGGCAAATCTCTGGGTCGGACGCATGCCTGCTCCTCGAGGCCCTCGGGCCGGCGACGAGTCTAGCCCGGATTCCGGCGGGCATCCGGATCGCGGGCCGCGGCGGGTAAGCCTCCCCATCCGCCGGACCCTGAGGTAGGCTCTCTCGCCTGTCGCGGAGGTGCTCTCGTGCGCGTGCCGGTCCTTCTCGTCTCGCTGCTGGCGCTGGCCGCCGGCCTGTCCTGGGCGCAGTCCGAACCGCCGGCGCGGCACGAGTGGGAACCGGCGGCGCCGGTGCTCGGCCCGCTGCCGCTGGAGCGCTTCGCGGAAGTCCTGCCGGCGTGGGAGCAGGCCGTCGTCGCCGCGCAACCCGCGCGCGATGTCCTGTCGCTGCTGCGCACGGCCGGGCCGACGCGGATCGTCGTGTACTTCGGCAGCTGGTGCGGGGACAGCTTCGAGCACCTGCCGCCGCTCGTCGCCGCGCTGCGCGCCGCCGACAACCCGAACCTCGAGCTGGAGCTGATCGGCCTCGACCGCCGCAAGAACGCGCCGGACAGCTGGGCCGGGATCGAGGCCGTGCCGACCGTGATCGTCTACCGCGACGGGGCCGAGCTGGGTCGCGTCGTCGAGACCCCGAAATCGACGATGGACCGCGACGTCGCGGTGATCGTGGCCCAGAAGCCCTGACGAGGAGAGACCCGATGCCCGAGCAGGTGTTTCCGCTGACCTGGAAGAGCGACGAACAGCAGCAGATGCTTTCCGAGGTGCGCCGGTTTTGCGAGGAAACCCTGCGCCCGCGCGTCGCGACGATGGACCGCGAGGGGCTCCTCGACCGCGAGATCCTGCAGCACCTGTTCGACATGGGGTTGATGGGCATCGACGTTCCCGAGGAGTACGGCGGCTCGGGGATGACGTTCACCGACGCGATCCTCGTCATCGCGGAGCTGGCGCGCGTCGATCCGTCCGTGTCGGTCGTCTGCGACGTGCAGAACACGCTGGTCAACAACGCGATCTTCCGCTGGGGCACCGAGGAGCAGCGGCGCACCTGGCTGCCGACGCTGACGTCGGGCACTGTCGGGGCCTACGCGCTGTCCGAGGCCGAGTCGGGCTCCGACGCGTTCTCGCTGCGGGCACGGGCCGTGCGCGAGGGCGATGGCTGGTCCCTGACCGGCAACAAGCTCTGGATCACGAACGGCTACGAAGCCGGGCTGTACCTGGTCTTCGCCAACGCCAATCCCGAGGCCGGGTACCGCGGGATCACCTGCTTCCTCGTCCGGCGCGACGACCCGGGGTTCCGCGTGGGCAAGAAGGAGGACAAGCTCGGCATCCGCGCCTCGAGCACGGTCGAGCTGGTGCTCGACGGCGTGCGCGTCGGGCCGGACCGCGTCCTGGGCGAGGTCGGCAAGGGGTACAAGGTCGCGATCGAGACGCTGAACGAAGGCCGGATCGGCATCGGCGCGCAGATGGTCGGACTCGCGCAGGGCGCGCTGGAGCACGCCCTCGCGTGGGTCCGCGAGCGCAAGCAGTTCGGCAAGCCGATCGCCGAGTTCCAGGCGGTGCAGTTCGCGCTGGCGACGATCGACGCCGAGCTCGAGGCGGCGCGGCTGACCGTCTTGAACGCGGCGCGGATGAAGGAGGCGGGGCGACCGTTCGTGCGCGAGGCCGCCATCGCCAAGTGGTTCGCGGCCGAGGTCGCGGAGCGCGCCTCGTCGATGGCGGTCGAGCTGTACGGCGGCTACGGTTTCACGCGCGACTACCCGGTCGAGAAGCTGTACCGCGACGCGAAGATCGGCAAGATCTACGAGGGCACGCACTTCATGCAGCTGCAGACGATCGCGAAGCTGCTCCTGTCGTAGGCGCCTTCGCAACCGGCACGCGGCGATCCGTCGCGCCGGCGGGCCGCGTGCGGCCCGCCCTCATTTGTTCCGGCACGCGCGTGCGGCCTGCGGACCGGGCTTGGTGTGTCAGCGGAGGACGGCGGCGTAGAGGCTTTCGACGGCGCCGACGCGGGACGAGATCTCGGACTCGACCTCCTCGCGGATGCGGCGCCAGTCCAGCTCGGGGATGCGCAGGAACGCCTCGACGACGAGCGGGTCGAACTGCGTGCCGCAGAAATCGATCATCTCGCGGCGGGCGCGCGCGTACGGCAGCGCCTTGCGGTACGGGCGGTCCGAGGTCATCGCGTCGTAGGTGTCGGCGACGGCGAATATCCGGGCCCCGATCGCGATCTGCTCCGCGCTCAGCCCGCGCGGGTACCCGCTGCCGTCCCACTTCTCCTGGTGCTGCAGCACGATCGTCGCCGGAATCCGCAGGAACGGGATGTCGCGCAGCATCTCGTACCCCAAGAGCGCGTGCTTGCGCATCACTTCCCATTCCGCCGCGTCCAGCTTGGCCGGCTTGCGCAGCACCGCGTCGGGAATGCCGATCTTGCCCACGTCGTGCAGCATCGCGCCGCGGCGGATGTCGGTCAGCTCCGGATCGACGATCCCCAGCTCGCGCGCGAGCCGCGTCGTGTACTCGACCACGCGCAGGGAGTGGCCCTGCGTCTCGTTGTCGCGCTTGTCCAGCGCGGTCAACAACGCCGACAGCGTGGCGTCGTACGCCGCCGCCAGGTCCTCGTTCAGCGAGCGGATCTCCGACATCGCCTTGAGGACCTCGTGCGTGCGCTCCTCGACCAGCCGCTCGAGGTGGTTCTGGTAGGCGCGGTTCTCCAGCACCAGCCGCCGCTTGTCCAGCGCCTGGGCCGTGCGCGCCTTGACCTCGGCGGCCGAGAACGGCTTGCAGACGTAATCCGAAGCGCCGGACAGCATCGCCGAGACCGCGGTCCCGGCGTCGTTGATGCCGGTCACCATGACGACGACCAAGTCGGGATCCTGGGTTTTGAGCCACGTCAGCAGCTGGGTCCCGGACTCGCCCGGCATGTCGATGTCGCACAGCGCCAGCTCGAAGCGCCGGCCCTCGGCGTACAGGGCGCGGGCGGCGGCCGCGGAATCGGCGACGCTCACCTCGTAACCGAAGACCTCCAGCTCCTCGCGCAGGATGTCGCGCACGGAACGATCGTCGTCGACAACGAGCACCTTGGGCTTGCCGGGAGAAGTCATCGTGTCGTCTGGCCGCGCGGACCGGATCCCACCGGCGTCAATATAGTTCCGCTCCTCGAAGCTGTCCGGCGCGGGGGGGCGGCCATCAGTGCACCTCGGCCCAGCTCTGGCCCACGCCGATCTCGACCTTCAGCGGCACGGACAGCCGGACGACCTGTTCCATCGTTGTCCGGACGAGCCCGCCGAGATCCCCGATCTCCTCCGGCGGGCCCTCGAACAGCAGCTCGTCGTGGACCTGCAGCAGCAGCCGCGAGCGCAGCGCGGCCCGGCCCAGCCGGCGGTCGATCTCGATCATCGCCATCTTCACGATGTCCGCCGCCGTTCCCTGCACGGTCGCGTTGACCGCCTGCCGCAGCAGCGCCTCGCGCGCCATCCGCGCCGGTCCCGGCCGCAAGTCGCCGCCGATCGTCAGCTCGGGGAAGTATCGCGCGCGGTTGAACAGCGTGCGCACCTCGCCCGTCCGCTGCACCGACTCCGTCACCGAGTCGATGTAGTCGCGCACGCGCGGGTAGCGCTCGAAGTACGCCGCGATGAAAGCGCGGGCCTCTTCGCGCGTCAGCTCCTGCTCGCGGGCGAGCCGGAACTCCGACATCCCGTAGATGATGCCGAAGTTGACCGCCTTGGCCTTGGCCCGCATCGCGGGCGTGACTTCCTCCAGCGGGATCCCGGACACCAGCGCCGCCGTGAAGCGGTGGATGTCGATCTCGCGCTGGAACGCTTCCTGCAGCGACGGGTCGTCCGCGAGGTGCGCGAGCACGCGCAGCTCCATCTGCGAGTAGTCCGCGGAGAGGAACTGCCAGCCGGGCTCGGGGACGAATCCCTCGCGGATCCGCCGTCCCTCCACGGTCCGGATCGGGATGTTCTGCAGGTTCGGGCCTTCGGAGGACAGCCGGCCGGTCGCCGCGCCGAGTTGGTGGAACTGCGTGTGCACGCGCCCGGTGCGCGGGTCGACGAGCTTCGGCAGCGCGTCGACGTACGTCCCTTTGAGCTTGCTCAGCTCGCGGTACTCCAGCACGAGCGCCGGCAGCGGGTGCACGTCGGCCAGCGCCTCCAGCACCTCCTGCCCCGTCGAGTGCACGCGGGTCTTCTGCGTGCGGCGCGAGGGCTTGAGGTCCAGCTCGTCGAACAGCACCTTGCGCAGCTGCACCGGCGAGTTGATCGCGAACGGGTGGCCAGCGAGGCGGTGGATCTCCGACTCCAGCTCGCCGAGCTGCCGCTCCATCTGCGCCGACATCCGCGCCAGGATCTGAGTGTCGATGCGGATCCCGCGCGCTTCCATCCGTTCCAGGACCGGCAGGAGCGGCATCTCGACGTTCTCGAACAGCTCCAGGAGGTCGCGCCGCCGCAACTCGTCGCGCAGCACGTCGACCAGCCGCCCGGCGACGACCGCGTTCTCGACGGCGAAGCCGGCGGTCGTCCGCACGTCCACCAGGTCCAGCGTCTTCGCCTCGCCCCCCCGCCCCGTGATGTCCTGCTCTTGCGCGGTGCGCTGGCCGAGGTAGCGCGAGGCCAGCTCGTCCAGCCGCTGCGAGGCCCGGCCGGGATCGAGGAGCTGCCACGCGAGAAGCGTGTCGAAGGCGATTCCCTCCAGCTCGATGCCGCCGGCGCAGCGCAGGACCGTCCGGTCGAACTTGAGCCCGTGGCCGACCTTCGGGATCTTCGCGTCGCCGAGGAGCGCCGCGAGCGGTTCGCGCGCGTGGTCCCACGCCACCTGCGGCTCGCCGGTGCGGTGGCCGAGCGGCACGTAGCTTCCGCCGGCGGCGCCGCTGCACAGCGCGATCCCGACCAGCCCGCACAGCCGCGCCGCGGCCGCGTCGGTCACGACGTCCAACGCCAGCGGCGTCGCCGCGCGCAGCCGCTCCGCCGCCGCGGCCAGCGCCGCGGGTCCGTCGAGCACCTCGAGCGCGAGGCCGTCGACGAGGCGCGGCTGGCTCCCCGCGAGCTGCTCCATCTCCTCGGCCAGCCCACGGAACTCCAGCCGCTTGAACAGCGCGACGGCCGCGGGGATGTCGGCGCGCCCGGGGCGCATCCGCTCCAGCTCGAGCTGGAGCGGAGCGTCCACGCGCACCGTGACCAGCTCCTGCGAGAGCCGCGCCTCGCGCTCGTGGCCCGCCAGCGCCAGCCACGCCTTCGGCTGCGTGCGCGACTCGAGGTCCTTGAGCGCCTTGCGCAGCGCGCGCTCGGGCGCGGCGCGGCCCTGCGCGGCGAGGCGCGCCGCGTTGCGGAAGCGCGGGACGAGGTCGGCGACCTCGTCGCCCCCGAGCTGCTCCTCGAGGCAGGCCAGCGCCTCGCCGGCGCGTGCGAGGCGGGCGAGCGCGTCGAGCACGCGCGGCGGATCGCCGCCGTCGAGCCCGGCCACCGCCTCCGCGCGCGCTTCCCACAGCTCGGCGAACGAGTGCGCCCGCTCGAGCACCCGGTCCAGCGTGCCGTAGCGGCGGACCAGCGTCTTGGCCGTCTTCTCGCCGACGCCGGGAACGCCGGGCACGTTGTCGATCGCGTCGCCCATCAGCGCCAGCACGTCCACGACCTGGTCCGGGCGCACGCCGAAGACCTCCTCGACCCCCGCGGCGTCGAGGATGCGGTCCTCCTTGGCCGGGTTCAGCACGACCACCGACTCGCCGACGAGCTGGTACAGGTCCTTGTCCGAGGTGACGATCACGACCTGCAGCCCCTCGGCCTCGGCCTGTCGCGCCAGCGTCGCGATCACGTCGTCGGCCTCGAAGCCCGGCGCGACGAGCACGGGCCAGCCCAGCACGCCGCACGCTTCCATCGCCAGCGGGAACTGCGGTTCCAGCTCCGGCGGCGGGCCCTGGCGGTTGGCCTTGTACTCGGCGAACAGGTCGTCGCGGTAGGTCTTCTCGCCGACGTCGAACGCGATCCCGAGGTAGCCCGGCTCGCGTTCGCGCACGATCTTGCGCACCGTGTTGAGGAACCCGTACACCCCGCTGGTCGGCGTGCCGTCGGCAGTCACCAGCCGTTGCTGGATCGCGAAAAACGAGCGGAACACGGTGTAGGTCCCGTCAACGAGGTAGACGGTCATGCGCGACAGTCTACTCTGGGGCCGCTCGGGCGACAGTCACCTCGGCAGCGATCGGGCGCGATCAGCG
Source organism: Acidobacteriota bacterium (assembly GCA_017994815.1). Taxonomy (GTDB): domain Bacteria; phylum Acidobacteriota; class Polarisedimenticolia; order J045; family J045; genus JAGOJY01. Next base: position 12,199 of record JAGOJY010000078.1, read on the forward strand.
GGAACCACGGGACAGCACCGCTGACCAAAGAACGGTCAGCGGTGACTGTCCCCGACGATCACATGCGGCTGAAGCCCTGGTCGGCGAAGTACTCGTCGCGCATGCGCTTTTCGAGGTCGACCAGGGTCTCGAGGTGCCCGACTTCCCAGTCGGCGAGGAACTGGAACACCTTGGCCGACTCCGGGTCGGGGCACTGCGCGCCCTCCTTGCGGTAGAACGCGATCGCCGAGCGCTCCAGCTCGGCCCCGGCGCCGATCGCCGCCATCTCGAACGCCCCGCCTTTCACGCGGGCCAGGAACGCGGGCGTGATGATGTCCGAGTGGTCGAGCGGGGAGAGGTTCTCCGGCGTGGCCGGCACCGACCACTCGCCGCGGTCGAGCAGGCTCTTGAAGTTGACCTCGAGGAACTCCTTGTGCTGCCGCTCGTCGTCCGCCAGCGCCTCGAACATCTGCCGCGCGGACGGGTCGCTCGCGCGCTCGGCCGCCGCGCGGTAGATCTCGAACCCCCGCAGCTCCGTGATGATGGCCGTCTTGACCGCCTCGAGAACGACCTTGCGCGTGCCCTGGTCCATTTCGTCTCCAGCGTCCCGGGTGGACCCCCAGAGTCTACCTCCGGCCCGTTGCTGCGAGAATGGGCGGCATGGAACCGGGGTACCGCGTCTCGGCGGCCGACCTGGCGCGCTTCGCCCTGCCGGCGATCGCCCAAGCCCGGCGGCAGGAGCGCTGGGACCCGGCCCGCGCGGAGGCCTGGCAACTCGCGCGGGTCCGCGAGGTCGTTGCGCACGCGCTCGAGCACGTGCCCCTGCACCGCGAGCGCCTGCGCGCCGCGGGTGTCGTCCCGCGGGAGATGCGGTCGCTGGCCGACCTCCAGGCCATCCCGGTGCTCGAGCGCGCCGAGCTGGCCGCCTCCGCCCGGCGCGCGCTGTCCGAGGAAGCCTGGCCGGGCCGGGAGAAGCTGAGCGTCGTCCGCACCTCGGGCTCTACCGGCGAGCCGCTGGCGGTGTACGTGGACGGGCGCGAGGTCGCGATCAGCCTGGGCCTGATCCTGCACGGTTGGCTGCGCTGCGGTCTTAGGCCCGGCGACAGGCTGGCCTACCTGTGCGTGCCGGGCCGGACCACGCCGGCGCGTCCCGGCGGCCGGCTCCTGCGCGTCCACCCGGTCGACCTGCGTGCCAGCCCGCCGGATTGCCTGGCCGAGCTGGAGCGCATCCGGCCGCGCGTGATCTACGGCTTCCCCAGCGTTTTGGAGCACCTCGCGCGGGAAGCGCTCGCGCGCGGGCGGCGGCTGCGCGGCCTGCGCCTGGCGATCGTGCACGGCGAGGTCCTCGCGGTCGCGGCGCGCGACCGGATCCGGCGCGGCCTCGGCTGCGTCGTGCGCGACACCTACGGCAGCGCGGAGTTCAACCGGCTGGCCTGGGAGTGCGAGCACGGCACGCTGCACATCGTCCCGAGCGCGGCGATCGTCGAGACCGGCCCCGGGGGCGAGATCCTCGTCACGAGCCTCTACCACCGCACGATGCCGTTCCTGCGCTACCGGATCGGCGACCGCGGCCAGGTCTCGGTCGCGCCGTGCCCGTGCGGCCGGACCACGGGACGGCTCGACGCGATCGAGGGCCGTGACGACGACACGCTGACGCTGCCGAGCGGGCGCAAAGTGTCCGCGCGCGCGATCAACCTGCTCGAGGAGGTGCCGGGGGTCCTGGAGTACCAGGTCGTGCAGCGGGCGCCGGACAGGGTCGAGGTGCTCGCGCGGCTCTCCTCCGCGTTCGCGGCGGCCGAGGCCGCGCAGGTGGCCTCGATCATCCGCGGGGGGTTCCAGGGAGAAGAGGTGAACGTCCGCGTGATCCCGGTGGACGTGGTCCCGCGCGGACCGACCGGCAAGCGCCGCGCGGTCGTTTCGGAGGTCCGGTGAGCGCGGCGGCGGGGCCGGAGTTGGTCCGCGACGTTCCGCTGCTCGGCGGCGACGCGCGCGGCCTGCTCGTGATCGACCGGCTGGTCGGCGGCGAGAGCTTCGGCGGCCTGCGCTTCGCTCCCGGCACGTCGCTGGATGAACTCGCGGCCTGCGCGCGCACCATGACGCTGAAGCACGCGTTCGTGCGCTACCCGGTCGGCGGGGCCAAGGCCGCGCTCGACCTGCCGCGCGGTGCGGAACCGGCCGCGCGCCGGGCCGCGCTGCGCGAGTTCGGCGCCGCGCTCGCGCCGCTCCTGCACGCGGGGACCTACCGCGCGGGCATCGACATGGACTGCGCCCCGGACGATCTCGCGGCTTTCCACGCGGGCGCTGGCCTGCACGCCGATTTCTCCGGCTGGAAGAACGTCTCGCACGTGTACACGGCGTGGT
>JAGOJY010000151.1 GCA_017994815.1 Acidobacteriota bacterium
GAGTTCCCGCGCGTCGTGCTGGTGCGCAACCCGCGCGCCGACGGCCAGCTCTACTTCGGCCCGTTCCTGCCGGCGAGCCACGCCTGGCGCACGCTGCGGATGATCCCGCGCTTCTTCCAGGTCGCGAACTGCCACCTGCGCTTCGACGGCAAGCAGCGCCCGTGCCTGTACTACCACATCGACCAGTGCCTCGCGCCCTGCGCCGGCAAGGCCGACCCGGCCGAGTACCGCGACCGCGTCGAGCAGGCACGGCTGTTCCTCGAAGGCCGCGACCAGGAGCTGGCCGAGACCGTGCGGCGGCGGATGGACGAAGCCAGCGAGCGGCTGGAGTTCGAGCGCGCGGCCCGCTACCGCGACATGCTGCGCTCGCTCGATCTGCTCTCGCGCAAGCAGAACATGATGTCGGTCGGGCTGGAGGCGGCCGACTTCTGGGCCGAGTACCGCGAGGGGGACCAGGTCGCCGTCGAGCTGTTCCGCATGCGCGAGGGCCGGATCATCGGCCGGCGCGAGTTCACGCTGGACCAGCCGCTGGAGCCGGAGGTGTTGTACGACGCGATCCTGCCCCAGTTCTACGCCGAGGAGGTCCCGCCCCCGGAGATCGTCCTGCCGCGCCTGCCGCGCGACCGCGGGCTGATCGAGGACTTCCTGCGCTCGCGGCGCCACGGGCGCGTCGCGCTGAAGGCGCCGACGCAGGGCGAGACGCGGCGCTTCCTCGACCTCGTGGCGCAGAACGCTCGGCTGGCCTTCGACGCGCGCTTCCGCGCCCCGCACGTCCACGGCGTGCAGGTGATGGAAGAGCTGCGCGACCTCCTCGCGCTGGACGAGGTGCCGTACCGGATCGAGGGGTTCGACGTCAGCCACCTGCGCGGCGACGAGCCGCGCGCGTCCTTGGTCGTGTTCGAGGGCGGCCGGCCGAAGAAGTCCGACTACCGCATCTTCAAGGTCCGCAGCGCGGCCGCGGGCGACGACTACCAGGCGATGCGCGAGGTCGTCGGGCGGCGCTACTCGCGGCTGGTCCGGGAAGGCAAGCGCCTGCCGGACCTGGTGCTGATCGACGGCGGCAAGGGCCAGCTCGCCGCGGCGGTCGAGTCGCTGCGCGAGGTGGGCGTGGCCGACCTGCCGGTGATCTCGCTGGCCAAGCGCGAGGAGGAGATCTTCCTCGAGGGGCGCGGCGACCCGGTGCTGCTCGAGCGCAACGACCCGGCGCTGCACCTCGTGCAGCAGATCCGCGACGAGGCGCACCGCTTCGCGGTCAAGCACCACCGCGGCGCGCGCAGCCGCGAGCGCCTGCGCTCGTCCTTGACCGAGATCCCGGGGATCGGCGCCACGACGGCCCGGCGCCTGTTGGAGCAGTTCGGCTCCGTCGAGGGGGTGCGCAAGGCCTCGCCCGAGGCGCTCGCCGCCGCGGTCGGGCCGGCGCGGGCGCGGCGCGTGCGCGAGGTGCTCGAGCGCGGCGAGGCTACGGCGATCCCCGCCCCGGACCCAGGTTCAGCGTGAACGAGCCGTCGTTGGGCGGCGGCAGCCGCCGGAGCCGCGCCCACGAGTCCGCGGGGAACCAGCGCAGGCTGCCGCTGGCCTCGGACTCCGGCGCGCCCCACAGCTTCTCCAGCTCGAACTGCAGCGCGTCCTTGTCGGCCGCGAGCACGCGGATCGACACCCCCGACAGCGCGCCCAGCTCGTACACGCAGTAGACGTTCTGCACCGCGACGCCGAGCAGCTTGCGCTCCGCCGGCGCGCAGTCGTACATCGCGCGGCCGTGCTCGGGCTCGCTCCGGAGCGGCCGCGCCGCGGCCGGCGGCGCCTCGCCCCACGCGCGGCCGAACAGCGCCGGGTTCGGCGCCGGGGCGGCCGCGGGCGGCGCCGCCGCGAGCGCGACCGAGGCCGACAGCGCGAGCGCCAGCAGTCCGGCGAGCCGCATCACAGTCCCTCCGCGCGGATGATGTCCCAGAAGCGGCCGCTGCGCGTGAAGTGCAGGTCGAACACCGGGACCTTCTCGCACAATCGCCCGACGAGCCGCGTCAGCCCCTCGTGCGGCAGCCCCAGCTCGTGCACGAACGGGATGCTGGCCGAGACCGTCGCCACCGCGCGCGCCGCGCCGAGCCGCTCCAGCCGGTCGTCCGGCGACTGCCGCAGCCGGAACGCGCCCGCGATCGGCCAGCGGCCGGCCAGGCGCTTGTCCGGCGGGAAGACCATGTAGAACGGCACCGACTCCGCCACCGCGCGCTCGCCGGCGGTGTCGATGATCACCATATCGTCGGAGAGCGCGTGGCGCGGCAGCGAGAACGCCGAGGCCGTGCTCTTGCCCGCGCCGGACGGGCCGAAGAACAGGTGCACGCGGCCGACGTCCACGATCGCCGCGGTGTGCATCAGGAACTTGCCGCGGCTGACGAGGAGCAGCTGCGAGGCGATCCGCAGGAAGTTCTCGACCGACATGCTGAAGCGGTCCCACTCGCGCGCCGTGACGACCAGCTCCGCCGTCCCGCTGGCGAGGTCGAGCCAGCCGTCCTGGAAGTGCGAGCGCACGTGATAACGCTCGGGGCCGGTGCGCTCGGTGAGGATCTCGATCGTCGCGTCCTTGCCGGCGACCGGGATGAACGTCCCGGAGCCCTCGCGGCAGCGGATCGCCAGGTCCACCGGTTCGCCGCTCAACCGGCGCGCGTACGGCGCGTACTGCTCGGTCACGAACGGGTCCCACGCCGTAGGCAGGTCGAGCAGCGAGACGCGCACGCCGCCGAAGGCCAGCTCGAACGAGGCCCGGCCCTCCGGGACCGGCACCCGGTAGTCGCGGTGGCGCCGCAGGCGTGGCGTGTCGTCGCGCTGCATCGAGGATCTCCGGCAGGGCCGTGGGGTGGCTCGTCCGCGCCCGCGGTGCGGGAGTGAGGAATCTACCCCACGTCGGCCGAGGCGCACGCCTCGACCCGGACATCAACGTACGGCGCCGGGCCGCCCGCGGCAGGGACGCGCAGCCAGATCCGCTCCGGGTCCTGCTCCTCGAGGCCGAAGTGCTCGCCCCAGCGCAGCCCGAGCGCCTCGGCCGCGGCGCGGCTCATCCGCACCGCGAGGCCGGCCCGGACCAGCTCCGGCGGGGTCTCGCCGACCACCCGCGCGAGCACCTCCAGCTCCCCGTCG
>JAGOJY010000152.1 GCA_017994815.1 Acidobacteriota bacterium
GCGGGGCGGCGAGATCACACGGGGGTGCGGTTGCGGTTCCAGCGCGGGTGCGTGATCTCGTACTTCTGAATCTTGTAGTTCATGACGCGGCTGGAGATCCCGAGGAACCTCGCGGCATCCTTCTGGATCCAGTCGTTCATCCGCAGCGCCTCCATGATCACCATCTTCTCGAGGTCATCGAGCACGATGCCCTCGGCGGGCAGGCGCACGATGGCGCCGAGCTTGCCGCGGTCCTCGCGATCCGACTCGGCGATCGTCAGATCGCGCGGCTCGATGATGTCGTTGTCGGCCATCAGCACGGCGCGCTCGATCGTGTTCTCCAGCTCGCGGATGTTGCCCGGCCAGTTGTGCCGCGTCAGCAGCCGCAGCGCCGCCGGCGAGAACCCGCGCACGTTCTTCTTGAGGTCGTCCGAGAACCGCTGCAGGAAGAAAGTCGCCAACGGGACGAGGTCTTCCTTGCGCTCGCGCAGCGCCGGCATGCGGATCGTCACGACGTTGAGCCGGTAGTACAGGTCCTCGCGGAAATCGCCGGTCCGGATCGCCTCTTCGAGGTCGCGGTTCGTGGCCGCGATCAGCCGCACGTCGACCTTGATGGTGCGCGTGCCGCCGAGGCGCTCGAACTCGCGCTCCTGCAGGACGCGCAGGACCTTGGCCTGCGTGCCCGGCGACATGGTGCCGATCTCGTCGAGGAACAGCGTGCCGTCGTTGGCCATCTCGAAGCGGCCGACGCGCTGGCGGTCGGCGCCGGTGAAGGCGCCGCGCTCGTGGCCGAACAGCTCCGACTCCAGGAGGTTCTCCGGCAACGCCGCGCAGTTGACCTTGACGAAGGCCCCGTCCTTGCGCGTCGAGTTGCGGTGGATCGCCTCGGCGATGCGCTCCTTGCCGGTGCCGGTCTCGCCGAGGATCAGGACCGTGGCGTTCGAGGGCGAGACCTTGGTCAGCACGTCGAAGATTCGCCGCATCGGCGGCGACTCGCCCACGATGTTGTCGAACTGGCTGACCAGCTCGCGCCGATCCAACGCCGCCTGCCAGCGGGTCACGTTGCGCCGGTAGTCGAGCGCGCGCTGTGCCCTGAGCTCCAGTTCCTCCAGGTTGAACGGCTTCTGGATGTAGTCGAAGGCGCCGAAGCGCATCGCCTGCACCGCGTTCTCGATCGTGCCGTAGGCCGTGATCATGATCACGGCGGTCTGGTCGCTGACCATGCGCAGCCGGCGCAGCAGTTCGAGGCCGTCGCACCCGGGCATCTTGTAGTCGGTGATCAGGAGGTCGAAGACCTGCTCCTCGACAGCGGCGAGGGCCGCCAGCCCGTCCTCCGCCTCGACGACCTCGTGACCCGCTTCCCGGAACGCCTCGGCGATACCTTCGCGCAGGTTGCGCTCATCCTCGGCCACGAGAATCTTGCGCATCGCCTCTCCCCGTGTCGGGCTCGGCGCAGGGAATCCGCACGGTGAACGCCGTCTCTTCCCCGGGCTCGCACCGGACGTCGATCATGCCATGGTGGCACTCCACGATTTTGCGTGCCATGGCCAAACCGATGCCGGAGCCGCCCTTCTTCGTGGTCACGAACGGGGAAAAGACCTTCTCGCGCACCTCGGCGGGAATCCCTGGGCCGGTGTCCCGCACGACGACCTCGACCGCGGCCGGCTCGCGGTCCGGTCGGGCGACCGGCCGCGTCTCGATGGTCAGACGGCCGCGCGCCCCCATGGCCTCGAACGCGTTTACCACCAGGTTTACAAAAACCTGGCGAAGCAACGTTCCGTCCACCGGCACGGCGGGCGCGCCGGAATGGTAGCACCGGATGACGCTAACGTCGTGATCCGGAAAGCGATTGGCGGCCTCCTCGACCGAGGCATCGAGGAGCGGCTCGAGCGGCTGGACCGTGCGCTCGGGCGACAGGACGCGCGCGAACTCCAGCCCTTTTGTGACGGTGCGATTCAACCGGGCCACGTCGGCGGCGATCTTCTCGACGAGCCGCAGCGGCTCCTCCTGCCCGCCGAGGCGCCGCCGCAGGAGCCCGGCCGTGACCTCGATCGCGGCCAGGGGGTTGCGGATCTCGTGCGCGAGGCTGGCCGCCATCTGCCCGAGCGCCGCGAGGCGGTCGCGCAGCCGTTCCTGCTCTTCCTGGCGCTCGACCAGCGTCAGGTCCTTGAAGAACAGGGCGACGCCCTGCGGGCCCGTGTCGCCGGGGATCGGGCTGATCGTGAAGCCGATCGTCCGGCCGTCGTCCTCGCGGGAGCGCAGCTCCATCTCGGCGCGGTTGGGCGGGCAAGCCATCCCGAGCGAGTCCCGCAGCACGCGCGCGAGGCGCGGGTGGGCGGCGAGCACGCGCTCGACCGGCTCGCCGGCGCGCACGTTCGCCGGCAGCTCGAGGATCTCGCGCGCCATCTCGTTGACCGTCAGGACGACCCCGTCGGCGTCGATCGTGATGATCGCGCAGCGCATGCCCTCGACGACGCGCCGGAAGAAGACGTCGGCATGGGCCGGAGTTTCGATCGTCGGGTGACGCACCTAGGCAATGTCGCTGCGCGTTGCGCGAGCGTCAAAGCAAAGGGGCCGGGCGTGCCCGGCCCCTTCCGGCTTCATTCGATCCTGCGGATCACTTGCCGATGTGGTCGCGCACCGCGGCGGCATCCTCGCCGTCGATCATGCCGTCGCCGTTCATGTCGAAGACCTGCAGGTCGCGGGTCTTCGCCGCCGTGCCGAAGCGCAGCGCGACGGCCGCTGCATCGGCCTCGTCCACCAACCCCGAGCCGTCCACGTCGGCCAGTTCGCGGTGTGCCTTGAGGAAGTCCGCGGCGCGCCGCACCGGGTTGACGACGAGGAAGTCCGCCGGCTCGGGGACCACGCCGGGGGCGAGCCGCAGGTTGGCGACGATCGCGCCGGTGCCCGTCACGCTCGCGGCGTCCACGAACAGCCCGGCGCGGCGCGGCAGGATCCGCGCGCCGGGTTGGAAGTTCGCGCCGCGCAGCGTCACGCGCGAGAAGACGCCGCCCTCGGCCTCGATCGCGTCGATGCGCGGCTGGGCGCAGGTCGTCAGCTCGCGGCTCGGGCGCCGCGCGCGGTTGCCCCACTGGTCGTAGGGGACGA
>JAGOJY010000079.1:0-11669 GCA_017994815.1 Acidobacteriota bacterium
TCGGCCTTGACCAGGCCGTAGATCGTGTCGCAGACGGGTACGGTCAGCGCGCCCGCGAGTTCCTCGGAAGGGGCCGCGGCAATCGCCACCGCCAGCGGATCGCCGGCCGCGCGGGACTTCGCGAGGCCGCCCGGCCGCAGCGGGTCCAGCGCGAGCAGGTCGCCCGCCTCGACCGGTTCCGAGACGGGCAGCAGCGTCCGCGGGGCTCCCCTTTCCACGAGCGGTTCGCGCGCGGTCTTGGTGTCCTGCCGGGCCGCCGACTCCGCCCGCGGCGGGGAGTCCTCCCTGTGACCCTCGATCAGCGGATCCGCGGCGGGACGCTGTTCGTACGGGCCGTCGGTCGCGACGTCGTACTCGTGCACGGCGGATTTCAGCGACGCCGCGGCGGGCATGTCGTCCGCCACGGCCAGCCCGGCCTGCGCGCTCATCGTCTTGAAGCGCTCGACGGCGCTGTACGAACGCAACTCGGGGTCCGACGCATAGAGTTCGCGGTGATCGTGCATCGAGGGGATGAACGACTCGCGCTTCTTGTGCTGGATGATGCTCGACTCCTCGAAGCCGATGCGCAGGCCGTACACGATGTAGTCGAACAGGACGTCTTCGGCGCCCTCGCGGCTTCGCACGACCAGCTCCGCGGTGCTCTTCTCCGCCACGTACAGGTCGGACCAGGCCCCGACCGGCGTCAGGTGCGCGGTCAGGCCGACGTCGGGGTTGGTCACCCACCGGAAAGTCGGTCCGAGCGCGACGCGGGCTTCGCCGCCGGCCAGCCGCGCCGTGCCACGCGTGTAGACCGCGACCTCGTCGCCTTCGGGCGCGGCATAGACGATCACCTTGTCCTTCTCGAACGGGTGGTTCTGGACGAAGCTGACGGCTCCGGTGCCGTAGATCTTGTACGAGCCCTGGGCGAGGTTGGCGTAGTTCCAGCTGGTGAGGTCCGTGAACTCGCCCCCCATCTCGTCGCCGCGGCCGCAAAGACCGGTGTCGCCGTACCCGGCGAACGCATAGCCGCTCTGGTCGTTGTCGGTGAAGTAGCCGCCCTGGTTCCGGCCATACCCCGTGACGCCGATGTAGCCGCTGGCCATCGTCGCCGTCGCGGTGTTGTCCGTGTCCTTGAACGACGCCCCGGCCACGCTGCCCTCGGCCCACAATCCGATGTCGCCGTACGCGACCTTGGCGTATCCGGTCTCCGTGAGATCGCCGAATTGTCCGCCGCCGTACCCTCCGTGGGCATCGACGGCCCAGCCCCAGCCCTCCCCGGTCGTGAAGTACCCGCCCGCGGCCTCGCCGAAGGCCTCGAGCCCATGGTCGTCGCGACCGAGCCGCGCGTAGCCCGTGCCGTCGGCGTCGCCGAAATATGCCCCGCTGTCCGGGCCGCGGGCCGAGATACCGTAATCGCCGTAGCCGACGTAGGCATAAGCGGTGCCGTCGCGGTCCTTGAAATAGCCGCCGGCGGTGTTGCCGTAGGCCGTGATGCCGTACTCGCCGTAACCCGCGGACATGTACCCGGAGCCGTCGAGGTCCGCGAAGTAGCCGCCGCGCAGGTTCCCGTACCCGCTGATGCCGTTATCGCCGTAACCAACGTAGGCGTACCCGCTGTTCCCGGCGTCCTGGAAGTACCCGCCCGCGGTCGAGCCGGCCGCGTTGATCCCGTACGGCGACCCGTTGGTGATGCTCAACTGGCTGTTCTTGGTCTGGGCCACGGCCGAGGTGTCGAGATACGACGAGGACGGGTTGCCGTCGAGGTTGGCCGCGTTCACGGCGTTCCGCGCGTTCAGCGCGTACGCGGCGGAGATGATCCGCACGCGCGGCAAGAGGTCCTCGTCGCCGACGCGGATCGCCAGCCAGACCGTCCCGTAGTCGCGGAACACGTCGGCGAGCGACGTGTAAACGCCCGCGCCGGAGCCGTCGCTGACGGTGCCGCCGCCGAGCTGCACGTTGAACAGTCCGCCCGCCACCGCCACCGCGTTGCCGCCCGCGGCGGTGTGGCTGTCGACCATGATCTCGACGCCGCCCGTGTCGAGGCTCATGAAGCGGAAGACCATGTCGAAGACGCCCTTCCGCGGACGATCCGCCTCGTCCCGCAGGACGCCCTGGTAGTTGACCAGCGCAGGCGGATCTGCGGCGAAAGTCGCCGGCCCGAGGGCCGCCACGAGAACAACGATCAGCGGAAGTCTGTTCACCGACACCCCCAGTGGGCACGCGTGTTTTGCGGACCCACGGGGAAGGACGCCGGCCGACGCGCGATCCCCTCAGGCAGTCCTTGTTGACCCGATCCGCGGGTCGTTCATTTCGACGTTCTTGCGCTCCGAGGGTATTTCCGCGGTACATTCGGGCGCGGCAGGGGTGGGTTGTTCGGGGGAGGTGCTCGATGAGCACTCGTCTGCGCTCCTCCTGGCTGTTGCTGCCCCTCGCCGTGTTGACTGGTCCTGGCCTCGCCTGGGGACTCGAACGACGGACCCCCGGCCGTTTCGATGCGGTCCTCGCGCCGTTGCCGGGCGGCGGCAGCGGCGTGCGCGCGACGCCGGTCGAAGAACTCGCGCCGGCCGACCCGCTCCGCTCCGGCTGGGAAGCGTTCCGCGCGGAGCACGGGCCGGCCGTCCGTGTGTACCTCGACCCGGGCTCGTTCGCGCCGCTGCTGGTCGAGGGGCCCGGCATCCCGCTCGCGTCGGGTCGAGTTGTAGGCACCGGCGAACTCGCGGGCGCGCTACGTGACTTCGTCGGGCGTTTCGCGGGCCAGTTCCGCACCGAGGCCGGGGAACTCGTGCTGGACGATGCCGCATCGGCCCCGTTGACGCCCGACCTGCGGCAGGTGGTCTTCTCGCGCGCCGTGAGTGGTGTCCCGGTGACCGGGTCCCGGCTCATCTTCTACGTCCACGGCAACCGCATCGCGGCATTCGGCGCAACGCTGTGGCCACCGGTCGCGGTCGATCCGGCCCCGGTCTGGACGCGCGACGAAGCCCTCGCGGCATTGCGTGCGCACATGGGGCTGGGGGACCAGGAGCCGGTCGAGGTCGTGGAGCCCGGATCGTTGTCGTTCGTGATCCTGCGCGCCGCTGTCTCCGGCGAGGGAGCCCCGGGTGGCTACCGCCCCGCGCTGGCGTGGCGCATCGTCCTGCGCGTGCCGGGCGAGCCCGGCACGTGGGCCGCGCAGGTGGACGCGCACACCGGCGCGGTGGTCGCGTTCGCCGACGAGGATCGCTACTCGCGCGTTCGCGGCGGCGTGCTTCCGGAGTCGGGCGACGGCAACTGCCCGAGCGGCTGCGAGCAGCCGGCGACGCCGATGCCCTACGTGGACGTGGCGACCGATTCAGGAACGCAGCCCGCGAGCAGCATGGGGCTAGTCTCGTGCGAAGCGCCGTCCGTGATGACGACGTACCTCACCGGGCCGTACGCGGCGATCGCCGACGAGTGCGGCGCGATCGCCGAGTCGGCGCCGTGCGCCGGCGGGATCGACCTCCGGACGAGCGAGCTTGCCGACTGCTCGGTCCCCGCGGGCGCGAGCCCGGGGAACACGCGCGCGAGCCGCACGGCGTTCTACCACGTCAACCGCGCCGCGGAGCGGGCCCGGACCTACCTTCCGACCAACGCCTGGCTCTCCGAGCCCCTGCCGACCAACGTGAACGCGCCGTTCACGTGCAACGCGTTCTACAGCGCCAACAGCGTGAACTTCTACCGCTCGGGAGGCGGCTGTGGGAACACGGGCGAGATCGCCGGCGTGGTGGTCCACGAGTGGGCGCACGGCCTCGACGACCACGACGGCGGCGGGTGGGACAACCCCTACGAGAGCACCGCCGACACGGCGGAGTTCCTCGCGGACCGCACCTCGTGCGTCGGGCGCGGGTTCCGCGCGGACCAGACCTGCTCCGGGTACGGCGACACCTGCCTCGACTGCACCGGCGTGCGCGAGCAGGACTGGGACAAGCGCGCGGCGCACTCGCCGGCGACCGCCAACGGCTTCGTCAGCCAGCATTGCCCGGCGGGCGACGGGCCGTGCGGCACGGAGTCCCACTGCGAGAGCCATCTCGGCGCGGAGCCGGTGTGGGACCTGGCGACGCGCGATCTCCCGGCGATGGGCGTCGACCTGGACACCGCGTGGCAGATCGTGGAGCGCCTGTGGTACCTCGCACGCACGGGATCCGGCGGCGACCTCTACAACTGCAGCATCCCGCACTCCGACGGTTGCGGCGCGGGGACGCTGTTCACGCGCCTGCGCCAGGTCGATGACGACGACGGCAACCCGGCCAACGGGACACCGCACGCGGCCGCGATCCACGCCGCGTTCGCGCGCCACAAGATCGCCTGCGGAACGGCCGGCGACACCTCGAACCAGAACCACTCGGCCTGCCCGGCGCTGACTGCGCCGGTCTTGAGCGCGACCGCCGGTTCCAGCTCGGTGTCGCTCTCCTGGGGCGCGAGCGCGGGCGCCGCGAGCTACCGCGTGCTGCGCAGCGATCTGCGCTGTAACCACGCTCCGGTGCAGGTCGCGACGGTGCCGTCGCCTTCGACGTCGTTCACCGACACCGGGCTGCCGGACGGGTTCACGCTGTACTACCGCGTCCAACCGGTCGGTCAGAACCCGGCGTGCCTCGGGGCGGTGTCGAGCTGCCTCGCGGTCGCGCCCCAGCCCACGGCGGGAGCGATCGCGCTCGACCGGACGGCCTACGGGCTGACGATCCCGATCGAAATCACGGTGCGTGACTCGAATGCCGGCGCGGGCGCGGTCACGGCGTCGATCTGGTCCGATTCGGAACTCGCCCCGCAGGAAGTCACGCTCATCGAGTCGCCGCCGGGCTCGGCGCTGTTCGCCGGGACGATCGGCACCACGCCCGCCGCGCCGGCAGCGGACGGGTTGCTCTCGCTGGCCGACGGCGACGTGATCACCGCGCGCTACGTCGATGCCGATGACGGGCTCGGGGGCCATGGCCTGGTGCGCGAGGTCACGGCTGTGGCCGACGGGCGTGGTCCGGCGATCCACAGCGTGGGTGTCAGCGATGTCGGGACGAGCGCTGCGACCGTTACGTGGGTCACGGACGAGATCGCCGATTCCCGGGTGCGTTGGGGGACGGCCGCGCCGCCGGATCAGGAGACGACTTCCGGCGCCCAATCCACGGCGCACGCCGTGCGCCTGCTCGGGCTCGCGCCCTGTACGCTGTACTACTACGGCGTCGGCTCGACCGATCCGTCGGGGAACGCGGCAACCGACGATCACTCGGGTCGCTGGTTCTACTTCGAGACGCTGGCCGAGGCGGGGAGCGGCGCGCAGGCGTGCCATTCCGGGTCCGTGGCGCTCGACCAGACGGTCTACGGCTGCGCGCACGAGATTCGGGTCGCGATCGAGGACGCCGACCTGGCCGGGCAGTCCACGGCGCTGGCGACCGTCACCAGCTCGACCGAGACGATGCCCGAAACCGTCCTCCTGGCGGTCAGCACCGCGGACGACCAGCGCTTCGAGGGCACGATCACGACCACGACCGGCCCGGCCCAGGCCGATGGGCTGCTCTCGGTCCGCAACGGCGATCTCGTCACCGCCGTGTACCGCGACGCCGACGATGCCGCCGGCGGTTCGCGCATCGCCACGGCCAACGCGGTCATCGACTGCGACGGCCCGGCGATCGAGGGCCTGCAGGTCGTCGACGAACCGCCGTTCCTGCTGACGCTGAGTTGGAACACGAGCGAGCCGTCCACCAGCCGCATCGACTTCGGCGACACGCCCGAGCTCGGCCGCACCACCACCGACCCGGTGCTCGCGACCAAGCACTGGCTGTCGTTCTGGGCACCCGACCTGTGCTCGGCGCAGTACTTCCGGCTGACGAGCACGGACTCGCGCGGCTACTCCACGGTCGTCGACCGCGGCGGGACCCCGCATGTCGCTCACTCCGGGATGGTGCCGGGCACGATCTTCGTCGAGAACTTCGAGACACCGTCGGGCTGGAGCCTGGAAGGCGAGTGGCAGATCGCGGCGCCGCGCGGCCTGGGCGGGGTGCCGAACTACTCGTCCGACCCGCCGTACGCCCGCAGCGGGCTGAAGGCTCTCGGGACCGACCTGACCGGGCTCAACGCCCACCCGGGCGACTACGAGCCGAACGTGGATATCGAGGCGGTCAGCCCGCCGATTGACGCGACGAGCCTCGCCAATGCGACCGTGATCTACCAGTCGTGGCTCAACTGCGAGAAGCGGGGCTCCGACTACGTCGATCTCGATGCGTGGGACGGCGCCGAGTGGCACGGCGTGTGGTGGAACTGGGCCGCCCCGACCCGCAACATCAACTGGCAGCGCATGGCGCGCAGCGTGGCCGAGTGGGCCGACGGCAACCCGGCGTTCCAACTGCGCTTCCGGCTGCGCTCCAACGCGACCAACCAGTACTCGGGGTGGAACATCGACGGCGTGGTGCTGAAGGACGGCTCGCTGCCGGACAAGGCGCCCTGTGGCGGGTGCGGGACACCGCCGTCGTTCGCTGGCGTCGAGCGGGCCGTGGACCAGGATCCCTGCTCCGACACCGGCGTGCACCTCGCGTGGACCCCGGCGCCGGCGTGGGGGACCGGCGCCAACGGGACGTACGCCGTGTACCGCGGGACGGCGCCGGACTTCGAGCCGGGCCCGGCGACGCTGGTGCAGGCCGGGATCGCGGCGCGCGACACGGTGGATGCGACGGCGCCGAACGACGTCGAGCTGTTTTTCGTCGTGCGCGCCGAGAACGACGAGACGTGCGCCGGCGGACCCGCGAACGGCGGCTTGCTTGACGCGAACGAGGTCCGCCTGTCCGCGCGCGACGAAACCAGCCAACCGCCCGCGCCCGGCCTGGGCGCGACGCTGCGGCTCGCGGTCGTCGACGGTGCCCACGTGCGGCTGACCTGGGACGGCGTCCCCGGCGCGGTGCTTTACGCCGTGTACCGCGCCGAGAACCCGCGGATGGAGGGAGCGACCCGGCGGGCCAGCGTGGTGGCGCCACCGTACGACGATCTCGGCGAGACGGCGTTCGACGATGCCCGCTTCTACCTCGTGCGGGCCGCCAACGCCTGCGGAGACGAGAGCCCCTGACGCGGCGCGTTGCGCTATCGTGGGCGCAGCGCACAGGGGAGACCGACATGAACCCGATGCTCTTCGCCGCGTTGGCGGCCGCGCTGCTGCTGGTGGCGGTGGTTCTCGTGGTGCGCGGGCTGCGTGCGGAAAAGCGGCGCACGGCGGCGCTGGAGCAGGCCAGCCAATCGCTCGGGCTCACGTTCGAGCCGCTCGGCGACCTGGACCAGCTGAAATCGGTCGCGGACCTCCCGCTGTTCGGCCGCGGACACTCGCGGAAGGTGCGGCACCTGATGACCGGGCGCGCGGGAGACAACGAACTGCGGGTCTTCGATTACCGGTACACGACCGGCAGCGGCAAGCACTCCCACACCTGGTCGCAGACCGTTGCGCTGCTGCCCGTCGCCAGCGCGTTCCCGGAGTTCGTGCTCG
Source organism: Acidobacteriota bacterium (assembly GCA_017994815.1). GTDB lineage: Bacteria > Acidobacteriota > Polarisedimenticolia > J045 > J045 > JAGOJY01. The sequence continues at coordinate 7,451 of JAGOJY010000079.1, forward strand.
CGCCGGAGAACTTCCTGCACCGGGTCGGGCAGATCTTCGGCTACCAGGACATCGACTTCGAGAACGCCCCGGCGTTCTCCTCGCGGTACCTGCTGCGCGGGCCGGACGAGACGGCGATCCGGGCGGCGTTCGGGGCGGACCGCATCGCTCTGCTGGAGGGGGAGCGCGGCTGGACCGTCGAATCGCGCACCGGTCACCTCGGCATCTACCGCTCCGACGAACGCGCCAGACCCGAGGAGTTGCAGACCTTCGTGATGGACGTCCAGCGCGTCTGGCAAGCGTTCCTGTGATCGACGCCACCGAAACGAACCACGCGGACAGGTGGATCACCTGTCCCGCCCGGGTGATGCATGAAAACTGAGTTCGATCGCGGATACACGCGCGCGCCGTTCGCGCGGCTGTGCCGGGAGTATCCCGGCGCCGACGTCTACCCGCCGCGGGACTTCCGCGTGGAATGGGGACCCGTGTTCCACCGCGGGCGGCTCGACGGCAGCGCCCGGGTGCTCGTGCTCGGGCAGGACCCGGGCGCGCACGAGTGCGTCGTGCGGCGGATCCTCGTCGGCGAGGCCGGCCAGCGCGTGCAGGGCCTGCTCGCGCGGCTCGGGATCGAGCGCTCGTACGTCATGGTCAACGCGTTCCTGTACAGCGTCTACGGCCAGGGCGGGGGCGAGCGCCACAAGAACGACCCGGCCGTCGCCGCGTACCGCAACCGGTGGCTCGACGCCCTGCTGGTCCGGACGAAGGTCGAGGCGGTGCTCGCGCTGGGCAAGCTCGCCGACCACGCCTGGAGCACTTGGAAGGCCACGCCGGCCGGCTCGTCGGTGAATGTCGCGTACCAGGCGATCACGCACCCGACCTACCCGGAGAGCGCCGCCGCGAGCGGCCGCACGAAGAAAGCCGACGCCATGCGCGAGATGCTCGCCCGCTGGAACGAGGCGCTGCGCGCGCTCGCGCCGGCGATCGCGCACCCGGACGTCCGTCGGGAACTCGTCCCGTACGGCGCGGCGCTGGACAAGGCGCGCGACCTGGCCGGGATCCCGGCCCGCGACCTGCCGGCCGGGCTCCCGGCGTGGATGCGCTCGCTCGACGCGTGGGCCGCCCGGCTGGGCCCGGACGCGGAGAGCAAGCGCGCGACGATCGTGATCGAGATCCCGAAGCGGCACCGGCCGTGGCTGGCCGACGAGCGCCAGGGCTAGAAGAACCGCTCCAGCCCGTCCTTGACGAACTGCGGCAGGTTGACCTGGCGCGCGAGCCGTTCGAAGTAACCGCTGTCGTCGCAGACGGTCAGCGGATCGAGGCGCACCGGGCCGAGGATCTTCGACAGCGGTGCGGACGGCGCGCCGAAGCGCACCGTGGGCCCGGTCGGGGCGCTCCCGCCCGGCAGCGGCAGCCGCGGCCTCATCGCGACGCCGGTCTCCTCGATCTCGTCGAGTGCCAAAGACCACGCCGGCGCCGCGGGGCCGCCGCCGCGTCGGGGCGCGCGGGGCCGTTCCAGCTCCGCGGCGAGCCGCGGCAGGTTTCGCAGCGCGTCGCGCAGGTCCTGCCGCGCCCGCGCCAGCGTGGTGCGCCCGACCAGCGGATCGGCCGCCGCGTGGTCGAGCGCCAGCATCCGCCGCCGGCGCCCGATCGTGACCTCTTCCCCGGTGGTCCCCAGCGCGCGCAGCAGGCTCGGCATCCCGTAGCGCGGGGTCCCGTTCACAACGACGAGCGCCACGTCGCGCTCGGCGGCGTGCAGCAGCGCCTCGTACGGATCGCGACGCTCGCTCGCGACGACGAGCAGGTCGGCGCGCTTGCCGGGCTCGATCGAGCCGAGGGCGTGCTCCCAGCCGAGCACCGCCGCGGCGTCGCGCGTGGCCATCGCCACGAGCTCGCGGTCGCTGAACACGCCGCCCGCGGCATCGCTGGCCAGTCGCGCGACCTTCAGCTCGCCGAGGAGATTGCGGCTGCCGGACGGGGACCAGTCCGGCCCGAGCGCGATCCGCACCCCCTCGTGGCGCGCGTCGCCGATGCGCGCTGTCGCGCCGTAGAGCAGGAGGTTGCTCAGCGGCGACCAGACCATCGACGCCCCGCGCGCGGCGAGGCTGGCGAAGTCCTCGCGCCGCAGCGCGGCGCAGTGGATTCCGCTCAACGACGGCGCGATCGCCGGGTCCGCGGTCTCCGGCCGCAGCGCGAGGAAGTGCCGGCGCGCGGTCTCGTCCACGCCTTCGCTGAGGTGGAGCAGGCAGCACGTGGCGCGCTGTAGCACCTTGCGGAAGCCGGACAGGCTGCGCGCGGTCACGTCCGGGATCCGCGCGGCCGCCTCGGGCAGCGCCGGGTCGTCGGTCTGCTCGACGTTGCGCACGAGCCCCTTGTAGAAGCGCTGGATCCCGGAGTTGCTGAACAGCTTGACGCCCTGCGTCGTCGTCGTCCCGGCGACGAGGCACTTGCACTCGACGTAGCGCACGAGCGCCGGGAGATACGTCGCGACCGTCTCGTCGAGGCTGCGACGGTAGCGCCCGAGCACCGACATTGGCCCGCTGACGAGGCGCCGGTACTCGTCCGTCCCGGCCCACTGGTCGCGGTTGGTGAACCGGCGCGGGACGTTCCAGTCCGGCAGGGCGTTGTAGCTGATGTGATTGTGCAGCTCGATGAAGCCCGGGAAGAGCGTGCCGCGCGTGGCGAGCACCGGCGCGGCCTCGAACCCCGGGGGCGCCGGTGCCTCGGCGTCGGCGACCGCGACGATGGCACCGCCGTCCACGTAGACCGCGCCGTTGTCCAGCACGCGCCAGGAGTCGTCCATGGTGACCACGCGCGCGCGCACGACGAACTTCGGTCCGGCCAGGAGGTCGACGAACGGTGGCATCGTTCTCTCCGTGGGTGGCGGCGGCCACCCTCGCGCGGGAGATTACCGCGCCCGGGGTCCGAGTTTCGCGGGCCGGCGCTCGTTTCTCGCGACACTTACAGATGAGGCAATCGGCGGCCGCCGCGGAACGCTCGCGGGCCGGCGTTTCGGTTACGATGCCGGTTCCCCCACGCGGCCAGCCTGGCCGCATCCCGCGCAAAAGGAGCGCCCCATGGGATTCTTCGGCAAGATCCTCGAGAAGCTCGGCCTGGGTGGCGCCGAGGCACCGGCTCCGCCCCCGCTTCCGATCCCTCCCATCTCGACGCCATCGCTCGGCCCCGCGCCGCCGGCCCCGCCGGTGCCGACACCGGTGCCGGTCGTGGACGTGGTCGCGCAGCTCGAGCGGCGCGCGGCCGCCAACCCGCAGAAGCTGAACTGGCGCACCTCGATCGTGGACCTTCTGAAGCTCCTGGAGATCGACAGCAGCCTCGCGGCCCGCAAGGAGCTGGCGAAGGAGCTGCTCTGCCCGCCGGAACTGATGAACGACTCGGCCAAGATGAACATGTGGCTGCACAAGACGGTGCTCGCGCGCATCGCCGAGAACGGCGGGAAGGTCCCGCCGGAGTTGCTGGACTAGGCGCACCCCGGGCCGCCTGCGGAATCAACGGGCCGCCTGCGGCCCCGACGAAATAAAACTGTTCGTTTGGGAGGCCGGTCAGTCGGCCTGCGATCGCCCCGCCGCAGATTGAGGAATTTTCTGTGGACCCGGGACGTGGATTCGCGAAGACTTACGGCGGGAGGTAACTCGGCCGGTCCCCCGTCGTGAGGGTGGGGAGCCGGTGTGCGGCCGTTGCGTGGGCAGCGGCGCCACCGGCGCCTTCGCGCGGTCCGGCGAGGAGCTACCGTGCGCCCTCGCCTTCGCGATTGCTGGTGGTTGTTGTCCCTTGCCGTCGTTCTGCCCGCGTCCCTGACGTTCGCGGCCGGCGCCGCCGCCACGCGCCCGCAGCTCGTCGTGACGCGCGCGCCCGCCGGCACGCAGGTTGCGGTCGATTACGGGGACGCGGGGCGCCACCTGCTCCGCGTTGCCGCGGGACAGGTCGCCCCGGGACCGTCCGGCGCCGATCCGACCGGCAGCGCCGCGTTCGCGACGTGGGACGAGGCGGACGGCAGGCGCTGGTTCTCCTACACCCGCGACGCGGGCGCGAGCTGGTCCGAGGCCCGGCCGCTGGCGCGCGAGTTGCGCCTGCGCGACGGCGCGACGGCGCCGGGGGGCGCGATGCCGCGCGCGCCGCAGGGGTTCGAGCTGGGGGCGGGACGGCTGTTCCTCGTCCAGTTCCGCACGATCGGGCTCCCGGAGTGGCGCGCCGCGCTCGCCGCGCTGGGCGCCGAGGTGCTCGA
>JAGOJY010000079.1:11769-14308 GCA_017994815.1 Acidobacteriota bacterium
GCGCGATGCCGCGCGCGCCGCAGGGGTTCGAGCTGGGGGCGGGACGGCTGTTCCTCGTCCAGTTCCGCACGATCGGGCTCCCGGAGTGGCGCGCCGCGCTCGCCGCGCTGGGCGCCGAGGTGCTCGAGTACTTCCCGCACAACGCGCACATCGTGCGGGTCGATCCCACGCTGCTGCCCGCCGTGCGCGGCCTCGATTTCGTCGAACGCGTCGAGGCGTACCAGCCGTGGTACCGCATCGAGCAGCCGCTGCGCGAGTGGCTCTCGACCCCGGCGGTCGCGGGTGATACCTCGCGCCGCGTGCGCGCGCTGGCGCTGGAGTGGGGCGAGTCCGGCAAGACTCGCATCGCGCGCGACGCCGCGACGTGGGGCGCGCAGATCGTCGCCAACCCGCCGAGCGGGCACCTTTTGGAGCTGGTCGTCACGCGCGAGCAGCTGCGCCGCCTCGCCGCGCACGACGACGTGCTGTGGATCGACCGCTGGAGCGCCCCCGAGAACGACATGAACCTCGTGCGCGAGGACTCGGGGACGAACTGGGTCGAGGACAACCTCGGCTACTGCGGCCAAGGCGTGCGGGGCGAGGTGCTCGACGGCGGGATCGAAGGCACGCACATGGATTTCGACGGCGTGATGTTCCACGGACCGCACGGCGTGGACAGCCACGGAACGTCGACCTACGGGATCGTCTTCGGCAACGGCGCGCGCGACGGCGACGGCTCGGCCCAGGCGACCGGGGAGCTGCCGTGCGTCGGCGCGCAGGGGATCTTCGCCGACTACAACGAGCTGACCGACAGGTTCGCGCAGACCCAGGAGCTGAAGCAGGCCCCGTACTTCGCCTCGTTCCAGAGCAACTCGTGGGGCGATGCCCGCACGCGCCAGTACACCAGCATCTCGTACGACATGGACGACATCATCTGGCGGCTCGACTTCGTGATCCTGCAATCGCAGTCGAACGCCGGGAACCAGGACAGCCGGCCGCAGGCGTGGGCCAAGAACATCATCAGCGTCGGCGGCGTGAACCACTACGACACGCTCGACACCGCCGACGACAGTTGGGACTTCGCCGGCTCGATCGGCCCGGCCGAGGACGGGCGGATCAAGCCCGACATCAACTACTGGTACGACGACATCTACACCACGACCACCGGCAACACCTACACCAGCGGCTTCGGCGGAACCTCGGCCGCGACGCCGGAGTCGGCGGGCGTGGCCGGGATCATGTTCCAGATGTGGTCGGAGAACGTCTTCGGCACCGACCCGCAGGGAACGACGGTCTTCGAGCGCCAGCCGCACGCCTCGACCATGAAGGCGCTGTTGATCAACACCGCGCAGCAGTACGCCTTCTCGGGCGAGTCGCACGACCTGACGCGCGTGCACCAGGGCTGGGGCCGGCCGAGCGTGAAGCTCGCGCACGACCGGGCGGCGACCAGCTTCATCGTCGACGCGGAGCTGCCGCTGGAGCTGGGCGACTTCTCGTCGTTCGACGTGGACGTGGACCCCGGTGAGACCGAGCTCAAGGTGACGCTGGTCTACCCGGACCCGCCCGGCACCACGTCGGCGACCCTGCACCGCATCAACGACCTCGACCTCGAGGTCGTCTCGCCCACGGGGACCGTGTACCACGGCAACGTCGGGCTCAAGGCGGGCAACTTCTCGCTGCCGGGCGGCGAGCCGAACGCGATCGACACGGTCGAGAACGTGTTCGTCCAGAACCCCGCCGCGGGCGTGTGGCACGTCGAGATCCGCGCCGCCGAGATCAACCAGGACGCGTACCTGGCCACGCCGGAGACCGACGCCACGTACGCGCTGGTGATCACCGGCGGAACCAGCGACGTGATCCAGCCGTCGGCCGGGCAGGTCCGGCTGGACCAGGAGACCTACGGCTGCGGGCAGACGATCGGCGTGCGCGTGAACGACGGAAACGCCGGCGCGCCGAGCGTGACGGTCGAGATCTGGTCCACGACCGAGTCCGCGCGGCAGGCGCTGACGCTCGCGGAGACGCGGCCCGGCTCCGGCAAGTTCGCCGGCCAGATCGTCAGCACCGGCGCGCCGCCGGACGGCGGCGACGGCCTGCTGTCCTTGACCGACGGCGACACGATCAACGTCGAGTACGTGGACGCCGACGACGGGCAGGGTGGGACGAACGTCCCGCGCGGCGACGAGGCCGGGGCCGACTGCCGCCCGCCGCTGATCAGCGGCGTGGAGGAGAGCGGCGTCACGGATGCAACGGCGACGATCAGCTGGAGCACCGACGAGGCCTCGGGGACCGAGGTCGTGTACGGCACGTCGACCCCGCCGGACCTGCTGCAGCAGGTGCCCGGGAAGACGACCGCGCACCAGGTCCCGCTGACCGGATTGGCGGAGTGCACGCTCTACTACTACGAGGTGCGCTCGGCAGACACCTACGGCAACCTCGCCGTGGACGACGACGACGGCCGGTATCACCACTTCGAGACGCTGGGCAACTTCGGCAACGGCTTGCAGGCGTGCCACGCGGGCCAGGTCGCGATCGGGGGCGACACCTACTCCTGCGCCGACAC
>JAGOJY010000153.1 GCA_017994815.1 Acidobacteriota bacterium
TTCAGCGATGCGCTCTGCAACAGGTAGTAGTTCTGGTAGGCCAGCGGGCGCAGCGGGTACTTGGCCCCGCCGCGCGCCATCGCCGGCATCGGCAGTTCGGCCGCGACGCGGCGCACCTCGCGCACGGTCCGCGTCGAGGACTCGATCGCCTGAACGTGCACGAGGCTGTAGACCGCGACGAAGCCGAGGAGCACGGCGATGCCGGTGCCGCGGATGGCCCAGGTCCAGAACGGGCTGACGCTGCGGAGCCGCTCCTCGCGCCGCGCCGCCAGCTCGGCCGCCGTCAGCGGAACGTAGCCCGGCAGGACCGGGAAGAACGTCACGAAGAACCGGTAGCAGAACAGGATGCTGGAGACGATCGCCGCCGTCATCAGGATCTCGCCGATCGACGGGAAGTACGAGCGGAGCGAGTACGGCGGGTTGTAGGCCACGAGGAACACGTTGATGCGGTTCAGGACGACCCCGCCGATGACGAGCGCGACGGCAAAGAACAGCCAGCCCATCGACCGGCGCACGGCCTTGTTCAGGAACAAGAAGAACGGCGCCACGACGCCGACGAGGATCTCGACCAAAAGCGAAGTCGTCGAGGCCGGGTGCTCGAGCAGGTTCAACTGCTCGTGACGCACGATCAAATCGCCGATCTTGACCACGCCGTAGAGCCCGAGAAACCACGGAATCTTCGCCGCCAGGGGCGTCAAGAGGTCCATCTCCGCGCGGCGGCCGAAGCTGATGTTGGCGTAGATCGACTCCAGGATCACCATCGGGAAGCCGACCATGATCGCCGAGAGCAAAAACAGGAGCGGTAAGATCGGCGTGTCCCACAGCGCGCTCAACTTGTAGGGTGCGATCAGCATCAGCGTGCCGAGCGAGGACTGGTGCATGAACGAGAGCACGACGCCGGCGATGATGAACAGCGGCAGGACGATTCTCACGACCTCGGCGAGCCAGTGGATCGGTCCCTCGACCAGCCGCAGCAGCGCCGCGATCCGTCCCTTTTGGCCGAGCCGCTCCTTCAGCCCCTCCAAAACCGGCGGCGACATCTCCACGCTCAGCACGATCAGGTAGAACGTGACGCACATCCCGACTTCGAACAGGACCGAGTTGCCCTGCCAGTTGAACAGCGGCCGCCAGATGTTCCAGTAGCGGCCGAGGTCGAAGCTCAGCGCGATCGCGACCCACAGGTAACCGAGGAAGGCGGTGAGGATCGCGGGCCGCAGCAGGGCGTGGTAGCGGCGCCGGCCCAGGATGTCCACCAGCGCCGCGGTCGTGAAGCCGCCGGCCGCCAGCGCCACGCCGCAGGCGACGTCGAACGAGATCCAGATGCCCCACGGGTTGTGGTCGTCGAGGTTGGTCACCGCGCCGAGACCGAGCAGAAGACGCGTGATCCCGAACGAGAACCCCACGCCCATGAAGATCAGCAGCGTCAACGTGCCGAAGGTGAAGAACGGCTTGGTGACGCGGTGTGGCTGATCGTGCTGCGGTTCGCGGTTCATCGTTCACGTCCCGCCGGTTCGGTTTCCGGCTCGCCCGCGACCGGGTGCGGATGATCGCCGTCCGTGTCGGCGGGGGGTGGCGGCGGCGGCGGTGGCGCCGGCCTGTTGCGCCACATCAGCGCGGCGAGGACCCCGTAGAATGCGATCGGGAGCGCGCCCCAGCGGAAGATCCCGTGCTGGATCGCCTCGGTGAGCTGCGGCGGCGGCGCCTCGGGCAGGTCCAACAGGCCGATCTGCGTCACGGGCCGGCCGGTCAGGTACAGCCAGGACGTCCCGCCGACCTCGGTCTCGCCGTAGACGTGGTTCCTGTAGCGGTCCGGGCGCCGCTTCAACCTGTCGTGCGCCATCACCAAAAGGTCGGCGCGCCGCCCGAAGACCAGCGCCTCGGTCGGGCACGACGCGGCGCAGGCCGGGTTGGGCCCGGTCCCGTCGGGCGCCGAGGTGCAGAACTCGCACTTCTTCACCTTGGGCGCGAGCGCGACGTTGAATTCGTACGCCGGCACCTCGAACGGGCAGGCGACCTGGCAGTAGCGGCAGCCGAGGCAGATCGTCGAGTTGTAGACGACCGCGCCGTCGGGCCTTCTCTTCATCGCGCCGACGATGCACGCCGACACGCACGACGGGTACAGGCAGTGCATGCATTGCGACTTGGCGTACGTGTCCGGGACGTGGGTCTGGTCCGGCGAGGGGTTGCCCGGGAAGCGGTTGACGACGGTGAACGCGCCGACGCCGGGTCGGCGGAACGTGCGCATCACGTTGCGGTCCCAGAACGGCTCCGCGCCGCGCGGCAAGCGGTTGCGCCGGTTGCAGGCGTCCTCGCACTTGCGGCAACCGATGCAGAGCGTCGTGTCCACGAGCACGGCCATCGAGGACGCCTGCGCGGCGTCGCTCGTCGCGTCGCCCGAGGCATCCGCCGCGACATCGCCCGCGGCCTCGGACGCGGCGGCCCCGCGCGCCGCGGCGGCGGTGGTCGAGAGCAATCCCAGCTTGAGAAGCGCCCTGCGATCGATCGACACATCGCCTCCCGTACTCGCGCCGCCGGTGCGCCGGGGGGGGCACACCTGGCGACGAGCTCGCGCCGTGGGGTTGGGCGGGGCTTCGTCCGGTACGCGCGTTGACCGCGCGGAAGGTGGGAACGGGGCTCTTATCGCACGGGCGCGGTCGAAGGCACAACACCGATTTGACGACCTCGTGCAGGGGTCCCGCGCGTGCCGCGAGCGGGCGCCAGCGCCGGGCCGGCTGCGCCGGCCGGCAGGTGTACTAATGTGGTGCACTAATCCGGTTTGGGCGATCTGTCAGCACCGCGGGCGCGCGCCGGCGCGCGCGCCGCCGCCAACCCCGAGCTTTCCCGGCCGCGCCGGCGGGGTTACTCTCTTGGACGCGGTGCACGCGGCGCAGGATCGCCCCGCCGCTGGTCCCCCACCTCCAGACCGCCACTTTCGCAACACCAGCCAGGAGTGGTCCCCGTGACCGACCATCGCATCCGCGAGCACCCCATCCTGCGTGTACCCGACGCACCCGCCGTGCCGTTCACGTGGCAGGGGCGCGGGCTGGAGGCCCGCGCCGGGGAGA
>JAGOJY010000080.1 GCA_017994815.1 Acidobacteriota bacterium
GTTGTCGTGCTCTTTGACAACTGAATGGCACGTGGGGGCCGCCGCGAGCCGCCGAGACGCGACGCCGTGTCGCGGTCGGCGCGTTTTGGCGCCGTCACGCCGGTCCGGCTGCGCCGGCTCCTACGAAATTGTCTTTGTGGGCACCGCTGCACGCCGCGCGTCCGGATCGATCGTCCGGGTCACGGCGCGCCGTCCAAACGTTTTCCATCGGGCGTCAACCGAACCAGACGGTCGTTCGGGTCGGCGCGCCACCGTCAGAGCTTGGCCCGTATCCCGCCGAGGTCGCGAACGAACTCGGCGAAAGCCGCGGCGCGCTCCTCGGCGTCGGGAATCCGCAGCAGCGAGGACGGGTGCACCGTGGCCATCAGCCACGGCGCGAACTCGGTCGCGAGGAACTTGCCGCGTTCGCGCGTCACGCGGAACTGCGGCCCCAGGAGCGCCTGCGCCGCGGTGGCGCCGAGGCAGACGACGACACGCGGCTTGAGGACCCCGAGTTCCGCCACCAGCCAGGGGCGACAGGCCCGGATCTCGCCTGCCCGCGGCTTGTCGTGCAGGCGCCTCTTGCCAGCCGGTTTCCAGCGGAAGTGCTTGACGGCGTTGGTCACGTAGACCTGCGCACGCGGGATCCCGGCTTGCTCGAGCGCGCGGTCCAGCATCTGCCCCGCGGGGCCGACGAACGGCCGCCCCTCGAGATCCTCCTTGTCGCCGGGCTGCTCGCCGACGAACACGACCTTGGCCCTGGCCGATCCCTCGCCGAAGACGGTCTGGGTCGCGCGCGCGTACAGCGGGCAGCCCTGGCATGCCCGCGCGCTGTCGCGCAGCCGCGCCAGCGACGGGCGCGCGGGTATCCACGGCGCTGCCGTCGGGTACTGCGCCGGATCCGTTTCCTTCTTGGCGGAAGAAGGCATCGACCAACCGGCTCCTTCCGGGCTTACCCCGAGTTTAGGAACGGCCCACGCCTACGCAAGGCGCGCAACTTGCTACGCCCCGCGGGGATCTCTACGCTGGGTGAATTCATGGAGCGCCGCCCTGCGCTCCCGCGCGGGATCGCCCGGTCCGCGAGGGGCACATGCGTGACAAGCTCATCCTGACCCTCGGCATCGTGGCGGCGGTGCTCGTGGTGCTGGTCCTGCTCGACACCGCGATCGACCGGCCGCTGCGCGGGTACCTCGAGCGGACCGTGAACAGCAAGCTGCAGGGCTACACGGCCAAGATCGGCGCGGTGGACTTCCAGCTCTGGAACCTGGCGCTGGAGTTCAACCGCGTCACGCTGTTCCAGCAGGCCCATCCCGAGCCGCCGATGGCCGACTTCCCGCGCATCAACTTCAACGTGCAGTGGTCGGCGCTGATCCACGGGCGCGTCGTTGCCGATCTCGAGATCACCCGGCCCGTCCTGCACGTCAACCTGACCCAGCTCAGCGAAGAGCAGAAGGACGACGTCGACATCGAGGAGCGCGGCTGGCAGCAGGCGATCGAGGCGGTCTACCCGCTGAAGATCAACGAGCTGACGATCACCGACGGCCGGCTGACGTACATCGACGAGGATCCGGAGAAGCCGATCAACGTCAGCCAGATCTACATGGTCGCCAAAGACATCCGCAACGTGCGCTCGCGGGCCGGCGCGTATCCCTCGCCGCTGCACCTCGAAGCGCGGCTGTTCGACCAGGGCCGGGTCGTCGCCGACGGCCACGCCGACTTCCTTGCCGAACCGACCGCCGCGTTCAAGGTCGTCGGCGAGGTGCGCGACGTGCCGCTGGACAAGCTCGAGCCGGTGACGATCGACTACAACATCGCGATGAAGGGCGGCATCTTCTCCGGCCGCGGCATGCTCGAGTACTCGCCGAAGGTGAAGATCGCGGAAGTGCCGGAGGCGGAGATCCGCAACCTGCGCGTGGACTACATCAGTTCACCCGCCGGCCAGGCCGCCGAACAGGAATTGGCCCAGGAAGCGAAGAAGGCCAACCAGGAAGTCGCGAACGAGCCGGGCATCCTGATCAAGGTCGACCAACTGCGCATCGTCGACAGCGAGTTCGGCTTCGTCAACAAGGCCGCCGACCCGAATTACCGCGTGTTCCTCTCCGACGCCGACGTCGTGCTGAACAACGTGACGAACCAGCTCCGCGAAGGCGAGTCGAAGTTCGCGATCACCGGCGCGTTCATGGGCAGCGGGCGGGCCGAGGTGCGCGGCACCATGCGCCCGGAGAAGAACGGCCCGGACCTGTCGGTGCGCGTGGCGCTCCAGGGCACCGACATGCGGCGCCTCAACGATGTGTTCCGCGCCTACTCCGGGATGGACGTCGCCGCCGGGCAGTTCTCGTTCTTCAGCGAACTCGCGGTGCGCGACGGCCGGATCGACGGCTACATCAAGCCGCTCTTCAAGGACGTCGACGTCTACAACCCGGCCCAGGATCGCCACAAGAGCTTCTTCAAGCGCGTGTACGAGGGGATCGTCGAGGGTCTGGCCAAGCTGCTGGACAACCCGCCCCGCGAAGAAGTGGCGACGGTGGCCCGCGTCTCCGGGAGCGTCGCCGACCCGCACGCGAGCACGTTCCAGGTGATCGTCGGCCTGATCCAGAACGCCTTCTTCGACGCGATCCTCCCCGGCTTCGAACGGCAGGCCGGCACCGTGCTGAAGGCCGGCGGCGGCAAGCGCGACCGCGACCGCGACGAAGACCGCAAGGAGCGCACCGGCGCCGCCCGCTGAGGGAACAGCGGCGGCCGCCTGCCCCGTGACACAATGCGGGGCGTGGAACCGCGGACACGCTACTTCCTGCTGCAGACGCCCGGTTACTTCGTGGCGCTCGTCCTGCTCGGGGTCGCCGCGCTGCGCCAGGTCATCCCGCCGTGGCTGGCGCTCGCGCTGTTCGTGCTCTGGATCGTCAAGGACATAGCGCTGTACCCGGTCTTCCGCCGGTACTACGACGCGCGCGGCACCAGCGCGGCGGACCAGCTCGTCGGCGCCCGCGGGATCACCGTCGAGCGGCTCGCGCCACGCGGCTACGTGCGCGTCGGCTCCGAGCTGTGGCGCGCGGAACTGCGCGACCGCAACGCCCGGCTCGAGGCCAATTCGACGGTGACCGTGGCGGCCGTTCGCGGCCTGACGCTGATCGTCGACCCATCGTAATCGGACTATGATTCTGGCTCCTCGAAGGGGCCCTCCATGCCAGTCACGCCCTCGCTTGCCGCCGGCGTCCGCTCGGCGGCACTGGTGTCGTCCGCCATCCTCGCAATCGCCGCCGTGCTCGCGGTCGTCGGCCTGGCGCCGAACGGCTCGGGCGGAAGCCCGCCCCCGCCCGTGCCCGCCTTGTCCGCGACAGCGCCCGCGGCGGGCAGCGGGACGCTGCGCGTCGTCGCGGCGCGCCCGGTCGGGCCCGCGCAGGGGCTGGTCCAGCCGGTCGTGACGTTCTCCAGCCCGGTGGTCGGGCTCGGCGCGGCCGAGGCCGACCTCCCCGCCCCGGCGACGATCACGCCGGCGGTCCCGGGCCAGTGGCGCTGGCTCGGCTCGGCGAGCGTGGAGTTCGTCCCCGACCAGCCGCTCCCGCTCTCGACGGCGTTCACGGTGCGCGTCGCCGCCGGGCTGCGCGCGCTCGACGGTTCGGTGCTCGCCGAACCGTACCAGTTCACGTTCGAGACCCCGCGCCCCGAACTGCTCGACAGCGATCCGGTGCGCGGCCATGCCTGGGTCACGCCGGACCAGCTGTTCGCGCTGACGTTCAACCAACCCGTGCGCGACCTCGCCGCCCACGCCTGGCTCGCGGTCGGACGCGGTGCGCACCGCGTCGCGCTGCGCGTCGAGCGCCAGGTCAGCGTCGCCGACGAGGAACGCGAGCGCGCGCAGGAACAGCCGTGGCGCCGCTTCTGGGAACCGCCGGACCGCGGCTTGCGCGACCTGCGCACGCGCTACGAGCTGCGCGCGGCCGAGCCGCTGCCGCTCGAAACCGAGCTCGCGCTGACCGTCGAGGCCGACCTTGCCGGCGAGGAGGGTCCGCTCCAGCTCGGCGAGCGCAGGGAAATCCCCTGCCGGACGTACGGCCCGATGCGCTTCACGCGGGTCAACAAGTGCGGCGTCACGGGTGACGAGCGCTGCTCCTACGGCCCGATCGTCCTGCTTTCCACGAACCCGGTCGCACTCGACTCGCTGAAACAGCGGCTGACCTTCGAGCCGACGGTGAACATCAACTGGGAGGAAGCCAACCAGGGCGCGAACGACGGCCGCGCGTGGGCCTGGCTGCCGGGCGACTTCCGCCCCGGGCAGGCGTACCGCGTGCGGGTCGCGCCGGGCGCGACAGACGAGTTCGGCCAGTCCGCGCCGGCGTTCGCGGCCGAGCTGCGGATGGACGACCTCGATCCGAACGTCGAGTGGATCCGGCCGGACGCCGTGATCGAGGCCGCGGGCGACGGCGCGCTGCCGGTCCGCACGGTCAACGTGGCCAACGTGCCGACGGAAACCTGGGTCCTCGACGCGCAGGAGTTCGCGGCGGCGCTGCTCCACGAGGGCGACGGCCCGGACGACCGCTGGTGGAAGCCGCAGCGCGCCCCGGCCCGCCGCACGCTCGACGTGCGCGGCCGGAAGAACGCGCACCGCTGGTCGCCGCTGCCGCTGCGCGAGCTGCTCCCCGCCGGGCGGCGCACGGGGCTGTTCCGCGTCCACCTCACCGGGCCGGCCCCGACCAGCCCGCGGGAGCGCCAGGCGCAGTACTGGACCACGGTCCAGCTCACCGACCTCGCCGTGCACGCCAAGCTCGGCGTGAGCGATGGCCTGGCCTGGGTCACGCGCCTGTCCACGGGCCAGCCGGTGGCGGGCGCGCAGGTCTCGTTGCACGTCCCGGGCAAGCCGCCGGTCGAGGTGCAGGCCGGCCCCGACGGCACGGCCAGGCTGCCCGGGCTCGCCGGCCTCGTGATCGTCGATCCGCAGCGGCCGTGGCTCTGGCCGCGCGCGGCGGTGCTCGCCCGCGACGGCGACGACGTCGGCGGGGCGCTCGCCTCGTGGAACGACGGCATCAGCCCGTGGTCGTTCGGCGTTCCGCTGGATTGGGTCGGCGACACCCGCGTCAGCGTCGGCATGGTCAACCCGGAGCGCGGCATCTACCGGCCCGGCGACGAGGTGCTGCTCAAGGGGCTGTTCCGCTTCAGAAAGCGCGGCGAGATCCTCTCCCCGCCCGCCGGTTCCAAGGCCCAGCTCAAGGTCGTCGACTCGCGCGGGACCGAGATCGCGAAGCAGGAGGTCGCGTTCACGGCGTTCGGCACGTTCCACGCCGCGGTGCCGCTCGCGGCCGACACCGCGCTCGGCTGGTACCAGGCGGTGGCCGAGCTGGACCTCGACGGCGAGAAGCTCGGCGTCTACGGCGGCTTCCGCGTCGAGGAATATCGCGCGCCGCAGTTCCAGGTCGACGTGTCCTCGGCGGCGCCGCACGCGATCGCCGGCGAGCGGCTGTCGGCCAGCGTGATCGCGCGCTACCTGTTCGGCGCGCCGATGACGGGGGCCGCGGTCGCCTGGGCCGCGCAGCGCGAGACGACCGACTTCGCGCCGCCGAGGCACGAGCGGTTCGTGTTCGGCCCGCGGGTCTGGTACTGGACCGACGAGGCGCCGCAGCGCATGGCGGGCCAGGCCGCGGCCGGCGAGGGCGCGATCGGCCCCGACGGGGCGTTCGCGATCGACGCCGGCGAGGCCGAGGCCCCCGGCTCGCGCACGTGGGCCTACACGCTGGAAGCGGAGGTCACCGACGTCAACCGGCAGCGGGTGGCGGACCGCGCGACGGTGCTCGTGCACCCGGCGGCGGTGTACGCCGGGCTGCGCGTGCGCGGCGAGGGGTTCGCCAAGCAGGGCCAGCCGGCGGAGATCGAGGCGGTGGCCGTGGCGCCGGACGGCACGCGCCGCGCGGGCGCGGCGATCGACGTGCAGATCGTGCGCCGCACCTGGACCTCGATCCGCAAGCGGCGCCCCGGCGGGCAGTGGTTCACCGAAACCGAGCCGGTCGAAACGCCCGCCGCGGGCTGCCGGCTGACGTCGGCCGAAGAACCGCAGGTTTGCCGCTTCACGCCGGCGGAGCCCGGCCTGTACCTCGTCGCGGCGACCGTCACCGACGAGCAGGGGCGCACGCAGAAGACCACGCACGCCCTGTACGCGATCGGCTCGGGCTGGGTCTCGTGGCAGCAGGGCGATGCCCGGCAGCTCGAGCTGGTCGCGGACAAGACGCTGTACGACATCGACGACACGGCGCGGGTCCTGGTGAAAAGCCCGTTCCCCGAGGCGCAGGCGCTGGTGACGGTCGAGCGCGAGGGGATCCTCTGGTCGCGCCAGCTCGAGATCAAGGGCTCGGCGCAGGCGATCGAGATCCCGCTCGGCGAGCCGATGCTGCCCAACGTCTTCGTCTCGGTGCTGCTGACGCGCGGGCGCGTGCCCGGCAGCGGCGAGCAGGACGGCGACGACCCGGGCCGGCCGGCGATCGCGGTCGGCTACGCGCGGCTCGACATCGAGAAGAAGTCCAAGCGGCTGGCGGTCGACGTGACGCCCGACGCGACGGCGAAGCGGCCGCGCGAGAAGGTCGCGGTGGACCTTTTGGTGCGCGACGCCGCCGGCCGCGGGACGCGCGCCGAGTTGACCGTCTGGGCCGTGGACGAAGGCGTGCTGCGCCTGACGGCCTACAAGACTCCCGACCCGGTGGACGAGATCCACGTCGCACGTTCGCTGTCGGTGCTGTTCGGCGACGCGCTGGTCCAACTGCTCGAGCGCCACAAGTACGGCGAGAAGGGCGGGCTCGCGGCAAGCGAGTTGGGCGACATGCTGGAAGCGGCCGCGGCGGACTGGGGCGGCGCGGGCGGCGAGGCCGCCGGCGCCGGCTTCCGCTCGAAGTTCAAGACGACGCCGGTCTTCCTGCCCGAGGTCGTGACCGGCGCGGACGGGCGCGCGCACGTCGAGTTCGAGCTGCCGGACAACCTGACCACGTACCGCATCATGGCCCTGGCCGTGGGCGAGGAGAACCGCTTCGGCACCGGCCAGTCGGCGGTCGTGGTCAGCAAACCGCTGCTCGCCTTGCCCGCGCTGCCGCGCTTCGTCCACCCCGGCGACACGCTCGAGGCCGGCGTCGTCGTGCACGCGCGCGCCGGCGAGCGGCGCGCGGCCGAGGTCACCGTCAGCGCCGAAGGCGTGCGGCTGCTCGACCGGCCGCGGCGCACGATCGACATCGTGCCCGGCGCGCCGCGCGAGGTCCGCTTCCGCTTCGCGGCCGAGAGCCCCGGCACCGCCGTCCTGCGCTTCGCGGTCGCGTCGGCCGGCGAGCGCGACGGCGTGGAGCAGCGCTTCCCGGTGCTGCTGCCGGTGCGCATGGAGACCGTCGCCACGTACGGCGACACGCGCGAGCGCCGCGTCGAGGCGCTGGAGGTGCCGCGGGGCGTCCGCCGCGATGCCGGCGGGCTGACGCTGACGCTGGCCTCGACGGTGCTGGGCGGGCTCGAGGAAACCTCGCGCCAGCTCCTGGACTACCCCTACGGCTGCGTCGAGCAGCTCTCCTCGCGGCTCGTGCCGATCGTCGAGTCGCTGCGGCTCGCGCAGCGGTTCGGTGTCGAAGTGCCGGAGGTCCGGCGCTGGCCCGGCGCGAAAACCGAGCCGGCCGGCGAAACCGCGCGCGCGACGGTCAAGCAGATCGTCGACCTGCAGGCGCCCGACGGTGGGTTTCGCTACTGGCCCGACAGCACGTGCTCGTCGGCCTACGCCTCGCCGTACGCGTTCTTCGCGCTCGGGCGGGCCAAGGCGGCCGGGATCGAGGTCGATCCGGCCGTGCTCGAGCGCGCGCAGAAGTTCCTCGCCGAGCAGGTCCTGCCCAAGCGCGGCATCGCCTGCGGCTGGGGGCGCTACGAGCCCGACCCGGAAACGCGCGTGTTCGCGCTGTGGGCGCTGGCCCACGCCGGCGTCCCGCTCGGCTCGTACCACGCGGAGCTGCTCGGTCTCGCCCGCGAGCTCCCGCTCTCCGGCCGCGCGATGCTGGCCGACGCGGTCCTCTTGGCCGACCCGAAGTCGGCCGAGGGGCGGCGGCTGCTGGACGAGGTGCTCGCGAGCGGCCGCGAAACCGCGGGCCAGCTCCACTTCCAGGAAGTCGATGCCGCGAGCAACCAGGAGCACTGGGCGTCGGACACGCGCACGACGGCGATCGTCCTGCTGGTCCTGGCGGGCCACGACCCCGAGCACCCGCACGTGGGCAAGATCGCGCGCTGGTTGCTCGACCGGCGCGGACCGGACGGCGCCTACCGCAACACGCAGGAGGCGGCGTTCGTGCTGATGTCGGCCAGCGAGATCGCCGCCACGCGCGAGAAGGAGGTCCCGGACTTCGTCGCCACGGTCAGGCTGGCCGACGACGAGCTGCTGCGCGCCGAGTTCAAGGGCCGCTCGCTGGAGCCCGCGCGCGCCGACGTGCCGCTGGAGCGCCTGGCGAAGGGCGCCGGCCAGCGCCAGCTGACGTTCGCCAAGGAGGGGACCGGCATCCTCAACTACAGCGCCGCGCTGCGCTACGCGCCGACGGCGCAGCCGGCGACGCCGCTCGACCGCGGCCTCGCGCTGCAGCGCTGGTTCGAGCGCTGGGACAAGCCCGGCGCGCTCGAGCGCTTCGCCGCCGGCGAGCTCGTGCGGGTCAAGATCCGCGTCGCGGCGCCGGCCGAGCGGCACTACGTCGCGATCTCGGTCCCGCTGCCCGCCGGCCTCGAGCCGCTGGACACATCGCTCGCGACCAGCGCCCGCCCGCCGGTGCGTGAACCGGACGAAGGCGGGGAGGGCGGCGAGACAGGCGAGGACGAGGTGATCTACGGCTTCTGGTCGCCGTGGGTCCACACCGAGCTGCACGACGACCGCGTCGTGCTGTTCGCCGACGAGCTGCCGGCCGGCGTCCACGAGACCTACGTCATCGCCCGCGCGACGACGCCGGGCGAGTTCGTGCTCCCGGCGGCGCAGGCCGAGGAGATGTACGCGCCCGAGGTCTTCGGACGCACCGCCGCGGCCCGCCTGGTCGTGGAGCCCCCGCGGTGAGGGACCACGGCCGACGGCTGGCTGGAAGACAGGTGGAACGTGTGTCCCCACGCCACCTGCCCTTCCTCCTGCTGCTGGCCCCGCTGTTGGGTCTCGTCGCCTTCATCGCGTGGCCGCTGCCGCCGGACCTCCTCGACCGCACGCGGGTGTCCTCCGTGCGCATCGAGGACCGCCAGCTCGGTCTCCTGCGCGAGCTGCGCTCGGGCGAGGACGCGCGTGCCCTTCCGCTCCCGCCCGGCCCGCTCCCGCCCGAGGTCGCCGGCGCGTTCGTCGCGGCCGAGGACCGCCGCTTCGGCCGCCACCCGGGCATCGACCCGCTGGCGATCGCGCGCACGCTCGTCGCCAGCGCCCGCGCCGGCCACACCACGGGCGGCGCGTCGACCATCACGCAGCAGCTCGCGCGGCGGCTCGTCCCGCGCCGCCGCACGCTCGTCGGCAAGCTGCAGGAGGCGCTGTGGGCGGTGCGCCTCACGGTGCATCTCCCGCGCGAGCGGATCCTGCGCGAGTACCTCGACCGCGTGGCGCTCGGCAACGGCGTGGTCGGCGTGGAGACCGCGGCCCAGCTCTACTTCCGCCGCCCCGCCGCGCACCTGTCCACCGGGCAGGCCGCGCTGCTCGCCGGCATGGCCGCCGCGCCCGCGCGCTTCGACCCCTACCGCCACCCGGCCCGCGCCGCCGCGCGCCAGCGCACCGTGCTGCGCCGGATGGAACGCACCGGGGCGCTCGCGCCCGGCGTGGCGGCGCGCGCCGCCGCCGCGCCGCTCGACCTCGCACCGCTGCCGGCCGCCTTCCGCGCGCCGCACTTCGCGGCCCAGCTCGCGTCGTCGCTCGAGCGGCGCGGCCTGCGCGGGGCCGTCGAGGTCGTCACCACGATCGACCCCGCCCTGCAGGCCGACGTCGAGCGCGCGATCGGCGAGGAGCTGGCGGGCCTCGCGGAGCGCCGCGTCGGCCAGGCCGCGCTGATCGTCATCGACAACCCGACCGGCGAGGTGCTGGCGTACGCCGGCTCCGCCGACTTCTTCGACGACGAGCGCGGCGGCCAGAACGACGGCGTGCGCGCGCGGCGCCAGCCCGGCAGCGCGCTCAAGCCGTTTGCCTACGGGCTGGCGCTGGCGTCCGGCATGACGGCGGCCGAGGTGATCCCCGACGTCGAAGCACGCTTCGCCTCGGCCGGCGGCGATTACCGCCCGCGCAACTACGACCGCCGCATGCACGGCCCGGTGCGCCTGCGCGCCGCGCTGGCCAACAGCTACAACGTTCCCGCCGTGCGCGTGTGCGAGCGGCTCGGCCCGGCGCGCGTGCTCGACGTCCTGCGCGCGGCGGGCCTGGCCTCGCTCGACCACGACGCGGCGCACTACGGGCTCGGCCTCGTGCTCGGCGATGGCGAGGTGTCGCCCTACGAACTGGCGCGCGCCTACCGCGGCCTCGCGCGCGGCGGCGTGCTCGCGCCGCTGGTCGAGATCCGCGCAGCCCGCGACGCGCACGGCCGCGCGATCGCGCTGCCGGCGCCGCCGCCCGCACGGCGCTTCCTCCCGGAAAACGCGGTCGCGCTCCTGACCGACATCCTCGCCGACGAGCCGGCGCGCGTGCCGGCGTTCGGAGCGGTCAACGCGCTGCGCCTGCCGTTCCCCGTCGCCGTCAAGACCGGCACCAGCCGCGCCCACGCCGACAACTGGGTCGTCGGCTTCACCAAGGAGCGCACGGTGGCGGCGTGGGCCGGCAACTTCGACGGGTCGCCGATGCTCGACGTGACCGGCATCACCGGCGCCGGTCCCTTGTTCCGGCGCGCGATGCTGCTCGCCATGCGGGGGATCCGCCCCGCGCCGCTCGTCGACCGCTCGCGCTTCGACGCGCTCGCGATCTGCCCGCTGTCGGGCGCGCGGGCCGGGGCGGGGTGTCCCGGCGCGATGTCCGAGCTGTTCCTACCGGGGACCGCGCCGACGGAGCCCTGCGCGATGCACCGCGTCGATCCGCGCACCGCGCGGCGCATCACCGACCTCGGCCCGCGCTACGCCGCGTGGACCCGCGGCGAGGCGCTGGCCGATCCTGACCGCGCCGCCGTCGCGGACGGCCCCGCGCGCCTGCTCGCGCCCGGCGACGGCGACGAGTTCCGCATCGATCCCGGGCTGCCGCTGGCCGACCAGTCGATCGTCGTGCGCGCACTCGCCCCGCAAGGCGTCAGCGCGCTGCAACTGCGGACCTCGGACGGCACGCGGCGCACCCTGCGCGCCCCGTTCACCGCGCTGATCGCGCCCCACCCCGGGGCGCACCGCGTCGAACTGTGGCTGCCCGGGGCCGCCGCTCCGGCCGCGGTCGCGCGCTTCACGGTGCTGCCGTGAGCGCCGCCCTCGCGCTGGCCGCGACGGCGCTCGACGTGCTGGTGATGACGCAGCTCCACCCGCGCGCCGCGCAGATCGACGGCCCGCGCCACGTCCGCGTGGCCGTGGACACCCTGCGCGCACCCTTGCAACTGCCGGACGCCGAGTGGCGCGTGCGCGTCGGCCGCGAGACCCGCACCTGGCGCGGCGCGCTGCGCATCGCGCCCGGTGCGGACGAGCTGGCGATCATCGTGCGCATGCCGATCGAGGAGTACGTGGCGCGCGCCGTGGCCGCCGAGACCGAGCCCGGCGCCCCCCCGGCGCTGCTCGAAGCGCAGGCGATCGTCTCGCGCTCGTACGCGCTGGCCGCGCGCGGCCGGCACGGCGCCGCCGACGCCTGCGATCTCGCGCACTGCCAGGCGCTGCGCGAAAGCCCCTCGCACGAGCACCGCGCGAACTCGCGCGCCGCGGCGGATCGCACCGCGGGGCAGGTCCTGGTCCTCGCCGACGGCCGCGTCGCGCGGACCCCGTTCCACGCGGCCTGCGGAGGTAGCACCGCCGATCCCCGCGCGATCTTCGGCAGGGACGACGTGAGCGGGGCGGCGGCCGTCCCCGACCCCGGCTGCTCCGCACCCGGGTGGGAAGCGCGCCTGCCGCGCGACGTCGTCGAGCGCGCCGCGATCGAGGCGCTGGGTTCGCGCGGTCCCCTCAGCTACGAGCGCGCGGCGGACGGCCGCGTCGTCCGCGTCCTCGACGAGCGGACCGGGCGCTGGGCCAACGGCGACGCGTTCGCCCGCGCGCTCGACCGCCTCGCGGGCTGGGGCGTGGTCCGCGGCAGCCGGATGTGGCTCGATCCCGCCGGCGCGTTCGTGCGGATCCGCGGCACCGGCATCGGCCACGGCGCCGGCCTGTGCCAGGCCGGCGCCCTGCGCCGCGCCCGCCAGGGCCAATCAGTGCAAGAGATCCTGTCCCACTACTTCCCGAACGCACGCTGGGGACGGGTGGAACACCGGTCCCCGTAACTTGTCCTTCCGCGACTACGGACCGCTTTTCTTCACCCTCTTGTACGTGATCTTCATCGTCTCGACGTCCTTCCCGTCCGCGCCCGGCATCAGGAAGTGCGCGATCCGCGTGTTCGCGTCCGGCGACTCCTCGACCACCTTCGTGCGGACGGTCTGGCCGTCAGGCGTCTTTGCTTCCATCCAGCTCGTGTAGGCCTTCTTCGCCTCGTCGTAGGTGCCCTCGCTGACGGACAGGCTCGTCGTCATCGAATCGACCCACGTGCCGACGTACTTCTTCTTGTCCGGATCGTAGCCGCCCACCCCGTGGCCCACGAACGGCATGCCGCCCATGTCGCTCGTGAAGTCCGTGACGACCCACAACCCGCCGCAGCACTCGCGCACGACCTCGGTTCCCTTCGAGACCTGGGGCGGCTCGCCCGGTGCCGGCGAGAACTCCACGGTGGCGTCCCACGTGCCGAGCAACTGCTTCAGCCGCGCGTGCTGCGGGGTCGGCTGCACCTGCGGCATCATCTGCTCGGCGGGCTTCTGCCCCTGCGCTCCCTTGTCCTGCGCCAGCGCGGGCCAGCCAGCCAGCGCCGCCAGCGCGACCATCGCGATCCCAAGCCGCCTCATCGATCCTCCCTTGGACCGGCGGAACACCGTCCCCGTTCCGATCCGTCGAGCCGGACGCAATACTAGCGCGCCTGCCCTAACATGCCCGCATGCCGCGCCGCGTGCAGACCGTGGAGTCGCTCGATCACCCCGCGCTCGAGCCGTACCGCACGCTGCGCTGCACCGAAGAGCACGAGCGGCGGGGGATCTTCGTCGCGGAAGGGGCCAAGGTGGTCGAGCGGCTGTTCGCCTCGAAGCTCGAGGTGTTGTCGGCGCTGCTCACGCCGGAGTGGCAGCACCGGCTCCTCCCGGAGGGCGCCGGCTTCGACATCTACGTCGCGCCGCGCACCGTCCTCGAACAGGTCGTCGGCTTCCGCCTGCACCAGGGTGCGATGGCCGTGGCGCGGGTGCCTGCCGCCGCCGACTGGTCGCAGGTCATCGACGAGTTCCCCTCCCCGCACCTCGTCGTCGCCCTCGACGGGATCCAGCTCCCGGAGAACGTCGGCACGATCGTCCGCAGCGCGGCCGCGTTCGGGGCCCACGCCGTGCTCCACGACGGGCGCTGCGCGAGCCCCTACCAGCGGCGGGCGGTCCGCAGCTCGATGGGCGCGGTCTTCTCGATCCCGGTGATCGCGGTGCCCGACCTCGCGCCGGCGCTTGCGCGGCTGCACGAGCGCCGTGCGACGCGCCTCGTCGTCGCCGATGCGCACGCCGAGGTCGAGCTGCCGATCGCGCAGCTCGGCGGCGACGTCGCGATCGTCCTGGGCCACGAGGACTCCGGCGCTTCCCCGGGCGTGCGGGCGCTACAGGTCGAGCGCGTCGCGATCCCGATGGTGCCCGGCGTCGACTCGCTCAACGTGGCCAGCGCGGCCGCGATCTTCCTGCACGAAGCCCGGCGGAACCGGGGAAAAGGGCGCGAAGCACCGCGGTAAAGCGCCGCCGGTTCCAAGATTGACACCCCGCGGTCCGGGCCGTATCTTGTGCGCTCGTCAAAACGGGTTCCTGGGTAGCTCAGCCGGTAGAGCAGGTGGCTGTTAACCACCGTGTCGGGGGTTCGAGTCCCTCCCCAGGAGCCAAAATTCAATCCGCTGATTTCAGCGGTTCTTGTTTAACGCAAGACCCCGTGGGGTGATCCCCTCGGGGTCTCGTCGTTTCTGGCGTGCCCACGCCGACTTACGCCCGCCCGCACATTTACC
>JAGOJY010000081.1 GCA_017994815.1 Acidobacteriota bacterium
CCACTTTCAAGTAGTTGCTCACCGGCACCCTCCCGACGTTTCCGCAGGAGGATGCCCGGAAGAGCCGCTACCTCAGTGGCTGGTTTTGAAGTGTTCCTGGCTGGCTGGTTCCAGACGACCGGTGACAGCCGGACGGCCTTCCCAGCGCTGCGCATCCAGGTCGTAGACCAGGTCGCGGCCGAAGATCACGCCTGCGTAGTCGAACTCGAATCCTTGCGCGGTGTAAATGCAGCCGATCTGGTGCAAGCCGCCGGACTCGTGCGCCCACAGCGGTGCCGGGGGCACACCGCGGGCCAGCCGGCGGGCCTCGGGCTTCGCGTTCCACGGCCTCTGGAAACCGCCGATGACGACGTCCGGCTTCAGGGTGCCGTCGGGGTTCGGCTTGGACCATTTCCAGCAGAAACCCGCCGTCAGTCGCGCGGTGAAGCCCTCCGCAGCCTTGGCCGCGATCGCCCGCTCGAGGCTCTCTGGCGAGTCCACGATGCGGAAGTCGAAGTTCTCCCGGGAGTTCCAGAGAACGTCGGCCGTGCGGTGCAGGCCGAGTGTGTTGTTGATCCAGCTCACGAAGGCTTCGGAGCCCGCGCAACGAAATTGGACGTCCAGTTCGTATTCGTGAACCGTGCAGCCCAGCCGTTCCGCGGCGCCGCGCAGGTACGCGACCGAGCCGATCTCGTTTGGCCGAACCACCTGATCGTCGTCGATGAGCAGCACCACGACCTTGCCCGCGCGCAGGATCTCCTCGATCTGCGGCCTCCCGGTGCGCCTCTCGCGCGGCGTGAAGCGGTCGTCGCTGGTCTGGCGGATACGGTGCGCCTCGTCGCAGATCAGCACGTCCACCGCGTCCGGCTCGGCGTCCATGTAGCTGTTGAAGTACTTGAACTGCACCGCGCCGCGAGTGCCGATGACCTTGCGCAGCGTCTGCGTGAACGCCTTCGAGCCGGTGGCGTAGTGCGCGTTGTAACCCTGCGCCAGCAGATCGGCCATCAGGTTGATCGCGATCACCGATTTGCCGGTGCCCGGGCCGCCGCGGATCAGGATCACGTTCGTGCGACGGTCGCGGTGACCGCGTCGCGCGCAGGCGAGCACCTTGTCGTAGACGACCAGCTGCTCGTCCAGGAGCACGTAGGCTGGATTGTGTCGGATCACCTCGGCCACGTGCTCCATCAGCTTCTTGCTCGGGCGGTTGCGGCCCCTCTCGATCCGCGCCAGGACGTCCAGGCCTGCGCCGCCCTCGAGGCGGTCCCGCAGCGCGTCGCGGAGCGGGTCCACGTCATCGGCCGAGAACACGGGGAACTCGGCGAGCCAGGTGCCGTACTTCGGGTCGAGCAGAACGTCGTCGGCCGCGAAGGTGTAGTTGTGCAGGTAGGAGCAAGCGCCGAGCCGCACCGGCGCGTCGCCTTCGTGAAAGGCGGTATGGCCGTCTTCGAGGTAATGCTTGTACTGGCCCACTTGGACAGAGGGGTGGAGGATCTCCCGTTCCACGCCGCCGAGCCACGTCGTGACTTCTCTCTCGCCCTCGGCCGGCCCGCAATGCTCCCACTGCTTCAACTCGATGATCAGTGCATTGTCGCTGCCGGCGCCGTCGCGGCCGGTGATCAGGCAGTCCAGCCGCCGCGAGGTGAGCGGCAGCTGGTACTCCAGCAGCACGCCGTGGTCGTCGAGCCGCGCGTATTGAACGACCTGCGACATGGCACGCAGCGAGTTTCGCCACGCGGAGACCTCGCCCGGCGAGGGCTGGCGGCGGAAGTAGTCGAAGAAGGCCAGGCGCAGCTTGTCGGCAATCTGGTTGTGGATCGTGTCCGTGATGAACTGGCTCGACGAGCCGGCGTAGAGCCTCATTCACCCAGCTCCGTGTACTTGTCGGCGCGGCCGCGCGAGCGATCGGCGGGGTACTTCGCGGCATTGACGCGCAGCTTGTCCTCCGCGGCTTCGAGCAGATCGATCTCAAGCACGTCGGCCAGCCGGACGAGGTAGATCAGGATGTCCGCGATCTCCTCGCGGACCCGCGCGGCGTGGTCGGGCTCATCCATGATCGCTTGCGACTGCTGCGGTGTGAGCCACTGGAACAGCTCCGACAACTCGCCGACCTCGCTGGTCAGCGCCATGACGAGGTTCTTGGGGCCGTGGAACTGCTCCCAGTCGCGTTCGCGCGCGAACTGCCGCACACGGGTCTTGAGATCGTCGAGGCTCATCGGAGCGTGTCCTCCGAGTGGCACCCGGGCCGGTAAGGTAACTTGCGGGTCATCGCTGGAACATCGTTTCGGCGTGCCATTCGAGCAACGTCGGGTCCGGCCAGAGTTCCTTGCGTTCGGGCAACCGGATCTCGCGTCCTTCCAGCGGGTAGTAGGTCTTGCCGTTGCGCCACAAGTCCTTGAGCCGGAGGCTGACGCGGAACCGGCGGTCGGGAGTCACCGTCACGAAGCCCTTGTCGAACAGGCGGTGCAGGTCGGAGCGCAACAGCAGGCCGTTCCTCAATTCGTGCGCACCGCCGGACTTGTAAGGCTGGATGTGGGCTGCTTCGAGCACCGGCAGCGAGTGCTCGCCGGTGACGGCGCAGGCACGGCCGTAGGCGTCCAGCACGGCGACACGGAAGATCCCCTGGCCGAGGCGCGGCCGGATCTCGACAGGGGCGCCGAACCGCGGCCGGTCCGCCTGGGCCAAGACGTCGCGAACGCCATCGGTCGCGAGCGCCGGCCCGGAGAGCAGCCGGCACTCTTCCCAGACTCGCCGGCCCTCGCCGGCATCCAGGTCGTAGGTCTTGCCCTGCACGGCGTTGGCCGGCCAGTCTCGCGGCTGCGGAACCCAGTCACGCTCGTCGAAGAACACGGGATTGGCGATCATCAAGCAGCCGATCAGTGGGTCCTCGAACGGGCGTGGCGGCGTCGCGCGGTAGCGCGCGATCCGGCGTCGCATCTCCTCCTGCGTCGCTGCGCCGTTCTTGGCCTCGAACGCCTCCCAGGCCAGGCTCACCGGAACCCGTGACGACGCGTGCGCGAAGAACCCGTATCCGCCGATGGCGTAATGGGGTGACTTCAGCTTGAAGAAGAAGGGCTCATTGGGGCGGATCGCGTGGAACCCGCGCGAGCCGGAGGGCTGCCAGAAGTTGACCTCGTCGAGGTCGGGCTGCGACCGCAGAAAGCGGTACCAGTCGTAATCGGTGTTGGCGATGTACCCGTGCATCCCTCGATCCTGTCCGGCGAATACTACAGCGCGCGGACGGGCGCCGGAAGCGAGAGCGTTGAGTGACGATCGCCACGAGCACCGCATCTGAGCACGGTGTGCGTTGCGGGGAACCTGCGCGCTGCGCGGCCGGCCAGGGGCCGCACCTCGAAGTGTCCCGCGTTTGTGGCGCGATCGAGATCGACTCGCAGATCGTGGTGCGCAACCCGCAAGTGACGATCGCGGGGTAGCCCGCTCCGGGCGGGATCGCGTTCCAAGTTCCTCCGCACGGTCGGCGTGCGGGCTCGAGTCCTGGCCCGGTTACCCGTTCTAAGTCTTTGCGAGAGAGAGTCTTGACGAATCATTCGATCCGAGCGTACGATTTGCACGTGTGGATCGAGCGCTCGTTGGAGCCCCTCCTGCGGGAGCGCGCCGGACAGCGTCCGGTCGTCGTGCTCACCGGGGCGCGCCAGACCGGCAAGACGAGCCTGGTCCGCCGGCTGTTCGGCGACTATGCGTTCGTCTCGCTCGACCTCCCGAGCGAGGCGGAACAGGCAGAGCACGACCCCAAGGCATTCCTGAAGCGCTACCCGCCGCCTGTCGTCATCGACGAAGTGCAGTACGCGCCGGGGCTGTTCCGCCATCTCAAGGCAGTCATTGACGCCGACCGGAAGGCTTGCGGGCGGTTCATCCTGACCGGATCGCAGGGCTTCCCGCTGATGAAGTCGGTGTCCGACTCCTTGGCGGGCCGCGCCGATGTCCTCGCGCTCGAGCCGCTCTCGTGGGCCGAGGTGTCGCGCGCGCAGCCGTCGCTCACGATCGAGCGCTACCTCGTCCGCGGTGGGCTTCCCGAGCTGTACGAAAAGCCGGAACTCGATGCCACGGCGTTCCATCGTTCGTACCTCGCGACGTACCTGGAGCGCGACTTGCGGTTGCTGCTGCAAGTCGCGAGCCTGCGTGACTTCGAGCGCTTCGTCCGCGCCTGCGCCCTGCGCACGGCCCAGCTCCTCAATCGCGCGGAACTCGCGCGCGACGTCGGTATCAGCGGTTCCACGGCGGGCGCCTGGCTCTCCGCGCTGCAGGCGTCCGGCGTCGGGATGCTGCTCGAGCCCTGGTTCTCGAACCGGACACGCTCGCTGGTCAAGAGTCCCAAGCTCTACTTCGCGGACACGGGCCTGGTCGCGTTCTTGTGCGGCGTCCGTTCGGCGGAGGAGCTGCCCGGTTCGCCGTTCGCCGGGCCGCTCTGGGAAACACTGGTCTTCGCCGAGCTGCGCCGGCGCCAGATCAACGCGGAAGGGGGCTGGGACCTGAACTTCTGGCGCGACCGGTCGCGCGAGGCCGACTTCCTGCGGCACCGCGCGGGAAGCTTCCACATCGCGGACGCGAAGTGGACCGAGCATCCCGGCGCGCAGGACGCGGCGGCGCTCGCGCGCGTCGCGGAGGTGCTGCCCGCGCGGTCGGTGCGGTCCCGGACGATCTTCTGCCGGGCAGCGCACCCGTACCCGCTGGACCAGGCCACGATCGCCGCGCCGGTAGGAGCAGTTCCGGAAGGCTGGACCTGAGCGCGGTGTCGGCCGCGTCTCTCAAGAAGACCGCGTTGAACCGCAGTGGGCGTTGCCGCGCTGTGCCGCCGAGCGACACGGCATCCCCAGGGAGATCTTGCGGTACGGTAGAGTAGAGTGCTCCGGCCAACGGCGAGGAGAATCACATGGATCTGGCGGTCAAGACGTCCTTTGCCGACAAGTGGGACCGGTACTTCCCCGGAAGTGAGCTCCCCATAGCGTGCTTCTATTCGGACGACCTCCATGGTGCGGCCTTCCCCCAGGCTCCTGCGCCCGGCAGTCACGGCCTCACCTGCATCTTCAGCCAACTGGCGCCCGTTCGAAAAGGCGAAGCACGTGCGTTCAACCAGGACAATCTTGGCTGTTGGGGGTCGAAGGGTCTCCTGGGTTTTGTCCCCGCGGAAGCCGATGAGCGGACGATTGACTTCATGGTCAACGTGGAGAGGTACAAGAAGGGTCCCGAGCACGTGCGGGCCATGTTCGGAAATGCCCCCCCTCAAAGAGCCGGTGAGAAGTACTTGGTCTTCAAACGATGGGACTCACTGACCGAGAAAGACGACCCGCAAGTAGTGTTCTTCTTCTGCACGCCCGATGTCCTGTCTGGGCTTCACGGTCTGGCAAACTACGACACGATGACCCCGCATGGCGTCATCACACCGTTCTGCTCAGGGTGCGAGATGCTCGTCGCCTTTCCGATGAGGGAACTGGAATCAGACAATCCCAGGGCTGTCGTCGGACTGCTGGATCCGAGCGCGAGGGCTCATGTCGCGCCGAATCTGTTGAGCTTCTCGGTGCCTTGGCCCAGGTTCTTGAGCATGCTCGAGAACGTGGACGCCTCGTTTCTCAATACGCATGTCTGGGAGAATATCCGGAAGCGTTTCAAGCACTAGACGGGTGTGTCCGTAGCTTCACGCCGGGACCACCGCCCAATCCCCGGTGGAGCCTTCCGCGTGCTTCCGGCGGCGCGCGAGATCCCCGCGGCGCGCTCAGATCCGCGTCCAGCCGCTGCTATCGTTGCCGCGCGGTGCCGTTCGACGTAGATCTGCATCGAGTCTTCCGAGGAGACCCGCGATGTCGTCCCGCTCCCGGTTCGCGCTGCCCGCGGCGGTTGTCCTCGCGCTCGTCGCCGCTGCGCTGCCCGCGGCCCGGGCCGGGCTGCCGGCGTTCCCGGGCGCGGAAGGGTTCGGCAGCGACACTCCGGGCGGGCGCGGCGGGCGCGTCTACGAGGTCACGACGCTCGAGGACTGCGTGGTGCCGGCTGCCGGGTGCACGGTGCCCGTCGCGGGGAGCCTGCGCGAGGCGCTGCAGGCCGCGGGGCCGCGGATCATCGTCTTCCGCGTCGGCGGCACGATCGAGATCGACTCGCAGATCGTCGTGCGCAACCCGTACGTGACGATCGCGGGGCAGACCGCCCCGGGCGGCGGGATCGCGATCCGCAACGGACCGACCGACAGGCTGCACGCGATCTCGATCCAGACCCACGACGTCGTCATCCGCCACGTCCGCTTCCGGCCCGGGCGCGCGGCACCGGGGACGGTGGTCAGCGACGGGCTGAACCTGGCCAACGGGGCGCACCACGTCGTGGTGGACCACTGCTCGTTGAGCTGGTCGGTGGACGAGGCGTTCGACACCGGCTACAGCAACCCCGACGGGCAGAGTTGCCACGACATCACGCTGTCGTGGTCGATCCTGTCGGAAGCGCTGGTGCAGGAGCGCGCGCTGTGGCCGGAGGGGTTCGCGCTGGCGCGCTGCTCGGACGCCTTGGCCAGCGGCACGGCGGCGCCGTGCCACGACAGCAAGGCCGTGCTGGCCGGCACGGCCGGCGACCAGGCGGTGGCGACCGAGCGCATCGCGCTGCACCACAACTTCCTGGCGCACAACTTCGCCCGCAACCCGCGGGTCTGCGGCTCGGGGCGCTGGGACGTGGTCAACAACGTCGTCTTCGATCCCGGGAGCCTGATGGGCAGCGACGTCGGCACGATCATGGACTACGAGCCGCTGCGGCAGGAGGTGAACTACGTCGGCAACTACGCCCGGCGGCGGGTGGTCACGCAGCCGGTCTGGAGCGCGGAGCTGCGGCTGTACAAGACCGCGACCGGGCCGCGGTTCCAGGTCTGGGTCGACGACATGTGGATCCGCGACAGCCTGACCGGTCCGGACGTGCCGGGCGATTTCATCTGCTGGGACGCGGCGGCGGCGACGTACTGCGACGCGGCGCTGTTCGAGACGTTCAAGGCCGCGGTGCCGTTCCCGTCGTCGTTGACCACGCCGCCGTTGGGTGCGCTGGTCGCCCGCGACACGGTGCCGTTCGCGGCGGGGGCGACGCTGCCGGCGCGGGACGCGGTGGACACGTGCGTGATCCGGCACTACTGCCACCAGTCGGCCGAGCCGGCGTGCACGGGCTTCTGCGCCGCACACGGCGGCTGCCCGACGGCGGGCGATTTCATCGAGAGCCCGGGCGACGGCTGCGGGCCGTGGCCGGACCTGTCGGGCGGGACGCCCGCGCCCGACGGCGACCACGACGGGATGCCGGACGCGTGGGAAACCAGCCACGGGCTGGATCCCGCCAGCGGCGGCGACGGCCCGCTGGACGCGGACGGCGACGGCTACACCAACGTCGAGGAGTACCTGAACGGGACCGGGCCGCGCGACGCGGACAACGATTCGGTCGGCGACGCGAGCGACAACTGCCCGTTGGCGGCGAACCCGCTGCAGGAGGACGGCGATGGCGACGGCGCGGGCGACGCCTGCGACAACTGCCCCTCGGTCCGCAACGCCGGGCAGTCCGATGGGGATGCCGATGACGAAGGCGACGCCTGCGATTTCGACGACGGGCTGATCTACGTCCTCGCGGGTGGGCGGGACCTGATCGAGTGGCAGCCGGAGACGGGGCTGACGACGTGGAACGTCTACGAAGGCGACCTCGACGTCCTGCGGGCGGGCGGCGAGTACACGCAAGCCCCGGGCTCGAACGCGCTGGCGGACCGGCACTGCGGGCTCGCGGAGCCGCGCGTCGCGGATCCCGTCGTGCCGGAGGCGGGGAAGGCCAAGTTCGCGCTGGTGACGGGAGTGCAGGACGGGAGCGAGTGGAGCCTGGGGCGGGACAGCGCCGGCAGCGAGCGGCCGAACACGCACCCCTGCCCGTGACCGGTGCGCCGGGGCCGGCCCCGCCGCCCTGTCTCAGTCGAGCGCGAAGGGGTGGCCGCTGGCCTCGTACGACTTGCTCTTGAGCATGACGTAGGGCTGGCCGCTGAAGTCGGGCAGGAAGCGCTCGTCGGTGGTCTTGCTGAAGACGAGGGTCTTGCCGAGGTTCGTGCGGAGCCGGAAGCGCCGGTCGTGGACCATGAAGCGCGCCAGCTCCTTCACCGAGTGGAGCTGGATGTCGTCCACCACGATCGCGCCGCCGCGGCGCAGGACGCTGTTCATGTAGCAGAAGTCGACGAAGCAGGTCGGCCAGCCGTGA
This sequence comes from Acidobacteriota bacterium, assembly GCA_017994815.1. Classification (GTDB taxonomy): domain Bacteria; phylum Acidobacteriota; class Polarisedimenticolia; order J045; family J045; genus JAGOJY01. Next base: position 8,185 of record JAGOJY010000081.1, read on the forward strand.
CCGCCGTCGAGCATGGCGAAGTCGATCCAGCCGTCGTGGGCCACCATCTCGAGGGCCAGCGCGGGCAGCAGGACCTCCGAGCGCCCGACGTGCGTCTCGAGGCGCGCGTCGTCGATCCCGTGCTCGCGGCAGTAGCCCCGGATGCGGTCGTAGACGCCGTGGTCGTTGCCGATCGAGATCACGCGCCCGGCCCCCGCCAAGAGGAAGGTGAGGGTGGAGTTTCCCGCGCCGGTTTCCATGACCGTGGCCCCGGGGCCGAGTTCGAGCAGGCAGTCGTGGAACGCGCGCAGGTGGTCCGCACCGAAACCGCCGGTGTTCCAGCTCGCGCCGTTGTCCCAGGTGTGCAGCAGCGGGATGCGCTTCAGGTAGTCCGGGAACGAAATGGTCGTCGCGATCATCGCTGCCTCCACCAGGGACGCGGGAGCGCGGCTGGTGCCCATCGTCAATCTGTTTCGGGTCGGTGAGGGAGGCAAGCCGGCCGCGCCCGGGAGCCGGAACGATGCGAGACTACCGGGGCCGGCTGAAGCCGCGATGGAGGCGACCGGGATGCGCAGGTGGCTGAAGCGGATCCTCCGCTGGACGGTCCGCGCCGTGCTGGTGGTGCTGGTCGCCGGGGGCGTGGTGCTGGCGATCGCCTACTGGCGCTCCGACAACGACTGCGAGGAGCGGCGCGCCAGGACGCCGGAGACCCCGATGCGAGCGGTGACTTACTGCGAGTACGGCGGGCCGGAGGTGCTGCAGGTCGAGGCGGTCGAGAAGCCGCGGCCCGACGAGGACCAGCTCCTGGTCCGGGTCCGGGCGGCCTCGCTGAACCCCTACGACGTGCACTTCCTGCACGGGACGCCGTACCTGATGCGCCTGATGGGGAGCGGGCTGCGCAAGCCGAAGTTCACGGGCCTGGGCGTGGACTTCTCCGGGGTGGTCGAGGCCCTCGGGAAGAACGTCACCGGGTTCCAGCCGGGCGACGAGGTCTTCGGCGGGCACCAGGGCGCGCTGGCCGAGTACGTCGTGGTGAGCGCGGCGCGGATCGCGAGGAAGCCCGCGAACGTCAGCTTCGAGGAGGCCGCGGGGGTCAACATCGCCGGACGCACGGCGCTGCAGGGGCTGCGCGATTTCGGCAAGCTCCAGCCGGGCGAGAAGGTCCTGGTCAACGGTGCCTCGGGCGGTGTCGGCACGTTCGCGGTGCAGATCGCCAAGCACCTGGGGGCCGAGGTCACCGGCGTCAGCAGCGGGCGCAACGTGGAGCTGGTGCGCTCTTTGGGCGCCGACCACACCATCGACTACACCCGGCAGGACTACACGCTGGGCAGCGCGCGCTACGACGTGATCCTCGACAACGTCGGCAACCACTCGTTCGGGGCGAACCGGCAGGTGCTGAAGCCGAACGGCCGCTACGTGATGGTCGGCGGCCCCAAGGGGCGCTGGATCAAGCCGATGGACCGGGTGATCGGCCTCGGGATCTACTCACGGTTCGTCGGGCAGCAAATGGGCATGATGATGGCGCGCACGAACGAGATCGACCTGCCCCTGCTGGCGGAGCTGATGCAGCAGGGGAGGGTGCGGGTGGTCATCGACCGCACGTACGAGCTGGGCGAAGTGCAGGACGCGATGCGGCACCTGGAGACGGGTCACGCGCGGGGGAAGGTCGTGGTCCGGATCGGCGACGACGGGGAGTGAGCCCCGGACCCCCGGCGCGGTAGGTCCGGGCGGTCGAGCGGACCCATTTCTCGTACGTAGTTCTGGAAGGGCAAGCCCCACATGCGGTTGGGGTCGTCCGACATGTCGCTCAGCACGACCTGGAACCGCGCGCCGAGCCCGGTCACGCGCGCGTGGTCGTCGAAGTTGTGCCGCCGCCACTGCGCCGGCGCGAGCGGTGCGACGCGCTCGTCGGGCGGGTCGGCCCCGTGCAGAGAGTGCAGGAACCCGCTCTGTGAGCGCACGGCGAGCGGGTGCGCGAAGTCGGCCGCGACGCACGAGCTGGCCGACGTGAGCGCGCGCTCGCAGCTCCAGCGGCGAGGGCCTCGGGCCTCTCGGCGCCGTCGCTGGCCCTTCCGTAGGAGCCCTCGTCCAGCGCTCCTGCCCCACGCTGACGAAGTACAGCAGCCCGCCCGGATCGTGTGATCCGGGGTCGAAGGTGTCCGACTCGGTGGCCCGAGCCCGCACGCGGTGCCATTCCACGCGGGTGCGCCGGAAATCGGCCCCGTGCCCCGGATGGCGGCGTGATCGAGGGCGTTGCAGGCCGGCGTGTAGGAGAGGCCGAGCGCCGTGCCGTCGGCGCGGCGACGCTCATGTCCCACGCGGGCAAGGCTTCGCCCGGTCGGACCAGCCCGCCTGCCGCCGCGAAGTGCACGCCCAGCGCAGCCGCGGCGGCAGGAAACCACGCGCGCGAACCCGTGACGGCCCTCCCTCCGTGAATGTACGCGCAAACCCTGACGCAGCCGCCGCGGTAGCGCGCGCAAACAGAGTGCTTGCCCGGCCGCTTCGTTGCTTCGACGTTGGGAAGCTTGAGGTACCCTATGCGCGTGTGTTCCCTCGGCCCGCGCCCGTCCGCGTTCTACTCTGCCGCGATCGAGGCGTTTCTCGCCGCGAGCCCGACCGAAATCCTGGGGCAACTTGCCCAGGCTGACGATCGCGACCTGGAAGCGGAGCAGAAGCACGCCTGGGAGGATGAAGTCCGGATCCTCCAAATCGCGCTGACGGGCCTTGACGGCACGCTCTTTCTCGAGTTCGACGTTCCTCGTTTGGGGAGCCGCATCGATGCCGTCGTCATCTCGGGAGCGGCGATCTTCCCGCTTGAATTCAAGTGCGGGCAGCGCGAGTACCACCGCGCGGACATCGAACAGGCGTGGGACTATGCGCTTGACCTGAAGAACTTCCATCTGGCCAGTCATCAGGCACCTATCTTGCCGGTGCTGATCGCCACACACGCGACATGGAGCCACGAGACATGGAAGCCGCCGCACGCAGACGACACACGGCAACCACTCTGCTGCAACGCCGCTGCGCTCGATTCCGTGTTGCGACATGGCCTAGAGCTCGCGAATGGTGCAGGACCGGAGATCGACGGTCAGACGTGGGGCGCGGCACCGTATCACCCGACACCGACCATCATCGAGGCCGCGCGCGCACTCTACGCGCGGCACTCCGTCGATGCGATCTCTCGCCATGACGCGGGCGCGAAGAACCTGAGCCTGACGTCCGCCAGCGTGGAAGCGATCATCGAGAGATCGCGAGCCGAACATCAGAAGGCCATCGTCTTCGTGACCGGAGTGCCTGGCGCAGGCAAGACGCTTGTTGGTCTGAACGTCGCGACGAGGCGCCGAGAGTTCGGTGAAACCCGCGCGGTGTTCCTTTCAGGCAACGGCCCGCTCGTGGCAGTCCTGCAAGAAGCGCTGATACGCGACGAGCTCGCGCGAACCGGCAACAAGGAGCGCAAGGGCGCTATCCGTCAGAAAGTCAAGCCCTTCATTCAGAACGTGCATCATTTCAGGGACGAGGGCATTCGCCGGCCGGACGAGGCTCCGTTCGACCATGTCGTCATCTTCGACGAAGCGCAGCGTGCGTGGAACCGCGAGAAGACGTCGGATTTCATGAAACGCCGCAAGAAGGTCCTGGACTTCGATCGATCCGAGCCCGAGTTCCTTATCTCCTATCTCGATCGGCACCGCAGTTGGGCCGTGATCATCTGCCTTGTCGGTGGCGGGCAGGAGATTCACACGGGTGAGGCGGGTATCGCGGCATGGCTTGAGGCGGTGCGAACCTCGTTCCCACACTGGCACACTTGGGTGTCGCCGGACCTCACCGACTCGGAGTACGCGGCCATGCACGCGCTCGATGCCTTCGCCGACACACCCCGGGTCGTTCTCCACCGCGATTCGCGCCTCCATCTTGCATCGTCGATGCGCTCGTTCCGCTCTGAGAGGGTCTCTGCATTTGTGAAGGCACTCCTCGACTGCGACATTGTGAACGCGCGCGCGATGCTGGCTGATGTGCTGCGCCGATACCCGATTGCGGTGACGCGCGACCTCGCGCGCGCAAAGCAATGGATTCGCGAACACGCACGTGGGTCCGAGCGGTATGGCCTCGTCGCCTCGTCGCAGGCCCAGCGCCTGAAGCCGCACGCCATCGACGTGCGGGTGGAAGTCGATCCGATCCACTGGTTCCTCGACGACCGTCGCGACACGCGGTCAAGCTACTATCTGGAAGACGCTGCGACGGAATTTCAGATCCAGGGACTTGAACTCGACTGGGTCTGCGTAACATGGGATGCCGACCTCCGACTCGAGGCGCCGGGTACGTGGCGGCATCACTCTTTTCGCGGGGATTCGTGGCAGCACATACGGAAGTCAGAACGAAAGCAGTACCTGCTGAACGCATACAGGGTCTTGCTGACTCGGGCCCGGCAAGGCATGGTCATCTTCGTGCCAGCGGGCGATGAGGCCGATCCGACCCGCTTGCCCGATTATTACGATCCGACCTTTGAGTACCTGCGCGGTCTGGGCATGGTCTGCATTTGAGCAGCCGGGCGAGGATTCGCGACCTCGCGCGGATGCGTTGTCATCGTCGTCGCTCACCAGATCGCCCCGGCGGACGTCTCGGTCCGCTCGGAGAACTGAAACCAGGCTAGAAATTCTTGGACGCGCGCATCGCTGGGTTCTAGCACGATCAACTCGTACGGGTTCTCACCACCGGTCAACCCGTCCTGACGCCACACGCAGCGGCCGATGTAGGCCCTGTCATCGTCTATGACGAATCCGTGCCAGTACGGCACGTGCCGATACGTGCGCAGCTGCAGACGCTGGCGACCTCCCGTAGCACCGGCGATCACCTTGGCCGCTTTCGCGAGAGTGGACGAAGCAGCCCGCGCCTTCTGCGGCCACGTCTCGTTGAGTGCGCCGAGCTGCGGCCACGATGGATCGAGCATGAGAACGTCGACCTCAACCTCGGCGTGCGGGTGCCTGTGGGCGATGCCTTCGAGCAAATCCTCGAGCAACGAGGCGCCGTACTCCATCGACAGACCGAGCCAGCGAACGCGGACGTGGCCCTTGCTGCCCGCGCGTCCTTCGACGTGCTTCCGAAAGTCGCGCGCGACATCATGGAATGCGGGAAAGGTGCGCCGCTTGCTGCGTCCAGACGTGGTCCCGTGCACCTCGAACAGCAGCTCGATCGCGATCAGGGCCGCAGCCGTCATCGCTACGTTCTGGACAATAGGGAGATCGATGTATATCGCCGCGAATGCGGCCAGGACCAGCACGTAAAGGAGAGGCTTGCGGATCTTCCGCCTCGCGGCCTGCACGCGCGCGCCAAAACCCTCCATAACCGGAGCCCTCCCTGCGCAGTATAGGCGCGGTGGCTTCCGCCCGAACCACCGAGAGGGAGCAAACCGAAGGGTCTAGCTAGGCCCCTGCGGGTTCCAGAAAGTTTTGCCGGTCCAATTCCAGTAAGTCTTGCCGGTCCTCGAGTCCCGGGGACAACCCCGAGACTGTCGCCGCGGAGACGTCCGAGCGTCCGCGGCGAGGGAAGGGATGATC
>JAGOJY010000154.1 GCA_017994815.1 Acidobacteriota bacterium
CCCGGCCCGCTTCGCCGAGTACGTGCAGCCCCGTTGGGACGAGATCATCCGCGCGCGGCCCGACGCGTCGGTCGGCTACGCCTACCGCGGCTCGGCGCGCGTGCGCCGCGGCGAGACCGAGGCCGGGGTGGCCGACCTGCGCGCCGCGCTGGAACGCTGTCCCGAGGACGCGCCGTCCTTGGTGAACCTGGGCGTGGCGCTGATCGACCTCGGCCGCGAGGCCGAGGCGCGGCCGTACTTCGACCGCGCGATCGGCGTCGATCCGCTGTTGGCGACCGCGTTCTACTACCGCGGCTACGTCGCGCTGGGCGAACGGCAGACCGACGGTGCGCTGGCGGATTTCCGCCGCGCGATCGAGTTGGACCCGGGGATGACGGAAGCCCAGCGCGCGGCCGCGTCGATCCTCGCGCGGGCGGGCCAGCTCCCGGCCGCCGCCGCGGTCCTGGAGGATGCCGTGCTGTGGGAGCCGCTCAGCGCGCCGGCGTGGGCCGAGTTGGGCCAAGTCTACGCAGCAATGGGCGACACGGTCCGCGCCCGCCGCGCCCAGGCCCGAGGCGAAGAGCTGTCGCGGTAACGGCGTCGTCCATGCCGCGCCGCTGGCGCTTGCGCGCGGCGAATCGTCACTTCACGTGCACGGTGCGGAAACGGAGCGGGGTCTCGGCGGGGACGTGCTCGACGCGGAACGACGCGCGACCGATCACGGCACCGCCCTCGGTCTCGGCGGTCACGCGCCAGCGGCCCGGCGCGAGGTTCTGCTTGTACGACCAGGCGCGGAACCCCTCCGTGCGGCCGCCGCGGATCACGACCGGCACGCGCGTGGAGTCGACCCAGCGTCCGCCCTCGCGGTGCGACCACTGGTGGTACGTGCGGCACTCCAGGCCCGCGGGGAGAAAGACCGATGTGACACAGTAGATCTTCTCCCCCGGCCGCTGGTGCACCCGGCCCTCGCTGCGCTTCCACGGGTTCCAGCCCCGCTCGACCTCGCCGCGGACGACCGCCCCGTCCTTGATCACGTCGCGGCAGATCACCATGTCCTTGTTCACCAGCGGGACCGGCGGAATCCAGTTCAACAGGTGCAGCAGCACGAGGACGCCCGCCGCGGTGACGGCCGGGCGCACGCTGCCGCCGCGGGCCGAAAGGCGGCGGACCACGAAGACCGCGGCGAGACCCAAGAGCGTGCTCGGGTAGAACCACCAGCGGCTCACGCTGCGGAACAGGTGCGGCAGCACGAAGTTGAACAGCATCGCGCCGCACAGCGCGAACAGCGTCCAGGACAAGGTCAGGTCGCGGTAGCGCTTTTCCAGGTACTCGTTGGCCACCAACAGGCACACCAGCCCGATCACGAACAGGTACGCCGGCCAGTGCGCCGCGCTGGTGAAGTAGAAGATCGACAGCGCGCTGAGCAACCCGCCGAAGAAGAACTGCAAGCCCAGGTTGAGGTGCCCGGAGAAGCGGAACCGCGCGCCGCGACCGACGAGGACCAGCAGCGTGCCCGCCAGCACGTAGTAGCCGCACAGAAACCACAAGTCCAGCGGCGTGATGCGCCGGCCGATGGTCGCGGCGTCCCAGAGGAACCCGCCGAAGAACGCGGCCGCGGGGAGATACGCCTGCGCCGGTGCGAGCGCACGGGCGAGCGTGGCCAGGCTCGCGGCGCCGATCCTGCCGGGCGCGGCTGGCGCCGAGGTCATGCGAGCGTCAGGTCCGCGGACGCGCCTTGTACCCCAGACGCTCGATCGCGGCGCGGATCTGCTCCGGCCGGACCCGGCCCTCCTCGTAGCCGACGATCGCGCGCTTGTCGCCGTGCGACGCTTCGACGCTGACCACCCCGTCCATCTTGCGCACGGCGGACTTGATCGCGTTCTCGCAACCGGAGCAGGTCATCCCTTCCACGTCGTACGTCACCGTCTTCATCGCAGGAGTCTCCCGACCGCCCTTGCCCTCGCCGGTCGGACCGGCGCAGGCGGCGAGCACGACCGCAACCGCAACTGCCAGCACGAGCTTTCCGAGCGTCCGCATGGGTCCAAAGGCTACCACCGGAAGGCGGGGATGGCCGCCGCCGCGCGACCATCGTATGTTCCAAGATTCCGGAGGGGATCCGATGAAGGTCCTGGCGCTCGTCCTGTCCTGTGTCCTGCCGGCCGCGGCAGCCGTTTCCGCGTTCGCGCAGGTTGCGCCCGCGACGCTCGAGGGCGACTGGCGTCTCGTCGAGCAGACCTACGGCCGCGGCGGGCACAACTTCGCCGAGGGCGCCGACCTGCGGTTGTCGTTCGCGCGCGGGGCGACCGGGTTCGCGGTCCGCCTCGCCGTGGACGGCCACACGGCACCGTGGCCGGCCTACTTCGGGCCGGACGGTCCGGTGCCGCTGGTTTCCTCGCGCTGGCTCGCGGATCCCGACGAGCGGGGCGTGACGGCCGAGTACGTGGTCGCCCCGGCACCCGGCGACGACACGTCGCTGCGCGTCACGGAGCGTTACCGGCTCGGGGACGACGGCCAGCTGCGCGGCGAGATGTCGGTGCGCTTCGAGCGCGCGGGCGAGCTGCGCGGCGGCTTCACCTGGCACCGGACCTTCGCGCGCGGGGCGCGGCCGTGAGCCGGCGGGCCAGTCTCGCGCTGGCGCTGGCCGCGCTGGCCGCGCTCGCGGCAGCGCCCTTGCCGATCGCCGCGCAAACAGTCTCCGGGACCGCGTTCCACGACCGCGACGCGGACGGCGTGCGCGAGCCCGGCGAGGAGCCGCTGTCCGGGGTGGCGGTGCGTTTGTACGGCCAGCGCGACGCGGGCGGCGCGTTCGACGAGGGCGCCACCACGGGCGCGACCGGCGAGTTCTCCTTCGCCCCCGGCAACGGCTGCTACCTGCTCGACCTCGAGGATCCGCCGGGTTGGCGCCGCACCCTCGCGCGCACGGACGAGTTCGCGCCCGGCTCGCCGGGCTACACGCACCCCGTCG
>JAGOJY010000155.1 GCA_017994815.1 Acidobacteriota bacterium
GCCTCGCGAAGTCCCGCGCGGCCGGCGATCCGCTGGCGGTGGCGATTGCCGCGGCCCCTTCCGAGGAACTCGCGGGCGCGCTGACCGTACCCGTCTGCGACACGATCTACGGCCTGGTCAAGGCCGATGCGTCCGCCGCCGCGATCCGGCCGGGTGACCTGCTGGTGGCCTGCGCGCTGCCGGGCCACGTCATGCGCGCGCCGGAGGGAATGCCGGCGACGGCGATCGTCGGCAAGGCGCTGGAACCGCTCGAAGCCGGGCAGGCGCTGCTGCACGTCCTGGTGACGCTTCGCTGAGGAGAGATCGCGATGAGAGCCATCACGCTCGTGCTGCTGGTCGTCGCACTGGCCGCGACCGTTCCCGTGCTCGGGCAGACCAGCGCGCACTACCGGCTCACCGAATCCACGTTCAACGCGGGCGGCGATCCGAAGGACGGTTCGTTCGCCGCGTCGGCGCATTACCGCGTGACGCTGGACGCGATCGGCGACGCCGCGCTTGCCGCGACCGACCCGCACAGCGCGTCGCACCGGCTGAGCGGCGGGTTCGTGCCGGCGTACCTGCCACCGGGCGAGGTGCTGCGCCTGTCGCTGCTGGCGGATCACAGGACGCTCAGCTGGACCCCGGAGCCCTCGGTCGGATCCTACAACCTGTACCAGGGGAAGCTGTCCGCGATCGTTCCGCTCTTCGGCAGCTGCTTCGAATCGCGCATCGCCGGCGAAACCTGGAGCGACCCCGGGAGCCCTGCGGCGGGCAACGGCTATTTCTACCTGGTGACCGCGCGCAACCGCCTCGACGAGGAAGGATCGAAGGGCCGCCAGAGTTCGGGGGCCGAACGGCCGAACCCCAAGCCCTGCCTGTGACCCCGTGCGTGACGGAGGAACGACGATGAACCGGCTCTCTTCCACCATTCTTCTTCTCGTCGCCGCGCTCGCGCCCGCCGCCCTCGCCGCGGACCCGCCCGCGCTGGTCAACTACCAGGGCGTGCTGCGCGACGAGGCCGGCCGGCCGAGGGACGGCGCGTTCGACATGGTCTTCCGCTTCATGAGCGCCGACGTGGGCGGCGTCGAGATCATGGTCGACAGCCACACGGCCGCCGGCGCCAACGCGGTCACGGTCTCGGGCGGCCTGTTCAACGTGCAGCTCGGCGGCGGGTCGATCAGCGACGGGTCGGGCGCCGGGACCTACACCTCGCTGGCCAGCGTGTTCCGCGACTACGGGACCGTCTGGCTCGCGATCCGCGTCGGCGGCGAGGACCTCTCGCCGCGCGTGCGCATCGTCTCGACCGCGTACGCGCTGAACTCGACGAACGCCGTGAACGCGTCGCAACTCAACGGCTTGCCGTCAACATCGTATCTCGACACCTCGTCGACGACCCAGACCAAGGCCGGCCAGCTCACGATCGAGAGCGCGTCAACGTACGGGATCAGTGCGCAGGGCCTGACCGCGGGTGGCTACTTTCACGATTCCAGCCAGAGCGGCGCCGCGCATCTCGGATACGGCGACACGGGCGTGGACGGGCGCGGCAACACCCAGGGCGGCTATTTCGTGGAGAGCGACGGCTCGGGGTACGCGCGGCTGGCGTACGGCGATAACGGGGTCTGGGCCGAAGGAAACAGCGCCGGCGGCTACTTCAAGGACCGCGACGGTTCCGGTTATGCCTACGTCGGTCGCGGCGACTACGGCGTGGACGCCGACGGACTGTCCGCCGGCGGTCACTTCACCGACGCCGACAGCGCGGCGTACGCGTACGCCGGCCGGGGCGATTTCGGCGTCTATGCCGGCGCCGATGGCTGCGGCGGGTACTTCACGGACACGAATTCCTCCGGCTCGGCCAGTGTCGGCGTCGGCGATTCCGGGATCTCGGCCTCCGGCAACTCGAAGGGGGGGCACTTCGAGGACCTCGACGACTCGGCCAGTGCCGACGTGGCCATCGGCGACACCGGGATCTCGGCCTCCGGCAACACCCAGGGCGGCCAGTTCGACGACCTCGACGGAACGGGATTCGCGCGCCTGGCGTACGGCAACTACGGCGCGTACGCGGAAGGTTCGAGCGCCGGCGGCTGGTTCCAGGACAGCGACAGTTCCGGTGTCGCGTACGTCGGCTACGGCAGCTACGGTGCGTACGCGGAGGGTTCGAGCGCCGGCGGCTGGTTCCAGGACAGCGACAGTTCCGGTCTCGCGTACGTCGGCTACGGCAACGAGGGCATCCACGCGAGCGGGTCGGCGGCGGGCGGCCACTTCCTCGACGCCGATGAAAACGGCTACGCCTACGTCGGCTACGGCGAGGAGGGGATCCACGCCGGCGGGTCGAAGGGCGGCGCGTTCTTCGAGATCGGCGGGACGGGGTACGCCTACGTCGGCTACCAGGACTACGGCGTGTGGAGCCTGGGGGACAACGCGGGGGGCACCTTCCGCGACAGCAGCGACTCGGCGTGGGCTCACGTCGCTTACTCCTCGTACAAGATCTACGGCAGCGGCAGCGTCAGCTTCGTGCAGAACCACCCGCTCGAGAACGACAAGGTCATCGTCTACGCCGCGCCGGAAGGCGACGAGGTCGCGGTGTACACGCGCGGCACCGCACGGCTCGTCGACGGCGAGGCGCGCGTGGCGCTCGGGCCGACGTTCCAGTGGGTCACCAACCCCGACATCGGGCTGACCGCGCACCTGACGCCGCGTGGCGCCTGGTCCGACCTGTACGTGGCCGCGCTGTCAACGACCGAACTGGTCGTGCGCGGCGAGGGTGGCGCGCAGGACGCGCTGTTCGACTACATCGTCTACGGGCTGCGCATCGGGTTCGAGGAGTCGAGCGTCGTCCAGCAGAAGCGGCAGGAGGCGTTCATTCCCTCGATGCGCGATCACCGCGAGCTGTACGCGTCTGCACCCGGGCTGCGGGGGTTCAACGCGCTGG
>JAGOJY010000003.1 GCA_017994815.1 Acidobacteriota bacterium
TGGTGGTCGCCCGAGATCCGCTCGAGGATCCGCTTCAACACGGGGAAGATCTCGACGTCGCGGTTGTAGTTCACCGCGGCCACGCCGTACGCCTCGACGTGGTACGGGTCGAGCTGGTTGAAATCGCCGAGGTCGGCCGTCGCCGCCTCGTACGCCAGGTTGACCGGGTGCTTGAGCGGCAGGTTCCAGATCGGGAACGTCTCGAACTTGGCGTAGCCGGAGTCGATGCCGCGCTGGTGCTCGTGGTACATCTGCGACAGGCACGTCGCCATCTTGCCGCTGCCCGGTCCCGGCCCGGTCACCACCACCACCGGCCGCGTGGTCTCGATGTACGGGTTGGCCCCGTACCCCTCCGCGCTGACGATCAGGTCCACGTTGGTCGGGTAGCCCTTGGTCGCCTTGTGCGCGTAGACCGGGATGCCCCCGCGCTCGAGCCGGTTGATGAACTGCCGCGCCCCGGGCTGGCCATCGAAGCGCGTCACGACCACGCCGCGCACGGAGATCTCCCAGCGCCGCAGCTCGTCGATCAGCCGCAGGGCGTCGGCGTCGTAAGTGATGCCGTAGTCGGCGCGCAGTTTCTTGCGCTCGATGTCGCCGGCGTAGATGCAGAGCACGACCTCGGCCTGGTCCTTCAGCCGGTGCAGGAGCTGCATCTTCACCGTCGGGTCGTACCCCGGCAGGATCCGCGCGGCGTGCTTGTCGTAGACCAGCTTGCCGCCGAACTCGATGTACAGCTTGCGGCCGAGGCGCTCGGCGCGCTCGAGGATCGCCGCGGTCTGCTCCTGCAGGTACCTGGCGTTGTCGAAACCCACGTTCACGGGACGGGCCTCCGCGATGAGCCGGCGGGGATGCTCGCGCAATTCGCGGGCCAAGTCCAGATGTTATCGTGGGGGCATGGAACGCGACGAAGAACTCATGCGCCGGGCCATCGACCTCGCGCGGCGCGGCATCGCCGCCGGCCAGTCGCCGTTCGGCGCGGTCGTCGCCCGCGGCGAAACCGTGCTCGCCGAAGCGCACAACGGCGTGCTCGCCGAGACCGACCCCACGGCCCACGCCGAGCTCCGGGCGGTGCGCGCGGCGAGCCGTGCGCTCGGTACGATCGACCTGTCGGACTGCACGATCTACTCCAGCTGCGAGCCGTGCCCGATGTGCTTCGGCGCGATCCACTGGGCGCGCCTGTCGCGGCTCGTGTTCGGGGCGCGCATCGCGCACGCGGCGCGGGCCGGCTTCCACGAACTGGCCGTTTCCAACGAAACGCTGCGCGAGCTCGGCGGGGCGACGATCGAGATCGCGCCGGGCGTGCTCGAGGCCGAGTGCGCGGCGCTGTTCGACGAGTGGCGCGCGGGGCCCGACCCGCGGCGATACTAGCCATGCCGGCCGAGGTTCCGGCCTGGTCTTTGTGGCTGGTCGCGCCGGCGGCGCTGGCGCTGTTCTTCCTCGCGCGCTGGCTGTGGATCCGCCGGCTCGACCGGCGGCTCGACCGCTCCGTCGAGGACGCGGGCATCGAGGTCCGCGACCTCGGCGCCTTCCCCGGCGTCGCCGCCGGCGAGATCGCCGCGCTCGGCGCCTACTCGGTGTACGAGGCGATCAAGACACTGGTGATGGTCGACGACCGGGTCGTCGCGGCCGCCGACTTCTCGGGCGGGTTGAAGGACGGGTTCCGTTCGATCCACGCCCAGCTCGCGTCCGAGGCGCAGGGCGACCTGGTCAGCTTCTACGCCGACAAGGCCGCGGCCGCGCACCTCGCGGCCGAGGGGCACGTGGTCGAGGCGGCGCAGGGCGTCCCGGGCGCAGAGTTCCTCGTCGACGGGCACCCGGTGCGGGTCGAGATCGGGCTCGACCCGGGCCTGGTGAAGCAGCACCTCGCGCAGTTCCCGGGCGTGGACGTCATCGTCAACCACGAGCTGGGCGCACAGCTGCACGACGTCCCGGGCGTGCTCGTCGATCCCGCGCTGTCCCACGCCGACGCCGCCGAGCACGTGCAGCGCACGCTCGAGCGCGTCGGCGAACTCGACAAGTTCAACCTGAATTTCCCATTCATCACCTTCTCCCTGGCATTGCTGGCTTACACGCCGCTCGTTTTCCGGCGCCAGCTCACGCTGCGCGAGGGCGCGAAGTACACCGCGATCGACACCGGCCTGGTCGGCGTGCCGGCGATGACCCTGGGCAAGGTCGGCGCGCTCGCTGGCCTCGGCCTCGGCCCGGTCGGATCCGCGGTCGGCGGTCTGCTCGGCGCGGTGGCGGGCGGCGTGGCCGGCGCGGCGGGCGCGGGTTGGGCCAAGGCCCGCGCGTACCGCGGGCAGGTCTCGGCCTACCACGAGGAACTCCGCGCCATCGGCGCGGAACTCCCGGAGGCGCTGGCCGACAAAAAGCGCGCCGCCGAGCGCAAGCGGGCGATGGTCGAGAAGCGCTTCCCGCTCTCGTCGGCGCTGCGGGCGTGGCTTTGGCCGACGCTCAACGACCGCATCGTGCCGCGGCTGGCTGCCGACTTCGACGTGCTGTTCGAGCGGATCGCGGAGCAGGCCGGTCGCGCCCGCGACCTGATGGCGGGGATCGGTGTGCCGGACCCGTCACCCGAGCTGTGCGCCGAGGCCGCCGGCGCCTACGCGCTGGACCTCGTGCGCGGCGGTGAACTGTGGACCCCGCGGCTGGTCCGCCGGCTGCGCCGCCTCGCGGCGGCCGCCGACGGCGCGAACGAGCAGCAGGCGAAGCTGCGCGCCGCGCGCGAAGCCAAGCAGCGCGTGTTCTCGCGCCTCACCGCGCCGCTGCGCCGCCTCGCCCGCTGGCTGCGGGGACGGGGGGACCGTCACGCCTGACCCCGGTTGTCTGGCGCCGGCGGCCGCCGTCGCTCATGTTCCGCGCGTGGTGTTCCGCGTACCTCGGGACGCCGTCGTGGCCGGGCCGCCTGCGGCGGTCGTTACAGCAGGCGCTCGGTGGCGAGGCGGTGCTTGGCGATGCGGTCCTCGCGGATGGTCACGCCGATGCCGGGGCCGCGCGGCACCTCGATGTAGCCCTCGGCGTCGAGCACGACAGGTGGATCGACGATGTCCTCGTCGAAGTAGCGGCTGGTCTCGGACGTATCGCCGGGCAGCGTGAACCCGGGCACGGTCTGCAGGTGGATGTTCACGGCGCGGCCGATCCCGGTCTCGTCCATCCCGCCCGACCACGCCGGCGCGCCCCGCTCCGCGCACGCCGCGGCGATGCGGACCGCTTCCAGAAGACCGCCCACGCGCCCCTGCTTGATGTTGATGATCCGGCAGGCGCCAAGGTCGAGCGCCGAGCACGCGTCGTCGAGGTCGTGGATCGATTCGTCGAGGCACAGCGGGGTGGCGATCCGGCGCTGCAGCTGCGCGTGCTGCACGATGTCGGAGTATGACAGCGGCTGCTCGATCATCGTCAGCCCGAACGGATCGAGCTGGGCGAGGTGGTCGGCGTCGGCGAGACGGTAGTCGCCGTTGGCGTCCGCCATCAGCTGAATGTGCGGGAACTGCTGCCGGACCGCGCGCACCCACTCGATGTCCTTCCCGCGCATGATCTTCATCTTGACCCGGTGGTAGCCGGTCTCGACCGCCTCGGCGACCTTTGCCAGCAGCGCGTCGATCGAGTCCTGCAGGCCGATGCTGATCCCGGACGGGATCCGTTTGCGCGGCGCGCCGAGCAGCTCGTGCAGCGCGACGCCGGCGCGCTTGGCCAAAACGTCCAACAGCGCGTTCTCGACCGCGGCCTTGGCCATCTGGTGGCCGCGCACCCTGCGGAATCGCGCGAGCAGCTCACCCACCGTCCCGCGGGGCTCGAGGCATGGCAGGAGGAAGTCGCGGATGACGTGCAGCGCGGTGACGGTCGTCTCGGGCGAGTAGTACGGGTCGGGGTCGGCCACGCACTCGCCCCAGCCGACGATCCCACCCGCCGCGACGCGCAGCAGCAGCGCGTCCTTGCAGGTCCAGGTGTGGACGCTCGTGCCGAAGGGGCTGACGAACGGCAGCCGGACCGTCACCGCGTCGATCCGGTCCAGCGCGCCCAGCTCGAGGGCCTCGATCCGCTCCACGCCGGGGATTTCGCTCATGGACGCCGCTCTCCCGCGCGCAGGGCCCGCGCGCGGGGCGAGAGGGTAGCACTCAGGACGGCGGCGGTGGTGGCCCGGGACCGCGGCCCCGCGGCCGCCCCTCGTGCAGGAACTCCGGTCCGGGCGGGCGCATCTTGTCGAAGCGCTCCTGCTGGTCCGGCCGCAGGACCGTCCGGATCTCGCGGTGCGTCGCCTCCAGCGTCTCGTGGATCGTCTCGCGCGTCCGCTGCAGGATCGCCTCGATCCGCTCCCGCTGGTCCGGGTCGAGCTCCAGTTCGCGCATCAGGCGTTCCGGCGCGTCGCGACCCGCGTGCAGGCCGTGGCGCCCGCCGATCGGCGGCGCCGGTTCGCCGTGCAGGTGCAGCGCGGCGAAGCCGAGCGCCGCGCCGAAGACCGCGCCGAGCGCGAAGACGAGGGCGATGGCGAGGGCGCCCTTCCAGGGACTCGCGCCGACCGGGCCGTCAGCCATTGTTCGCCTCCGCCGAGAGCACCGCGTCGAGCAGCACGTCGCCGGTGCTCTCGTCCGTGCCGGACGCGTGCCCGAGGATCGCGCTCTCGAACGTCACGGCGCCGGCCGTCGCCGACCCACGCTCGACGAGCAGCGCGACCGACGCCAGCACGAGCGCCAGCACGGTCGCCACGGCGAGCCGCGGCACCGCGCGCCACGCCGACGCCGCCATGAGCGCGAGAATCGTCGCGGGCCGCGCCTCGCGGCGCCGTCGCGCTTCGGCCATGATCCACGGGATCGCCTCGCGCAGCCGCGAGGTGTCGGGTTGCGTCGTCTCCGCCGCGCGCCGCAGGGCATCGCGAACCGACGTGCGCCGCGGGGTCATCGCTTCACCTCCAGGCGTTTCAGCAGCGCCGCGAGCTTGCGGCGGGCGCGCGCCGCGCGCAGGCGCATGGCGACGTTGGTCGTGCCGAGCGCGGTGGCCGCTTCCGCCATCGAGTGCCCCTCGAGGTCCACGAGCACGAGCACGGCGCGATCGGCCGGCGCGAGTCGCGCGAGCGCCTCGCGCAGCGCCAGGACGTCCGCGGGCCGGGACGGGTCGGTCGTGGCGGCGCCCGGGTGCGTCGCCGCGAACTCCTCTTCCCGCTCGCGCTGGCGCCGCCGGCCGCGCACGAAGTCGAGCGCCTTGCGCACGGTGATCGCGCGCAGCCACGCGCCGAGGTCGCCCTGCGGCAGCGCCGGCGTCGTCAGCGCCGCGATCAGCGCCTCTTGCACGACGTCGTCCGCGTCGCTCCCGCCGTAGCGCCCGAGAACGTGCCAGGCGGTGCGCAGCATCGATGGGCCATGCTCGTCCACGATCCGTCGTCCGGCCTCGGAACTCCCTCCGCGCGCGGCGACGAGGACGCCGGCGTCGTTCGCAGGGGTTTCCGCCACCGAGACACGATCCATCCGCACGTCCTGTTCGCCCGACGGCCGGCCGCGGGTCGCAGGTTAGTCCCGCGGCCGACGGCCGGCCACGGACGATCAGGACCCGCTCTCTTGCGCAGGCGGCGCGGGCGGCGCAGGCGGCGGCCCGTGGCGGCGGCCCACGAAGTCCGTGAACTTCGCCCGCTGCTCGGGCGTCAGCACGGCGAGGACCTCCAGCGCCATGTGATGCTGCTCGACCGCGATCTGACCCTCGATCGCGGAGACCGCGGCTGCGGCGTCCTGCACCTGCTGGTCGGTGGCGTCCGGGTCGTGGATCGCCTTGGCGAGCGTTGCGCGCGCATCGCGCAGGGTCTGCGACTTCTCGCCCATCGCCCCGCCCATGTACTTGGTGAACAGCGCCGTGACCTGGGCCTGCTGCTCGGCGCTCAGGTCGAGCGCGCGAACGAGGTGGTCCAGCATCCCGGGACCATCGGGACCGCCGGGACCGGGTCCGCCGGGACCGAGGCCGCCAGGACCGTGCGGGCCGCGTCCCTGGGCCGCGGCGGGCAGCAGCGCCAGCGCGGCGACCGCCGATACCAGCGCCAGGATCGTCATCGAACGTCGCATCGCATCCTCCTTGGTTGAGAGCGTTCAACAGGGAGACGATCGCCGGGGCGATTTCGTGTCATCGCGCCTCGCGGCCATCGGGGGCGGCCAGCCGCCAGGCCGTGGCGAACGCCAGGCGCGCCATGCGCCGAACCTGCGCCGCGTCGAGCGCGTCCGGCGTGTCGCCCGGCTCGTGGTACGCGGGGAAGAAGTTGCCGAAGAAGCGGATCCACGGGACGTTGGCGCGGGCGAAGTCGCGGTAGTCGCTGCCGCCGCGCGTCCCGTCGCAGCGGTCGAGGTGCAGCGCCATCCCGCTCACCGGTCCGGCCCAGGTGAGCGCCTCGGCCAGCGCGGGGGCATCGACCGGGATCCCGGGCTCGGCGAAGTCGGCGATGCTGGTCCGCGCCAGGAACGCCGGACCTTGCGCCAGCCCGGTGTCGGCCACGAGCTTCTCCAGCTCTTTCGGCAGCCACGGGTGGCCGATCATGTCGAGGTTCACGTAGGCCCGGGTGCGCGCGAGCGGCCACGCGGGGTGCCGGACGTAGTGCCCGGAGCCGAACTTCCCCTCCTCCTCGCCCGTCCAGAACGCGACGACGATCGAGCGCGCCGGCCGCGCGGGCAGCGCCGCGAAGACGCGCGCGATCTCGAGCAGCGCGGCGACGCCGGACGAGTTGTCGTCCGCGCCGGGGTAGATCGCGTCGCCCCGGCGGCCGAGGTGGTCGAGGTGCGCGCCGATCACGATCGCCTCGTCGCGCAGCGCCGGATCGGAACCCGTGATGACGCCGAGGACGTTGCGGCTCTCGACCTTGCGCTCCCGCGCGCGGGTGCGGACCTGCGCGCGCGCACTTTCGAGCGCGCGCGGGCGCACGTCACCCTTGTCGAGGCCGGTCGCGGCCAGCACCGAGCGCGCGGCCGCGCCGGACAGCCGCACGAGAACCGGACCGGGCTCCGGCGCTTCCGCGCCGAGGAAAAAGCGCGTCTCCTGCCGGCCGGCATCCTGCGGGTCCAGCGCCAGCACCGCCGCGGCGCCGAGCGCGGCGGCGCTGTCGAGCTTGGCCTCCCAGCGGTCGTCCACGTCTTCGGCGGCGTAGCGCGCGGTCAACGCGGGCGTCTGCCACGCCTCGCCGGCGGGGACGCCGGCCAGCACCAGCACGACCTTGCCGCGCACGTCCAGGTCCGCGTAGTCGTCGTGGTGCAGCGATTCCTCGCGGACGCCGTGGCCGGCGAAGACGATCGGCCCGCCGGCGCCGCGCGGCGCCGACGCGGCGAACACGCAGTCCTTGCCGGGCGCGATCGCGCGCCGGCGCAGCTTGCCGCCGCGCCGCGCCTCGATCGTCAGCTCGCCCGTGTAACCGCTGAGCTCGCGCAGCGGGACCGGCTGGAAGTACCGCGCGCGCCCCTCGTCCGCGAGCGGCGGGATACCGTGCAGCGCGAGGAACGAGGCGACGTATTCCGCGGCCGCGTCGAGGCCGCGGCTGCCGAGCCCACGTCCCTCGAGCGCTGGCGAGGCGAGGAACGCGACGTGCGCCGCGAGCGCCTCGGCGCGGATTCCGGCCAGGGCGGCCGCGACCGGTTCCGGCGCCGAAGCCGCCGGGATCGCGGAAATGAAGTCGTCCTCCGGAGCCGCGAACGAGAGCGCTGCCGCGCCGGCCAGAAGCGCGCAAGCCAGGACCACCCGTCGCGGCATCACAGGTCCCCGATCGCCGCGACCAGCCGCGTCCACAGCTCGCCGCCCCCGAGGCCGTTGGTCAAGATGACCAGCCCCGAGCCGCGCTCCGGCGAGAACTGGCTGAAGCAGCGGAAGCCGGTGCGGTTGGCCCCGCTGTGGTGGTAGATGTCGCCGGCCTTCGTCGCGTTGATCGACCAGCCGAGCCCCCACCGGACCGCGCTCGCCTGCGCGGCCCCGGGCCGCTCGATCGGGTCGCGGGCATCGACCGCGACCTGCCGGCGCAGCATCTCGCGTGCCGATCGCCGCGAGAGCACCTTCGAGCGCGCGTGCTCCGCCTGCATTACCTCCGCGAGGAGGCGCGCGTACTCGTCGGCGGTCGTGTACAGCGTGTACGCGGCGTTGGCGTGCGTGTACTTCGACTTTTCGAGGAACGTGCCGTCGTCGGCGTGCCCGCTGGCCTCGAACGCGTCGACCGCGGGGCTCCAGGAGTAGCTGGTGTGCTGGAGCCCGAGCGGCGCGAACAGGGCCTCGCGCGCGAGCAGCTCCAGCGGTTTCCCCGTGATGTGCTCGACGACGCGCTGCAGGTAGAAGATCGCCTCGCCGGAGTAGCCGAAGCGCGCACCGGGCTCGAACAGCTGCGGCAGCGGCCCCTCGCGCTCCTCGCCCCCCGGGCGCCAGTTCGGCAGCCCGGACACGTGCGAGAGCACGTGGCGCGCGGTGAGGCGCCGCCGCTCCGGCAGGTCGGGGACGAGCGGTTCGGCCGCGTAAGCCGCGAGCGGTCGGTCGAGGTCGAGCGCGCCGGCCGCGACGAGTTGCATCGCCAGCACCGCGAAGATCGGCTTGCTCATCGACGCGGCCTCGAACAGCGTGTCGCGCGTGACCGGCGCCTTGGTCCGGGCATCGCTCACGCCGAACGGCTTGGACCACGCGACCGCGCCGTCGCGGATGACCGCGACCGAGGCGCCGGGCACGTGCAGTTCGTCCATCAGTGCGGGCACCAGCTGCTCGATCTTCGCGATCACGCCCGCCGGGTCGGGCGGGACGGCCCGCGTCGTGGGCGCGATCCGCGCCAGCGCCGTGCGCGCGCTGCGCCGGACGTCCTCGCTGCGATCGTGCAGGGCCTCCGTCAAGGCCGGGATCGCCTGGGCCGAGGGCGGGCCGATCTCGCCCAGCGCGGCCGCGGCGCAGGCGCGGACGTTGTCGCTGCCGTCGGCCAGCGCGCCCGCGAGCGCGGGGACGGCGTCCCGCGCCGCCGCGCCGAGCCGGCCGAGCGCGATCGCCGACGACCAGCGCACGTTCTCGTCGGCATGGCCGAGCGCGCGGGTCACCGCCGGCACGGCATCGGCGCCGATGCGCCCGAGCGCGACCGCGGCCGCGCCGCCGAGGTACGGATCGGGGTCGGCGAAAGCGGCGACCAGCGGGTCGACCGCGGCGCGCGCCGCCGGACCGATGTGGCCGAGCGCTTCCGCCGCCGCCTCGCGCACCTCCGGTTCCGGGTCGGCGAGCGCATTGACCAGCGCGGGGACCGCCGCGGCGGCCGGCTCCCCGATCCGGCCCAGGGCGCCCGCGGCGCCGGCGCGCACGCGGACCGGTGCGGCGGCGAGCGCCTGCGCGAGGCCGGGCACGGCGGCGCCGCCCAGCTCGCCGAGCGCGCGCACGGCTTCCCAGCGCTGCGCGTCGTCCCCCGTGTCGAGTCGCGCGATCAACTCCTCCGGCGTGCCGGGAGCCGGCGCGCTGCCGGCGCTCGCGCACGGCACGGCGCCCACGAGCAGCAGGAGGATGAGTGCTTGCGCCCGCATCACCGCACCTTCGTGCAGATCGCCTGCGATGCGAAAAGGCTCTCGTCGGAGAACGCGATCGGCGCACCCCCGGTGTGCAGGAACACGGTCGGGATCGCCGCGTCGAGCACGCCGCGGCGGGCAAGATCGAACAGGCCGCTCATCGCCTTGCCGGTGTAGCACGGGTCGAGCAGCAGCCCCTCGAGCCGGGCGGCGGCGTGGATCGCCTCCAGGCCGGCCGGCGTCGGCACGCCGTATTCGCCGGCGTAAGCGTCGTGGGCCTCGACGTCACCCGCGCCGACCGCGAGATCCGCGCCGAGGATCTCCGCGCACTCGCGCGCGATCTCGACCGTGCGGGCCGCGATCGCGCCGGAAGCGCGGGAGGCGCTGACGCCGACGACCCGGGCCCGCGGCAGGAACAGCCGCGCCCCGACGATCAACCCGGCCAGCGTTCCGCACGAACCGACCGCCGTGACGATCTGCACCGGTCCCTCGCCGAGCTGCGCCGCCAGCTCGCGCGTGGCCCGCACGTAGCCCAGCGCCCCCAGCCCGGTGCTGCCGCCGATCGGCAGCGCCAGCGGCCTGCGGCCCGCGCGGCGCAGCTCGAGCACCCACTCGTCCATCGCCGCGGCGAGCGCGTCGTTCGCGTCGTCGTCCACGAGGTAGCGGATCTCGGCGCCGTAGAGGACGTCGAGCAGCAGGTTGCCGGTGAAGCGCTCGAAATCGGGCCCGCCCAGCACCAGCTTCACGTCCACCCCGAGCCGCCGCGCCGCCGCGGCCGTCATCGCGGCGTGGTTCGATTGGGTGCCGCCGATCGTCACGATGACGTCGCACCCGCCGCGCGCGAGCGTCGCCAACTCGTACTCGAGCTTGCGCGCCTTGTTGCCGCCGAGCGCCAGCCCCGTCGTGTCGTCGCGCTTGACCAGGAGCCGCGCGAGCCCGGCGTGGGCCGCCAGCCGGGGCGCCTCGTCGAGTGGCGTGGGCAGGTTCGCCAGCCGCACCCTCTCGATCGCCTCGAGCCGCTTCGCGAAATCGGGCATCCCGAGCCTCCGCGCGCAGCGTACCAGATCTGCGCACAGCCACCTTGTTCGTGCCCCGGGCGATCTCGCGTGACGGGCCGCCTGCGGCGGCCCCTACTCGGATCGGTGTTCCGCCTTAGGGCAGCTCGGGCCGGGCATCGCTGACGCTGGCGCTCGCGTAGAGCTGCGGCTGGTACGCGGGATCGCGCACCGCGATCTGGCCCTGGCGGGCGAGGTTCATCGCCTCCGCGAGGATGCGCTGGGCCTCGCGCGGAGCGTGAAAGCCCATCGAGTTCTCGGCCTCGACGAAATCGATGCGGAACTGCGCGGCGCGCTGCATGCCGCGGGCAGTCGCGAGGTCGGCGTCCGTGCGGCCCTGCGCCCGCGCCGCCTGGATGTCGTGGATCAGCGCCACCAGCGCGTCCACCGCGATGTTGCGCAGGCGGAACGTGTACTCCTGCGCCCCGACGGCGCGCGCCTTGAGTTCTTCCTCCGGGACGTTGTGGCACGGCTGGCAGGCGCGCTGGATGTTCAACAGCGGGCTGCGCACGTGGTGATCGCTGATCTTGAACGCGCCGACCCTCTTGAACGGCATGTGGCAGTCGGCGCACGCGACGCCGGCCCGCGCGTGGATGCCCTGGTTCCACATCTCGAACTCGGGGTGCTGGGCCTTCAGCACGTCGGCGCCGGTCAGCTCGTGCGTCCAGTCCTTGAAGCCGACCTCGTCGTAGTAGGCCAGCATGTCGTCGACCCGGAGCCCCTTAAACCACGGGTACGTCAGTCGCTTTTCCTGACCCTTGAAGTAGTACTCGACGTGGCACTGCCCGCACACGAAGGCGCGCATCTCCTGCCGCGACGCCATCTTGTTCACGTCGTACCCCTCGACGCCCTGGCTGGCCTTCAGCGCGCGGATCCCCTCGATGAAGCCCGGCCGCGTCACGCGCAGCTGCATGCTCCGCGGGTCGTGGCAGTCGATGCAGGCGACGGGATGCTCGACGTACTTGCGGGCCTCGGGGTAGGGCATCTGGTTCATCATCTCGAAGCCGCGGATCAGGTCGCCGCCGCCGAGCTTCTTGTACGGGACGTAGACCGACGCGTGGCAGTGCAGGCAGGTGCCCGGCTGCTTGGCCACGACCTGCCGCTCGGTGAACTCCTGGTCCAGCAGCATGTAGGCGTGGCCGCGCTCCTCGCGGAAATCGGTCGCGAAGGCGTAGCCGGCCCACATCGTCTTGAGCCGCGGATCCTCCTCAAGTCGCGACTGGGCCACGATCGAGCGCGGGTCGGCCGCGGTCGGCGTGCGCGGCACGGCCTCGCTTCCGCCGTAGCGCGTGCGCTGTTGGTCCACGGTCCGCCGGTAGTCGTCGTGCTGGAGCGGGAAGTTCTTGCCCCACGTGGCCGGGTCGACCGTCTCGTCCGTGACCTCGACCACCCGGAAGAACGGGTTCTTCGCCTCCTGCTTGCGCTCGGCGATGTTCATCAGGAGGGCCGTCACGGCCGCGGTGACGATCGCGCTCGCCACCAGGAGCCCCAGCAGCAGGCCCCACCGCATCTTCGTCTCGTTGGCCATCGTTCTCCCTCGCGCTCGCGCGGGCCCCGCGGCGTCACTGCGGGTGCCCGACCTCCTCGTGGCAGCGGATGCACGACAGCGCCTGCGGCCCCGCGTGCGGGCCGACCATCGCCGCCACCATGTCCGCGTGGCAGTCGCGGCAGCGCTCCTCGGTGACTTCGTGGTTGCGCTGTTTGATCCGCAGCGGCTCCGGGAACTCCCCGGTCGTGAACGCGAACGAGTGCCAGAACCCGTTCAGCGCCTTGGTCGTGTACTTGCCGACGAGATCGTGCGGCGTGTGGCAGTCGTTGCACGCCGCAACGCCGTGGTGCGGCGACTTGATCCAGCCGGCGAAGTGGTCCTCCATGACGTGGCAGTTGGCGCACGCCTGCGGGTCGTTCGTCAGGTACGAATACCCCTTGGCGTAGACGAAGGTGTACACGCCGAGACCGAACGCGGCGCCGAACAGCACACCGGACAAGACGCCTGCGGTGAGGCCGAGCAGGTGCTTGGGCAGCATGGTCTGCGTGACGCTCCGCCGGGCGCCCGCCCGGGCCGGCCGGCGCGCTGGAGCCGGGATTATCGGCGACGCTGCGCGCGGGGGGAACCCCGCGTACCTTCAACGCCGTGGGCGAGAACTTACATCGCGCGTTGGCGCTGTTCGCTGCACTCTGCGGCGGGATCGGCGCCGCGCGCGCGCAGGGCGTGTACTCGAACCCGCTGCCGGTGGTGCTGCAGGACGCATCCGCCGGCGAGAACTGCGCCGACCCGACGGTCATTCGCGGCCAGGCGCCGGGCGACACCGACTGGTACATGTTCTGCACGCAGGACCGGCTGAGCGATGCCGACGCGATCTCGCACCTGCTCCCGATTTTCCGCTCGCACGACCTGGTGCACTGGACGCACGTCGGCGACGTCTTCGCGAGCCGCCCCGCCTGGACGGAAGGCGGTTACCTGTGGGCGCCGGACGCCGCGTACTTCAACGGCCAGTACTACCTCTACTACGCCGGCACCGACACCCGGGCGGAGTACGGCGGCGAGCCCGGCTGCGGCGACGACAGCGCGATCGGCGTCGCCACCGCGCCGTCGCCGGCCGGGCCGTGGACCGATCTCGGCCGCCCGGTCGTCGCGCCGCGCCGCCGCGACAGCGGCTGCGCGTTCCACGGGACGATCGACCCCGAGGTGATCACGGCTCCCGGCGGGCAGCGCTACATCTACTACGGTTCGTTCGGCGGCGGGATCGAGGTGCGCCCGCTCTCGCCCGACGGTTTCTTCTCGGGCGCGAGCCACGCCACCAAGGTCGCGATCGGCGATCACTTCGAGGCGGCGCTGATCATCCGGCGCGAGGGCTGGTACTACCTGCTGCTGTCGGCGGCCGGGTGCTGCAGCGGGCCGCTCTCGGGCTACATCGTGCTCGCCGGGCGCTCCGCGTCGCCCACCGGCCCGTTCGTGGACCGCGCGGGCGTGCCGCTGGACCAGTCGCAGGCGGGCGGGACGCCCGTGCTGTCGATGAACGGCAACCGCTGGATCGGTCCGGGGCACGCGACACACGTCGTGGACTTCGCCGGGCAGGACTGGCTCCTGTACCACGCGATCGACGCGGACCAGCCGTACTTCGCCGGATCCGTGGGCTACACCAAGCGCCATCCGATGCTCGATCCGCTGGACTGGATCGACGGCTGGCCGCAGGTGCGGGGCGGCTGGGGCGCGAGCGACAGCACGTGGCCCGCGCCCGCGGCGCAGCCGGGCGACACGCTGCGGCACACGCCCTGCCCGCGCCCGCCCGACGAGCCGGGCGCGCCGCTCGATGCGTACTCGGACGAGTTCGCCGGCAGCGTGCTCGACCCGCGCTGGAGCTGGGTCCGCCCGCCGCCCCCGGAGCGCTGGTCGCTCGGCGAGGGCAGCCTGCGCCTCGACACCTACGGCGAGTTGCACGGCAGCTCCGACAGCGCCTCGGTCCTGCTCGAGGACGCGCCGCCCGGCGAGTGGCTCGTCGAAACGAGGATGTACCTCGACGTGCCCGCCGATGGCTGCTGCCACGACTACGCGCAGGCCGGGCTCGTGATCTACCGCGACGACGACAACTACATCAAGCTCGTGCACGCCTCGATCGGCGAGTCGCGGCAGACCGAGTTCGGCAAGGAGATCGACCCCGTGCCCGCGGGCTACCCGTTCTTCGGCGGGTCCCGCGCCGGGCCGCCGGGACCCTGGACGTGGCTGCGCGTCGTTCGCCGCGCGACCGCGGGGGGCGCCGCGCGCTACACCGCGCACTCCAGTCTCGACGGCGCGACCTGGACCCGGGGCGCGACGTGGGTCCACGCGCTCGGGCCCGGCGAGAGAATCGGCCTGCTCGCGCAGAACCAGGCCGGCTGGAGCGCTTGGTTCGATTACGTGCGGGTCAGCCTGCTCGCCGCGGACGGCGATCCCGACGCGGCCGACGTCGACGCGGTGGACAGCGACGGTGACGGCCTCGCCGACGCCTGCACGCCCGACGACGACGCCGACGGGCTGCCGGACGTCCTGGACTGCGCGCGCCGCGACGCCGCGGGCGGGACGCCGGGAGAGGTCGGCCCGCTGCGGATCTCGGGCGGCGAGTCGACGCTTCTGGACTGGGACCGGCCCCCGTTCGCCGACCGCTTCGACGTGGTCCGCAGTTCGCTGGCGGCGCTCGGCGCGGGGGCGTACGGGCCCTGCCTCGCCGACCAGTTCGAGGCGACGTCGTTCGAGGACGCGGACATCCCGGCGGCGGGCGCCGGCTTCGGCTACCTCGTCCGCGGGGTCAACCTCGCCTGCGCGCTGCCCGGGACCTGGGGCGCCGACTCGACCGGCGCGCCCCGCGTGAACCACGACCCCGCAACCTGCCCGTGATCGAGCGTGAGCGGCGGCGCGCCGCCGCCGCAAGCGGCTCGCCCGCGCGGGGGCGGAACTCCGCGCGCTGCTTTCGCGCGAGAGCTGCAAGTGCGACTGGGACCGGATCGTCGACCACGACTCGCGCTTTCCCGTTCTGATCCGCATCACGCGCGTCCCGCTCCCGAGACGGTCCGCGCCGCGCGCGAGCCGCGACGGGAGTGGGCCGCCCTATGCTCCGCGCCATGATCCACGCCGCCGTTCGCGCTGTTCCGGGGACGCTGCTCTTCCACTCGTGGTCCGAGGCGCGCGAACTGTGGGATCGCCTCGTGCTGTGGCTCGCGGCCAGCGCGCTGGTCTTGATGCCCGACCACCTGCACGCCCTGCTCGCGGGCGAGCGCCAGCGTGCCGCGCTGTCGGCGGCGATCCGCGGCTACGCCGAGTGGCGCAACCACGCCCGCGGCGAGCACGGCCCGGTGTTCGTGCACGGAGCGCAGCCCACGCCGATCCGGGGCCGCGACCACCTGCCGCGGACCGTCCGCTACCTTCACCTGAACCCGTGCCGGAAGAGGCTCGTGGACGACCCGCTCGCGTGGCCGTTCTCGACGTACCGCGATGCGCTCGGGCTCGCGGTTCCGGCGGCGTGCCGCCCGGTGCGGGACCCGGCGGGCTTTCATGCGTACGTGTCGTCCGACCCGTGCGTGAACGTGGCCGGGACGCCGTTGCCCGCGGTGGTGTCGGGCGACCGACGCTGCGATCCGCGTGAGGTCGTCGCGGCGGTCAGCGCGCTGACGCGCACGCCGCTCGGCGGCCTCCGCGATCGCGGCGCGCCGCGCGACCTTCTGCTGCGGGCGCTCTGCACGCTGACCGACGCCCGGGCGGGGGAGATCGCCGCGCTGGCCGGCGTCGACCCGCGCACCGCGCGGCGCCACGCCGGCCGGACGGAGGCGACGATCGCTCTCGTCGCGCGCGTCGCCGGCGATCCGCGCTTCGCGGCCCTCGGCGACGGCGACCTGCGGCAGCTCCCCTCATGGGCGCGGTATCGCCACCTCCGGTGAGCCGACCCCCGCGTTCTGGAACACGTCCGCGACGAATGTCCGCTTCCTCGAACACACCCCGCCCGTTTGTCCGCCCTGTCCGCTACATCCCGGCCGAATGTCCGCGGCCGGCGCGATTTCAGCCGCCGCGACCCGGTTTCCGGGTTCCCGCGAGCCCCCCGGGAGCCCGGACCGGACAAACAGGCGGGACTTGTTCCGCCGACGCCCCGGATCGGCGAGCCGGGGAGATGAAAGTCAACCGGGCGTCCACGTGCGCCAGCCGCGCTCGCGGATCGCCGCGTCCACGAACTGGTTCGGCGTCAGGTACAGCGCGAGCACCCGGAACCCGTCGCCGATCGGTATCTCGACCAGCTTCACCGTGCGCGGAACGTCCTCGGGCCGCGCATCGAACAGGCGGAAGTTGGGTAGCCCGAAATTGCGGGCGAGGTCCAGCGGTTGGCCGGGGGCGACGACGAGCGGGTGGGCGATGACGAGGTTCACCCCGCGTGCGAGCAGGTAGTGGAACGGCGCGGTCCGCTCGTGCCCGGGCTGCGACTTGAACGGGATCCCGTTGCGCGCGATCCAGGGGTCGTTCAGCCCCAGCATGTCGATCGTCCGCGCCCGCGAGTAGTACGGGATCGCGCCGGCGGCAGTTACGGCGATCGTCACCCGGTCCTCGTGGCCAGCGAACGCGCCCTGCAGGGTCTGGCCGATCGCCACCCAGCGGTCCACGGACAGGTGCTCCTCGAGGTCGGCCACCGACTCGATGCCGTTCTCGTAGCGGAACGTCGCCTGGTGACGCCACGACCCGGCGAGCGCCAGCACCAGCATGGCGGCGCCCAGCGCCAACTGCACTCGTCGATCGGCCAGGCGGCGGGCCGGCCAGAGCACGCACAGCGTCCAGGCCGGCAGCAGCGGGGTCATCATCCGGAATTCCATGAAATCCCCGCCGACCGCGACGATGTACAGCATCCACAGGCCGCACGCGGCCGCGAGCAGGCGGGTGTCGCGGCAACGGAACAACGCGGCGGCGAAGACCAGCACCCACAGCAGCTGCGGGAACATCCAGTACGATGCGAAGTACTCGTAGAGGAACAAGAGCCCCTGCTTCGTCGTGGCGCCGAGCGCGCCGCCGGTCTTCGCGTGGAACGTGACCGGCAGCAGCGCGCCGTAGTAGGCCAGCTTCCACGCGAACCACGCCGCGAGCGGGATCGCTCCCGGGAGAACCAGCGCCAGGGCGCAGCGTGCCCGCTCGCGGGGGCCGGGCTGCCGCAGGACCTGCAGGACCAGCGCCGCCATCGCCGGCGCGAGCAGAACCACGGAATCGAGCCGTGTCAGGAGCGCCGCGGCCGCCGCAGCCGAGAAGGCGGCCTCCTCCGCCGGCCGCGGCGCCGGGCGATCGAGCGCGCGCAGCGCCAGAAGCAGCGCGAGGAGCACCGTCGCGGTCTGCAGCGATGTTTCGAGCCCGCCCGTGGCATAGGTGCTGAAGCTGAAATTCGTCCCGACGATCGTGACGGCGAGCGCGCTCCAGGCGGACGAGGCGAGCACCCGTCGGCCCAGGAGGAACACGAGCACCAGGCTCGCGGCGAAGCACGCCAGCCCGAGCGCGTGGGACCAGCCGATCACGGGCAGGCCGAGCCGCATTCCGGCGGCCATGAGCATCGTCCAGACAAAATTCGTGTAGCCCTCGACCCGCTCTCCGGGGTTGAACACGAGCCCTTGGCCTTCGACCAGGTTGCGCGCGTAGCGGTAGGAGATGAACGCATCGTCCTGCACGAAGCGCCGGCTCCACGCGAGGACGACCAGGAGCGCCACGCCCGCGCCGGCTGCGAGCAGGGCCGGGGCCGGGCGACCCGCGCGCGGACGCGCCGCGCGATCCGTCGACCGTGTTGCCAAAGACGGCGACAGGTGGGGCACGTTTCCCCGGCTCAGAACCGCAAGGACAGGCAGGTCAGCCCGCCGTCCATCTTGCGGAACTCGCTGACGTCGAGCTGCGTCACCGGCAAGCCCAGGCGCTCGAGCGAGCGCAGGACGCGCGGGAAGCCGCGCGGCGCCAGCAGCCGGTCGTTGATCCACAGCGTGTTGGCCGCGTAGGCCTCGTCGTCCCCGACCGAGACCTGCCCGAAGGGCAGCAGCGCCGGATGGGTGGCGTACTCGTGCGCCACGAGCAGCGTCTGGGAACCGAGCATGTTGACGCTCGCCTTCAGGTGCAGCCCGGTCGCGATCTCGACGAAGCGCGAGACGTAGCCGTGCGGGCGCAGGAGATCGGCGAGCTGCCGCGCGCCCTCGACGTTGGTCCGGGCCGAGACACCGATCAGGACCTCGCGGTCGACGATCAGGACATCGCCGCCGTCCAGGGTGCCGGGCGCCTCGATGCGCGCGACGGGCCGGAAGCGGGCGAGGACCGGCTCGATGCTGCGCTCTTCACCCTGCCGCGGCGAAGCCCCGGGCCGGGCGATCACCGCCAGCTCCGGCGTCACGACCGCCGTGTCCTCGACGAAGCACGCGTCGGGGTACCCCGGCTCGGCCGCCAGCTCGACGACCTCCAAGCCGTGCCCGCGCAGCGCCTCGACGTAGGCCGCGTGCTGGGCCAGCGCGAGCTCGAGGTCCGGCGCGCCCAGCCCCGCCGTCGTCAGCCCGGCGGCGAAATCGGGCCCGGGTCGCCGCGTCACGGCCTGCGTGTACCGCGTCATGCGCCAGATGTTACCCGCCAAGCGCTCAGAGCGTCTTCAGGAACTCGAGCAGCGCCTCTTTGTCGGCCGGCGGCAGGTCCGTGCCGTAGAGGTGGCCGCCGTTGCCGTCGCCGCGCACCGAGACATCGTGGCGGAAGCCGCGGCGGCGGGCTTCCGGCCCGTCGCTGACGAACCCCACGCGGGCCTGGTCGAACACGTCGCAGCCGCGCCAGAAGACTGCCGGCCGGCGGGCGGGCGGCTCGAGCAGGTCGGCGAGCGTCGGGACCGAACCGTTGTGCAGGTACGGCGCGCGCATCCAGAGTCCGTCGAGCGGCGAGGAGAGGTAGCCGTCGCGCTTGCCGACGTCGTCGCGCTCGAATCCGGCCTCCCGCACCTTGGCGTTGAAGACGCGCGCGGCCTCGGCGCTCCACGAGTCGAAGCGCTCGCGGTCCGTGCCGATCTCGTCGAGCGGGATGACCTTGTTCGTCCGCGGCTGGCCGGGCTCGTGACACGACGCGCAGGCCTGCCAGTAGATCGCGTGGCCGCGCGCCGCGAGCGCCTCGTCCACCGGGAACGGGTAGCGCGGCGGCGGCATGCCGCGCAGGAACTCGCCGAGGCTCGACAGCCGGCGCTCGAAGGCCGGCCCCGGCCGCACGCCGAGGCCGGTGCTGGAGTCCACGAGCACGGAATGGACCGAGGGCGTCTCGCCGGCCCAGTTCAGCAGCAGGCCGGGACCCTCGCGCACCTTGAGATTCCACACCGAGGCGAAGTCGCACTGGCCGACCGTGTCGTCCAGCGGCAGGCCGGCGACCGCGAACTTCGGCAGGTTGAAAGCGTCGTCGCGCCCGAGGCCCCACGGCGGGGCGTGCGGCCGCTCGATGAAGCGCAGCTTGTCCGCCTGCTCGAGCAGCGCGCGGCGCGTGAACGGGATGATCACGAAGCGGTACAGCAGCCGGTCCACGAGCGACAGATCGACCTCGCGGCGGATCTCGCGCAGGATCGTGGTGGACTCGAACCGCGGGTCGGCGGCGGCGCGGGTCAAAAAGCGTAGCAGCGCCTGGGCGTTCAGCGAGTGCGCGGGCGCGCCCGGCACCACGACCGGTGCCGCCTCGGGCGACGCGCGGTAGGTCCCCGTGTGGCACAGCGCGCAGTTGTTGCCGACGCGCGGGAAGCCGACCGTCTTCTTGACGAAGCCGACCGGCAGCTCGTGCCCCTCTTCCCAGACGACGCCGAACGACGCGTAGCCGCCCGGACCCGGCAGCAGGTCGGGGAACACCCGCGGCAGCACGACCCAGATCCAGTACGGCAGCCCCGCGTCGCGCTCGCCGCCGAGCGAGCCGTACTTGAACTGCTCGACCGGGTCGTCGAACACCTGGTCCGGCCCCTCGCGGAACAACTTGCCCCAGGCGAGAAGGCCCAGCCCCGCGCCGAGGACGAGGACCGCCGCCGCGACCACGGCGAGCTTGCCGGCCCGGTTCATCAGAACCCCTTCAGGTACTCGACCAGCGCGTCCTTGTCGGACGGGTCGAGTTCGGTGCCGTACGCCGGCCCCTCGTGGCCGAAATTGCCGTTGCCCGGCAGCGCCGTGTCGAAGAAGAAGAACTTGCGCCCACCCTCTTCCGCGACGTTCGACACGAAGCCGACCCGCGCGGGGTCGAGCACGTCGTACCCGCGGTAGAACGTCTTGGGCCGCGCCGCGGACGGCTCGAGCAGGTCGCGCAGCGTCGGGACCGAGCCGTTGTGCAGGTACGGCCCGCGCAGCCACAGCCCGTCCAGCGGCTGGTTGGCGTAGCCGTCCGTCTTGCGGAAGTGCCGGAAGCGCTCGTCCGGGTAGCCCGCGTACAGGAGGTTCTGGTTCGCGGCCAGCTCGCGCGTGTAGGAGTCGAGGCGGTGCCGGTCGGTGCCGATCTCGCCGAGCGGCGTGACCTTGCCGACGTACCGCCCGGAGAAGTCGCTGCCGCTCTGGCCGTGGCACTCCGCGCAGTACGAGCGGTACAGCGCCGCGCCGCGCGCGGCGAGCGCCGCGTCGATCGGGAACGGGAACGCCGGCGGCCTGGCGATGTCGCGCAGCCACGCCGCGGTCCGCGCCAAGGAAGGCCGGTCGAGCGTCGGCGGGGTGGCGCCGGTGCCGAACGCCGCGCTGCGGTTGCGCTCCTCGACCGAGGTGTTGTTGCCGTCCCAGTGCAGCTGCATCCCCTCGCGCGGGCCCTGGTTCCAGATCGACGGGAAATCGCACAGGCCGACCCACTCCTCGGGCGGCAGGTCGTCCATCCGGAAGTTCAGCAGCACCTTTGGCGGGTTGAAGGTGTCCACGCGCCCCGGGCCGCAGTCCGGCTCGCGGTCCATGAAGCGGAACCGGTGCCGCAGGAACAGCAGCCGCTCGCGCATCAGGTTGACCGCCACGAAGCGGTACAGCAGCCGGTTGAGCAGGTCGTCGCGCCGGCCGACCTGCTGCAGGATGCGCTCGGCCGAGAACTTCTCGTCCACGACCGCGGCGAACAGGAAACGCTCGAGCGCCTGCAGGTCGACGGTGTTGGCCGGCATCCCGGTCACGATCTTCCGCGCCGCGCCGGGCCGCTCGCGGTACGTGCCGACGTGGCAGACCGCGCAGTTGAAGAACACGCGGTCGATCCCCTGCACGTTGCGCTTCGACATGCCGATCGGCAGCTCGCGGCCCGGCTCGAAGACCAGGCCGAGCGAGGCCAGGTCCCCGCCCGGGAGGTACTCCGGGAACAACTCGGGCAGCGCCTGCCAGATCGCGTAGGGGATCCCGGCGTCACGCTCGCCGCCGGTCGAGCCGTACTTGAAGTGGTCCTCGTCGCCGTCGTAGACCACCGGCACGTCGCGCGTGAAGCGGGCGGCCAGCAGCACCGCCGGCACGGCGATGACCAGCGCGGCGCCCAGCGCCACGCGGCGGGCGGTGCGCGTCACGCGGCCGTCACCGCGGGAACTGCAGCGCGAAGTCGATCAGCCGCATCCGGCCCCACCAGACCTTGCCGAGGTACAGGCCGGGCGAGATCTCGCGGATCTCGTCGCGGATCTTCCGCGCGAACAGCGAGGTCTTCGAGTAATCGAGCACGATGCAGGGCTTGCCGTCGAGCCAGCTGTCGGTCAGGTACACGCGCGCGACGACGAGCTGCGTGGACACCGGACCGATCCGGTTCTGCAGCGTCGCGTCGCGCCCGTCGGGGCTGGGCGTGAAGACCTTCCCCTGCCAGGCGAAGCGGTGGACGAAGCGCGCGATCAGCCGCGTCCAGAACGTGCCGGGCCAGACGATCGCGGCGCCCTCGGCGGTTCCCTCGGGGATCGGCCCCGGTGCGCTGCGCGAGAACAGCTCGTCCAGCTCGCGCTGCGAGAGCGCGTACAGGTCCGCCGCGCTGAGCCGGGCCTGCGGCGCTGAAGTGTGCGGTTGTCCGGGTGTGGCGGTCATGGCGGCCTCCGTGGGCTGCGGCCTCAGAACGTCTTGATGAACTCGATCAGGGCACGCTTGTCGCCGTCGGGCAGGTCGGCGCCGAACGTGTGCCCGCGGTCCTCGACCAGGTCCGGGCAGGAGCTCGCGGCGTAGAGGTCCGGCGCCAGCTCGTCGCGCAGGAGCTGCCGCGCGGCCTCGCCGTCGAGCTGCTGCTCCTTGATCCGGCGGAAGACGCGCCGGGCCTTGAGCAGCAGCGCGGCCAGCTTCTTCGGCTCGGTCGCGGGGTCGAGGTTCGCGATCAGGTTCACCGGCGTGCCGGCCGGGATGAAACCGATGCGGAAGAAACCGTCCGGGTCGATGTGCGATCCGAGCAGCGTGCGCAGCGGCTCCGGGATCACGGTCGCGTTGACCTGCAGGGCGCATTCCTGCTGCGTGCGCCAGATCGACTCGAGCCCGAGGCGCTTTTCCGGCCACAGCAGCTTCTCGATCGCGTCGTTGAACGCCTCCATGCGCCCGGCGACCGACGGGTCCCCCGTGTACTTGCCGAGCGCGTTGTTGTGCAGGAGCGGCGCCGAGGACCAGACGCTGATCAAAGACGGCACGCGGTAGTAGCCGCGGCCGCCGCCGCCGATCGTGTACGGCTCGTTGCGCCCGGTGTACGGGTTGTAGACCTCGATCGGGTCGACCGGCGGCAGCTCCTTGTAGGTCCGGGAGGAGAAGTTCTGCCAGACGTGCCCGGACATCGCGTTCGTCGCCGCCGCGCGCGCGGCGTTGGTGCCGATCTTCGAGACCGGGTAGCGCTCCTCGCTGGAGAGAAAGTTGCCCTCGAGGAAGTCCGGCTTCAGCACCTCCTGCTGGAACCACGCCTTCGCCTCCACGCCGGCCGGCGGCCGCTTGCCGGAGTGGCAGCCGGCGCAGTGGTCCGCGAAGACGAGCTTGCCGCGCTCGAGCACGGCCGGATCGCGCGTCATGTGTTCCGCGCCACCCGGCGCGTCGGCCAGCCGGTACGGCTTCAGCCGCGAGAAGAAGCGCGCGATGTTCGGCGCCTTCTGCACGGTCGCGCGCCAGTAGACCGAGTTCTCGTTGGCGGTCTTGATCGAGAACGGCTCCTGCCCCCGCAGCCCGAGCAGCGCGTTGTGCTGCGCGAGCCAGTGCTGCGAGTACAGGCCGATGTTGACGTAGACCCGCACCGTCGCGCCGAGCACGCCGACCGAGTCGGCGCCGTCCTTCAGCACGTGCGGGACCTTGTCCCGGGTGTGGGAGGCCGGGAGCAGCACGCTTTCGTCGGCCAGTTCCTCGTCGTGCGCGACGGCCAGCCGCGCGCCGAGCTCGAAGATCGGGTTGATCGCGTTCGGGTTGTTGATGTGGTCGGTGGCGATGCGCGAAGTGTCCGACGTCCCGGGCGGCTGGGTCTCCGTCATCTCGTGGAAGAACCCGCCGGGCTTGATCGTCGCGCCGAACACGCGTCCCTCGCGGATGTACTGGTTGCCGATCGCCGAGGCGAGGTTCTCCCAGCGCGGGTTCTCCGGATCGTCGGGCGGGCGCGACGGGTGGAACGCGATGTGGCACGAACCGCACGACACGCCGACCCGGTACGGCCGCACGAGGTCCGCGCGCGCGGTGTACGACGGGTCATTGTAGAAGCGCTGGGGGTCCCACTTCTTCGCGGCCTCGGCGTCGAACTCCGGGTTGTCGAAGATGCGGAAGCCCATCACGCCCGAGGCACGGCCGTAGACCGCGGGATCGATGCTCGCCGGCTCGGCCGTTTCCGGCGCGACCGGCACGTCGAGCCAGAGCCCGTACTTGTCCGGCTTGTCGGCCTTCCGGTAGCCCGGTTCGTTGATCACGCCGAGTTCGCGGAAGCGGCTGTCGCGCTTGCGCGAGTCGAGCATCATCAAAAGGTCGAACAGGCCGTAGCCCTCGCGCGCGGCGCGGTCCCAGAACTGCTCGTTGCCGCCGCACCACAGGTTCCACGTGTTGCGGCCCGCGATCTCCTCCGGCGTCAGCTCGATCCCGCCATCCATGGCCTTGAAGACATCGGCCGTGAGTTCGGGGAAGTCGGACTCGGTGCGACCGCCGCCGTCGTCGAGCAACGAGGCGTCCCGGTCGAGCCCGCGGTTGCAGCCCGGCCCGCTCGCGGCGAGGACGATCAGCACGAGGATGGGGAGGGACCAGGAGGACGGCGCCCTCATGGCAGCCACTTTCCTCGCCGGGCGGCGGCGGAGCACCGGGCAGCGCTGCCCGCCGGACGGCGACTAACCGATTGCGTGGGTTAGGTACGCCAGATCTGCTTTTTTTTCAAGGGGTTTCGCAACGAAATCAGAACGATTGCGGACCCCGGCGGGCCAAGCCGCGCCAAGACAGCCAACCGGATGCGCCGGATCGCGGTATCTTCCGGGCAACCGCACAACCGAACGCCCCCCGTGTCCCGAGGGTGGAGGTGTCCATGGTCGCGAACTGCCGTGTTCCGATCGGTCGCGTTGTCTTCCGCGCGATCGCCCTTGTCGTCGTGTTCCTCCTGGTGGCGTCGGCGCCGTCCTGGGCCGGCAAGAACAAGAAGCCGAAGGGCAAGAAGCACGACAGCCACGCCGTGAAGTTCGTGAAGGACACGACACCCCCGGGTGACGTCACCGGGTTCACGAGCAGCCGCACGTTGACGAACCTGCGTCTCGACTGGACCGCGCCGGACGACGAGGACCTCGCGGGCGTGCTGGTGCTGGCCAACATCCGGCCGGTGACGCTGCGCCCGACCGACGGCAAGTCGTACCGGCCGTTCGTGGTCATCCAGCGGCACCTCGTGCTGTGCGTGACCGGGCCGCACGACAACGGCTGCGGGGTGGACCTGCCGGCCGGCCTGCTGCCGGCGACCGGCGGGTACACGTTCCACTTCGAGGCGTTCGCGTTCGACACGTCGCGCAACTACTCGAACGGCCTCAAGGCGCTCAGCCTGGCGGTCGATCCGGCCGATGCCGCCTGGAGCTACTGGACCCAGGCCGACGCGATGGCGCCGCCGGGAGTCGTGCCGGGCCTGTACGTGGTCGGCACGGGCGACGATGAGTTCTTGCACCGCGTGGACACGGCCGAAGGCCTGCGCAGCGGCTGGATGCCGCTCGAGGTCGGCGGCCGCATCGAGGACCGCGTGATGGCGGGCGATCTCGACGTCACCGGCACCGCGCCCGATCCGACGGCGTTCGCGGGGGCCGACGACGGCGTCCTGTACCGCTTCGCGCTCGACGACGGCACGGCGGCGCCCGAGGCGCAGCGCAACGTCGCCGGGGCCGGCGGCGACGCCGGCTGCGCGGCCGGCGCGCTGCGCGCCTCGCCGCTCGTCACGCTCGACGCGTTCGACGCGAACCCGAACGACACCGACGACGCGGTGATCGTCGGCACGCGCTGCGGGACGACCGACAACCGCGTTCTGCTGTACTCGCCGGACTTCGCGACGCTCCACGCGTCGTACGACGGCGGCATCGACGGGCTGGGCGCGATCGTCGCGCCGCCGCGCATCTTCTACCGCGACAGCGCCGACAACATGGTGTACGTGCCGGTCCTCGACGACGGCGGCGAGTCGCTGCTCGCCCTCGAGATCGCGCCGGGGCCGGTGTTCAACGTGTACGCCGTCGTCTCCGGGATCGGCGGGGCCACCGCGAACCCGGTCCCGTTCTGGCGCGGCGCGTCGACCCTGCTCGCCGTCGGCACCGACGACGGCGGGCTGTACCTGTACGACGCCTTCGCGCGCGAGGGCGACGCCGGTTCGTCGCTGGTCCAGCTCGACGTCCTGCACGAGGGCGCCGACCCGGTCAGCGGGCTCGCCGTCGGCAACCGCACCCAGGTCGGCCCGGGTCTGTACGAGAACTGGGTCGTCTGGACCGCGGGCGACACGGTGCGCGGCGTGAAGGTGGACAGCACGGGACACTTCGACGCGACGACGCTGTGGGCCCGCACGCTCGCGGCGCCGCTCGGCAACCTCGTCCTGCGCTCCGCGTTCGTGGCCAACGACACCGTCGCCTTCGTCGGCACGGCCGACGGCCTGCTGCTCGGCCTCGACGCGACGACCGGCGCCGAGGTCCGCCGCTGGCCGGTGCTCGCGGGCGCGCGGATCAGCGAGCCGACCTTCGACTACGGCGACGGCGTCACGCAGGGCCTCGCGGTCAGTTCCGAGGGCGGCGGCATCTTCTGGCTCCCGCTGACGGCCGAGCCGTCAACGATCGGGATTCGCGCCGCGACCCGGCGCACGAACGTCCCGGCCGTGACCGAGGAGATCGCGAACCGGCTCCGCCGCGGGATGCGCCCCACCGGCTTCTGACGATTCGCATTCCGAAGACCGGGACCCTGGCACCGGCGTGATCGGTGCCAGGGTCCCGTTTCTTTCCAGCGTCCGTTGCGGCGGCTCTTCTTCTAACGGGCGACCAGCAGCAGCCACGGCAGGCCGAGCAGGACGAACACGGCGAGGTTGAACGCCGTGGTGATCGCGCCGAGCCGGTACAGCTCGCCCTGCCGGAGATACCCGCTGCCCACGAACAACAGGTTCGCGCTCGAGCCCTGCGGCGTGATCGCGGAGAAGAAGTTGCTCGCGAACAGCAGCAGGAACGCCAGCGGCGCGGCCGGCGCCCCGAGCTTCACGCCGACGTCGAGGAACACGCCGAACAGCGCCAGCACCTGCGCGGTCTGGCTGACGAACAGGTAGTGCAGCAGCACGTAAGCCACGACGAGGATCAGCGCCGCCGGAAGCCAGGCCAGCCCGCCGAGCGCGTGCGCCAGCCGCTGGCCGAGGTAGCCCATGAAGCCCAGCTCGTTGAGCTGTCCGCTCAACGTGAACAGCACCGCGAACCAGATGAACGTGGCGAGGACGTCCCCCTCCTTGGCGATGTCGCCGAGGTCGAGGACGCTCGTCGCGAGCAGGACGCCGAGGCCGAGGAACGCGATCGCCGTCGAATCCAGCTTCAGCGTGCCGGCCGCGGCCCACAGCGCGACCATCCCGACGAACGTCGCGGTGACGATCTTCTCCTGCGCGCTGAGCGGTCCCAACCGCGCGAGCGCCTCGCGCGCCGCGGCCGGCGCCGCCGGCGTGGCCTTGACCTCGGGCGAGATCAGCTTGTAGAGCAAGAGCGGCAGCAACACCATCGCGGCCAGCGCCGGGACGCACGCGGCCACCAGCCACGAGCCGAAGCCGATCTCGACGCCGAAGCTCTTGGCCATCTCGGCCCCGAGCGGGTTCGCGGCCATCGCGGTGAGCCACAGCGCCGACGACAGGCTGAGGCTGGCCATGCCCGAGAACATCAGGAAGCTGCCCAGCTTCCGGCGCCCCTCGTCGCCCGGCTTCACGCCGGCCGCCTCCGCCAGCGAGAAGACGAGCGGGTACAGCACGCCGGCCCGCGCCGTGTTGCTGGGAAACGCCGGGGCGATCACGCCGTCCACGACGAACACGCTGTACGACAGGCCGAGCGTCGAGCGCCCGAACAGGCTCACCACGAGATGACCGAGGCGTTGCCCGAGGCCGCACTTCACGACGGCTCGCGCCACCAGGAAGGCGACCACGATCAGCAGGATCGTCCCGTTGGCGAAGCCCGCGTACGCCTTGGCCGGCGCGAGCGTGCCGCTCAGCACGGCGGCCGCGACCGCCAAAACCGAAGCGGTGAGGATCGGGAACGCGCCGACGATGACGGAGAAGATCGCGGTCACGAACAGCGCGAACAGGTGCCACGCGGGGGTGGTCAGCCCCTCGGGCACCGGCAGCAACCACAGGACCAGCAGCAAGGCCAGGCTCGCGCCGCGGGCGAGGAGCTTGCGCGGCCGCACCTGCGCGGCGGTCATTCCGGCACCGCCGGCGGGCGGAACCTCCCGCTGAGCCGCACCGCGAGCCCCTGCACGACCTCGTCCTCGGCGTGGACGACGTACTGCCATTCGAAGACGTACTCGCCCTCGATCCCCGCGTAGCGGCCGGTCCCGCCCGTGATCGTCCCGGTGGCGCGGCCGCCGGTCTTGACCCGCTCACCCTTGAGTTGGCTGAAGATCTGGTCCCCGCGCTCGTCGGTCCACACCGCGCGCCCGACGCTGAGCGATTGGCCGTCGTCGAAGCCGATCGCCTCGGCGCGGAAGCCGAGGCTCAGACCCTCGACGCGGGCGAGCACGATCGCGCCCGACATCTGCAGCACGCCGGCCGCGCGGCCGGTTTCCGTCGGGATCGAGTGCCGGCGCCCCGACGCGGACCAGGTGCCCTCGAACGGGCGCCAGCCGTCGGCCGCCTGCGCCGCGGCCGTCGGCGCGGCCAGCATTGCGAGCAGGACCACGATGACGACGGAAAACAGGGTCCTCATCTCGGGCGCCTGTGGCCCGTCATCGCACCCGGGTCGAGGACGTCCGCGATCTGCTCTTCGGTGAGGACCTTCTTCTCGCGCACCAGCTCCATGATCCCGCGGCCGGTCTGCATCGCCTCCTTGGCCAGTTCGGTGGACTGGTCGTAGCCGATCACCGGGTTCAGCGCCGTGACGGTGCCGATGCTGTACTCGACGTAGTGCCGGCAGACGTCCTCGTTGGCCGTGATGCCGTTGACGCAGTGGACGCGCAGGGTGTTGGCGGCGTTGATGAACATCGTCTGCGCTTCGAAGATGCAGGCGGCGATCACCGGCTCGAAGACGTTGAGCTGCAGCTGGCCGCTCGTGGCCGCCAGCGAGACGGTCTGGTCGCTGCCGATCACGCGGAAGCAGACCATGTTGACGACCTCGGGAATCACCGGGTTGACCTTGCCCGGCATGATCGAGGAGCCCGGCTGCTTCGGCGGCAGGTTGATCTCGCGCAGCCCGCAGCGCGGCCCCGACGAGAGCAGCCGCAGGTCGTTGCAGACCTTCGAGAGCTTGATCGCCAGGCTCTTCATGCAGGACGAGTACAGGACGAACGCCTGCGTGTCCTGCGTGGCCTCGATCAAGTCCGGCGCCTCGTGGATCGGCAGCTTGGTGATCTCGGCCAGGTGCGTGGTGCACTTTTCGGCGTAGCCGGCGGGCGCGTTGAGCCCGGTGCCGATCGCCGTGGCCCCCATGTTGATTTCGCACAGGGCGCGCTGCACGACCTCGAGCGCCCGGACCTCGCCGAACAGCGTTTCGGCGAAGGCCTCGAACTCCTGTCCGAGCGTCATCGGGACCGCGTCCTGCAGCTGCGTCCGGCCCATCTTGAGCACGGCGCCGAACTCCCGGCCCTTGGCGCGGAACGAGGCGATCAGCTCGTTCATCGCCGCGATCAGCCGCAGGTTGCCGAGCGCCATGCCGACGTGCAGCGCCGTCGGGTAGGCATCGTTGGTGGATTGCGAGAGGTTCACGTGATCGTGCGGACTGCAGTAGCGATACTCGCCCTTCTCGTGGCCCATCAGTTCCAGGGCGCGGTTCGCGATCACCTCGTTGGCGTTCATGTTGGTCGAGGTGCCGGCGCCGCCCTGGAACACGTCGAGCAGGAACTGGTCGTGCAGCTTGCCGCTCATCAGGTCGCGGCAGGCGCCCTCGATGCCCGACAGGATCTCCTTGCCGAACTGACCGCAGTCGAAGTTCGCACGGGCGGCGGCCAGCTTCACCATCGCCAGCGCCTCGATCAGGTTCGGGTAGAGCCGCAGCGGCACACCCGAGATGTGGAAATTCTCCAGCGCGCGGGCGGTCTGCACGCCGTAGTAGGCGTCGGCCGGCACCGCCTTCTGACCCAGCAGATCGTGCTCCATGCGGCTCGGTTTCTCGGGCATGCCTGGTCCTCCTTCGGTCCCAGGACCGGCTCGCGCGAGCCAACCGAAGACATGCCCGGCGCGAACGCGCCTAGGGACAATTGAAACTGACCGACTGCTTCCCTCAGTGTGCATGATCCGCCCATGCGCCTGCCGATAACAACAAGGTCGGATTAAGAGGAAGGCTGATCGAAGTAATGCCACGCCTCGCGTCCGCGCGCGTCCACCCGGCGGTTAGAATCGCCCGCAAGCCGGATGGACCTTCGCCCGGAGGACCGATGGCCAGCAGGAAACTCGCGCTCTTGCCGGCGCTGATCTGCGCCGCGGGGTCGGTGCTCGCCGATCCGACGCCCCTGATCGAATCGTTCGAGTTCTACGGCAGCCTGCGCGGTCACATCGCGGGGTTCGAGGGAGAACTCGAGGTGCAGGACAACTCGTCGCGCGCCGGGTTGCGCTTCTCGCGCGAGTTCGGCTCGCGCGTGCGCGTGCTCGCCGGGACCGAGTTCTCGATCAACCTGTTCGACAGCGACACGCAGTTCCGTCTCGACGCCAACACGACGAGCGGCTTCATCACCATCGAGCAGGAAGACCGGGGCAACATGTTCGGCACGCGCCTGGGCTACCTCGGCCTCGACTTTGGACGCAGCGGCTCTTTGGTCATCGGCAAGCAGTGGAGCGTGTACTACGACGTGGCCGGGCTGACGGACCAGTTCGACGTCTTCGGCGGTGAAGGCGGCCAGACGTTCGTGGGCGGCACGGACGGCGGCGGGTCCGGGACCGGGCGCGTCGAGCAGGCCGCGATCTACCGCAACAAGCTCGGCCGGCTCGATCTCGGGTTGCAGCTCCACATGCGGGCCGCCGGTGACGATCGGCCAACCGACGGCTTCGCGTTCTCGCTGCGCTACCCTCTCGCGCCGGGTCTCCTGCTTGGCGCCGCTTTCGTCCGCACGCGGCTGGACGAGGAACGTCTGCCCGACATCCCGGGCTTCGACGGTTCCCCGCGCTACGCGGCGTTGGGCGCGCAGTTCGAGCGCGCAGGCCTGCGCGTCGCGCTCGTGGCCTCGAAGCA
This sequence comes from Acidobacteriota bacterium, assembly GCA_017994815.1. Lineage (GTDB taxonomy): Bacteria > Acidobacteriota > Polarisedimenticolia > J045 > J045 > JAGOJY01. The sequence goes on from JAGOJY010000003.1 coordinate 30,775, forward strand.
AAAGAACGGGGACTTCGCCACGTTGGAGGATCCCGCGACGGGAGACGACGAGAGCGTGGTGTTCGACGCGACCGGGTTCGAGGTCCTCGTGCGGTGGAAGGTGACCGAGCGCTGGGTGATCAAGGCCGGCGGGGGCTACGTCGGGCCCGACGATTCCCTGCCGCCGATCGACCCGGACGCCGCGCTGAAGTACGCGATCGTCGGTGCGGAGTGGTTCTTCGACGACCGGACGTACGCCTATGTCGAGGCCCGGGCCGACCAGAGCGTGACCACGAACGGGGGCTCCCGGCCGGACGTGATCCTCGCCGGCCTGCGCTTCGACTTCAGCCTGAAAAAACCCCAGTAGCCCCTTTCGCTCCCCAGGGGCGCCACTCCTTCCCAGGCTGCCTCGAATGGTTTTGAACGCCCGAGAACGTCTGCCGTGCTTCTTAACCAGCCTGTTTCTGGCGCCTCCCCGCGGGACGCGGTATACCACTTTTGCTTTTCGGTAATCCTGCGGTTGGTGTTCTGCCATACGGGCTGGGCATTTCCAAGGTCGTTAACCCCGGTAAACGCGGGAAGGAGAAAGCGAATGAGGTTCTGGGGCAAGTGTGCGCCCGCACTCCTGGGGGTCGGGTTCCTGGTTTCTCCCGCGCTGGCGACGTCGCTGCCGCGCGACGGGAAGATCGTGGCGGACTGCGCGGGGTTCACCATCACGTTCTACGGCAGTGGCTTCGAGGCGCCGCCGAATTCCGCGGCGTCCGCCGAGGTGGGCTACACCGTCACGCTGACGACCTCCGACGGGACCTTCCCGTACGTCGGCACCACGATCATGAACTACGGCGACTCGGTCGATCCGCTGTGGTCCACGAATCCGTCGCGCCCGAGCCTGTCCTTGACCGTGCCGTGGCGCACCGATGTCTGCGGCGAAGCCCCGATCGTCTCCGGCGGCGAGGCGCCGAACGGCATGTACTTCGAGGGCTTCCGGGTCGGCGCCTTCACGTTCAACTGGGACGCGCAGTACCCCGACTACGGCAGCGATCAGGCCGCCGAAATGGGGCAGTCGACGTCGATGATCATCTGCGAGTGCGGCTCCGGCGGTTCGGCGATCTGCCGGACGCCCGGGTTCTGGGGCACGCACGCCGGCGTCGAGAAGAAGAACGCCAAGAACATCACCCAGGCGGTGCTCGACGAGGCGCACGGCGTGATGGTCTGTGGCGTCCTGATCGACACGACGGTCCTCAAGTCGTCGGACTCGGCGCTCGAGAGCATGTGCGTCAGCCCGAAGGGCGACGCGCGCCTGCAACTGGTGCGGCAACTGACCGCGGCCGCCCTCAACTGCACGATCAGCGGTGACCTCGGTTGCGAGGAAGTGCCGGTGTTCGGCCTGTGCAACGACGTTTGCCTCGGCCTGTCCAGCGAGCTGTCGGCCACCGAGTGCATCGACCGGCTGGACTGCCTGAACAACGGCGGCCAGCTGCTCGAAAACGGGATGTGCCAGCTCGGGACCTGCGGCGGCGACGGCGTGACCGCCTGCGAGGGCGATCGCGAGTGCGCCTTCCAGGGTCCTGCGGCAACGTGCGTCCCGACCCCGGGCAACTGCCACGACAACCCGCTCGTGAACGAGGACCTCGGCCTCGACTTCGATCCACCGGGGGCGGCGGGCAGCTCGAACGCCTGCAACTCGGCGATCAAGAACAACTGCGACGTGTTCAACTGCCGCTGAGCGGCAACCGGGCCTGGTTCGACGCGGCGCGCAGCGATGCGCGCCGCGTTTTTTTCGGTGCACGGGAAAGCCGCCAGATAGCTCAGCGAGAGCCGGGTCGTCGCCTGCGCCGCATTCGAGGAAGCCAGCGCCCCGTGGCCTGGAAGTAGTTCTCGTAATCCGCGCCGAAGCGACGGCGCAGGAGCGGCTCCTCGTAACCGATCACGAACAGGTTCACGGCCACGAGCCACGCCGTGAAGTACACGAGGACCGCCGCCGAGCGCAGCAGGAGCACCTCGCCGAGCAGGACCAGGGTGACGCCGAGGTACATCGGGTTGCGGACGTGCCGGTACGGCCCGCGCACGACCAGCACGCGCGGAGGATCCAACGGCGAGAGCGTGCCCCGTCCGGTCCGGGCGAAATGCAGGATGCACGCGGCGAGAAGACCGGCGCCGGTGACGATGCCGGCCAGCGCGAGCGCGTGCAGCGGGTCCCGCAAGTCCGACACGGCATGCCGCAGGCCCAGGAAGCGCCAGGGAACGTAACCCGCGACGACGCCGGGAAGCGCAACGGCCCAGAACAGGCTGCGCAGCGCGAGCCACCGGTCGCCGTGCCGCAGTCGCGAGCGTGGCGCGATCATCCGCGGTCCAGGATAACGCTCGAAGCTCGCGCACCGCTCAGGGCGTTTCGCGCCCGCAGCCGTCCACCGCGGTGACCGAGTAGAAGATCGTGCCGGCAGACCTGTCGACCCAGGAAGTCGCGGCGGTCTCGATCACCGGGTCGGCGGCGAACACCGCGCCCGGCTGCGTCGCGAGGCGGACCCGGTACGTCGCGGCGCCCGCGGCGGGGTCCCACGACAGCTGCGCGCCCCCGGCGACCCGGGCGCCCCGCAGCGAGTCCGTGATGCCGGCCGCACCCTCGTTCATGTCGACCGTCAGCGTCGAGCTGGTCGAACGGTTCCCGCGCACGTCCACGGAGCGCACCTTGACCATGTGCCGGCCGGAGGGCAGCGACAGCGCGACGTGGTAGTCCTCGCCGACCGCGTCGAACGCGCCGTCGTCGGCCGACGCCATGCCGGCCTGCCAGTCGCCCTCGTCCACCTGGACCTCGACCCCGGCGATCTCGAGCAGCGTGATGTTGTTGCGCGGCGTGATGAGCTGCGGGTTGGCGTTGGGGTAGGCGATCACCTGCGCCGTGCCGCGGAAGGTGGCCAGCCCGTCGCAGGGATCCTCGACGCCCTCGAGCGCGAGCGTCACGTCCGGCGGCACCTGCAGGATGTCGGCCGTGCCGTCGGCGTCCTCGTCCACCGTCCCGACCTGCGTGCGGGTGGCCGTGCAGGACGACGCGACGTTGTTGCGCATGACGCACACCGCGGTGACGCAGCCGTTCTCGCAGTTGCTGTTCAGGCCCGCGAGGTAGCCCGCCGTGCTGGTGCAGGTGCAGCCGGACGACGAGTACTCGTCGAGGGCGAAGAACGAGTGGTGCATTTCGTGGCGCAGCACCGAGTCGAAGCGGTTGATGCCCCAGCCGTCGTTGTCGTAGGTCAGGATGATGTGCGGGCCGCCAAGCCAGGCGTAGCCGAAGTAGCCGTCCTTGAACTTGCCGTCCGTGTCGGCGAACGAGTTGGCGACGAAGACGTTGAGCGCCCAGTCGCTGTCGTCGATCGTCCGCGTGTCGTCCGCGAGCAGCCGCGATCGTGTCAGGCGCGAGCCGTCGGCGTAGCCGAGCTTGGCCAGGACCTCGGTCGTCCACAGCTCTTCCCCGGTCGCGCCCGAGGGGTCGGCATTGCGCGCGATCGGCTCGTACGACGTCCGCGCGCGCGCGTCGGTCCGCCCGGAGATGAAGTGCACGGTGAAGCTGAGGCCCGAGCCGGGGTACAGCGTGACGACGGAGTCCGTGGCCTGGAGCGTCTCGGAGATGAGGAGCGCCTCCATGTCCTGCGTCCAGTTCTCCACGTTGGCGTCGATCGCGCCGTTGCTCTCGAGCAGCACGACGTTCAGCGACACGTGCCCGGCGAGGTATTCGCTCGTGTTCTGCCACGCGGCCCCGCTCGGCCGGCCGGAGAGCGTCGCCGAGGTGAGGCTCTTCGGCGCGAGCAGCTCCCACCAGGCGGGCGCCAGCATCACGTCGTTGACCAGCGGGGCGCCGGGCTCGGCCAGCTCCGATCCGGCGAGCTTGCTCGAGGCCATGCGGTTCCACGCCGCGGCGACGAGTCGCTTGTTCTCGTCGAGCCCGGGAATGGACTCGTCCGTCAACGGGCCGCGGGAGGAGGCGATCAGGCGCGGATCCTCGCGGAGCAGCGCGAGCCCCGCGTCGTCGACCAGCACCAGCGCGGCGCCGGCGTCCGGCAGGGAGGCGATGACGGTGCCGGAGGCGGCCGTCACGAGCGAGCGGATCTCGGCCTGGGACACTCCGTCGTAGACCAGGAACGCCCGCGGCGGTTCGGGATCGGCCAGCACGAGGCCGGCGCAACCGAGGGACAGCAGCACGACCGCGGGCGCGCGAAGAGAGGACAACACCTCTCCCTCCGACGATGATCCCCGCAGTCAATATGGTTCCGGCGCGGTGCGGGAACAGGCGGCGGTCGTGTCGCGTCCGGGTCGGGCCGCCGTCTCCGGCGGCCCGACCAAGTCCGTCACTCGCCGCGGAGGATGTTGCCGAGGATCCCCCCGGCGACGCCGCCGCGCCCGCCGCTCGAGGCCGAAGCGGTCGGCAGGCGGGGAAGCAGCCACGACAGGAACGCCTGGCTGGAGCGGGTCTGCAACCACAGCTCGCCCTCGCCGCTGAACTCGCAGACCAGCCCCTCGCCGCTGATCAGCGAGGTGACCAGCCCCGAGACCTTGCGCACTTGCCAGTTCAGCCGGGAGTCGAACGCGACCACGTGCCCCGTGTCCACGATGTACGAGCCGCGCCCGTCCAGCGCGACCCGGTGCACGGCGCCGTACGAGCTGACCAGCACCTGGCCCTGGCCCGACAGGCGCAACAGGAACAGGCCCTCGGACGAGAAGAACGTCCGCGCGCCGCCCCACTTCAGGTCCACGTCGACCGACGACTCGCCGGCCAGGTACGACCCGGACTGCACGAAGACGTCGCCGCCCTGCAGCGACAGCGGCTGGATGTCGCCCGGCAGCGTCGGCGCGAACGTCACCTCGCCCGGTCCCCCGACGGCCGTGAAGGTGTTGACGAAGAAGGACTCGCCCCCGAGCACCGAGCGCATCGCCGACTTCAGGAAGCCGCCCTGCATGTTGCTCTGCACCTGCACGCTCGAGGTCATCGAGACCATGGCGCCGGTCTCCGCGCGCACCGACTCACCCGCGCTCATCCGGACGATCCCCAGCGCGTACGACGGCTTGTGCTCGACGACCATCTCCATGGCGGTGCCTCCTCGTCTACGAAGTGCGGATCAGCCCAGGCGCTGGAAGACCGTCTTCAGGCGCTCCAGCGCCCACTCCACCTCGTCCGCCGTGATCACCAAGGGCGGTGCCACGCGGATCGTGTGGGCGTGGGTCTCCTTGCACAGCATGCCTTCCTTCATCAGCTCTTCGCAGTAACGCCGGGCGCCGCCGGCCTCCGGCTTCAGCTCGATGCCGATCCACAGCCCGATCTGCCGCAGCTCGCGGATCGAGCCCGCGTGCAGCGACTCGAGGCCCTGGCGGAACCGCGCGCCCATCGCGGCGGCGTTGTCCACCAGCTTCTCCTCGACCAGGACGCGCAGCGCCGCGCGCGAGACGGCCGCCGCGATCGGGTTGCCGCCGTAGGTCGAGCCGTGGTCGCCCGGCCGGAAGACGTCCATCACCTCGTCGCCGGCCACGAACGCCGAGACCGGGTACATCCCGCCGGAAAGCGCCTTGCCCAGCGTCATCGCGTCGGGGCGCACGCCCTCGTGCTCGCCGGCGAACATCTTGCCGGTGCGGCCGAGCCCGGACTGGATCTCGTCCAGGATCAAGAGCACGCGGTTCTTCGTGCAGATCTCGCGGATCCTCTTCAGGGTGCCGCGCGGCGGGATGACGATGCCGGCCTCGCCCTGCACCGGCTCCATCAGCACGGCCACCGTGTTCGGCGTGATCGCGTGCTCGACGGCATCGGCGTCGCCGTACGGGATGATCTTGAAGCCCGGCGTGAACGGGCCGAAGCCGTCGCGGTACTGGGGGTCGTCGGAGAACGACACGATCGTGATCGTCCGGCCGCCGAAGTTGTTCGCGAACGCGATGATCTCGGCCTGACCCTCGGGAACGCCCTTGACCTTGTAGCCCCACTTGCGCGCGGCCTTGAGCGCCGTTTCGACCGCCTCGGCCCCGGAGTTCATCGGCAGCACCCGCGCGAAGCCCGTCAGCTCCGACAACTCGCGGCAGAACGGGCCGAGCTGGTCGTTGCGGAACGCGCGCGAGGTCAGCCCGAGCCGCTGCGCCTGCTCGACGAGCGCCTGCACGATCCGCGGGTGGTTGTGGCCTTGGTTCACCGCGCTGTAGGCGGCGAGGCAGTCCATGTACTTGCGCCCGTCCACGTCCCAGACCCAGCACCCCTGGCCACGGGTGAGGACCACGTCCAGCGGGTGGTAGTTGTGCGCGCCGTAGCGCTCTTCCATCTGGACCAGCTCGCGGGCGTCTAACTTCTGCGCGGTCATCGATTTCTCCTTGCCGGCGGGGCGGGAAAAGACGGCAAAGGATAGCCGATTGCCCCGCGAGGCGCCGTCTGGACGGCGCGCGCCCGCCGCATATGTTTTCCCGCGGAGTCGTTTTACCGGAGGTCTGCGCCCTTGGCCGTACTTGTGCGGACGATCTGATGGGTCCGGCGCGCACGATTCTGCTCGTCTCGCTGGACTGCGTGCGCCGCGAAGCGCTCGGGTGCTTCCCGGTCCGCTACCCGTCCGCGGCGGCGCCGAACACGCCGGTGCTCGACGCGATCGCGGCGCGCGGCGCGCGGTTCGACCAGGCGATCACGCAGGCGCCGTTCACGCCGGCCTCGCACGCGTCGATCCTCACGGGCCTCAACCCGCCGCGCCACGGCGTGCGGCGCCTGGTCGGGCAACGCCTGGCGGACGGCGCGACACCCTTGGCCGAGATCCTGTCCGGCCGCGGCTATCGCTGCGCCGCGTTCGTCGGCTCGCACGCGCTCTCGCGGGCCTACGGGCTCGACCGCGGCTTCGAGCTGTACGACGACGTGTTCGACTCCACCGCGACGAGCTGGCTGTTGGGGTACCGCCGCTCGTGCGAGGAGTCCACCGAGCGCGCGCTGGCGTGGCTCGAGCAGGCGTCCTCGCCGCGGTTCCTGTTCATCCACTACTTCGACGCGCACGACGTGGACAACCAGCCCGAGACCGCGACCCCCGCGCACCAGGTGGAGCAGGTCGCGCGTATCGACCGGCAGGTCGGGCGGCTCCTGGCGGCGATCGAGCGCCAGGACGGCCCGGACAGCGCGCTGGTGGTGGTCACCGCCGACCACGGCGACGCGTTCGGCGAGCACGGCGAATTCAACCACCGCGACTACCTGTACGACACGACGCTGCGCATCCCGCTGCTCGTCGCGGGCGGCCCGTTCACCGGCGGTCGCGCCGTGGCGGCGCAGGTGCGGGCGATCGACATCGTGCCCACGTTGCTCGACGTCGCGGGGGCGCCGCCGCCGGCGCTGCTCGACGGCGCCGCTCTGGCCCCGCTGCTCGCCGCCGAAAAGGACCGCCCCGCCTACTCCGAGACGTGCAAGGAACTGGTCGAGCACGACTGGGACAACCTGGCGCTGGCCTTCGCCGCGCTGCGCGACGGCCACCACAAGCTGATCCTCGACCTCCTGCGCGGGCGGCAGGAGCTGTACGACCTCGCGGCCGATCCCGGGGAAACCAGCGATCTCGCCGGGCAGCCCGCGGTGGCGACGCTCGAGTCGGAGCTGGCGCAGCGCGCCGAGGAAATCGCGTCCGCGGCGCCGGACGAGCCGGGCGCGATGGCGCCGGACGAGGCCGAACTGGTCGCCGAGCAGCTCCGGGGGCTGGGCTACCTGGACTGACGGGGAGACGGACATGACGGGGGAGGTCACGGTCATCGTACCGGGCAGTGCGTCGTGGGTGCAGGTCAACACCTGCCTCGCCGCGCTGTTCGCCGACGCCGGTGACACGCCGCGCGAGGTCGCGTTCGTCTCGCCGACGATCCACACCAGCCTGCCGAGCCTGCACTCCAAGCCGGGCTGGATGCCGTTCCGGTCGATGCCGGTCCCCGCGGCCGGCCAGTTCGCGCGCGGCGCAAACCTCGCGGTGGAGCGCTCCTCGGCCGAGTGGGTCGTCGTGCTCGACCCGCACGCGGCGCCGCGCTCCGGTTGGCTCTCGCACCTCGTGCGCCTGGCGCGCCAGCGGCCGCAGGCCGGCGTGATCAGCTTTGCGGTGGCCGACGGCGAGGGTCGCCTGCTCGACGACGGCGCGGTGCCGGAACCCGCGGAGGCCGGCCGCGACGCGGACCTGGGCTGCCTCGGCCACGTGCGCGCGCTCGTCACCGCCTCGCGCTTCGGCGGCCTGGTGCCGCGCACGATCTGGGACGAGCTGGGCGGGCTGGACGAGACGTACGCCGACGCGCTCGCGTCGCTGGGTGATCTCGCGCTGCGCGCGCGATCAGCCGGCTACGAGGTCCTGCGCGAGCCGCGGGCGGTGGTCACGTTCGCCGCGGCGCCGGTGACCGTCCCCGGCGCGGGCGGCGGCGAGCGTCCCGTGCCGGCCGTGCTCGACGCGCTGCGGCCGCGCAGCGCCGGGGCTCCCGCGCGCTCCGGCTCCGCGCGCGTGCTCGTGCTCGGCTTCTACCGCGCGGACCGCCTGACCAACGTCGAGGACACGGCGGTCGAGCTGGCTTCATCGCAGCACATCGTCGAGCAGCACTGGGCCTGCCTCGCGGGCAGCCCGACTTCGCCCGAGGTCGCGCGCCTGAGCTGCCGCATCGCGCGGCCCGGGGCGCAGCGCCCGGCGTACGTCACCGAGATGCTGCGCGGCGTGGACATGTCGGCCTACGACCACCTGCTCCTGGTCGAGGACCCGGTCGTGCTGCCGGGCAACTTCGTCGACGACCTTTTGGCGTGGCAGGCCGAGCTGGGCTTCGCGGTGGTCACCCCCGCGGTGTGCGGGCCCGCGGCGTGGGCCATGGCGCGCCGGCAGCCCGGCCTGTGGTTCCGCGAGACGACGATGGCCGCGCGCGACCCGGTCGTGGCGTTCGACCGCAGCGTGCTCGCGCAGGCCGCGCGCTTCGCCGGCGAGGGCGCCGACTGCTGGACCCTGGAAGGCGCGGCGCGCCTCGGCATCGTCGATGCCGTGCCGGTGAGCCTCGAGCTGCGGCGCCACAGTTGGTCGCCGCCCGGTGAAATCGGCTGGATCGCAGGGCTGGAAGCCTGCGAGCGCGGCCCGGAGGCCGCGCGCGTCCTCGACACGCTCGCGCCGGAGGAGGCCGCCCGATGAGGACGCCGCGCATCAGCGTGATCATCCCCACGCTCAACCGCGCGGCGCTCCTGTCGCGCTCGCTGGATAGCCTCGCCCGCCAGGGGTTGCACGCCGACCGCTTCGAGGTCGTCGTCGTGGACGACGGCTCGACCGACGACACCGCGCAGGTGTGCGAGCGCCACGCCCGGCGGTTGCAGTTGCGCCGCATCTACCAGCAGAACTCCGGGATCGCGGCGGCGAAGAACGCCGGCGTGCTCGCCGCGGCCGCGCCGATCGTGTTCTTCTTCGACGACGACGACGTCGCCACGCCGCACCTGCTCGAGGAGCACCTCGAAACCCACGCCGCCCAGACCGACGACCGGGTCGCCGTGCTCGGTTACACGACCTGGCACCCGACGCTGACCATCACGCCGGTGATGGAGTACGTCACCGACATCGGCCAGTTCCTGTTCGCCTACCGCAACCTGAAGCACGGGCAGGTCCTGGACTACACCCACTTCTGGGGCGGGCGCTCGTCCTGCAAGCGGGCCTTCCTGATGGCGCACGGGCTGTTCGACGAGCAGTTCCGCTTCGGCTCGGAGGACATCGAGCTCGGCTTCCGCCTCTCGCGTCACGGGCTGAAGGTCGTTTTCAACCGCAAGGCGGTCAGCCAGATGATCCGCCCGATCACCTTCGACGAGTTCTGCCTGCGCTGCGAGAAGCAGGGCCGCTCGCAGCACCAGTTCGCGCGGCTGCACCCGGAGCGCGAAGTCCAGGACTGGTGCATGGTGCGCGGGGCCGAGGAGATCTGGGAGCACGCCAAGGCCGCCATCCCATGGCGCCGGCAGAACGTCTACTTCACGGAATCGATGCTGCGGCACGGGCTCGCGCCGGCCCGCGCCGCCGAGTGCATGCGCCTTCTGCACAACCAGTACCCGGTGGTGTTCACGGCGCTCAAGTACAAGGGGATCGTCGAGGCCCGTGCCGAGCGACGCGCCTCGGTGGCGAGCCCGGCGGCGCTGCCCGCGCTGCCCGCGCCGGACGCGGCGCGGCTGGCGGCGGCGATCGCCGCCGCGCCGGCACCCGCGGCGCCGACGCGCGAGATCCTCGTCGCCGACCCGTTCCTGCCGATCTACGACCGCTCGGGCGGCCACTTCCGGTTGCTCAACATCCTCAAGATCCTCGTCGAGCTGAACTGCCGGCTGACCTACATCGCGCGCCACGCGCTGCACGCGGAGACGTACCTGCCGGTGCTGCAGGATCTCGGCGTCGAAACGTACGTGGGCGACGCGGCGGCGCTGGAGTGGTGCGGCCAGCACGGTTTCGCCCCCGGCGTCGACATCGAGCGCCTGTTGACCACGCGCCGGTACGCGATCGCGCTGCTCTCGCACTGGGACATCGCCGAGCACTACCTGCCGCTGATCCGGACGTTCTCGCCGCGGACCAGGGCGATCGTGGACTCGGTGGACATCCACTTCCTGCGCGAGACCCGCGAGGCCGAGCTGAAACGCGACGAGCAGCTCAAGCGGCAGGCGCTCGAGCGCGGGATGCACGAGATCGCCGTCTACCGCAGCGCCGACCGCGTCTGGACGGTCACCGGCGAGGACAAGCGCGTGATCGAGCGCATGGTGGACGGCACGCCGATCGACATCGTGCCCAACGTGCACCCGGTCGTGGAGCGCGCGAACGAGTACGAAAAGACCGACTGCCTGTCGTTCGTCGGGAACTTCATGCACCAGCCGAACGTGGACTCGATGGTCTATTGCTGCGCCGAGATCATGCCGCTGATCGCGCGTGAATTGCCCGAAGTGCAGCTCCTGGTCGTCGGCAACGACCCGCCGCCCGCGGTCCGGGCGCTGGCCGGCAAGAACGTCGTGGTCACCGGCTACGTGGACGATCTCCTGCCGATCCTCGAGCGCACGCGGGTCTCGATCGCGCCGCTGCGCTACGGGGCGGGGATGAAGGGCAAGATCGGCGAGGCCGCCTCGCACGGGATCCCGGTCGTGACCACCGCGATCGGCGCCGAGGGGATGGGGCTCGTCCACGGGCGGGACGTCCTGATCGCGGAGGAGCCCGCGGCGTTTGCCGCCGAGGTCGTGCGGCTCTACCGCGACCGCGAGCTGTGGGAGCGGCTCGCGCGGGCCGGCAAGGCGGCGGTCGAAGCGCAGTGGTCGCCGGCTGCCGTCAAGGCCGGCATCGCCGGGATTCTCGAGCAACTGGACCCGCAGGCGCACGGCGTGCGCCGTGCCGCGGCCACGGCGGTGGCCACCGAACCGAGCGAGGTGCCCGCGTGAGCATCACGGCCGAGCAGGTGTCGATCGAGCGCGAGATCGACGAGATCAAGGCGTTCGAGGTCGAGGGCTGGCTCACCGAGCGCGAGGGGGAGGTGCTGTACCACCTCGCGCGCGGCTGCAGCGGCCGCGGGGCGATCGTCGAGATCGGTTCGTACAAGGGCCGTTCCACGGTCTGGCTCGCTCGCGGGGCGATGCGCGGCCCCGGCCGACAGGTGATCGCCATCGACCCGTTCCTCGTCAGCGGCTTCGACGAGTTCAAGGCCAACCTGGCCCGCACCGGCACCGACAACGCGGTGATCCCGATCGTGCGCACGTCGGACGAAGCCCTGGCGCTGGTCAACGAACCGATCGAGCTGTTGTTCATCGACGGCCGCCACGAGTACCCGTACATCGCGCGCGACATGGAGCTGTGGTTTCCCAAGGTGATGGAGGGCGGCATCATGGCCTTCCACGACACGACGTGCTGGCCCGGGCCGCGCAAGGTGATGGAGGACTGCGTCCACGGCTCGGGGCTGTTCACGAACATCCGGCTCGTGGACTCCGTCACGTTCGCCGAGAAACGGGCCTGCGGCGCCGAGCTGCGCGGCGCGGTGCGCGGGCCGCTGTGTTCGACCTTCGAGGCGCCGCCCGATCCCGACAACGACCTCGACTGGCAGGGTGACCACGGCAAGCTCAAGCGCGTGCGCGAGTTGTTGACCGACAGGCTGCGCGCGCAGGCCTGGCCGGTGCTCGAGGTGCTCGGGCTGCTCGAAACGCTCGAGGGCCGCTTCGACGCGGCGCTCGAGATCGCCTCGCTGATCCGCCGCATCGACGCCGGCGCGAGCGGGGCCACCGAACTCGAGGCCCGCGTTCGCCGGCAGCAGGCGATGATCGCCTACGAAGCGGCGCGCGGGCTCGCCGAGAGCGGCCAGCGCCCCGCAGCGGCGCGCGCGCTCGCGGCGCTGCTCGCCCGCTGGCCGGGCCACTCGCTGGCGCTGAACGATCTGGGCGTGATCGTGCACGCATGCGGCGACGCCGACACGGCCGCCGCGCTGTTCGAGCGCGCGCTCGCGGCCGATCCGAAGAACCTGTCCGCCTGCCAGAACCTCGGCGAGCTGGAACTCGCCCGCGGCCGAGCCGATCGCGCGCAATCCCTGCTCGCGCACGCCGCGGCGATCGCTGGCGAGGATCCGGAGCTGGCCCCGGCCGGCGGCGGCGACGCTTCTGGGGCGTGACCGTCTTTCGCTTCTCGGTGATGACGCTCAACGTCGAGGTATGATCAACGTCTGCGTCGCGCGCGGCGGGGCCCTCTCCAAGCGGTCCCGCTGTTGAACGCGAACGTCGGACGCAGGGAAGGATGATCGGTCCAGGTATGCCGGGCCCGCGGCTCGCCGATGTCGATCCTGACGTCAACCTCCCGATGATCGAGGCCTGGCTGCATCGCCCGCACGTGGCTCGATGGTTGGGCGATCCCGAACAGGCGCTCGCCGCCGTGCGGCGGCATCCGCCTTCCACTCAGGCGCTGATCCTGATAAACGACCGGCCCGTTGGATTCGTGTGCTGGCAGACATTGACGCCTGGGGAACTCGAGGCGGCCGGCCTCACCGACTTGCCGGGTGACCTCGTGGACGTGGACATCGTGATCGGCGAGGCGGACGCTCTCGGACACGGCATCGGTCCAGCAGCGTTGAACCAGCTGTTCGGCAGGCTGCGAGCGGAAGCGGTCCTCGTCGTCGGTGTCGCGGACGCCGTGGAGAACCGGCGGGCGCTCCGAGCGTACGAGAAGGTCGGTTTCCGCACGTTCCGCGACTTCGTCGAGGCGGGGCAACGCATGCGATATCTGACCCTTACCCTGGACCAGGTTCCCGCGAGTGGCCGATAGGCCGCCGCGGCCGTGTCGGCCGTCACCGGTCGCGAGAACGGTCCTTCCGCAGCGCAGGCCGAGTTGTCGGCGGTCACGTCGGACGTGCAGGAAGCAGGCGCAGGCGGGGCATCGGCCGAACCGCTCGGCCGTCGCGACTACAATGGGGCATGGCCATCTCGCGCGATGCGCTGCGGGCGTACCTCGATGAGTACCTGGCTGCGGGCGAGGTTCGCGACTACGGGCCGAACGGGCTGCAGGTCGAGGGGCGGGCCGAGATCGCGCGCGTCGCCGTCGGCGTGACCGCGAGCCTCGCGTTCCTCGAGCAGGCCGCGGAGTGGGGAGCCGATGCCGCGCTCGTGCACCACGGCCTGTTCTGGCGTGGCGCCGGGGAGATGCGCATCGAGCGCTGGCTGCGGCGGCGCCTGGCGCTGCTGCTGGCGTGCGAGATCAACCTGTTCGCCTATCACCTGCCGCTCGACCGGCACCCGGAGGTCGGCAACAACGCCGTTTTCGCGCGCGAGCTGGGCACGAGCGTCTCGGAGCCGGCGTTCGCGATCGACGGTGCGCCGATCGGCCTGCTCGCGCGCTTCGAGCCGCCGGTCCCGGCGGCGGAGTTCTTCGCGCGCATCGCCGCGGCCACGCAGCGCGAGCCGCTCGTCATCGCGGCCGGGCCGGCGCGCATCGCCACCGTCGGTCTCGTCACCGGGGGCGCGCCGCGCTTCGTCGAGGACGCGGCCCGGCTCGGTGCGGACGCGTTCGTGACGGGCGAGGTGTCCGAGGCGGCGGTGCACGTCGCACGCGAGGAGTCGATCCACCTCGTCGCCGCCGGACACCACGCGACGGAGCGGTTCGGCGTGCGCGCGCTGGGCGAGCACCTCGCCCGGCGCTTCGCGCTCGAAGTGCGGTTCATCGACATCGACAATCCCGCCTGATCGCTTTCGCCGGCTTGGTGCCGCCAATGCCGTTCGGGCCCGTCCGGCGCGGCAGATTCGACCCGTTGACTTAACAGACATTTATATTTGCACGCTTGCGAAAATGTCCGCGCCGGAGTCTCATTCGCAGCGCGGTTCTCGCCCAAGGGCCGCGAAACGAGGGGAAAACATGCGACGCGACGTGGCACCGAGGATCATCTGCGCCCTGGCGTTGGCGCTGGTCGCGGGACTGGCGCTGTCTCCGGTCGCGCGCGCGCAGGACGATTGCGAACAGGCGTGCCTCGACCAGTGGAAGGCCGACGTGCAGGACTGCAAGGACGCGCTGGAAAGCCAGCTCGCGGAGCTCGCGGCCGCGGAGCAGCAGTGCCGGGACGATCACCCGAACGACCCGGTGGCGCTCGTGCGTTGCCTGCGAGTGGTGAAAAACAAGACCCACGTCGCGAATCGCGACTACCGCCGCTGCGTTGCCGAGGCCAACACGCGGGGTTGGAACTGCTGGCGCGACTGCCAGCAGTCGCCATCGCGCCCGTAGCCGGAAAGCGGTCCAGATGCGCGCCGCGGGCGGGGAGCACCCGCCCGCGCGCGCCGGTCAGTCGCCGAGGCGCAGCACCGCCAGGAACGCCTCCTGGGGCACGCTCACCTGCCCGACCTGCTTCATCCGCTTCTTCCCCTCTTTCTGTTTCTCGAGCAGCTTGCGCTTGCGCGTGATGTCGCCGCCGTAGCACTTGGCCAGCACGTTCTTGCGGATCGCCTTGACGTTGGTCCGCGCGATCACCCGGCTGCCGATCGCGGCCTGGATCGCGACCTCGAACTGCTGGCGCGGGATCAGCTCCTTCAGCTTCGAGGCCAGCGCCTGCCCGCGCGCGAACGCGTGCTCGTGGAACACGATCACGGACAGCGCGTCCACCGGCTGGCCGTTGACCAGGATGTCGAGCTTGACCAGCTCCGAGCGGCGCCAGCCAGCCAGCTCGTAGTCGTAGCTGGCGTACCCGCGCGAGAGCGACTTGAGCTTGTCGTAGAAGTCGGTCACCGCCTCGGACAGCGGCACCTCGTACTCCAGCAGCACCCGGCCGGGGCCGAGGTAGCGCAACGACTTCTGCTCGCCGCGCCGCTCCTCCATCAGCTTCATCAGCGGACCGACGTACTCCTGCGGCGTCAGCACCGTCGCCTTGATGTACGGCTCCTCGATCCACTCGTACTCGTTCGCGCGCGGCAGCTTGGCCGGGCTGTTGATCTCGAGGTACTCGCCCGAGTTCATCCGCACGCGGTACGGCACGCTCGGCGCGGTCGTGACCAGGTCCAGGTCGAACTCGCGCTCGAGCCGCGACTGGATGATCTCCATGTGCAAAAGGCCGAGGAAGCCGAGCCGGAAGCCGAAGCCGAGCGCGTCCGAGACCTCCGGCTCGAAGACGAACGAGGCGTCGTTGAGCCGCAGCTTCTCCAGCGCGTCGCGCAGGTCGGTGTACTGGGCCGCGTCCGAGCAGTACAGCCCGGCGAAGACCATCGGCTTGACCTCGCGGAAGCCCGGGAACGCCTCGGCCGTCGGCCGCCGCGCCTCGGTCAGCGTGTCGCCGATCTTGATCTCGTGCACGTCGCGGATGCCGGCGATGACCCAGCCGACCTCGCCGGCAGCCAGCGCGTCGACCGGGCGGGACTTCGGCGTGAACAGCCCGATCTCCTCGGCCGTGTACTCGTTGCCGGTCGCCATCAGCCGGATCTTCAGCCCTGGCGCGATCGTGCCGTCGATGACGCGCACCAGCACGTACACGCCGCGGTAGTTGTCGTACCAGGAGTCGAAGACCATCGCCTTGAGCGGCGCGGCGGCGTCGCCCGCCGGTGGCGGCACGCGCGCGACGACGGCCTCGAGGATCTCCTCGATCCCTTGCCCGTCCTTGGCCGAGGCCAGGATCGCCTCGTGCCCGGGCAGGCCGATGACCTCCTCGAGTTGCTCGACGACCCGCTCCGGGTCGGCCGACGGCAGGTCGATCTTGTTGATCACGGGCACGATCTGCAGGTCGGCGTCGACGGCGAGGTAGGCGTTGGCGACGGTCTGCGCCTCGACGCCCTGCGCGGCATCGACGACCAGCACCGCCCCTTCGCACGCCGCGAGCGAACGCGAGACCTCGTAGGAGAAATCGACGTGACCCGGCGTGTCGATCAGGTTCAGCCGGTACTCGCGCCCGTCGCGCGCCCGGTACGGCAGCGCCACCGCGTGTGACTTGATCGTGATCCCGCGCTCGCGCTCGAGGTCCATCGAGTCCAGCGTCTGCTCGACCATCTCGCGCGCCTCGAGCGCCCCCGTGCGCTCGAGGATCCGGTCCGAAAGCGTGGTCTTCCCATGGTCGATGTGGGCGATGATGCTGAAGTTCCGGATCAGGCTCGCGTCCATGGGATCCCGTTTTCCAGAGGGGTCCGCGCCACCGCGCGGGCCGCAAAGAGGCTGGATTATGACCGCCCGCGGGTAGCGAGGCGAATACCCCGCGCGGAACGCGGCCCCTGCCCCGAACGGCAGCGGGCGGGCGCGGTAACATCCCCCGCCGGGACGCATCGGGCGGAGGCGTGGATGGGCTGGCTCGTCCGGATGGGTGACGCGGAAGCGCTCGACCCCGCGATCGTCGGGCACAAGTTCCGCTCGCTCGCCTGGGCCCGCCGCGAGGGGTTCCCGGTGCCGGTCGCGCTCGCGATCGGCGCCGCGGCCGACGCGCGGCGGCGCGAGGCCGGTTCGTGGCCGGCGGGCTTGCGCGAGGACGTGCTCGCCGCCGCGCGGGAACTCGACCTCCGGCGCGGGTTGTCCGTGCGTTCCTCCGGCACGCAGGAGGACCTCGCCGGCGCCAGCTTCGCCGGCCAGTACGCGACCGTCCTCGACGTGCGGGACCCCGACCGCCTGCTCGCTGCCGTCGAGCGCTGCTGGGCCAGCGCGTCGTCGGAGGTCGTCGCCAGCTACCGCGGCGCGCGGCCGACGCAGGGCGGCGGCGACGGGCTCGTGGCCGTCATCCTGCAGACGATGGTCCCCGCCGTCTTCGCCGGCGTCGCCTTCAGCCGCGACCCGATGGCGCCCGCGCGGCGCGAGGTCGTGATCGAGGCCACGCCGGGGCTCGGCGACTCGCTGGTCAGCGGGCACGGCACGCCGTGCCGCGTCCGGGTCGACGCGGCGGGCGAGGTGCGCGTCGAGGACGCGCAAACGGCTGAGGGCGCGCCGCCCGAAGCGGTCCTGCACGAACTCGCGCGCTGGGCGCGTCGCCTCGAGGACCTCGCCGGCGCCCCGCAGGATCTCGAGTGGGCGCTCGACGGCGAGGGCCGGCTGTGGCTGCTGCAGGTTCGCGCGATCACCACGCTCGACGGTGCCGAGGCGCCGCCCGGCGTCTGGACGCGCGCGATCGCCAACGACCTGTGGGCCGACCGGCTGACGCCGTTCGAGGCCGAGCTGATGCTGCGCAACGTGGCGCGCTTCGACATGTCGCGGATGGCCCGCGCGTCGGGCGTGCCGGTCGTGCAGCCCGCGATCGCCGCGGTCGGCGGCTACCTGTACGTCAACTGCGAGAGCCTCGCCGCGGTGCTGTCCGTGTTGCCGCCGCGCTGGCGCCCGCGCTACGCGGCGGAGCTGTTCCCGCCGGGCCACGACCCGCGGGCGCTCCCGGCGCCGCCGCTGTCCGCCTCGCTGTCGCGCGCGCTGCGCGGCGCCCTGCTCGGCGTGCGCGAGCCGGCGCTCAACCCGGCTCTCTCGCGGTGGCTGACGCGGCGCCGGCTGCGCCGCTTCGCCGACCGCATGGAGGCGATCGAACGGCTGCCCGAGGCCAGCGCCCGCGAGGCGCTGGCCAAGGTCGAGGCGGCGGTGCGCTGCTTCGGCGACCTGCAGGAGGCGAACCAGGCGCCGTACTTCCTCGCGACGCTGTTCACGCTGCTGTTGAAATGGCTCGTCACCGAGCGCGCCGGGGCGGGCGAGGACGTGTTCCTGCAGCTGATGAGCGGCGGCGCGGAGAACGTCACCAGCCGCGCGGCGCGCGACTTCAGCGAGCTGGCCGAGCGGCTGCGGCCGGAGATCGCGGGCTGGGACGAGCTCCCGCCGACCTGGGAGGACGTGCGCGCGCGGCTCTCGCCGGGCGCGCGCGCGCACCTCGACCGGTTCCTGCGCGAGTACGGCTGCCGGTCGCGGCAGCGGACGCTGTCGCTGAAGCGCTGGGTGGAAGACCCGGCGGAGCTGCTCGGCATGCTGCAGGCGTTCCTGCGCAGCGGGCCGTCGGGCGCGCCCGCGGCGCCGGCGCGCGACGCCGACGCGCTGCGGCGCGCCGGGGCGGGGCTACCGCTCGCGTCGCGCCTCGCGCTGCCGCGCGTCGCGCGCCTCGCGCGCCGCTACCTCGACCTGCGCGAGGACCTGCGGTTCGTCCTCGACCGTGCGCTGTACCTCATGCGGCGCTCGCTCGTCGCGCTCGGCGGCACCACCGGGCTGGGGGAGCTGGTGCTGTTCCTGTCCGCGCCGGAGCTGCGCCAGCTCGTGACGGGCGAGCTCGCCGCGCCGGCCGCGCGCGAGCGCGCCGCCGCGCGCCGGTCGGCATTCCTCGTGCCGCGCGAGGTGCCGACGTTTCTCGTCGATGGCCGGCCGATCGAGCCGCTGCCGGACGAGGACGGCTGGATCAGCGGCATCGGCACGAGCCCCGGCCGGGCCACGGGCCGCGCGCGGATCGTCCACGACCCGACGCGGATCGCGGCCCGCGAAGGCGACATCCTCGTCGCGCGCAACACCGACCCGGGCTGGACGCCGATCCTGGCCAAGGTGCGCGGGGTCGTGGTCGAGGAAGGCGGGCTGCTCAACCACTGCTCGATCGTCGCGCGCGAGCTGGGCATCCCCGCGGTCGTCGGGGTGCGCCACGCGACGGAGAGGATTCCCGACGAAGCGCGGATCACGATCGACGGCGCCCTGGGCAAGATCCGCCTCGAGACGTAGCCGGCGCCCGCACGGGAAGCTGGCCGGAAGCGGATCCTGGGGTAGCATGCGCAGCCCGATGTCTACCACGCGAGATCTCCCGCAGGTCCCCGTCTCCACGCTCGGCGATCGCAGCTGCGACGTGCTGGTCGCCGGCGCGGGCCCCGCCGGCTCCGTCGCCGCGCTGCACCTCGCGCGCCGCGGACTGCGCGTGGTGCTCGCCGACCGCGAGGCGTTCCCCCGGGACAAGGTGTGCGGCGACGGCCTGATCCCGGACGCGCTGCGCTGCCTCGCGCGCGCCGGCCTCGAGCAGGCCGTGCGGGAGCACGCGCACGCGGCGGCAGGTCTGACGGTCTCCAGCCCCGGGCGCATCGAGGTGGACCTGGCGGGGGAATTCCTGACGCTCAAGCGGCGCGATCTCGATCACCTGCTGGCCGGCGCCGCCGTCGACGCCGGTGCACGCTTCGTTCGCGGCCATGTGGCGAACATCCAGTCGCGCGGCGCCGAGGGCCTGGCGGTCGACTTCGAGGGCGCCGCCGACCCGGTCCGCGCGCGCGTCGCGATCGTGGCCACCGGGGCCGGCATCGAGCTGCCGCGCCGGCTGGGCATGATCAGCAGCGCGCGGCCGAGCGCGATCGCGCTGCGCTGCTACGTCCGCTCGACGCACCGCATCGAGCGGCTGCTGGTCTCGTTCGACAGGACGATCCTGCCGGGCTACGCCTGGATCTTTCCGCTGGGCGACGGCGAGTACAACGTCGGCTGCGGCATCTTCGAGCGGAGCAAAGTCCACAAGGTCAACCTGCGCGAGCTGTTCCGGCGCTTCGTCGAGGGGTTCCCGGCGGCGCGGGCGCTGTTCGAGCGCGCGGGCGAGCCGACACCGCTCAAGGGCGCGCCGCTGCGCTGTGGGCTCACCGGATCCTCGTTCCTCGGCCCGCCCGGGATCGTCGCGGCAGGAGAGGCGGTCGGCGCGACCTACGCGTTCACCGGCGAGGGGATCGGCAAGGCCATGGAGACCGCCGAGGCCGCCGCGGCGGCGATCGCCGGCGCGCTGGAGCGCGGCGATCCGGCCGAACTGCGGCAGTACCCGCGAGCCGTCGACGAGCGGCTGCGGGTGCGCTACCGCAGCTACGACCTCGCGCAGCAGTGGCTGGCGCACGAGTGGATCTGCGACCTCGTGGCGCGCAAGGCGAACCAGAGCACGCGCGTGCACGACCTGTTGGAAGGCATCCTGTCCGAGACCAACGACCCGAACGAGATCTTCTCGATGCGCGGCATCGTGCGCGCACTGCTGCGATCGTAGCGATGCCCGAACTGCCGGAAGTCGAGACGGTCGCCCGCCAGCTCGCACCGCTGGTGCGCGGCCGCCATGTCCGCGGGCTGGAGGTGTTCGATCCGCGGCTGCACCCCGAACGCTGCCCGCCGATCGGCGGTTTCCGCGTGGCCGACGTCTACCGCGGTGGCAAGCAAGTGCTGTTCGAGCTGCGCCCGCCGCGCCCCGGCGCGCCGTTGTGGCTGGCGGTGCACCTGCGGATGACCGGCCGGCTGATCTGGACCGCCGCGCGTCAGCGTGCCCCGCGCGAGCACGTCCGCGCGCGCCTCGCCCTGCGGGGCGGGTCGGTGTCCCTCGTGGACCCGCGGCGCTTCGGCACGTTCACGTGGTTGGCGGACCCCGGCGGGGCATCGACGGGAATCGACCCGACCGGGCCGGCGTTCACGCGCGCGGTGCTGACGGACCTGCTCACGGGCTCGCGCCAGCCGATGAAACCCTGGCTCCTGCGTCAGGACCGGCTGGTCGGGATCGGCAACATCTACGCCTCGGAGATCCTGCACCGCGCGCGGATCTCGCCGCTCCGGCCCGCCAACACCCTGAACGAGCGCGAGATCGGCCGGCTGCACGCGTCGATCCGGCACATCCTCGCGCGCGCGATCGAGTGCTGCGGGACGACGTTCTCGGATTTCCAGGACGCGCGCGGCGAACAGGGGGGGTTCCAGAAATTCCTCGCGGTCTACGAGCGCGAGGGGAAGCCGTGCCGCCGCTGCCGCACGCCGATCCGGCGCCTCGTCCAGCAGCAGCGCAGCACCTACTACTGCCCGACCTGCGCCCGCTGAAGGAGGAACACCCGTCCCTACCCGAGAGACAGCTCGTACTTTTCCTCGACGACATCCACGCCCCAGTGGCGTCCGGGCTGCGACTCGACGAGGCGGAACCCGGCGGCGCGGTACAGCCGCGCGGCCGCCTCGAGGGCGCTGACGGTCCACAGGATGATCGAGCGGTAGCCCTGTTCCCGGCAGAACGTGACCGCCTCGTGCAGCAGGGTCGTGCCCAGGCCACACCCGCGGGCCTCGGGGACCACGAGGTACCAGCGGAGTTGGGCCACCGCGGCGTCGACCTCGACGATCGCGATGCACCCGACGGGTGCGCCGGCGCGTTCGGCGATCCAGATGCGCTCGCGGGGCGAGGTGCGGCAGGCGAACTCGGCGAGCGGCCCGGCGACGTAGGCCTCGAAGGTGTGATCGAATCCGTGCTCGCGCGCGTAGAGGAGACCGTGCATCGAGACGATCGCCCCGATGTCGCCGGGCTGAATCCGGGAGCGGACCGTGATCGCGCCAGACGGGCCCATCGGCTCCCAAAAAAAGGAAGGGCCGGTTGCTCACCACCGGCCCGAGAACCATCGGAAGCTGCCCCTACCTTAAGCAACTGGCGTGCCACGCGATCGTCAGTCCGTCATAAGTCGTATTAGCCCGAAATTATCCGTTTCAACCGTAACGGACCGCGCCGGCGTTCTCATCCTGAGAAGCGCCCGCCCGACACCCGCATCAGTTTGAGAGCGTTCAACCGTTCACGACCTCGCCGCCGTTCGGGTGCAGCACCTGGCCCGTGATGTACGAGGCGTCGTCGGAGGCCAGGAACACGAAGCAGGGGGCGACCTCCTCGGGCTGCCCGGCGCGCCCCAGCGGCACGTTGGAGCCGAACGTCTCGACCTTGTCCGGCGGGAAGGTCGCCGGGATCAGCGGGGTCCAGATCGGCCCCGGCGCGACGGCGTTGACCCGCACGCCGCGTTCGGCCAACTGCTTGGAGAGCGACCGCGTGAAAGCGACGATCGCGCCCTTCGTGGACGAGTAGTCCACGAGCTGCGGGTTCCCGCGGTAGGCGGTCACGGACGTCGTGTTGATGATCGAGCTGCCCTCGGCCAAGTGCTTCAGCGCCGCCTTCGCGAGGTAGAACTGCGCGAAGATGTTGGTGCGGAACGTCCGCTCGAGCTGGTCGGCCGAGATCTCCTCGATGCTCTCTCTCGCGTGCTGCTCGGCGGCGTTGTTCACCAGGATGTCGAGCCGGCCGAACTCGCGGACGGTGCGCTCCACGACGTCGCGGCAGAACGGTTCCGCGCCGACATCGCCCGCGATCAGAAGACAGCGCTGGCCCTCGGCCTCGACCATGCGCTGCGTTTCGCGGGCGTCGTCGTGCTCTTCCTTGTACACGACGCCGACATCGGCGCCTTCCTGCGCGAAGGCCACCGCCACCGCGCGCCCGATGCCGCTGTCGCCGCCGGTGATCAGCGCCACCTTGCCGCGCAGCTTCCCGGCCGGCTTGTACTCGGGATCCTTGGCCTCGGGCCGGGGCTGCATCTGCGATTCGACGCCCGGCTGCCGCGCCTGCTTCTGCGGCGGGCGCTGCTTTTCCTTGTCCGGCATTTCTCACCTGTGTCTTTGAGAGTAAGTCAACGGCCGGGCGTCTCGAGAGTGTACCGGCCCGCTTCCGTCACCGCCTGCTGCACCGATCGGTGAAATACCGGCCCGCGGTCGATGGTGGTCCGCCGATGATTTGCTAAACTCTGTCGATCGGCGCCGCGGCATCCGACGGCGCGCGAGCGGCGCAACTGCGACAGGCAGCGGCGCCCAGGAGCGCGCCCCGATGGCAAAGTGTGAAGTCTGCGGCAACGACTACGATAAGGCGTTCCAGGTCACCATGTCGGGTGACGGCGACGCGCACACGTTCGACAGCTTCGAGTGCGCCATGCACGCCCTGGCCCCCAGTTGCGACCACTGCGGCTGCCGGATCGTCGGCCACGGCATCGAGACGGGCGACTCCATGTACTGCTGCGCCCACTGCGCCGCCGAAAGCGGTGTGGACGAGGCCCGAGACCGCGTCTAGAGGAGATCCCCATGTACAGCAAAGTGAAGGTCGCGGGACACCCGATTCACCCGATGCTGATCGCGTTTCCCGTCGCCTTCTACGTCGGTACTTTCGTTTCGTTCCTGATCTACCAGTCGGGCGGCGACCCGTTCTGGTACCGGGCCGGCTACGTGGCCAACGTCGCCGGGGTGATCATGGCGCTGGTCGCGGCGGTGCCGGGGTTCATCGACTGGTACGCCGGGATCCCGCGCAACACGGCGCCCAAGCGCGACGGCGCCATACACGCGGCCCTCAACGTGGCGGCGCTCCTGCTGTTCGCGATCAACCTGTGGGTCACGTCCAGCGCGTGGCCGGAGTGGGAGTCCCAGCCGCCGGAGTCCGCGGCGGCCCCGCTGCTCATCGCGCTGTTGGGCGTGCTCTGCACCGGCGCGGCCGGCTGGTTCGGCTGGCGCCTCGTGCAGACGCACCATGTCGGGGTGGACCTGACGCGCAGCCAGCAGCGGCTCGAGCCCGTGGACGTGCGCGACTCCGAGGAGTACCGCGGGCGTGACAGGTTGTCGCGTTAGGTTTGAAGAAGTCCTGTGAACTGGGGCCGGGCGCCGGCGCTGCCGGACCCGGCCCCGTTGTTCAGTCGAGCGGGTCTACCGTGCCGGACCCGCGGAACAGGCCCAGCAACAGGCTCACCACGAACAGGACGAGGAACAGGAAAAACAGGAACTGGGCGATTCCCGCGGCCGCGCCCGCGATGCCACCGAAGCCCAACAGCGCGGCGATCAGGGCGATGACAAAAAAGGCCAGGGCCCAACGCAACATGTGACCTCCTGCGTAGCTCGGCCTCCTCTCTTGATGAAGAGTAACGAACGCGCGCCGCGTTTCAAATAACGGACAGTTACGCCGGTCCGAGAGAGCCCCCGCCCGCGACGACCTCGCCCGCGTGGAGGAACCAGAGCTCGAAGCGCGCCGGGCCGGGCCACGCCGCGCGCACCGCGTCGAGGTACAACTCGCCCTGCGCGGCGTAGGCGCGCGCTCGTGCGGCGAGTTCCGGCCCCTCGACGGGGTCGGTCTTGAAGTCGGCCACGACGATCTCGCCGTTCGCGGGGTCGCGGTACAGGAGATCGATCGAGCCGACGAACGCGCCGACCGGTCCCCGGCCGCCGCCGCGCGTCAAGAGCAGCGGGACCTCGCGGCCGATGACGTGCGGCGCGAGCCGTGCGAGCCGCGCGAGCAGCCCGTTGGAGCGCAGGCGCTGGACGAGATCCCGCGCGGCGACGCGGGCCTGCTCGAGCGATTCGGGTCCGAGCGACGCCGACAGCAGCCGCTCGAGCCGCGCCGCCTGGCGCCGCGTCTCCTCCCGCGGGTCGGCGCCGAAGTCGAACGTCTCCAGCACGCGGTGGACGGCCGTGCCGAGCGCCAGCGCGGCGTCGCGGGTCAAGGCCGGTGCGGCGTCCTCGTCGTCGTCCTCCGCCGGCTCGTCGAGCAGGCGCTCGAGCGGGCCGTGCGTCAGCGCGGTGACGGCCTGCGTGAACGGTCGCGACATCCGCGCGCGCGCCGCGTCGCGTGCCTCGCGCAGCCACGCGACATCGGCCGTGGCGCGCGCCAGCTCGATCGGCTCGGGGAGCGGCCGCTCGTCGGGCGGGCCGGGCTCCCCCGCGCCAGCCGGAACGCGCCAGATCACGCCCGCGGCGTCGCGCGCCGGGGTGTCGGCCGCGGCCTCGAGCAGCGTAGCGTCGCCGGGCGGGGCGATGTCGCGCGACCGCAGCAGCTCGGCGTGCGACCCCCGCCCGCGATTCCGGCCGGCCGCCCCCCGCAGCCCCGCGAGGACCAGCCGGCGCCGCGGCCGCGTGACGGCGACGTACAGCGTGCGCGACTCCTCGGCCGCCGCGACGCGCTCGCGGTGCGCGACCACGCGGTCGAAGTCGAAGCCGGGGATGCCCATGAGGCGCAGGCGCCACCCGCCGTCGAGATGCGCGGCTTCGGTGCCGCCGGCCTCCTCGCCGCGCCGGAGCGCGCCGTGGAGGTTGACGAGGTACACGTCGTCGAACGTCAATCCCTTGGCCTTGTGGATCGTCATCACGCGGACCGCGGCGAGCGTCTCGTCCGGGGCGCCGCCTTCTTCCTCCTCGTACTCGCCGGCGACGCCGCGCCGCAGCTCGCGCAGCACCGCCTGCGCGCCGCCGGTGCCCGCGCCGAGCGCGTCGAGCAGGCGGCGGAAGAAGCGCTCCAGGTTGGCCAGCCGGTGCGCGCCGAGGTGCCGCGCGGCTTCCGTCTCCTCGGCCAGCACCAGGCCGCGCGCCTTCTCGACGAAGACGTCGGCCGCGTCGGCTTCGAGCGAGCGGCGCAGCTCGGCCAGCGCCCGCACGCCGGCGCGCAGCGCCGCGGGCCAGCCCGGGATGCGCTCGATCCCGGGCACGCGGCCGGCGACGCGCGCGGCCGCCTCCTCGACGCACGCGTCGATCCGCGCCAGGAGATCCGTCGCGCCCGGCGACCGCAGCCGCGAGACCATGTCGGGGAACTGCCCGCCCCACAGCGGCACCAGCGCGGCATCCGGCGTGCCGACCCACGGGGAGCGGATGTACCCGAGCAGCGCGACGTGGTCGTTCGGATCGGCGACCGCCTGCACCAGCGAGGACGCGTCGATCACCTCCCGCCGCCGGTAGTAATTGCGGTCGCGCTCGACGACGTACGGGACGCCGGCCTCGCGCAGCGCGCGCAGGTACGTCTCGAGCTGCGTGGTGGAGCGCAGGAGGATCGCGGCCCGGCCCCAGCTCGCGGCGGCGCCGTGCAGCTCGGCGATGTCGCGCGCGACCGCCTCGGCCTCGATCTCGCGCGCCCGGTCCGAGCCGGTGCCGGTCGGGTCCTCCAGCGCGCGGTCCCACGAAACCCAGTGCTCGACCTCGAACCGCCCGCCCTCGCGGCACCCCTCGCGCGCCGCGTTCGCGTCCGACGCGAGCAGCGGCTGGAAGCCGGCCTGCACGCCCGGCTCGGCGACGAGCAGCGGCTCGGTGATCCGCGCGACCTCGTCGAGGATCGCGGGAACCGAGCGGAAGTTGACCGACAGCCGCAGCACCTCGCCGCCCGCGGCAGCGATGCGCCCGCGGAATGCGTCGTACGCCGCGAGGTCGGCGCTGCGCCAGCCGTAGATCGACTGCTTCGGGTCGCCGACGACGAACAGGCCCGGGCGGTCGGCCGGATCGCCGTCGAGCGCGATCGCCTCGACGATCCGGCACTGCAGCGGGTCGGTGTCCTGGAACTCGTCCACGAGGAGCTGGTCGATCGAGCGGCGGATCGCCCCGCGCACATCGACGTTCGACTCGACGAGCCGGCACGCCTCGCGCAACAGGCCCTGGAAGCCGATCGCGCCCTCGGCGCGCATCCGGCGCTCGACCTCTCCGAGGAGCCCACGCAGCGCGGCGCGGGCGTGCCAGAGCAGCTCCGGGTCGACCTGCGCGAGGTGCTTCAACAGGCGCGCGAGCTGCAGGCACGGCTGAGGGAGCGCCGCGACGTGTGCGCCGAGGCATTGCTTCTCGGTGTTGGAGAACTTCCCGTCGGCCCAGTCGCGGAGCTTGGTCGCCGCGCCGGACGACAGCGCCGAGCCGCAGGCGGCCAGCGCCGGGGCGTCGAGCGGTGCGTCGAGGGTGCGGGCGAGCGCCGACAGGTCCACGCGCAGCGCGCTCGCGTTGCGGACGTTGCCGCGCAGGCACTCGCCGATCAGCTCCAGCACCTCGCGCACGAGCCGCCGCAGCCGTTCGTGCGTCGCGGCGACCACCTCCGGCGAGCACGGGTCGGTGTCCAGCGCCGCGGGCGGCACCGCGGCGAGGGCGAGCGCCTCGAGCGCGTCGGCCAGCTCGGGCGGTCCGAGCCCGGCGGTCGCGAGCGCGACGAACGCATCGTCGCCGGGCTCGCCGTAGGCCACGGGGATCGTCTCGGCCAGCACGTCATCGATGCAGGCGCGCAGCCGCGAGCCGTCGGCGTCGACCTCGAAGCCGGGGCGGAGCCCGGCCTCCAGCGGCCACGCCGCGAGCAGCCGCCGGCAGTAGGCGTGGATCGTGCCGATCTGCAGCCGGTGCAGCTGGGCCAGGAGCGCGGCGGCGCGCGCCGCGCGCTCGATCGGGACCACCGGCAGCTCGCCGGCCGGCAGGCCGGTCACCTCGCGCCCGCCGTGCAGCGCCGCCAGCGCCTCGGCCAGCTTCGTCGACATCTCGACCGCCGCGCGCTCGGTGAACGTGATGGCGACGATCCGCGACAGCACGCGCGCGGCGATCGCGTCCGCCGTGGAGGCGACGCCCGGCAGCGCCGCCTCGGAGCGCTCCCAGCCCGGCCCGAGGCACCAAGAGACGAGCCGGGCCACGAGCGTCGCGGTCTTGCCGGTGCCCGCGCCGGCCTCCAGCAGGAGCGGGCGGTCGAACGCGCGGCGCGCGAGCGCGCGCGCCCGCTCGTCCTCGTGCCGGATCGCGGCGGCCTCGCGCGTCATCGCGGGTCCCGGCCCAAGGGCCACAGGCCCAACAGCGCGTCGACCTGCGGCGCCAGACTCTCGCCGCGTTCGCGGGCCTCGCTGGCCGCGCGCACCGCCCGCGTCACGCGCGCGCGCTGGTTCGTGTCGCCGCGCACGCAGGCCGGCGACAGCTCGCAGCGCTGGCACAGGTACGGCTCCCCGTCCTTGTGGTTCACCAGCCGCGGGAAGAACGCGCCCGCGTCCCACGCCGCGAGCAGCGCCGCGAGCACGCGCGGCAGGCTGACGAGCACCGCGGGATCGGTCCCGCGAATCTCGAGCTGGCGCTGGTCGTCCTCGACCCGCTCCGAGAGATAGAGGTAGCGGCCAATCGCGCCGGGCGCCGAGCCGGCGTAGACCGCGGCCTGCAGCTGCTGGCCCGCTTCGATGGCGGCGCGCAGGTGCGCCACGCGCGTGTCGGGTGTTCGCGCTTCGCTGAGCGCGCGCCCGGTCTTGTAGTCGGTCAGGCGCGGTCCGCCGTCCGTGCGGTCGACGCGATCGGCCCGGAAGCGGACGCCCCGCGGAGCGCCCGCACCGTCCGGCACCTCGTAGCGGCGGCGCGCCTCGACCTCCAGCACCTCGACGATCGATCCCGCGTCGGGCCAGTCGACATCCAGCGCGGCGTTCACCGCACCGACGACGCGCGCGACGAGCGCGTGGTGCAGCCCCGGAAGGTGCACGCCCGCGTCGCGGGCCGCCTCCACCGCGCCCGCGCGCGCGGCGCGATCCACGTCGGCCTGTCGCGGGCGCGCCCGCCGGCCGCGCTCGCGCAGCAGGCGCTCGAGCGCGCCGTGGACCGCCCTGCCGACGAGCAACGGATCGAGCGCCGGCAGCTCGCCCAGCGGGTCGGCGACCGTCTCCAGCCGCAGCACGCGCGCGAGCAGCGCCCGCCACGGGCAGCCGGCGAGGGCCTCGAGCGTGGTGACCGAGGGCTCCTCGGGGCGCGGGTCGTCCGCGTCGCCGCGCGGGAGGATGAAACCGAGGTACGGGCCGGGGCGGCGCCCGCGCAGGTACCCGTCGCGCGTGCGCCAGTCCGGGGCGTACTCGTCGAGGACCTCGACGCGGGCCCGCGCCAGCTCCAGCGTCGCGGGCCGGCCCCAGCGCTCGCAGGCTTCATCCAGCGCGCCCGGCAGCAGCCGCGCGAACAGCGCGCGCGAGCCGAGCAGCCCCGCGAGCTGCAGCGCCTCGCGCGCGTCGAGGCGCCGGCCGGGAGCGTCGCGCGTCGCCGCGAGCTGCTCGGCGCGCAGGCGCGGCACCGAAACCGGCTGGCCGATGCGGGCCGCCAGCGCGAGGCGCTCGAGCAGCGGCGAGCGGTCGAGGGCCTTCCCCTCGTCGTCCGCGCGGCGCCACGAGACGGTCACCTCGCGCGCGCTCGCGAGAAGCTGCGCGAACAGGTAGCGCTCCTCGTCCTCGCCGTGGGCCTTGAGCGGGAGGTGCGGGAGCACCCCGCGCAGCGCGGCGCGCACGGTGTCGGGCAGCAGCGGGTCGTCCTGGGCCAGCCGCGGGAAGACGTCGCGGTTCGCGCCGAGCAGGAACAGGTGCTCCCAGCTCGCGCCGCGCGCGCGCGGCAGCTCCAGCACCTGCACGCCGGCGCCGTCGCCGCCGAGCGGCGCCGCGCCGGCCGCGCGTGCACGCCGGCCGAAGACGAGCAGGAACTCGTCGCGCCCGAGGGCCCAGCTCGCCGGGACCGCGGCCGCGACCGCGTCGAGCGCCTCGCGCCACGCGGCGCCGGTCCGCTCGTCGCCCCAGCCGAGCAGGCGCGCGAACAGCTCGTGGCCCCGGCGCACGTGCTGCCCGGCCGAGGCGCGTTCGGGCCAGCCCGCGAGGTGGCGCGCCAGCTCGCGCGCGGCGCGCAGCGCCCCCCGCAGGTGCGATCCGGGCAGGTACCGCCGCGCGAGCACCGCCTCGCCCGCCGCGTCGTCTTCTCCCGGGCGCCGGACGCCGCGGCGGACCGGCAGCGGGTAGCCGTCGCGCTCCCCGAGCAGCGCGTCGGCGTCCAGCGCGGCCGCCTCGAACAGCCGGCCCGCGCCCGCCGAGCGCAACGCGGCGCGCACGTCCGCGATGCTGGCCCGGCGCTCGCCCGAGAGGTCGCGCTCGAGGTCCGGCCCGCCCGCCTCGAGCCAGGCGTCCACGCTCGCGCGCTCGCGCGCTTCGAGAAGCTCCAGCGCCGCGGCGAGGCGGCGCTGCACCGGGAACAGGCCGGCCGGGGCGGGCCCGCCGCTGAACGGGATCCCGCGCCGCTCGAACTCGCGGCGCACGGTCACGGCGTACGCGTCCACCGGGCGCGCCACGACGCCGATCTCCTCCGGCTCGACGCCGGCGTCGAGCAGCGCGCGCACCCGGTGCGCCAGCTCGCGGGCCTCGGCCTCGCGCCCGACCGCGTCGAAGGCGTGGATCGTCGCCGGCGGTCCGCCGGCGGCCCGCGTGCCGGGGTCCGGCAGGCCGAGCCGCTCGCGGAAGCGGTGCAGGAACACCGCGCCGGCGTCGCGGCGCGCGGGCTCGGCCGGGTCCGGCGGCTCGTCGAAGTAGACCTTCGCCGCCGGGTGCGCGGCGATCGCGGCGAGCAACTCGCACTGCCGCCCGGTCGCGTCGGCGAAGCCGTGGATCAGCACCGCGCGCGCGCCCAGGAGCGCGGGGCCGCTCTCGCGCAGCCGCGCCGCCGCGGCCGAGAGCAGGTCGCCGGGGCGCCGCGCCCGGGCCGCCGACATCGCCGCGCTCGCCGCGGCCGCGGCGCGCAGGACCGCGAGCCCGCGCTCGCCGGCCGGGCCGGGCATCGCCGCGACCAGCGCGCGCTCGCAGCGCTCGAGCGCGCGCGGCTCGAACCCCGCCGACAGCAGGTCGCGCATCGTGGCCGCGGCGAGGCCGTGCCCGTCGCGGAACTCCCCGAGCGGCGCGAGCGCGTCCTGCTTGCGGGCCTCGCGCCGCGCGATCAAGTCCCACAGGTCGTTCGGCTCGGCGACCGGTTCGCCCGCGCGGGCCAGCAGCTCGCGCGCGAGCGTGAACAGCGTCAGCACCTTCACGCCGAGGACGGCCGGGCCGAAGCGCCGCGCCACCCGCGCGGCGACGCGCTGCCGCAACGTGCCAGTGGAGACCACGACGAGCAACGGCCCGCCGAGCGATTCCGGGGCCGCCGGGCGGAGCAGGCCGGCGAGGTCGTCCAGCACGAGCCGTTCGACGGCGCGCGCGCCGCGCGCGATCGCCACAGCTGCCGCGTCCACGAGCTTGGCCCCTCCTGGCTGAATTGCGCGGATTATCCCACGACCGACGGCGTTTCCGGCCGCGTTGGCCGACCCTCGTCGCGTGCCGGAGAATCGGCGCATGAGCGGAAAGACGATCCTGACGTTCGTGGGCGACGCCTACGAGGACCTGGAACTCTGGTACCCCAAGCTGCGGCTCGTCGAGGCCGGGCTGTCGGTCGTCGTGGCCGGGCAACAGGCGGGCCGGACGTACGCCGGCAAGCACGGCTACCCCTGCGTGGCCGAGGCCGCGGTCGCCGATCTCTCGGCGGAACGGTTCGACGGCGTGGTCGTCCCGGGCGGCTTCATGCCGGACAAGCTGCGCCGCGATCCGGCGGTGCTGGGGCTGGTGCGCGGGCTCGCCGGCGCGCGCAAGCTCGTCGCCGCGATCTGCCACGGCGGCTGGATCCCGATCTCGGCCGGCGTCTACCGCGGCGTGCGCGTGACCGGCTCGCCCGGGATCAAGGACGACCTCGTCAACGCCGGCGCCGTGTGGGAGGACGCCCCGGTCGTCGTCGATCGCAACTTCGTCTCGAGCCGCGGCCCCGACGACCTCCCGGAGTTCATGAAGGCGATCCTGGCGCTCGTGTGACGGCTCAGCGCCTGTCGAGCGCGCGAACGCGCAGCGCCGCGAACAGCCGGCGGTCGCTCGCTTCCTCCAGCGCGGCGGTGAAGGGCCGCAGCGCGGTGCGCCCGGACACGCGCGCGCCGCCGACGAGGATCTCGTTGAGCCCGTGCGGCGGGGTGACGGTGCGGACCTCGCGGAACGCCCCGGCGAACGCCGCCCGCGCCGCCCGGCGGTCGGCGCGGTGCCCGCCCTCGTCGGTGATCAGGTTGGCGACGAGCACGCCCCCGGGCGCGAGCCTGCCCCGCAGGAGTTCGAGCGTGCCGCCGGCCGGGATGCGCGGGCGCTCGACGTCGCTCGCGCCGGTCAGGTACAGGTCGTCGACGATCGCGTCGAAGCGTTCACGCGAGCGGTCGAGGTACGCGTAGGCGTCGCCGACGACGATCTCGGCCCCGGTCTCGTCGGCGCCCATGTGGCGCCGCGCCGCGGCGACGACCTGCGCGTCGATCTCCACGCCGACGATCCGGATCACCGGCACGAACGCCCGCAGCTGGCGCGCGATCGTCCCACCGCCGTAGCCCAGCATCAGCACCGAGCGCGGCGGCCCGCCGCCCCGCAGCAGGCACCCCGCGCTCAAGGCGTCCCAGGCGTAGCCGGTCAGGAGCCGCGAGGGGTGCCACGTCGCGAACGTCGCCGCCCGGACCTGCATCTCGACGCGACGGCCGATGCGCACCACGCGCACGCGGTTGTGCGCGGTCTCGAACCGCTCGAGGACGCCGCTCGCGGGTCGATCGGCCATCGGTCAGTCGACGTAGAACGTGCGGGCGAGCACGCGGCCGCGCACGCCGCGCGCGAGCGCCACGCGCAGGCGGTGCAGCCCCGGCCGCAGCTCCGGCTTGCGCACGACGAGCACGTACTGCCCGGCCAGCGCCGCGGCGAGCCGTTCCATCGCCTGGTCCACGAACTCGTGCGTCTTCTCGTACGACCCGCCGGTGTCGTGCGCGATCGCGATCAGCGGCCCCTCGAGCGAGTGGTAGTCGGCGTTGGTGGTGTCGAGGGCGAACACGGCCGCCCGCGCGTTCACCAGCGCCTCGATGGCCTGTTCGTGCTCGTCGTTCGGGAACACGCCCATCGAGGTCAGGTGTCCCGCGCCCCAGGCGAAGAACACGACCGCCTTGGGCCCCGGCAGGCGTTCCAGCGCGTGCGCCAACACGAGCAGCCCCGCCTCCGGCGTGGCCGCGGCGAGCGCCGCGGCGCGGTCCAACCCCGGGACGAGCGACGGCTCGGGACCGGCCGCGAGCGGGGCGGGCCGGACGCTGGCCACGACGCGTTCGTCGAGGAGATCGCGCGCCCCCGCGTGGTCGCGCGTGAAGTCGAGGTGCAGGTCAAGGTGCGTGTCGAACGTCAGCACCGCGACGTAATCGGTCGGCTCGAGGCTCCCGACGTACTCCCGCGCGCGGGCGGCCATCCGCAGCAGCCCCGGGGTGCGCAGCCCGTGCAGCGCGCGCTGGAACAGCAGCACGATCAGCCGGCCGGGTGCCGCGCCGGCCGGGGGCGGCAGCGCGGGGCCGCGCGCGCCGGGACCGCCCGGCACCGCCGGCGAGCCGCTCCACTCGACCTGCAGCAGATCGGCGGGACGGCCGTCGACCGCGACCGAGAAATCGCCGGGGCCGAGACCGGGCACGGCATCGTTCCGGTCGTCGAGCACGCGAGCATCGATGACGATGCGGGCGACGGTCAGCTCCGCGCGGTAATCGTCGCCGGGCGCCGGCGCGGCGAGCGCGGGAGCCACGCCGAGCGACGTGACCACTGCCAGCGCCAGCGCGCATCCCGCCGCGAAAGGACTCACCGGCCGATCATAGCCGCCGCTCCCGGTCAGCGCCCGGTCAGCAGCTGCCAGGCCAGCCGCAGGACGAGCGCGAGGCTGACCAGGATCACGAACCCGCGCACGAGGCCGCGGCCGCGGCGCACGGTCAGGTGCGCGCCGGTCCAGGCGCCGAGCGCCTGCCCGAGCCCCATCGGGAGCGCCACCGCCCACACGACCAGCCCCTGTGCCGCGAACACCGCGAGCGAGCCGAGGTTGCTCGCGAAGTTCACCACCTTGGCGTTCGCGCTGGCCTCGTCCAGCGGGTCGTTCCAGAGCGCGACGTACGCCATGATCAGGAACGTCCCGGTGCCCGGCCCGAAAAAGCCGTCGTATGCCGCGAGGGCGGCGGCGATGCCGGCGGCCAGCCACGCCGGCCGCGAGCGGCGCGGGCCGCTGGGTGCCGACGTGCGCCGCAGCGCGACGACCACGGCGACGGCGAGCAGCAGGACCATCACCAGCGGCGTCAGCAGGCGCTGCGGGACGACCGAGACCAGCGCCACCCCCGCCGCCGCGCCGAGCAGCGCGAACGGGAATCCCTGCCGCGCCCGGCGCCGATCGAGGAGCGGCGAGCGGGCGAAGCGCACCAGCGCGCTGCCGGAGCCGAACACGCTCTGGCCCTTGTTCGTGCCGAGCGCGAGGTGCGGGGGCAGCCCGGCGACGAGCAGCGCCGGCAGCGTCAACAGCCCGCCGCCGCCGGCGATCGAGTCGACGAAGCCGGCGAGGGCCCCGACCACCGCGAGCGCGGCCGTCGCCGCCCACGACACCGATCCCGCCCAGCCCAGGCTCGCCTGCAGCATGACGGGCGGCACTCTGACCGATCCGCCGTCAATGTCAACGGCAGCGCGCCGGCCCTCGCCTTGCGCGCGCGCCGCGGCAGGGGACAATCGAGCCAACTCGTCGGGCGCGCCCGCCCCGCACCTCCACCAGGACCACGCAATGAAACGGTCGACGAAGCTCGCGGCATGGACCGCTTTGGGCATCGGCGCGGTGTTCGCCCTGCGCGCCGCGGCGCGCGCGCGCCGGCGCATGGAGTTCGCGGGGCGCTGCGTCGTGATCACGGGCGGCTCGCGCGGGCTCGGCCTCGAGCTGGCGCGGCGCTTCGCCGACGAGGGCGCCAGCCTCGTGCTCCTCGCGCGCGACGAGGCGACGCTCGCCGCGGCGCGCGCCGACCTCGAGTGGCGCGGGGCGCCGGTGCTGGCGCTCGCCTGCGACCTGCGCGACCCGGTCGCCGTGCGCGACGCCATGCGGGAGGTGCGCCGGCGCTTCGGGCGCGTCGACGTCTTGGTCAACAACGCCGGCGTGATGGACGTCGGCCCGCTGCAGCAGATGGGCGAGGACGACTTCCGCGCGCACATGGAACTCCACGCCTGGGCGCCGCTGGCGCTGGTGCGCGAAGTCGTCGGCCCGATGCGCCGCCAGGGGAGCGGGCGGATCGTCAACATCGTCTCGATCGGCGGTCGCGTCGCGGTCCCGCACATGGCCCCCTACACGATGAGCAAGTTCGCGCTCGCGGGCCTCTCGGACGCGCTGCGCGCGGAACTGGCCGGCTCCAACATCCGCGTGACGTCGGTGTTCCCCGGCCTGATGCGGACCGGTTCGCACGTGCAGGCGCGGTTCCGCGGCCGCGCGCGGCGCGAGTACGGGTGGTTCGCCGCCCTCGCCGGCACGCCGCTGGTGTCGATCTCGTCGGCCCGCGCCGCGCGGAAGATCGTCGAGGCGTGCCGCCACGGCGACCAGGTGTTGATCCTCACGCCGCAGGCCCGGCTGGCGGTCGCGCTGGAGGGGCTCGCGCCGGCGCTGTTCGCGGACATCGTCAGCGTCTCGGCGCGCCTGCTGCCGCGCGCGCCCGTGGCGGGGACCGGCGAGCGGTGGACCGGTTGGCAAGCGCGCGATAACAGGAAACTGCTCCAGGTAATCACCGCGGCCGCCGACCGGGCCGCGACGCGCAACAACCAGCGGCGGCCTGCCTCCTGAATCGTGCTGCTTCGCATTGACTCCGGCGCGGCCGACTCGCTACGATCGGGCCTCTCCAGTCGGGGGTGCCTCGATGAAACGAGCCGGTGCTTCGTGGGACGTCGTGTGCGTCGTCGCGTTGGTCCTGTCCATCCTGTCGGTCGGTGGAGCGCGGGCCGCGGACACCGCGGGTGCGCTCGGCTCGTATCGCGACATCGTCCCGTGCGGGCCGGGGGTGCCGGTCGCGGGCAAGACGCTCACGCTCGCGCACCTCACGATCGAGTTCACCAACGGCACCGCGTACCCGCTGCGGACCGCCTTCGGCGAGCCGGTCGGGGTCGCCTTCGAGGGCCAGGGCGCGTACCGCTACGTGACCAAGGACCCGCAGGACCTCGTGACTCTGGAGTCGAACATCCGCACCTACTCGCGGAACCTCGTGCTCGTGAAGGACATGGTGCGGGACGATTTCGAGCGCTTGGTCCTGCTGTACGGGCAGCCGATCGGCGACGACGTCTGGGGCAGCATCGACACCGCGCCGCGCCAGCCGGCGCCGGAGCCGGTCCTGCGCGCGTTCGACAAGACCCGGCACCTTCTGGACCTGAGCGATCTCGGCTTCGACCACGTCGTCGCGGAGTCCCGCCACAACGATCCGGCGCAGCAGTACCTGTACGCCGAGTTCGAGGGCAAGGTCGAGCGCGTCGGCTACGAGTTCGACCAGGTGCGGCAGAACCTCGAGAACTTCTTCATGTTCGAGCAGCGCCCCGGGATCGAGTACCGCTGGCGCAAGCAGCTCAGCAGCCAGGGAATCGGTGGCTCGCGCGTCAGGCTGACCAGCTGGTCCTTGGACGAGGTGAAGCTCGACGTCGCGACGCAGGACAACAAGGTCGTGAGAATCACCAGCGACCTGACGTTCAAGTTCAGCCAGCCCGGCCTGCGCGTGCTCAAGCTCGCGCTGATCAACTCGCGTGATCCCAAGTCGGCGCGCTGGGATTCGGACAAGCTCGCGCTGCACGTCGTCCGGATCACCGGCGCCGAAGGGCGGGAGCTGTCGTTCTCGCACCGCTATCACGAGCTGATGGTGGACCTCGGCGGAAAGCAGGCCGCCGGCTCGGCGCGGATCCACGTCGAGACCGAGGGCGACATCCTGACCGGCCCGGGAGGCTACCGCTACGACAACTACGTGGAGCTGTCGAGCGTGAACTGGTTCCCCCGCGCGGGCCTGAACCGCTTCACGTTCGAACTCTCGATGCGCACGAAAAAGCCGTTCCGGCCGGTCAGCTCCGGCGACACCTTGTCGCTGAGCGAGGACGGCGATTACTTCGTGCTCAAGGCGCGCGCGGACTCGCGCGTCGCGCACGTGGCGCTGTTCGCGGGGAAGTACCAGACGCACACGTTGCAGTCCGGCGCGGTGACGATCCGCACGCACGCCTACAGCTTCGGCCGCGAGCAGGACCGCGAGCAGATCAGCGCCCTGGCGCGCGACTGGCTGGGCGTCTACGAGAAGATGCTCGGCCCGTACCCGCACAAGGAGCTGGAAGTCGTCGAGATCCCGACGTTCTCGTTCTACGGGGTGAGCCCGTCCGGCGTGGTCCTGCTCACCTCGCGCACCTTCCAGCCCGACAACCCGGAGGTCCGCGAGTACCTGACCCACGGCACCAACGTGCTCATCGGGCACGAGATCGCGCACCAGTGGTTCGGCAACATGGTCTGGCCGGCCGGTTCGGACGACTGGCTCTCCGAGTCGTTCGCCGAGTACCTCGCCGGCGTGGTGATGAGCTTCAGCAAGGCCGCCGACGGCGTGAAGGTCAAGGGCTTCCCGCAGATCCACTCGGAGTGGGTCGCGAACGCCCGCATGGCGGAGGACAAGGGCACGATCGAGGCCGCCAACTTCATCGGCGGCGACGTCGATTACCGTTACCTCCTGCTGTACAACCGCGGTCCGCTCGTGCTGCACATGCTGCGCACGCTGGTCGGCCACGACCGCTTCCTCGCGATCTGCCGGTTGTTCCTCGAAAGCAACACGGGCAGCTCCGCCACGACCGACGACTTCGTCGAGGCCACGTCCAAGGTCGTCGGCCAGGACATGCGTTGGTTCTTCGACGAGTGGATCCGGCAGCCCGGGACGCCGGAGATCGCAGTCCAGCACTCGGTCCAGACCGGCGGCGGGTTCAGGCTGGTCGGCAAGGTGGAGCAGCGCGGCCCGTACTTCAAGAAGATCCACATCCCGTTCATCCTCGAATTCCCGGGCGGCAAGAAGGAGGTGCGGCTCCTGTTCCAGGAAAAGCCGCAACAGGAGTTCAGCTTCGACCTGCCCGCGGCCCCGACCAAGGTCCTGGTGGACCCGGCCAACAACAACCTCGCCCGCTACCGCTAGGTCGCCGCGCGGTTCACTCCCACGCTTGTGGGACCGCGCGCTGCGGGACGTCGGGCTGCTTGCTCGCGGTTCACCTCCACGTGGCCGGGACGCTGGGACGTGGGGACATCGGCGTGTACGGTTCACCCCCACGCGCCTGGGGACGGCGGAAAGCGGCCCGTTGCGGGACGCCGCGGCTCACCCCCACGGCACCTGCGGAGAACAAACTCGTTATTCTTTTCGCTGCTTCTGCGTTCGCGAGTAGCCGCACTCACAGCTCGCACTCGTTGAGCAAAAGTACTCACGTACTGAGTATCCTGTTGCCATCCAGCGTAACTTGCTGTAAATAATGGCCATGGGCGTGATGGAACGTGCGGTGGTCGGGGCCATCCTCAAGCGGATCGAGCAGCCCCCCGAGCTGATCCAGCTCGTGACGGGACCGCGGCAGGTCGGAAAGACGACGGCGGCTCGGCAGGTCATGGCGCACTGGGTGGGCGCGGGCCATTACGCCGCGGCCGATCTCCCGTTGCCACCCGGGCCCGAGTGGATCGAGGTGCAGTGGGACATCGCGCGCCGCCGGGCCACCGCGCAAACCGTGCTCCTCGTCCTCGACGAGGTCCAGAAAGTCCGCGGCTGGAGCGAGGTCGTGAAGGCGCTCTGGGACGAGGACCGCGCGCGCGGCCGCGCTCTCGAGGTGCTGCTGCTCGGCTCGTCCGCGCTGCTGCTCGCGCGGGGCGCCGCCGACAGCCTGGCCGGGAGGTACTTCCTGCACCGCTGCAGCCACTGGTCATGGCCCGAGTGCCGGAGCGCTTTCGACTGGGATCTCGACACGTGGCTGTGGTTCGGCGGCTACCCCGGTGCGGCGCCGCTCGTTGGCGACGAGGACGCCTGGCGCGCCTACATCGCGGACTCGCTCGTCGAGGCGGTGATCGCGCGCGATGTCCTCGGCATGCAAACGGTCGCCAAGCCGGCGCTCCTGCGGAACTTGTTTGCGCTGTCCACTCGTTTTCCGGCGCAGCTCAGGTCGTACACGAAGATGCTCGGGCAGCTGCACGATGCGGGGAACACGACGACGCTCGCGCACTACCTGCGACTGCTGGAAACGGCGTACATGGTGAGCGGCCTGGAGCGCTTCTCCGCGGGCCACGCCCGCAGCCGCGGCTCCAGCCCCAAGCTGGTGGTGTGGAACAACGCGCTCGTGACGGCGCTCTCCCTCCGATCGTTCCGAGACGGTCGCGAGGACCCGGTCTTCTGGGGGCACCTGGTCGAGAACGCCGTCGGCGCGCACTTGTTGAATCACCTGCAAGGGCTTCCGTTCGAGGTGACGTACTGGCGGGAACGCGACCTCGAGGTCGATTTCGTCGTCCGCGCCGGCAACACGCTGTGGGCGATCGAAGTGAAGAGCGGGCTTCCGGGCAAGGGGCGTGGAATCGCCGCGTTCCGCGAGCAACATCCGAAGGCACGCGCGCTGGTGGTCGGGCCGGGCGGCATGCCGTTGGACGAGTTTTTCGAGGCGAACCCGGCGCAGCTCCTCACGCCGCCTCGCGCCTGACGGCTGGCGCGTTTTCGCTGCGACCTGCGACGCGCGTACGGTACAAGCGACAGAATTGGTGCCCCGATCAATGCGCATTGCGGGCCGCCTGCGGCGGCTCCTACGAAAATTTGCGCCAGGTGGCGGCGGGGCTGCAGGTCGCGGCGCCTTGCTGCTGCAGGTGCAGAAGGTGCGCGAGCGCCTGCAGCTCCGCGAGCCGGGACGGCACACCGGGCGTGTCGGCGTAGGCCTCGCGCGCGATGTCGGCCAGCGGACGAGGTTCGTCGCGCAGCGCCTCGCGCACCTGCCGCTCGCGGTCCTCGCGGTGCGCGAGCGCCTTGTCGAGGGCCGAGGCCGCGAGCGGCGGCCCGTGCGCCGGCAGCAGCAGCCCCAGCCCGAGCGTGCGCGCGCGCCGCAGCGACTCCATGTACGCGCCCATGTCGCCCGTCGCGGGATCGATCAGCACGGTCGAAACGCCGCTGAGGAGGTCGCCGATGATCGCGCAGCCGCGGCCCTCGACCGCGAGCACGACGTGGCCGGGAGCGTGCCCCGGGAGGTGGTGGACGCGCAGGACCATCCCGCCGAGGTCCAGCCGCGCGTCCTCGACGAGCGCCGGTTCGGCGGCGATCCCCGGCCCGGGGTCGTAGAGCGTCAGCGTCGCCGGGTGCGCGAGCACCGGCAGGCCCAGCTCGCGCGCGATCGCCGCGGCCCCGCCGGCGTGATCGCGGTGGTGGTGCGTGAGCACGACCGAGTGCGGGCGCGAACCGTCGTGCAGGCGGCGCTCGCAGATCGCGAGCAGCTGCGCGATCTCGGCGGGCTCCTCGCACCCCGGGTCGACGATCGCGAAGCGCTCGCCGCCCGGCATCCAGACGTTCGTGTGCGAGGCGGGCGGCAGGGTCGCGGAGCGCACCGCGTGGAACCAGATGCCGCTCGTGAACTCGATCCGCGGCGCGCGCAGGTCGCGCTCGGCATCCGCGCGCAGCGCGCGCAGCAGCTCGTCGCGGCCGGCGCGCGGCAGCGCGGCCAGGACGCGCAGGATCGGCGGCAGCGGCGGCGGGACGCCGATCTCGCCGCGCTCCCACGCCGCGAGGACGTCCGCGGCCGGGAAAAACCGCAGCTCCTCGTTCTCGTCGGGCGACGGGGAGTGCTCGGGCACGGTCGCGTCGGGGGGCAAGAGCGCCAGGAAGAACGGGCTGCGGTAGCGCAGGCAGTGGCTCGGCGGGGTGACGCGCACGCCGATGTCCTTGAGGTCCTCCGGGCGCACCTCGACGCCGGTTTCCTCGGCCAGTTCGCGCGCCGCGCAGCGCGCGTAGGCGCCGGGCTCGGCGGGGCGATCGGCGTCCTCCAGCCGACCCCCGGGGCAGGCCCAGTGCGCGGGGAAGAACCGCGCGCGCCGCGAGCGCAGGCCGAGCAGCACGTCCCACCCGTGCCCGGCCGGCCGGATCGCGACGACGACCGCGCTCTCGATCGGCGTCGAGGGCTGCGCGGGGACGAGCCCGTCGAGGATCTCGCTCACATCAGGGGAGACGTCCGGAGCGCGCCGCGTCGAGCACCCTCGCGAACGCCTCGACGACGTCGCCCATCTCCTCCGGGCCGGCCAGCAGGATCTCCTGCTTGACCCAGATCGTCGTGCGGCACAGCTCCTCGCAGACCGGGAGCTTCTGGTCGGCGTAGCGCCGGTGCCAGACCTCGCCCCAGCGCGGCCCGCCCCCGGTCGGCCGCTCGGCGTACCACTCGAAGAACGCCTGGCGGTTGACCGGTGTCGTGTAGCCGGGGTGCGCCGGGATGCCCTCGGCCTGCAGGGCCTTGACCACGCTCATCTTGTCCGCCGGGACCTCGCGCGGGTCGAGCCGCACCATGTAGATGTGGCAGGCGTGCGCCGTCACGCGCGGGTCGTCGTCGGGCAGCAGCAGCCCCGGGATCTTGGCCAGTTCGCGGTGCAAAACCGCCATCGCCGCGCGGCGCCGCGCCTGCGCTTCCGGCAGCCGCTCGAGCTGCGCCAGCAGCACCGCGGCCTGGAACTCGGTCAGGCGGTAGTTCAGCCCGGGGTAGTCGTGCTGGTACCACGCGCCGCCGAGGGTCCGGCCGCAGTTGTGGTACGACCACGCGCGCTGGAACATCCCCTCGTCGTTGGCCAGGATGATCCCGCCCTCGCCGGCGGAGATGTTCTTGCTGGACTGGAAGCTGAACGCGCCGGCGTCCCCCAGCGCGCCGACCGGCTTGCCGTTCCACGACGCGGTCCAGGCCTGGCAGGCGTCCTCGACCACCGCGAGGTCGCGGCGCGCGGCGATCTCGAGGATGTCGTCCATGTCGCACGGCCGCCCGCCGATGTGCACCGGCATGATCGCGGCCGTGCGCGGCGTGATCGCGTCCTCGATCAGCGCGGGATCGATGTTGTGCGTGCCGGGCTGCACGTCCACCAGGACCGGCACGGCGCCGATGTCCAGCGCGGCGAGCGCCGACGCCATGAACGTGTACGGCGAGGTGATCACCTCGTCGCCCGGCCGCACGCCGGCGGCGACCATCGCGATCTCGAGCGCCAGGGTGCCGTTGCAGCACGCGATCCCGTGCTTCGCCTCGTGCAGCGCGGCGTACTTCTCCTCGAACTCGGGGACCAGCTTGCCGCCGATGCCCCACGTGCCCGAACCGAGGGCGCCGAGCAGGCGCCGTTCCTCGTTCTCGTCCCAGGCCGGCCACTTCGGCCACGGGCGTGTGCGGACGGGGCTGCCACCCGAAATCGCGAGCTGCTGGTCCATGGGACGCGCTCCTGTGTGGAGGGGGTGGTGCATGATACTGGGGACCGATTTCCCCGGCACGACCCGGGGCCGACCGGGAGGGGGTGCCGATGTCGCGCTGGTCCGACGTGGAACGGCAGGTCTCCGGGGTGCTCCTGATCGTCTTCGCCTCGCTCTTGGTCGGGATGGTGCTGCTCGACCTGGTGCTCAACTTCACGACCCCCGGGGAAACGGTCCATTCCCAGTTCGTCCGCGAGGCGTCGCTCAGCCACGTGATGCCGATGTTCCTCGCGTACCTGGTCGTGGGGGCGGCGGGGTTCTGGGGGACGGTCGGCCTGGTCGAGACCTACGGCCAGAGCCTGCGGCTGACCCCCGAAGTGGTGCGGCTGTCCGCCTTGGCCTACTTCCTCGTCTCGTACTGGCTCTGGTCGGCGGTGATGATCGTCCGGCACAAGATCACGCTGCTCACGGACATCCCGACCAATCCCCCCGACTGGCTGTTGCAGATCTTCGACGCCTCGGACGCGCTGTACGCGCTCGGCGGGTGGGGCAGCTTCGGGCCGGCGATCGTGCTGTTCGTCGGGCTGTGGTGGCTCCTGACGCGCGGCGCGCGGCTGCTGCCCCGCGTGGCCGGCTGGTTCTTCCTCGCGATCGCCATCGGCAGGTTCCTCAGCCTCGTGTACATCGGGGTCGGCGGGTTCCAGGTGGCCAACATCGCCGGCATGAACCCGGCATACGTGATCGACGTGCTGACGATGCTGGCGCAGATCGTCGGGTTCCTGCTCGCCGGGGCGGCCGTGTACACCGAGAAGGGCGTCTTCGTCCGCAGCCACCGCGTCTGACCGCCGCGCGCCGCGCGACCGGCGGCGAGGTTCCACGCGGGTTACCTTGGAGTGCCCGGAGGCCCGCCGATGACCGACCGCGACAAGGTGATCGAGGCGCTGCGCCTGCTGGCGGACCTGGTCGACGGCCGGATCGCGGACCACCCATGGGGCCACCTCGTCCCGCGCCGCGGCAGCCGGGTGGACCTGCGGATCGGCCTGCCCGTGGGCGCCAGCGACGAGGACCTCGAGCGGCTGGCCGAGCAGGCGCTGGCCACGATCCAGCGCTCGCTGGCCGGGCTCGCGGCCCATGCCGCCGCGTTCCGGCCCGGCCGCGTCTACTGCCTGCGCTGCCGGCGTCCCGATTGCGAGCACTCGCTGCCGGCGGACCCGCGGCACGTCTTCGCCGGATACGGTCCGTCCGGCGTGCCGCGCTTCGCCGACTACGGCCAGCTCCTGCTCGACCGCCACGACGAGCGCATCGAGTGGCTGTACGAGACGCCGCCCCGGCTGGCCGCGCTGCGGCTCGACGAGCCGGACCTCGTCGCGGACCTGCTGCCGGCGTTCCGCGCGGGCGAGGGCGAGCCGCTGATCCACGGGCAGGTTTCGGCGGGCTGGTACCGCGCGCCCGACCCCGCGGGCCGCGACCAGATGCTGGCGGTCACCGTGCAGGTCCTCTCGTCGCGCCCGCCGGGCGGCGCGCGCCGCTTCGCGGTCAACGTCGTCGGCGTGGGGCCCGGGGGCGAGACGCTGGAACAGCTGCACGACCGCCTCGGGCACACGCCGTGGCTTCCGGCCGTGCGCTGGGCCCAGACGGTGTTGCACGACGTCGAGGCCAGTGCGCGCGGGCGCCGGCCTGCCGGCCCGGCGGCCGAGGCGCTCGCACGCCGCCTCGACGGCTTGCTCGGCGGGATCGCGCGCCGCCTCGAGCACGGCGAGCGCGCCCGCGACCGCCGCACCCACCACGCGCAGGTGCGACACGGGGAGGGCTCGCGGCCCACGCGCATGGCGGTGGCCGACCTCG
This sequence comes from Acidobacteriota bacterium, assembly GCA_017994815.1. GTDB lineage: Bacteria > Acidobacteriota > Polarisedimenticolia > J045 > J045 > JAGOJY01. Next base: position 74,542 of record JAGOJY010000003.1, read on the forward strand.
CGCGCGCCCGCGAAGAGCAGCTCTTGTTCGACGAACGGCGGCAGACGCTCGTGGTGGTGGGCGAGCGCGGCCGCGTCCACATGTTCAATTTCGAGGGGAAGCTCGTTACCTCGGTGCGCTACCCGCCGGCCACGATCCAGCGCCGCCGCGAGACCGGGCTGTGGCGCAGCGCGAGCCGCGAAGAGGTCGCCGCGGTTCGCGCCGCCGTTTCGTAACGCCGGCCCGGGCTGCGGCGCGCGCCGAACAGGTCCGGCGAACTCGGTAAGGAAAAATTTCGCGGCCCGACCGGGGTTACTCGCGTCCACCCGGTGCCGCGCGGTGCCGCCGCCGGCCCGCGGCCTCCCCGAACCACCTGTCGGAATTACCGGCGGCACCCATATTGTCCGTCGAGGGCCGCGCGCGGGTTGCCGCGGCCGGGCCACGTGGAGGGGGCATGCGGAACCGGGATCGCGACTCGCGGGAACAGGACGGGCGGCGTCCGCTCAGCAGCCTGCCGCCGCCGCCGGTCACCGACCAGCGCGCCGCGCACGCCGGGTTCGTCGTCGACGCCACCGGCACCGTGCTCGCGTTCGATCGCGGCATGGAGCGGCTGACCGGCTGGACGGCGTACGAGGTGCTCGGTCGCTCCAAGGACCTCGGGATCTACGACGAACCGGACGAGAACGGTTTCCGGCGCTACGTCGCACGCCCGATCTACGAGGGCCGCATCCCGCCCGTCGGCCGCTCGGCAATCACGCGCATGGTGCTGCTCGCGCGCGACGGCGCGCGCATCGAGGTCGAGGCGCTGATCAGCCCGCTCGGCGGCGGGGGCCGCTCCAGCGTCGAGATCCAGCAGGTGTTCGCGCGCAGCATCGTGCCGGCGCCGGCCGCGAGCTCCAACGACCCGCTGGCGTCGATGCCCGGCGACGCGCTGCTGCAATCGCGGCTGGCGGCGGCGTTCGAGGCGGCGCGGCGCGCCGGCCACACCCTCTCGCTGCTGCTGCTGGAACTGGACGACTACGCCGCGCTGGCCGAGCGCGCCGGCAGCGCGATCGCGAACGAGATCCTCTCGCGCGCGGCCGCCGTCGTGCAGGCGTGCGTGCGCAAGGACGACCTCCTGGTGCGGCTCGAGGGCGGGGCGCTGGCGCTGCTCCTCGAGCAGACCGGGCGCGGCGACGCGCGCGCGGTCGGCGGACGCATCCGGCAGGCGATCGAGCGGGCGTCGCTCGTCACCTCGCCCGCCGGGACCGAGATCTGCGCGACGGTCAGCATCGGGGCCGCCTGCTACCCGGCGGACGGCGAGTCACCGGAGGAGTTGCGCCACCGCGCCGAGGAAGCGCTCGGCGAGGCGCAGCGGCTCGGCCGCAACCGCGTCTGGTGTTACGTGCGCCGGCCGCGCGTGACGGTCGAGACCCCGGTCTACTTCGACGGCCCGATGGTGCAGCTGCTCGGCGTCAGCCGCGACGTGTCGAACTCAGGCATCTTCGTCGAAACCCGCGACGAGCTGCCCTGCGGCACGCGCGTCCCGCTGAGTTTCCGGCTTCCCGGGCAGCCCGAGCCGGTGCACGTGCTCGGCCGGGTCACGCGGCGCATCGCGGCCGGGGGCAACCTGTCCGACGCCCCGGGGCTAGGGATCGAGTTCGAGCACTACTCCGATGCCGACCGGCTGCGGCTCGAGACCTTCCTGCACCAGTCGCGGGCCGTGGACTAGCGGGCGCGCGCCGCGCGGCGCGACTTCGACTCGCGCGCGGCAGCGGCGCGGCGGCGGGCCCAGGCCTTCTTGGCGGCCTCGGAACGCCGCAGGCGTTTCTCGGCCTGGTCCGCGAGGAACTTCCGCATGTAGCGGTCGAGTTCGGCGGGCTCGTGGAACTCGAGGTCGTGCTTCTCGTCCTGCGCGAAGTAGTCGCACAGCGGGTCTTCGGGGTGTTCGCGGTTCTCCGGCATGCCGTACCCGCGGCAGATCTGCGGCCGCGAGTCGTAGATCGTGCACTCGTTGCTCGGGCCGAGGAAGCGGCAGACCTCGTCCACCTGCAGGTACCAGTCGCCGTCCTGGACCCAGATCCAGCTCTGGCCGTGCAGGAGGTACCACTTCATGGCGTCGAAGTCTTCTTCGTCTTCGGGGGGGTCGAGTTCCAGGGCGTAGTAGCGGCAGCACAGCGCGGCGCACTTGTGACACGGCGGGGAGTCGGGGTCCTCCGCCGCCAGCGAAGGCAAGAGCCGGAACGAGGGTGCGGTTTCCATGCGCGCGCGGCCTCCGGAACGTTCAGCGCGTGTCGGGCACGCGCGAGGCGACATTCTGCCCTGCGATGACGACGGCGGCGACAGGAATTTCGGGGATGTCGTCCGGTGCCGCCGCAAACGGGTCGCGCTCGAAGACGGTGAGGTCGCACCAGTAGCCCGGTGCGAGCCGCCCGAGTTCGCCCTCCTGCTGTGCGGCCCACGCGGCGCCCGAGGTGAAGGCCGCCAGCGCCTGCTCCAGCGACAGGCGCTGGTCCGGCATCCAGCCGCCCGGCGGGTCGCCGTCGAGGTCCTGCCGCGTGACGGCGGCGTACAGGCCGAGCCGCGGGTCCGGCAGCTCGACGGGGAAGTCCGATCCGAACGCCAGGTGCGCCCCGGCGTGCAGCAGCGCGCCCCAGGCGTACGCGCCGGCGACGCGCGACGGGCCGAGGCGCTCGCCGGCCCAAGGCCTGTCGGAGGTCGCGTGGGTCGGCTGCATCGAAGCGACCACGTCCGCCGACGCGAAGCGCGCGATGTCCGCGGGATCGAGCACCTGCACGTGCTCCACGCGCAGCCGCGCAAGCGCGCCCGCGGAGCCGTCGAGCGCGTCGAGCACGGCCCGGTTCGCGGCGTCGCCGATGGCGTGCACGGCCGGCTGCAGCCCGCGTTCCCGGGCGGCGCGGATGTCGGCCTGCAGCTTCTCCGGCGGCGTGAGCCACAGGCCGAGTTGGCCCGGAGCGTCGGCGTACGGCGCGAGGAGCCGCGCGCCGCGGCTGCCGAGCGCCCCGTCGGCGTAGAACTTGATGCCCACCAGCCGCAGCCGCCCCTGCTGCTGCGGCCCGGACTTCTCCAGGTCGCGCTGGAGGTCGGTCCCGGCGTCGGCGTAGGCGGTCACGCGCAAAGGGAAGCGGCCGTCGGCCGCGAGCCGCCGCATTGCCTCCCAGCGCCGGCGGTCCGTTCCCATCTCGTGCGCGCCGGTGAGACCGAGCGCGGTCAACTCGCGCCCCGCGATCTCCAGCGCGTCCTCGATCGCGGCGTCCGAGGGCGGCGGCACCGCCTTCTCGACGATCTCCGTTGCCGCGTCCACGAGGATTCCGGTCGGCTCCCCGGCGCCGTCGCGGTGGATCGTTCCCCCCGGCGGGTCGGGCGTGCGCGCATCGACCCCCGCGAGGCGCAGCGCCGCCCGGTTGACCCACGCGGCGTGCCCGTCCACGCGGGAGAGCAGGCACGGTCGCCCGCCCGTCACGCGCTCGAGCTGGTCGGCGTCCGGCCACGCCTTCCCGGGCCAGTCGTTCTGGTCCCACCCGCGCCCGAGGATCCACGGGTCGTCGGGGTGCTGCGCCGCGTACGAGGCGATGCGCGCGAGCGCCTCGTCCACCGTGCGCGCGCCGCGCAGGTCGGCGCGACGCCGCGAGAGGCCGTACCCGACGATGTGGCCGTGCGCGTCGGTCAGCCCAGGCACCGCGACCGCGCCGGGCAGCGTCGCGACCGTCGCGCCGACGGCGACCTCCCGCCCCAGTTCCTCCCGCGTGAGCAGGCGCTGGATCCGGCCGTTCACGACCGCGAGCGCGTCGGCCCACGGCCGCGCGGGATCGCCGGTCCAAAAGCGCGGGCCGGTCAGGATGCGCACGTCGTGCACTTCCGTCGTGCCGCCTTGGTCGCCACAAGCCGTCATCGCCATCGCCACCCCGATTGCCGCCAGCGCGAGCCGGGCGCGTCGCATTCGATCCTCCGCCGGCGAAGGATACGATGGAGCGGCGCGACGGGGCACGGCGTCTGCTGTAGCCTTCGCCGGATGAAAGCCGTTCTCTTCGACATCGACGGCACGCTGGTCAAGGTCGGCGGCGCCGGACGCGAGGCCCTCGCGCGCGCGGTCGCGGTCACGCTCGGCGTGCCGGTCAAAGTCGCCCGCGAGGCGGCCCTGCGCCTGGATTTCCGCGGCCGCACGGACACGCTCCTGATCGACCAGATCGTGGAAGGTGTCGGCGGGCGCGCGCCCACGCTCGACCCGCGGATCATCGGCGCGTACCTCGGCATCCTCGACGAGGTGCTCGCCGACGCGCGCCTGGAGGTCATGCCGGGCGTGGCCGCGGTGCTGCAGGCGCTCGAGGCGCGCGACGATGTCGTGGTCGGCCTGCTCACCGGCAACTTGCGCGAGGGGGCGCGGCGCAAGCTCGCCCCGTTCGGGCTGGGCTACCTCGCGGACCGGCCGGGCGGGTTCGGGGAGGACGGGCGCGAACGCCAGGACGTGGCCCGTGCCGCCGTCGGCCGGCTCGCCAACCGGCGCGTGGAGCCGCGGCGAGTGGTGGTCGTCGGCGACACCGAGCACGACGTCGCGGCCGCGAAGTCTGCCGGGGCGCGGGCGGTCGCGGTCGCCACCGGCTGGACCGCGCCGGAGGTCCTGCGGGACTGCGGCGCTGACCTCGCGCTGGCCGACCTGGCGGGCCCGGAGCTGCTGGCGTTGATCGAGACCCTGTAACCGGAAACATGACGGTCGCGCACAATACTGAAGGCGATCGGGCCGAAGAGCAGCCGAAAACTTCCACAGTGACTGTGGAAAACTGTCAAATCGACACTTTTCTGATGTCACCAGCTTGACGGGGCCCTCCGTCCCCCCTACATTCCTTGTCGTCCCGGCGGCCGCGCGGGCCGGGGAGGAGGAACGGCATGTCACTGGTTTCCGAGGTCCGGCCGTCCCGGCTGGAGAGCGAGGTCCGGGCGATCCTCAAGGACGAGAAGGTCCGCTTCCTGAGGCTGGTCTTCTCCGACATCCACGGCGTCATCAAGAACGTCGAGGTTCCCGACAACCAGTTCGAGAAGGCGCTGTCCGGCGAGATCATGTTCGATGGCTCGTCGATCGAGGGTTTCGTCCGGATCCAGGAGTCCGACATGCTCCTGCGCCCGGACCCGGACACCCTGCGCGTGTCGCCGCCCGACCCGAACAGTCCCGACCGCAGCGCGTTCATCATCTGCGACGTCTACACGCCGCAGGGGACGCCGTTCGAGGGCGACCCGCGCCTCGTGCTGCGCCGCGCGGTCGAGAAGGCGCGGTCGATGGGCTACTCCTCGCAGATGGGGACCGAGGCCGAGTTCTTCCTGTTCCACCGCGGCGCGGACGGGACCCCGACCACGCTGACCCACGACAAGGGCGCGTACTTCGACCTCTCGCCGGTGGACCGCGGCGAGCAGGCGCGCCGCGACATCGTGAACGTCCTGGAGAAGATGGGCTTCGAGGTCGAGGCCGCGCACCACGAGGTCGCGCCGGGGCAGCACGAGATCGACTTCAAGTACGGCGACGCGCTGCACACCGCGGACAACCTGATCATCTTCCGGCACGTCGTCAAGAAAACCGCGCTGCGGCACGATCTGCACGCGACGTTCATGCCCAAGCCGCTGTTCGCCGAGAACGGCTCGGGGATGCACACGCACCAGTCGCTGTTCACGTTGATGGGCAGCAACGCCTTCGACGATCCGGCGGGCGAGCACGGGCTGTCGGACGTCGGCCGGCACTACATCGGCGGCGTCCTGGCGCACGCCAAGGGCTTCTGCGCCGTGACGAACCCGACCGTCAACTCGTACAAGCGGCTGGTGCCCGGGTACGAGGCACCGACCAACATCACCTGGTCCGAGAGCAACCGCAGCCCGCTGGCCCGCGTCCCGGCCCGGCGCGGCGCCGGCGCGCGCGTCGAGATCCGCATGCCGGACCCGTCGTGCAATCCGTACCTCGCGTTCGCCTGCATGCTCGCGGCGGGGCTCGACGGCATCGAGAAGCGCCTGGACCCGGGCCCGCCGGTCAACAAGGACATCTTCCACATGAGCGAGCGCGAGAAGCGGCGCCTCGGCATCGACAACCTGCCGGGGAACCTCTACGAGGCGGTCCGCGCGCTGCAGAAGGACGAGCTGGTGCAGCAGGCGCTCGGCGCCCACATCGCGGAGAACTTCGTCGAGGGCAAGCTGCGCGACTGGCAGGAGTACATCAGCGTCGTGCACCCGTGGGAGGTCGAGAAGTACCTCTCGCTGTATTGAGCCGGCGTCGAGCGCGGGCCGGCGCCGCCGGCCCGCACCGCGTGATCGCGCGCTTTCCGGGGCTCACGGACGGTGATACGGCATCCACTCGCGGGCGAGGCGGCCGTACGCCCGGGCCTGCGCCTCGTTCATGTGGGTGTCGGGCGGGACGTCCTGGCTGCCGGGCGCGCTGGCCTCGAGAAGTGCGAGATCGGCGCCGGCGACTTCGCGCCCGAGCGCCTCGCACGGCCCGGTGTCGCCGCTGACGACGACCTTCACGCCGTCGGCCTCCAGCGTGAAACCGTACGCCTCCATCAGCGCGCCCGCGGGGGCGCTGGTCGAGGGGCTGTGCCGCACGGCGAACGCGGCCGCGCGAAAGCCGCCGAGTTCCACGGGGACCCCGGCCGCGATCTCGCGTTCGACGACCGCGAACTTCGCGCGCTCGCCGAACGTGGACCGGAACAGGCCGCACAGCGCGATCGCGGTGGCGGCGCCGGCCGGGCGCAGGACCTCCAGCGGCTCGCGGCGGCCGCGCAGGCGCATCCACCACAGCAGGCCCGGAAGGCCCGCGACGTGGTCCCAGTGATCGTGGGTCAGCAGGACCGCGGCGATCGACGCCGGGTCGATACCCGCGTCGGACAGGTCGCGGCCCGCGCCATCGCCGGCGTCGACGAGCAGTGCCGCGTCGGCGCTTCGCAGAAGGACGGAGGTGGAGATCCCGCCGCGCGACGACAGCAGCGCCACGGAGATGCTCCGGCGCTGCCACGAATTCAAGGGATCAACCGCGCGCGGACGTGCGCGGGAAGGATCGGGAACCGCACCCCAAGGTGCCGGGGTCCGGGATTATCGGGTACGGCAGCGCTCAGGCAGAGACCGAAGCGACTTGCCGGTAGGCGCCGAGGATCGTGAAGCCCTTGTTCGCCTCGACCGCCATGAACTTCTGGTAGACGCGCTTCCGGGCGAGGTCGAGGACGTAGTCCTGACCTTCCCAGTTGAACGTAACGAACTTGCTCTCGCCCTGGGCCGGCTTGCGTCGGCCTCTGGAGGACTTCCGCGCGCTCAGACTCGTCATTTGGAACCCCCGTTAGCTCGTCGCGCTAACAGACAGCAAGATCCTTGCCAGCGCTGTAAGCCAACCGTCGTCCGTCCGAAACCCCCGCCGCCACAGGACTTTCTACCAAGTTACGCCACAGTAAGGGCCGGGAAACTAGGACAAAGCGTGCCCATTTGTCTTGAAACGGCGCAATTTTGGCCTTATAAGCCCATTCGTAGGGACCGCCGCAGGCGGCCCGTTGGCGAGCACGGCGAGGCGACGCCTCGCCCCGAGGAGAGGTGGCGGCGTGCCGCGTCCCGATCCGGTCATCCCCTCCAGCAGCGAGCGCAGGGTGGTCGTGGTCACGGCCGACTACGAGATGGGTCGCGAGCTGCAACGCCTGTGCGGCCAGCTTGGCCACCGGTCCACCCTGGTCAGCGACGTGCACAGGCTGCGCGAGGTCATCCTCCCCGGCTCTGTCGACGTCGTCCTGCTCGACGTCGAACAGCTCGGCAACGAGCCCCGCGACGTGCTGCGCCTGGCCAGCCCCGCCGAGGACGGTCCCGCGGTCGTCCTGATCGCCGACTCCGCGGATCCGCACCGCGCCTACGACCTGCTCAGCGAGGGCGCCACGGACGTCATCCACCGGCCGCCGCACTCCGGCGAGTTGAGCCTGCGCATCGCCCGCGCGGTCGAGGCGCGCGACCTGGGCCTGCACCTCGCGAGCCTCGAGGACGAGATCACCGAGCGCTCGCGCCGCTCGTTCATGGACCGGATCGTCGTCGCCCGCTCGCCGGCGATGCGCAGCCTCGCCGACACGATCGAGCGCGTGGCGCGCATGAAGACCACGGTCCTGGTCACCGGTGAGAGCGGGGTGGGCAAGGAGCTGGTCGCGCGCACGATCCACTTCCGCTCCCCGCGGCTCGACGGGCCGTTCATCGCCCTGAACTGCGCGGCGCTCCCGCACCACCTGATCGAGTCGGAGCTCTTCGGCCACGAGCGCGGCGCCTTCACCGGCGCGATCAGCCGCCGGGCGGGGAAGTTCGAGCTGGCCCACCGCGGGACGCTGTTCCTGGACGAGATCGGCGAGACCGACCCCAGCACGCAGGCCAAGCTGCTCCGCGTGCTCGAGGTCCAGGAGTTCATGCGGGTCGGCGGGTCGCACCCGGTCCGCGTCGATGTCCGGCTGGTCGCCGCGACCAACGCCGATCTGGAGCGGCTGGTCGCGGAGGGAAGATTCCGCGGGGACCTGCTCTACCGGCTCAAGGTCGTCACCCTGCGCGTTCCGCCCCTCCGCGAGCGGCGGGAAGACATCCCCGACCTGGTCGAGACCTTCCTGCTCCAGATCTGCCGCGACAACCACCTGCGCCCCCGGCAACTCACGCCCGAGGCGTTCGACGCCCTGTGTCGCTACCCGTGGCCGGGGAACGTGCGCGAGCTGCTCAACGCGCTCGAGGCGGTCGTCGTCGCGTCCCCGGGCGAAACGATCGGGCTCGAGCACCTGCCGCCGAACATCCAGGCCGGCGGCGTAGCGCCCGCGGGACGGGCGGTTCCCGCGAACGGCCCCTCGCTGCGCGAGTTGGAGGCGGAGACGATCCGCGCCACGCTCCAGGCGGTCGGCGGCTCGCGCACGCGCGCCGCGCGCATGCTCGGGATCGGCGTGCGCACGCTGCGCCGCCACGTCCAGCGACTCGGGCTCGACCGCGAGCACCCTCCGCGGCCGGGGCGACCGCGGCGGAGGCCGTCCTCCTCGTCGTAGCGGGTCGCCTCGCGGGGGGCTCGCAAAAAAAAACGCCCTTATCGCGAAAAACGGGTCAACAGCTCTTGACAAGTTTGAAAAGCATCAATCATATTTCGTGCGAGGGTGTACACCTGCACGCGGGGACGCCCGCGAGCAACGCACACCGAGGTTCCCCATGGCGGGGAACCGAAAGGAGGTTCAAAGAACATGCCCGCTCGTAAGGGTGCGAAGAAGAAGGTCGCGCGCAAGAAGGCCAAGAAGGCCCCCAAGAAGAAGAAGGCGACTAGAAAAGCGAAGAAGACGAAGAAGGCCAAGAAGGCCCCCAAGAGGAAGAAGAAGGCCACTCGGAGAAAGGCCGCCAAGAAGACGGCCAAAAAAAAGAAGACGACCCGCAAGCCGGCCATGCCTGCGGGTCCCATGCCGTAAAAGAGACACCGAAAAGAACCCTTCGAAGGAATTACGGGGCGCCGAGACGGCGCCCCGTTTTTTGTCCGGCCCAATCCGCGTGATGCCCAGTTCCGGCGCGGGTTTCTGGCGAGAACTCCGCTTCAGAACCCCGGCGCTTCGTAGCGCCCGAACACGCCCGCGAGCGCCGCGCAGATCTCGCCGACGGTCGCGTAGGCCTCCACCGCGTCCAGGATCGCCGGCATCAGGGCGCCGCCGCCCGCCGCGCGCTCCGCGATCCGCTCGAGGCAGCGCGCGCAGGCCGCGGCGTCGCGGGTCGCGCGCACGCGCCGGGTGCGCTCGCATTGGTGCTGGCGCAGCGCGTCGGGCACCCGCAGCACCGGCACCGGCGCCCCGCCGTCCTCGGCGAACCGGTTCACCCCGACCACGACCTCGCGGCCGTCCTCCAGCGCGCGCTGCCAGCGGTACGCCGAGTCGGCGATCTCGCGCTGCGGGAAGCCGGCCTCGATCGCGGCCACCGCGCCGCCGAGGTCGTCCACCCGGGCCAGGATCTCGCTCGCCCGCCGCTCCAGCGCGTCGGTCAGCGACTCCACGTAGTAGGAGCCGGCGAGCGGGTCCACGGTGTCGCCGACTCCGGTCTCGTGGGCCAGGATCTGCTGCGTGCGCAGCGCGATCGTCGCCGCGCGCTCCGTCGGCAGCCCCAGCGCCTCGTCCATCGAGTTGGTGTGCAGCGACTGGCACCCGCCGAGGACCGCGGCCAACGCCTCGTAGGCCGTGCGCACGACGTTGTTGTCCGGCTGCTGTGCGGTGAGCGACGACCCCGCCGTCTGGGCGTGGAACCGCAGCCGGCCCAGCGCCGGATCGTCGGCGCCGAAGCGCCGGGAGACGATCCGGGCCCACATCCGGCGCGCGGCGCGGAACTTGGCGACCTCCTCCAGGATGTTGATCTGGGCGTTGAAGAAGAACGAGAGCCGCGGCGCGAACGCGCCGAGGGGCAGGCCGGCCGCGAGCGCCGCCTCGACGTAGGCGATCCCGTTGGCCAGCGTGAAGGCGATCTCCTGCGCCGCCGTGGCCCCCGCCTCGCGGATGTGGTACCCGGAGATCGAGATCGGGTTCCACTGCGGGACCGTCTCGGCGCACCAGGCGAACAGGTCGGTGGCCAGCCGCAGCGAGGGACGCGGCGGGAAGATGAACGTCCCCCGTGCCACGTACTCCTTGAGGACGTCGTTCTGGACCGTCCCGCGCAGCTGGCGCGGGTCGATCCCCTGCTTGCGCGCCTCGGCCACGTAGAGGGCCAGCAGCACCGCGGCCGGGGCGTTGATCGTCATCGACGTGCTGACGCGGTCGAGCGGGATCCCCGCGAACAGCACCTCCATGTCGGCCAGAGAGTCGATCGCCACGCCGACCTTGCCGACCTCGCCCTCGGCGATCGGGTGGTCGGAGTCGAACCCCATCTGCGTCGGCAGGTCGAAGGCGACGGACAGGCCGGTCTGGCCGCGCTCGAGCAGGTAGCGGTAGCGGGCGTTCGATTCCTCGGCCGTGCCGAAGCCCGCGTACTGGCGCATGGTCCAGAACTGGCCGCGGTACATCGTCGGGTGGACCCCGCGGGTGTACGGGTACTCCCCGGGGAAGCCGACGTCCTCGAGGTAGCGCTCGCCGTCGCGGTCGAGCGGCGTGTAGAGCCGGTCGATCTCGATGCGCGAGGTCGTCTCGAACGCTTCGCGGCGCTCGGCCCGCTTGCGCGTGGCGGGCTCGAGGGTCTCGCGCTGCCAGCGCCGCCGCTGTTCCCGGATCTGGTCGCTGTCGGTCATGGCGGGCCAAGGATACGCGGGAACCCCCGCCGCCCGCGCGCTCCGGCGCCGGTCGATCGTCGCGGCACGGTATCCTGTCCCGGATGCTGACCCTGCGCTGGGGTCCGCGGCAGATCCCGGTACCCCGAGCCCTCTCCGACTGGCCCGTGCTGGACGCGCCGGGCCTCGCACCGAGCGCCGCCGCCGCCGCGCCGTGGCGCCGCGCGGCGGCGCGCGCGGCCGAAATGGCGGCCGCGTCCCTCGGCCCCGCCGGACGGCTGGCGTTGGTCATCCCCGACCGCACGCGGCCGCTGCCCCTGCCGGACCTGCTGCCCCCGCTGCTCCGTGAACTCGCGGCGCGCGGCGTGGGGCCGCGCCGCGTGACGATCGTCCCCGCCTCGGGCATGCACCGGCCGATGTCCGCGGGCGAGCTGGCCGAGTGGATCGGCGAGGAGGCCGCGGGGTCCGGCGCGCTCCTCGCGCCGCACGACGCCCGCGCTCCCGCGGTGCTCCTGGGGACGACACGCTCGGGCGTTCCGGTCGCGGCGCACCCGGCCGTCGCGCTCGCCGGCACGGCGCTGGTCGTCGGCCGGATCGTCTTCCACTACCTCGCGGGCTTCGGCGGCGGGCGCAAGCTGCTCGTGCCAGGCACGGCGGCGCTGCACACGATCGTCGCCGTGCACTCGCGCTGCCTCGCGCCGCGTGCCGGTGCCGGGCGACACCCGCGCGCCCGCGCGGGCATCCTGGACGGCAACCCCGTGCACGAGGCGGCGTGCGAGGCTGCCGGGCTGTTCCCGCCGGCGGTGGCGATCCACGTCTCGCTCGACGCGGCGGGATCGATCGCCGAGGCGAGGGCCGGGGACGTCGTGGACGCGCACGCTCAGGCCGCGCGGACGTACGGCGCGGCCCACCGCGTCACGCTGGACGATCCGCTCGATGCGGTCGTCGTCTCGGCCGGCGGCCACCCCGCCGACCGCGACCTGGTGCAGGCGCACAAGGCCCTCGACGCCGTCGCGCCGGTGGTCAAGGACGGCGGGACGGTCGTGCTCGTCGCCGCCTGCCGCGACGGCCTCGGCAACCCGGAGCTGGCCGAGGGGCTCGCGCTTGGCGGGCCCGCCGAGATCGAGCGCGAGCTGCGGCGGCGCTTCCGCGTCGGCGTCCACACGGCGCTCGCGCTGGCCGAGAAGACGCGCCGGCTGCAGGTCGCCGCGCTGAGCGAGCTGCCCGACGAGGCGCTGGCGCTGTGCGGGATGCGGCGCGTCGGCTCGCTCGACGAGGCCGCCGCGCTCGTCCGGGAGCGCCACGGCGCCGCCGCGCGCGCCGCGCTGGCGCCGCGCGGCGGTGCGCTGGTCTACGACGTGTCCGGCTGAACGAAAAGGAGGACGCCGAACCATGCGTTCCACGAAGCTGCTCGCCCTGCTCTCGGCCTGCGCGGTCCTCGCTGCCGCCGCGCCGGCGGCCGACGAGGACTGGACCACGCCCGCCGAAGGCAGCCAGTTCCAGGCCACGCCTTCGTACCAGGAAACGCTGGAGTACCTCGCGCGCCTCGCGAAGCACTCGCGCGCGATTCGCGTCTCGTCCATCGGGACCTCGGGGCAGGGCCGCCGCATCCCGCTCGTCATCTACTCCGGGGACCGGGCGTTCACGCCCGCGGCCGCGGCCCGCACCGGCAAACCGGTGGTGCTGGTGGTCAGCTCGATCCACGCCGGCGAGTGCGACGGCAAAGACGCCTCGCTGATGATCCTGCGCGACGCCGCGCTCGGGAGGCCCGGGCCGCTCGCGGGCGCGACCGTGCTGTTCCTGCCGATCTACAACGTGGACGGCCACGAGCGCGTCTCGCCGTACAACCGCCCGAACCAGGACGGCCCGCGCGAGGGGATGGGCTTCCGCACCAACGCCACGGGCCTCGACCTCAACCGCGACCACCTCAAGCTCGCCAGCCCCGAGGCGCGGGCCTTCGCCCGGCTGGTCAACGAATGGCGGCCGCAGCTGCACATCGACAACCACGTGACCGATGGGATCGACATGGACTGGGTGGTGACCTACGCCACGGTCGAGGCCCCGCAGGCGCCGCCGAGCGTGGACGCGTGGATCCGTGCTCACCTGCCGAAGGCCGTCGCCTCCGCGGCGCGCGCGGGCGTCCGCTCCGGGCCGTACGTCGACCTCGTGGACGGGACCGACCCGACCAAGGGCTTCGAGTCCTGGATCGGCGGCGCGCGGATGTCGAACGGCTACATGGCGCTCAGGAACCGGGCGAGCGTCCTGATCGAGGCGCACTCGTACAAGCCGTACCGCGAGCGGGTCCTCGCCGACCGCGAACTCCTGCTCGCGCTCCTGGCCGAGGTCGCCGCCGATCCCGACGGTCTCGTCGACGCGGTCGCGGCGGCCGAGCGCCGCACGGTGGAGATGGGGCGCCCCGGTGCCGTCCCCTCGGACGTCGTGGTCGAGTGGAAGCTCTCACCGCAGGCCGACCGGGCCAAGCTGCCGATCTACCGCTGGGAGCGCGTGGACTCCGTCGCGCTCGGCCGGCCGGTCCTGCGCTACCAGCGTGGGGTCGTGGACGAGATCGAGGTGCCGTGGTTCCACGCTTCCGTCCCCGCCGCGACGCTGCCGCGACCGCGCGGCTACTTCGTCCTGCCCGGCTGGCCGCAGATCGAGGAGCGGCTGGCCGGCCACGGGCTGCGCTTTCGGCGGCTCGAGCGTCCCCTGCGGGCCGAGGTCGAGGTCGCGCGGCTGAGCGAGCCGAAGTTCGAAACGCGCAGCTACCAGGGACTGGTCGGGCTGAAGGCCAAGGTCGAGCGGCGGCGCGAGACGCGGGAGCTGCCCGCGGGGACGCTGTGGGTTCCGGCGGACCAGCCCGACTTCGAGGTCGTGGTCCAGCTCTTCGAACCCGACAGCCCCGACTCGCTGACGAGCTGGGGCCTCTTGGACTCGGTCGTCGAGCGCAAGGAGTACATCGACCCCGGCGTGCTCGACCGCCTGGCGACCGAGATGCTCGCGGACCCGAAGGTCGCCGCCGAGTGGAAGGCCGCCCTGGAGGACCCGGCGTTCGCGGCCGACAGCCAGGCGCGCTACCTCTGGTGGTACCGCCGCACGCCGTACTGGGACGAGCAGGCTGGCCTGCACCCCGTGTTCCGCGCGCTTTCACCGCCCGGCGACGGCCACCGCTGACGGGGAGGACTGCCACCGCCGACCGAACGAAGGTCAGCCGACGCGGTCCCCGCCGGGCAGGCGCACCGTCATCACGGCGCCGCTGGCGCCGTTGGCGGCCGTGACCTTGCCGCCGTGCTCCTCGGCGATCCGGCGCACGTTGACCAGCCCGAGCCCGGTCCCGAGGCGCTTGGTCGTGAAGAACGGCTCGAACAACCGCTCCATGTGCTCGGCCGGGATGCCGCCGCCGGTGTCGGCGATGCTGACCTCCGCGCCCGCCGCGGCGCCGCCCTCGGCCGAAACCGGGTGCGCCTCGATCGTGACGCGCCCACCGCGCGGCATCGCCTCGCGCGCGTTGAGCATGAGGTTCAGGAAGAGCTGCCGCAGGCGGGCCGGGTCGCCGCGCAGCACCGGGAGCGGCTCCTCGACGCGGAGGTCGACGCTGACCCCGGCCGCCGCGAACTCCGGCTCGACCACCGCCACGAGTTGCCGCAGCAGCGGCAACAGCTCCAGCGCCACGGCCTCGTTCCGCGTCGGGCGCACGTACGTCAGGACGTTGAGGACGCTGCCCTCGAGGCGGTCGATCTCGCGCTCGATGATCTGGGTCAGCTCCTGGCCCCGTGGGTCGCTGCCCAGCCGCCGGCGCAGGACCATCGCGGTGCTCTTGATCGCCGCCAGAGGGTTCTTCAGCTCGTGGATCATCGCGCTCGTGGCGGAGCCGACCAGCGCCAGCCGTTCGCGCAGCGAGCGCTCCTCGATCAGCCGCCCGCGCTCGAAGACCGTGCCCGCGATGCTGGCCAGCGTCTCCAGGAAATCGCGGTCGGCCCCGACGTAGGGCGTGTCGCCCGCGCGGGGGCCGAGCAGCAGCACACCGAGCACCGCGTCGCCCCGCAGGACCGGCACCACCAGCGCCGGCGCGAGCTGCGCCAGCGGGTCGCCCTCCCGCGGCACGAAAGGCTCGCGGTGGCCCGCCAGCCAGCGGGCGAGCGCGTCCGCTCCCTCGCCGCGGGCCAGCGCGCGCGACGGTCCCTGTTCGTCCAGCAGTTCGAAGGCGCCCTCGCCGGCGCGGCGCGCCGCGATCTCGACCCACTTCGCGTCCAAAAGGGACGCGAGCTGCACGCGGATGTAGTGCGCGGCTTCGTGCACGTCGAGGATCGCGCCGAGCCGGGCGCTGATCGCCGTGAGCGCCCGCCGGTAGTCGTAGCGCCGCCGGTAGAACACGCGGTCCACGGCATCCTGCGCCCAGCGGCGCGCCGGGTGGAACGCGACCGCGGCCAGCGCGGCGACGGCCGCGATGACCGCCGTGTCGAGGTCGGCGACGCTCCCCGACAGCAGCCAGCCCAGAAGGCCCATCGCCGCGACGAACACGAGCGCCACGGCGGCCGAGGCACAGAAGTAGACGAGCCCCTGCCGCACGAGGACGTCGATGCCGAACGCGCGGTGGCGCACGATCGCCAGCGCGACGAACAGCGGGACGACCAGGTCGAGGAGCGAGTAGGTGAACGGGTCGAGCAAGGAACTGCCGCGCAGCCGCAGCGGCAGTTCCTGCAACCCGAGCTGCAGCACGGTCAGGATCACCAGCCCCGCGAACAGCAGGCGCGCCTGCCCGCGGATGCGCTCGCTGCCGCCCCGCAGCGCCGTCGCACCGGCGCTGGCGGCGCTCAGGCCGTAGCTCGCCACGACGCAGATGCTGAACGCCGGGAGCAGCACCGCCCCGAGGTTCTCGCGCCACGGCTGCTCGTACAGCCCGGAGAACAGCGTCGGCAGGAAGTAATGCAGCCCCAGCGCGAGCGGTGTGGCGTAGGCCAGCGGCAGCAGCCCGCGGAGCCGGCGCTGGACCGGCCCGCGCTCCGGGAAGTCGAGGAAGACGTGCAGCAGCAGGGCCGGGCTGAGCAGGCTGAGCAGCGCGTAGGAGAAGGTCACCACGCGCTGCAGGCCGCTGCCGACGGTGAACGTGGCCTGGCAGGCGTCGTTGATCGCCGAGCTGAGGCAGAAGAACAGGAAGGCGAGCGTCCCCGGGGTCGCGGGACGGAAGAACCACACCCCCGCGCCCAGCGCCAAGAGCGTCGCGATCGGGAACAACAGCCGCAGCGCCTGGCCCAGCGCCAGTCCCGCGTGGGTCGTCGCCTCCAGCCGGAGCGTCCTTTCCCCGCGCACGACCGTGAACACCACGGCGCTTCCCGGTGCCGCTTGCCGCAGGCGCTCGGGCAGGTCGAGCATCGCCTCGAACGGGACGCCGTCGAAGGCCACGATGCGATCACCGACCTCGACCCCGGCCTGCTCGAGCAGGTCGCCCCGCGCGATCATCTGCACGTCGTAGCCGCCGGCGGCGTAGCGCAGGTTCGCGTGCAGCGGGGCGGGGGCCCGCAGGCCGTCCCACAGGCAGTACGAGCACAGGAGAATCGTGTACGCGATCGCGGCGTACGCGACCGGCGCGATCCAGCGTCGCGGGGCGGCAAGCGCCTGTCCCGCCGACGCTTCCAGCACCCCTACCGCTTCCACGACGAGAGTATACGGGGGCGGGCCCGCGGGCTGTCCCGCCCACGGACCCTCGGCTCGGGTCAGTCCCGCCGCGGGGGAGATCGGCGACGCAACCCGAACACCAGCGCATAGACCGCGATGTTCAGCGCGACGGCGACGCCGCCGGCCGCGAGCTGGAACCCGCGGGTCAGGTTCGCGGGGTAGATCAGCGGCACGAGGTAGTGCTCGATGAAGCTCTCGCCGATCGCCGCCTGGCCCGCGCGCTCGCGCAGCCACGACTCGAGCGGCGTCAGCGGGCAGAGCCAGCCAGTCGCCATCACGAGAACGCCCCACGCGACGCACGCGAGGTGGGGCCACGCCGCCCGCGGCCAGCGCAGCGCCAACAGCCCGCCGATCGCCACGAACACGATGAACCCGAGGTGCAGGACCAGCACCGCGTCCGCCAGCAGGCCGTACATGCCCCCATTCTGGGGCCGATGATGTCGCGGTGATCCAAAACCGCGCGCGCCGGCTGCCGGCGATGGTCGGCCCGGGCTCCTCGTCGCCGCCACCGGCGTGGGCGCCGGCGACATCGCCACGGCCGCGTTCAGCGGGGCGCGTTCAGCTTCCGCGAGGCGCAGAAGCTGTACTCGCAGATCGACGCTCTTCCTCTGGCTGGCGCTCACCGCCGCGACCGCGGTGTCCTGACCGGCACGCAACTCGGCCGGGACCTACTCGACGGGGTAGCGCGCCTCCACCCGGCAGCGCAGGCTCTCGCCACGCCCCTGCCACGCCGCGGGCAGTTCGACCGGCAGGATCACCCGTTGCGATGGGCCGGCGCGCAGTTCGGCCTCGCGCGTTTCCCGCAGGACCAGCGCGCCCGTGTCCGGGTCGTGCAACTCCAGTTCCAGCGCGACCTGTCCCTCGCCGCCGGAGTTGTCCAGCACGACCTCGACGTCGAGCCGGCCGTGCGGCCCGGTCCGGCTGCTGACGCCGCCGACGACCGGACGGGGCCCGCACGCGGCCAAAAGCCACACCAGCGCGATCGTGACACCACCAAGGCCGCGCCGGCTCATCGGGACGGCACCCACGGCGGCAGCAGCACGAGCAACAGCAGCGCCGCCAGCACCGCGAGCATGACGATCGTCGCGCAGCCCATCGCCGCCACGGGGTCGGCGCGGTTCTCGCTGCGCTGGAGCTGCACCAAGCCGAGCGGCTCGGGCAGCACCGGGACGGTCCAGCGCGCCTGGTACTCGACGTCCGGCAGGAAGGACTCGTCGCGGATCGCCGGCACGATCGCGCGCAGCGCGCCGGCGATTTCCGCGCGGTCGCTCGTGGACAGAAAAGCCATCGGCCACAACGGTCCCTGGTTCAGCTTGTCCTCGAGGTTGCGGAAGGCGCTGACGTTGGCCCGGTAGGCGCTCGCGGCGTCCGGGTCGATCGAGCCCCAGAACGTGATCTCGAGTCGGGCGTGCGGGTTCTTGCGCTTGAGCTTGTCCTCGATCTGCCGCACGACGTACTCGAAGAAGCTGTTGTTCAGGCCGTCCTTCAGCGGGTGGTAGCGCAGTTCGACCCCGCGGATCACCACGTCTCCCAGCTTGCCGCTCTCGTCGCCCACTTCCCACTGCAGGTCCGCGGCGGGATCCTCCTCCGCGGCGACGACCTGGTCCAGGCACACCAGCTTCGGTTCGCTGGCGTCGCGCATGGCGCGGTGCTTGCCCGCCTCGACGCGCCCGCGCGGCGCGCCCCACAGGTATGGCAGGTTGCGCAGCACGATGCTGAGCGCGCCGGTGAATCCCCGCGCGGTGGTCAGGATGTAGTTCAGCGCGAGCACGAGCACGATCAGGAGCGTCAGCGTCTCGACGTTCGAGCGCTGCGCGAGCGTGATCAGAGTCTTGACGCGCCACGCCACGACCGCCACCGTACCGACCGAGAGCAGGTTCAGCAGGAAGTAGATCGCCGCGAGCGCGTGGACGCGGCGCGCGTACCCCTTGGGGCTTCCGGAGGCGAAAGTCTTGACGAGCGACTCGGTGAGGGCCATGGCGGGTAGGACTGAGAATGACATGCCGTCCGCCGGCCTGCGAACGCAACACCCGCCGGCGTCGTTCAGCGCGGCCCGTTGCCGCCGTCGGTGCCCTCGCTGACCACCTGCCAGAACAGCCCGGCGTCGCCCGTGACGAGTTCGGTGCCCTCCGTCTCGCCGATCGGGCGGCGCACGACCCACGGCCACTGCGGCCCCTCGATCCCCGCGTACACGCGGTAGCGCCGGTGGCAGGCGTCGGCGGACCGGTCCCAGGCCAGCCGGATCCTGCCCTCCGAGAGCTTCTCCACGCTCAGGCCGGTGACGACCTGTACCGGACGGCAGCCCTGCGCCGCTGCCGGGTCCACGACCGACAGCAGCAGGTGCGAGGGCGCCGACGCGCTGTGCTTCACCCGGTTGATCGCGACTTCCGTGCGCGTGTGCTTCTTGAACGGCTCGCCCGTCTGCGGGTTGATCTCGAAGCGCGGCGAGTTCGACGACTGCAGCGCGACGCGGACGTGGTGACCGGCGGGGAACGTGATCGAGGTGTCCCACAGTTCGACGTCGAAGCGGTAGACCTGCCCCGGCGTCAGCAGGTCCTCGCGGTCGGTGCCGCGGCGGTGCCGCGCCTGCAGGACCATGTCCGTCACCAGCATCGCCGTGCCGTCCGGGTAAACGTCCTCCAGCTTCACGACCCAGTCCGTGTCCGGGCGGTCGGACGAGGCATAGAGCACGAACGACAGCGGGCCGGTCGCCTCGACGGGCGCACTGAGTGGCGGCGTCTGCCAGACCTTGACCGAGGGCGGCTGGTCCACGAGCCGCTGGTCGTACGGGCCGAGCCCCTCGTTCGAGTAGAGGTTGTTCCCGCCGAAGGTCGGAACGGGCGCCGCGGGGTTGGCGGTGAGCGTGGTCTCGCCGCCGTTGGTCGGGGGCGGCGCGAGCGACAGGCTGCCGCCCGGCTGCAGGTAGTACGCGGTCGGCGCGGCGGCGGGCGGCCAGCTGTCGCCGCTGCGCCAGAAGTTGCCCGGCCCGGTCGGCCCGCCCGGCAGCGCCGGCCCCATGACGTACGCGCGCACGGGCGGCTCGTCCATCACGCCGTTGTCCTGCCCCTTGAGCCAGAAGTCGAACCAGCGCAGGTGCAACCAGCCGTAATCGGCGAAGACGCTGTTCGCGGGGTAGACGAGCTGGCCCTGCGTCGTGGCCTGGTACCAGCCGTGCAGCCACGGGCCGATGACCAGCTTCTGGTTGCGGCGCGCGCCGGGGCCGCCCTGCTCGTGGAACACGCGGAAGGCGTCGAGCGTCCCCTGGCTGAAGATGTCGTACCACCCGCCGATGTGCAGCATCGGGACCTGCACCGACCCCGCGCGCAACAGCGTGTTCTGGCCGCTCCAGTAGTCGTCCTCGTTCGGGTGGGCGTACCAGTCCGCGAGCTTGTGCTGCGAGCCCTGCCCGGCGACCCAGGTCTCGACGAGGTTCTTCCGCCAGACCCCGCCGGGGAAGAACATGTCGTGGTACGGGTTCGCGGTCGCGACCTCCGGGATCGCGCAGAGCAGGTGCGGCGGCGCCGCGCCCGCCGCGCGGTACTGCGTGATGCCGAGGGCGGAGCCGCCGGCCATGCCCACTCGCCCGTTCGACCATGCCTGCGCGGCGGCCCACTCCACCGCGTCGTAGCCGTCCTGGTGCACGTCCCAGCCGTCGTCCTCGAAGACCTGGTCCACGCCGTCCGAATCCTCGCGCCCACGCGTGCTCTGGATGACCACGGCGTAGTCGAAGGCGATGTAGACCCACGACGGATAGCCCCGCGCGTACGGCGTGCGGCTGAGCACGACCGGCCAGCGCAGGCCGGGGCGCCGCGAGGGGAGCCACACGTCGGTGGCGAGCGTGGTCACGCCGTCGCGCATCAGCACGCGCTCGGTGCTCTTGCTCGACGCGACCTGGAAATCGACGTTCGTCGCCGCTCCCGCGGCGAGGTCCACCGGGAGCACGCCCGGCTCGTCGAGATCGCGCCGCCGCGGCACGAGGCCGCGGGTGTCCGCGCCGCCGTGCAGTTCGTTGAAGACGATGTGGTAGGCCGTGAAGACCGCGACGCGATCGAGGCCGGGAAGCGCGCCGTCGACGTCGATGATGTAGCGGCCGTCGGCGTCCGTGGTCGCGCTCCACTCGACCGGGATCACGTCGTCGGGGCCGAGCCCCGCGACCGCGCTCCAGCGCGTCGCGCCGACCGGGACGTCCGGCAACGGTTGGCCCGTCTCTTCGGACGTTACGAGCCCGGCCAACTCGACCGCCGGCGCCGGCGCCAGCGTCGTCGCCGCAAGTAACATTGGCAGAAGAAGATGCCGCATTGCCCGACCCCCGGATCCCCACAAGGTACGGGCAGGGCCCGGGTCGGGCTACCATTCCGGGCCTGTTCCGAGGGAGGCGCGCGATGAACCTCGCCAGCGTCAGGATCGACAAGCCGGAAGACATGAACTTCATCCTCGGCCACTCGCACTTCATCAAGACGGTCGAGGACGTCCACGAGGCGCTGGTCAACAGCGTTCCGGGGATCCGCTTCGGCGTCGCTTTCTGCGAGGCCTCGGGGCCGTGCCTGGTCCGCGTCAGCGGCAACGACGCCGAGTTGCAGGCGCTCGCGGCGAGGAACGCCGAGGCGATCGGCGCCGGCCACTCGTTCATCGTCATGCTGGGGAACGCGTTCCCGGTGAACGTGCTCAACGCGATCAAGGCGGTGCCCGAGGTGTGCCGCATCTACTGCGCCACGGCCAACCCGACCACCGTCATCGTGGCCGAGGAGGCGGGTGGCCGGGCGATCCTCGGTGTCGTGGACGGCTCGTCGCCCAAGGGCATCGAGGGTGACGGTGATCGCGCGAGTCGCGTCGGTTTCCTGAGGAAGATCGGTTACAAGCTCTCGTGAGGGGACAGGGCGCACGCCTGTCCGTCAAACAGCGCGGATCAAGAGCAAACGCGGGTGCGCTGGCCGTTCCGCGTCAGAGGAGCTGGAGCCAGCGATCGTAGAGCACGCCCGCGACCTCGCGCAGGCGGCCGACGCGCTCGTCGAGGCGCTCGCACATCTGCGCCGGGCTCTGCACGGTGGCCGGAAAGGCGCGGGTCTCGGCGGCGGCGGTGGCCCACTCCCAGACCATCGCGGCGGTCATCTCGACGTGGAACTGCAGCGCCAGTGCGTTGCCGTACGCGAACGCCTGGTGCGGGCACGCCGCGCTGGTCCACAGCAGCGCCGCGTCCGCCGGCAGGTCGAACGTCTCGCCGTGCCAGTGGAACGCCTCGAATGTCTCGGCCAGCCCGTCGTGCCAGCGGTTCGCCGCGCCGGCTTCGGCCTTGCGGACCGGGAACCAGCCGATTTCCTGCACCGGGTTCGGGCGCACCACCGCGCCGAGCGCCGCGGCGACGAGCTGCGCGCCGAGGCAGATCCCCAGCACCGGCCGGCGGGTCTCCAATGCGCGGCGGATCAGCGCGACCTCGCGGGCCACCCACGGGAGCGGGTCGTTGACGCTCATCGGGCCGCCGAGGAAAACCAGCCCGGACGCATCGTCGAGATCGGCCGGAATCTCCTCGCCGCGGTCCACGGCGACCAGCCGATGCGGGACGCCGCTCTGCTCGAGGTGCCCGGCGAGCGTGCCGGGCCCCTCGGCAGGCGCGTGCCGGAAGACGAGGACCGGGAGCACCGCGCGCGCGGTCAGCGCGCCGTCAGCGGCGCCACGTGGATCGAGCCGCCGGAGGTCCGCAGCACCAGCTCCGGGCCGCCGTTGCCGATCTTGCCGCGCAGGGAGCTGCTGCCGGTCTTGCCGCTGACCGTGACCGGCACGTCGCTCGTCACCGACCCACCCGAGGTTTCGCCGTCCAAGACGAGGTTCGCGGCGGGGTCGATCCGCACGTCGATGCTGCCGCCCGAGGTCTCGAGGCGACCGCCCTTGAAGTTGCCCGCGCCGAACTCGGCGCGGATCGAGCCGCCCGAGGTTTCGGCGTCGATGCGGCCGCCGACGCGCACGATCTCGATCGAGCCGCCGGAGGTCTCGGCACCGACGTCGCCCGCCACGTCCAGCAGCGAGATGTTGCCGCCACTCGTCTCGGCCTTGACGCCGCCGCGGATCGCGCTGGCGCGGACGTCCCCGCCCGAGGTCTCGAGGGTGGCGTCGCCCTCGATCCGCTCGGCATCGACGTCACCGCCGGAGGTCTCGGCGCTCAAAGGGCCGGAGACATCGGCCACCTTCAGGTCGCCGCCGGAGGTCTCGAGCCGGGCCTCCTTCACGCGGGTCGCGACCACCGCGCCGCCGGAGGTGTCGATCGAGACGGGCGCGCGCGCCGGCACCTCGATCGTGAACGCCGGCACCTTGCCCGAGAACGAACGCAGCCACGATCCCTTGCGCACGAGCTTGACCCGGACGGCCGCGGGCGTCTGCTCGACCGACAGGTTGAACTCGCTGTCGAGGTCCTTGTTCCACTCGATCAGCAGCTTCACGTCGGCGCGGTCGGTGCCGGTGAGGGTGACGGAGCCGGCGTCGGCCTCCAGCGCGAACGTCGCGCCGTCGGGGAGGGCGAGCATCTTCTCGACGCGCGCGGCGGCGAACGCGGCGGGCAGGCAGGCGAGCACGGTGACGAGGACGAGGACGCGGGACCGGGTGCGCATGAGGGCCTCCTGGCCAAGAACGTACCGCGGTCCCGGCCGGCCCGGCACGACCGCTCGGCGGCCGTGCCGGACCGTCCGCACTCACGGGTCGTACGGGTCGGGCGCGAACCCCTCGAAGCCGCGAGCGCGCTCGCGCCGGTCGAGCCGGTCGCGGTGGGCGATCCACGGCCGGGGCAGGACGCCCAGCCGGACCAGCTCGTCGCGGTACTCGTAGCGCAGCTCCAGCATCGCCGCGGGACCGGGCTCGCAGCGGAAGGCGACCCGCTCGACCGGGTGGTCGACCTCGCGGCCGATCCCGGTCGCGGCGTACTCCTCGTCGGCCGCGGACTCGCTCCGGGACTGGGCCTTGCCCTGCGCCATCGGTGGCGCCGCGCCGGGGGCCCCCGACGCCGAGGGAGCCTGCTCGCGGCGGTCGCGCGGCGCGCTCCAGACCTGCGGCTGACGTTCGGGGAGGGCCTCGCGGAACACGGCGGCGGCGATGATCCCCAGGTTGCGGGTGTCGCCGAGCCACGCGCCGTACGACTGCTCCTCGTTGGTGAAGAAGAACCGGCGCGCGCCGTCCGCGCTGATCTGCCAGCCGTCGATGGTGATCGACTCGTAGGGACCGAGCACCCACTTCGAGGCGGCGTGGGGCGTCGTCGAGCGGGCGTCGATCGAGTTCAGCCCGTCCACCGACAGGGCGATCGCGACCCGCTGGCCGGTGTGGTTGGTGAGCCGGACCGAATACTCGTGCCCGCGCAGCGCCTCGACGTAGGTCGTGCCGCGGGCGGGGTACTCGGAGACCGGCCGGCCGTTCACGAGCACCTGCATCGAGTAGGCGTCGCGGTCGATCGCGGTGGCGGGAGTGGCGGCGACGGCGAGGGCGGCGAAGAGCAGGGTGGCGGTGCGTGTGGCGTTCACGGCTGCGTCCTCCAGGGGTCCCACGTTCGTGGTCCCGTGGAGTTGGACAGCCCCCCGGGCCGCAAGTTCCCGGGAGGCGGCGGACCTACGAAGGACGGCGCGCGGGCGGGCGCCGTCCGCGCGGGACCCAGCGGTACCGGGCGAGGTCGAGCGTGCCGTTCGCGCGGAACTCGATCCCCTCGGCCTCGAGCAGGGCACGCTGCATCCCGGGCGCCATCTCCAGCAACCGGTCGGTCGAACAGCCGCCGGAGGCGTTCACCACGCGTTGCCACGGGACGCCGTCGGGGCAGGCGTGCATGGCCCAGCCGACCGCGCGGGGGGAGAGCCGACTGCCGAGCAGGACCGCGATCTGGCCGTAGGTCATCACCCGCCCGCGAGGGATGCGCCGCACGAGCGCCCACACCGCGAGCCACGCGCTGCGCGCCGGTCCTTCGACCTCCCCGTGGACGCGAGACAGCGCGCCTGCCGGGACCCGGCCCCTTTTTCCGCGAGCCGCCACCCATCCTCCGCTACCAGGTGCGCGCAACCGCTGGCGCCCCCCGGACGACCCCCGGGAGCATAAACCGCGCCCGCCGCGTGCCGCGTACCGCTCCGCGCGCGCAGCTTTCACTATGATGACGTCGGTCCGGCACGGGCCGGGTCGAGGGAGGAACGCCCGTGGCTGCCAGTTCGGTTCCGCCGCGCGAACCCGACGCGATGACCGCCGTCGCCGACTCGCTCACGTCGGCGTGGCACCGCATGACGTGGCTCATGTTCAGCGGCCCGCAGGCGCGGCCGATGAACTGGGCCTGGTGGGGGTTGATCGCGCTGATCGCCGGCCTTTCGGGCGGCGGCGGCAACTTCAACGTACCCGGCGGCGACAGCGGCGACAGGCCGGGCCTGGGCGATGTCCGCAATTTGACCGCCGAGCCGTGGTTCGTACCGGTGGTCGTCGCGCTGGTCTTGCTCGTGCTCGCCCTCGTGCTGGTCGTGATCTACCTGCAGAGCCGCTTCCGCTTCGTGTTCCTGGAGGGCGTCCTGGCCGGTGAACCACGGATCCGGGCGGTCTTCCCGCACACGGCGGCGCCGGGCTTGTCGTACTTCGTGTTCCGGGTCGCGCTGGCCGTGATCGGGCTGTTGCTGTGCCTGCCGGCGGTCCTGCTGTGGATCCCCGTCATCACCGCCGGCGGCGAGCCCGAGCCCGCGGAAATCCTCGTGCCGATCCTCGTCACGCTGCTCTGGCTGCTGCCGGTGATCCTGGTTCTCGCGCTGGCCGGCGCTTTCGTGCACGCGATCGCCCTGCCGTACGCGTGGCGGCGCGGGCAGGGGTTCATGAACGGCGTGCGCGAGGGCTGGGCGCTGGTCAAGCGCCGTCCGGGTGCCCTGCTGCTGTTCGCGCTGCTGCGGTTGGTGCTCGGGATCGTCGGCGGTTGCCTGAGCTGCTTCGTGACGTTCTGCACGTGCTGCATCTGGTGCTGGCCGTTGGCCGTGGCGGTCGGCCTCGGAGCGGTCGGCGTGCTGCTGCTGCCGCTCGCGGTCGTGCTGGTCCCGCTCGCGCTGGTCCTGGTGTTCTTCGTGGCCTGGGGGATCGCCGCGATCACGTCGCCGATCCCGGTGTTCTTCCGCAGCTGGTCGTACGCGCTGGTCGGCCAACTCGACCCGACGCTCGGCGGATGGGAACCTGTGATCCCCGGGGCGGTGGTGCCGCAGGCCATCCCGGAACCGCCGGCGCCGGAGGCGCAGCCGCCCGCTGAGCCCGAGCCGCCGGCAGGCCCGCCGCCCGAGCCCGAACCGCCGCCGGGGGAGCCGCCGCCGTTTTGACGGCGCAAGGAGCCGCCGATGAAAACCAAGCTCGTCGTTCTCGCCCTCGCGGTGCTCGTGGTCTCCACTACCGGTGCGATGGCGCTCGGGCCGGTGGATGTCGAGGTCGGCGCGTATTGGTGGGAGAACGACCTCGACTTCGCGCAGGACAGCAGCGGCGCCGGTGCCCCCGGCTTCCGCGCGGAACTGTGGCTCGCCAACCGCTGGGGACTGCGCGGCTCGTACTTCAAGTCGGATCCCGACGAGGGTGACGAGGTCGACTACCGCAGCGTGGACCTGCTGGCGCGGCTGATCAGCCCGACGGAGAACAGCTACCTGGCGGTCGGCGCCGGCTGGGAGACGGTCGACACCGGAGCCGGCGACACATCCGGGGTGCGCCTCGCGGCCGAGGGCCGTGTCGGGATCGTCGGCGTCGTCTACGCCTACGGGCAGGCCGCGTACTTCCCCGACCTCGACGACGTCGCGAACGCCGAGGACCTCAAGGGCAAGGAGTTCGAGGTCGGCCTCGGCGTCAACCCGGTGCCGTTTCTCCACCTGCGCGGCGGCTATCGCAAGACCGAGATCGACTACACGGCCGGCGGGGACGACGACAGCTTCAGTTCGGACGGCTTCTACGCCGGCCTCGCGCTGAAGTTCTAGCGCAAGGGGCCTCGGGCCGCCTGGTACGAGTCGTCAGACGGCAGGACGAGGGCGGGCTTTCGGCACGACCCGGGTCTGCGCGGCCGCGTCGCGGCGTGGCCGCAGGAATGCGGCGATCCACAGGATCGCGAGCGCCGCGAGATCCGCCCACACGAGGAGATCCCCCGTTCTGCCGTAGATCGTCGGGCCGGCATCGGACGGGTGGAGATCGACCTGCAGGACGGTTTTCTCGAACAGGCCGGTCGTCGCCCCGATCTTCCCCGAGCGGTCCGTGATCGAGGACACGCCGCTATTGGCCGCCCGCACGACCGGAACGTCTGCTTCCCGCGCGCGGGAGGCGACCATCTGGGCGTGCCATTTCGCGAAGATCGTGTGGCCCCACCAGGCGTCATTCGTCATCACGCACAGCGCGTTGGCGCCGGCGAGCCGGTAACGCCGGACGAGCTGCGGATAGAAGCCCTCGTAACAGATGAGGACGCCGATCCTGGCCGGGCCAACGTGGAAAATCGTCGGCGTCGTTCCGCGGCTGAAGTGGCCAAGCAGCGTGAGGAACGAGCGCTCCGGGCCCGGTTCGCGGCGGGCCTTCGCCGGATCCCAGCCGAACCAGCTGGCGAACGGCACGCCCTCGACGAAGGGCAGCAACCGCTGCTTCGCGTACCACTCACCGCGTCCGCCGTCCGCGCGAGCCAGCGCCGCGGCGTTGTACAACTCGGCGACCTTTCCGCCGCGGATGCGCGCGATTTCGCAGCCGTACAGGATCGGGACGCCGATCCGCTTCGCGAGTTGCTCCATCTCGGGGTCGGAGAACGGCTGCCCGTCGCGCCACAGGATCGCGCCGGGGCGTGCGGTCTCCGGCCATATGACCAGGTCCGCGCCGTCAGCCGCCCGGCGCGAGAGTTCCTCGAGGTAGGCCCACGTCTGCGGCCAGCGCTGGCGGTCCAGCTTTTCCTCCACGCTGATCGAAGGCTGGACGATGCCGACGCGCAGGCCGGGCGCCGCGTGGCTTGGCGCGGGTCCCGCCAGCAGGTCGCTCACAGGCGGGGCGACCCAGAGGACCGCCGCGGCCGCGGCCGTCGTGATCGCCAGTCCGCGGCGAGGCCACATGCGGATCGCAGCATCGAGCGCCAGGGCGACGCCGAGCGCCAGGACCGAGATGAAGTAGGGCCCGGCCCAGGAGTTCCAGGCGAGCCAGCTGGGTTGCACGCCGAACCCGTGGGCGAGCGTGTCGGAGCAGTTGGACAGGTCGCCCAGCGTCCTCGCCCACTCGAGCGCGACGTACAGAAGCGCGAACGCAACCGTGCGCGGGACCCTGGCCTTCCGCTCGATCGCCAGCGCGCCGCACATCAGGAGGATATCGAAGGGCAGGTAATAGGCGATGTCCATCGCCAAGAGCACTGGTGCGAGCCGCGAGTACGTCACGAGCGAGAGGATGTAGTGGCCGCCGACGGCGACCCGCACCGCCGCGAAGACCGCGCCGAACAGCGCCGCGTCGCGCGTCCTCTCCAACATCCGCAGCCCGCGCATCGCCAACAGCAAGGCCAGCGGAATCAACGGGGCGAGCCCGAACGGCAGCCAGCACAAGGAATTCAGGGCGCCGGCCAAGGCGGCGACGACGAGCGCGCGACGCAGGTTGGAACGCTCCGCGGTGCGGACGACGTCTCGCGACTTTTTTCCCGCCGGGCTGGTTTTTGTCTGCCTTCGCTGTAAGTTCACTTCGCGAGATTATCATGATCAGTTGTTGCCAACACTTCGAAATTATCGCGCAAAGAACGGTTTTTCTTGAAGTAAAAACGCTTTCGTGTCAAATATGTTTACGTTTACAAACATGACCGACGCCAGGCGCAACGTACGTGAGGAACCCCGCGACATGATCGACACCCGCAAGCTGTACCGGCTTCCGTGGACCTTGGAGCACAACGCGAATGGTTGGATCGAGCCGACCACGCACTGCCAGCTCAAGTGCCCCTTCTGCTACCGCGGCGCTCACCTGGATGGATTTCGACCGGAGCACATGCCGTTGGCGGCCGCCAAACGGGAGGCCGATGAGCTCATCCGGCTCCGGCGCGTGGGCACGATCACCATCGCGGGCGGCGACCCGCTGCTTTACCCCGATCTCATCGAGTTGATCGACCACATCCGCTCCCGTGACGTGGAGGTGATGGTCCTGACGAACGGGATCGCGCTTGACCAGCGCATGCTCGAGACCCTGAAGGAGCACGGCACGGTCCGGGTCGTGATCCACATCGACAAGCACCAGGGGCGGCCCGGCATCCACACCGAGGCGGCCGCCAACGTGCTTCGCCACTCGTTCTGCGAGCTGGCGCGCAAGGTCGGCGGCATCACCATCGGCTTCATCCAGCCGATCCGGTGGGAGGACCTCGACGACCTCGAGGTGATGATCCCGTTCTTCAAGGACAACGCCGATGTCGTCGATCTCGTGACCTTCAACCGCCTCTTGACCGTCGAAAAGGGCACCACCGACCCACGAGCACTCGACGCGGCCGCCCTGTTCGAGCGCTTTCGGCAGATCTACGGCCTGGAATACGCCGCATATCTCGGCAAGACGCACTCGACCGACATCGGTTGGGTGCTCGGGATGGCGGTGTTCTCCGGGAAGCACTTTCTGGGGTGCGTCGACAAGGATGCATTCCGTTACTTCCAGGAGCGGGAGGTCCGGCGCACCGGGAAGTTCCCCTACACCACCCGGTCCGGGCTGACGACCTCGCTGCTCAGCCGCGTCCCCTTCAATCGCTCCCTGCGCAACATCAGCTGGCGCTACCTTCGCCAGCGCGCCAGCAATGGCACGATCAACGGTGATGGCCACTCCCTCCACGTGCAGCGCGTGCTGCTGGTCAACCCGCCCCAGCGACTCCCCGATGGCGAACTCGACCGCTGCAAGGGCTGCCCGGACGCCATGCTGTACAAAGGCAAGCTGGTGCCGTCCTGCTGGCTCGAGAACATCAAGAACGGACAGATGGTTCTCGCCATGTGAAAAGCGGCCCACCCTAGATACCGCCGCAGGCGGCCCGGCCGCAGAACGATCGTCGGATCACGGGGTGCCGCACCTGACCGCGGGTGCGGCGGGCCGGTTCGCGCTAACCTCTCCGGCCGGAGGTTGCGATGGAATCCGCCCCGATCGTGGTGATCGGCGCCGGCGTCGCCGGCTTGGCCTGCGCGCGGGAACTGGCGGGGCGCGGCCGGGTCGTCACGGTGCTGGACAAGGCGCGCGGCGTCGGCGGTCGCTGCGCCACGCGCCGCGTCGAGGGCCAGGCCGTGGATCACGGGCTCTCGTTCTTCCACGGGTCCGACGCGGCCTTCCTGAGCGAGCTCGAGGCGGTCCCGGGCGCGACCGTGCTGCCGGGCTGGCCGTCCCGCGTGAGCGGCGACGGTCCGCCGTGCCAGCCGCAGGCGTTCGCGCCGGGCGAGCGCCGGGTCGGCTTCGCCGACGGCGTGAGCGCGTTCGCCAAGCACCTCGCGCGCGGACTCGACGTGCGGCTCGACACCCGCGTGGCATCGGTCGACGAGGCGCGCGCGCTGCCGGCCGGCGATCCGGCCGGGACCGTGGTCCTCGCGATGCCGATCGAGCAGGCGTGCGCCCTGCTCGACGAGATCGCGGGCGGCGGCCAGGAGTTGGAAGCCGCCCGCGGGCTGCTCGGCATGATGGGCAGCCTCGCCTGCCTGACGGTGATCGCGGGGTACGCCCCCGACGTCCCGGACCCCGGCTGGGACGTCCTCTACCCCGAGGACTCGGACGTTCTGCTGCTCGCGTCCCACGACTCGGCGAAGCGCGCAGCACCGCGCTACCGCGTCCTCGTGTACCAGGCGCGCGCCTGCTGGTCGCGCCGGCGGCTCGAGGCCGACCCCGCTTCCTGGAGCGCGGAGATCCTGGCCGAGGCCGGTCGCCGCGTCGGGCCGTGGGCCGCGCGACCGAGCTGGCACCAGCCCCATCGCTGGCGCTACGCGCGCGTCGACCGCGGCACCGAACTGTCGCAGCCGATGCTGATCACGCTCGACGGCGGGCTGCGCATCGGCCTCGCGGGCGAGCTGTTCGCACCCGGCGGGGGCGTGGAGGCCGCGTTCGTTTCCGGCCGCCGGCTCGCCGGGAGGCTCTTGGAGGACGGGAAATGAACGACGCGCTGCGGCGCCTGGAGGACCTCGTCCGGCGCGACCGCGACCACGATTGCGAGGGCGTCGGGGCGCAGAAGCTGTGCGTGAAGATCGTCGGCGTCGCCGACCTGCCGACCCGCTTCGGGCGCTTCCAGATCGTCGCGTTCTGGAACAACCGCGACTCCAAGGAGCACATCGCGCTGGTGCACGGCGACATCCTCGAAGCCGAAGACGTGCCGACGCGGCTGCACTCCGAGTGCCTGACCGGCGACACGATCGGCTCGTTGCGCTGCGACTGCCGGGACCAGCTCCAGGCGGCCCTTCTGCGCATCGGCAGCTCGGAACGTGGGCTGCTCCTGTACCTGCGGCAGGAGGGGCGCGGGATCGGCCTGATCAACAAGATCCGCGCCTACGCGTTGCAGGACCGTGGTCTCGACACCGTCGAAGCCAACCTCGCGCTCGGTTTCCGCGACGACGAACGCGACTACGCGGTCGCGGCGCACATGATCAAGAGCCTGACCGTGCGCTCGATCCACCTCATGACCAACAACCCCGCCAAGGTGCAGCAACTCACGCAGTACGGGATCGACGTCGCCGGCCGCATCCCGCACGTCATCCCACCCAACCCGCACAACCGGTTCTACCTCGAGACGAAGGCCACCCGCTCCGGCCACTGGATCGACTTCGAGGGCAAGCCGCACCTGCCCGAGCAGAGCGACCCGGTCGTCGTCGAGGGCATGGACAAGCCCGCCTGACGCGCGACCCGTCGTCGCGCGCGCCGATCAGTAGCGGTAGATCGCCGCGATCGGGTTGCCTCCCGGCACCTGCCCGCCGCCCAGGAGGTGCACCGTGCCCTTGCTTTCGAAGGTGCGGATCGCGGCGCGGTCGAACAAATCCTCGTCGCCGTCCTGCGGGGTGTCGTGCAGTTCGACCAGCCCCGCCTGCGCGTCGAGCCGGCC
This sequence comes from Acidobacteriota bacterium, assembly GCA_017994815.1. Classification (GTDB taxonomy): domain Bacteria; phylum Acidobacteriota; class Polarisedimenticolia; order J045; family J045; genus JAGOJY01. Next base: position 106,389 of record JAGOJY010000003.1, read on the forward strand.
CCACTGCTGCGCGGACTCGTCGAGGAACAGCGTGTCCACGCGGCCGTAGTGCGCCGACTGGATCACCTCGCGCGGTTCGCCCGACACGCGGCCGGTTCCCTGCAGGTCGTGGAAGCGCGCGAGATCGGCCGCGCGGCGCTCGTCGACGGCCTTGCGCACGTAAGGCCAGCCCAGCTGGCGCAGCTCGTTCGCCTTCATCATCTCGTGGTTGCCGATGTCGGCGCCCGCGGCGAGGTTGCCGTAGGTGTTGACCTCGCGGTAGATCGGCAAGAGGTAGTCGATGCCGGCGACGACGAGCGGTGCGGTCTCGTTGTTCAGCAGCCGGCGCAGGCTGCGGTCGACCGCGGTGAGAAAGCGCCGGATGTCCTCCTTACGGTCGTCGTAGCCCGCGCCCTGCGTGTGGAACAGCGCGCCGCGCTCCGTTCCGCCGGCGTTCGGCGAGCGCGTGCGCCGCTCCAGCTTCTGCTCCGGTTCATCGTAACGCAGCACCTCGTCGAGGCTGCGGGGCACTCCCGGTAGCGGCAACTCGTTCGCGTTGTGCTCCGTCGCGCGCACGAGCCGCACGGAACCGAGGCTGACCGCGAGCACGTAGAAGCGGTGGTCCGAGTCGAGCGCCGGGAGCAGCGGCTTGAGGTGGAACCTCTCGCCGACGACGAGCGTCTCGCGGAACGGGATCGGCAGCCGGTAGCGGCGCAGGGTCGCCCCGCGGGCCACGAACAGGGCCAATCCGTCGCTGCCCTGGCGCCAGAACGCCTCGTCGTCCACCAACGCGTGCGCCGGCGCGAGGAACTCGCGGGTCTCGCTGGCCTTCATGCCGCCGCCCAGGAGCTTCTCCTCGGCGCGCGCGAGCAGGTTCTTCAGCCGGATCGGATCCTGCTGGATCTCGTTCCCCGCGCGGTGCGTGGGGAGGAAAATCGAGACCGCGGGCTTACCCTGGTGCTGCATCAGCGCGACCAGATCGGCCCTGGTTTTCGTGAGGTCCATCACCACCTCTGAGCGGCCCGTGGAGCCGCGGGTGCGTTCGCGAAGGCAACGCTGGACGGGACCGGAGCCGCCCAGTTGCAGCACGGCGCAGCCCCGAGGGCAAGCTCGCGCCGGGGTGCTCCCGGGCATCGCCCGGGAACACGGTTCTCACAACCTACGGCCGATCCGCGGCCACCTGCGCGTCGGGGATCCCGAGTTCGACCATGTAGTCCACCGAGTACTCGGTTGCCGCCGCGAGCCGCCGGCGCCGGCCGAAATTCACCGTGACCGTGCAGACCTGCCCCGCCTGCAACTGGCACAGCGCGCCGCGGTTGGCGTCCGTCGCCGGGAGCGAGTCCACGCCCTGGCTGATGTAGCGGGCGCGCGCGTACTTGCCGTAACCGGTGTCGAGCTGGGCCACCGAGAAACCGGCGGAAAGCCGGTGTTCCCCGGCCGGCACGACGATCTCGTGCACCTCGAGCGGCCCGAACCGGAACTCGCGCGGCGTCTCCGCGCGCCGGCCCGTGATCTCCTCGCGCTCGTACTGCTTGCCCCGGCTCGCGACGGTCTTGCCGTCGAGCGTGATCTTGTAGAACGTCACCGGGAACAGCGAGCGCATGACGATGCGGATGATCGACTCGTCGGGGCCGAGCAGCGGCCGCTCGTCGAGCGGGCTCTCCGGCGCGAACTGCGGCTCCTCGACGGCGTCTTCCTGCGGCGTGCGCGGCGTCGGCTGCGGCTCCGTCGTCGCCGGGGTGCTCGCGCGCGACGCGGACGCGGCGGGCGCCTCCCCGCGCCGTTCCTTGCCGGACTTCAGGGTCCTTTTTTCCTGCGCCGGCTTGTAGTTCGGCAGGTCCGGGATCTCGCGCGGCGGCGGCGCGTCCTTCATCACCGCCGCGACGCGCCCCGCCTGCACGAGCCGGTAGAGCACGTTGTCCGACACACCGCGCCGCTTCAGCTCCGCGATTTCGGTTCCCGTCAGCGACGGGACGTCGTCCATCTGCTTGATGCGCGCCTCGATCACGACGTCGCCGACCCGGGCCTCGACCATCGTGAGGACTTCCTGGATCGTGGGGTGAGCGAGGGCCCCGGCGTCGGGTTCGGCACGGGACGACGCGGCAGCCAAGACGAGGACCACCGGGAGACACAGGACGGCAAAGAGCCAGCGCGCGCAGGTGGGGCGGCTCCCCATGGGGCACCTCCGCAGGGACAGGCGTCGGGCGAGCCGTCGGACGTCATGATCCCATGACCTCCGCGGAAAATCGACGAAATACCGCTAATGGTCTTGGGAATCAGCTAGATCCGCGCGACACCGAGGAACAGGGCCTGCAGCACGGTGACGACCACCACGAAGGCGGCCCGGGCGTGCCGGGGCGAAAGCCCCGGGAAGCGGTACTCGATCAACATCGTGCGGCAGCTCGCGAGGCAATCGCCGCACAGGGTGCAGTTGGGACCGGGACGCCCCGCCTCGAGGTGCTCCGGGCGCAGGGCGTCATACCTGCAGGTGAAGGTGCAGGCGTTGCACGCGGTGCAGGAGCTGCCGATCCGCATGCGGAACGGCGAGACGCGCCCGAGCGTCGTCGCGAGCCAGCCGACCGGGCAGAACGCGATGCAGTGGGCCATGGTCCCGGTCCGCCGGGACCAGAGCACCATCAGCGCCACGCCGGTGAGGCCGAACGCCAGCCCGGCGACGGCGGCGACGGTGCCGGGCACGCCCGCCCAGCGCAATCCGAGCGCCGCGAGGACCACCAGCGCCAGCATCGCCAGCCGGCCGTGGCGCGCCCAGCCCGGGAGGGGTCGCGGCCGGCGGCGGGTGCGGGCCAGCGCGTTGTCCCACGCCCCGATGTAGCAGAGGTGCGAGCACCACGCCGGCCCGACGAGGAGGAGCGCGGCGCCGAAGAGGATCGGCATCAGGAGGCCGCCGCCGCGGTACAGAGGGCCGGCGACGATCATCGCCGGCACCGGCAGGTGCAGCTTGCCGGTCATCAGGAACGTCTCGAAGCCGGACAGGCCGAGCGCGAGCTGGCCGAAGAACACCGCGGAGAAAATGGCCCAGGCCCGCGTGCGCCAGCGCGAGACCTGCGCCGGATCGAGGAGCTTCTCCGTCAGGAACGCGGCGTAGGCGGCCAAGGCGAGCGCCTCGATCCAGCCCGCCCCCGGGACGAAGCGCTCCAACAGCAGGAGCGGACGCTGCACCTTGACCTGGATCAGGGCCAGCGTCCCGAACGCGAGCAGGAACGCGACGGCCGACGGCGCGGCGGTGCGCGCGTGCGCCGAGAACCAGCCGCGCACCCGCGACAGTTCCAGGAGCAACGCCGCGCCCGCGGTGAACGCCGCCACGGCACCGAGGATCAGCAGCATGCGCAGCCACGGCTGCCCCGCGGCCTGCCGCATGCCGGCCAGCTTCACCGTGGTGTGGAGCCACACGACGGCGCCGGCCACGAGCAGTCCCTGCGCGGCGGTTGCGATCCAGCCTCGCCGCGCCAGGAACAACAGCGGCACCGCCGCGCACGCGGCCGCGAGCCCGACGCTGCCGGCGCGGTAGAAGTGCGCGCCGAGCAACAGGCAGGACAGCACGGCCGGGAGCAGCGCGGCGATCGTCAGCATGTCAGCCGCGGAGCATCGTCAACAGCATCTTGAACCGCTGGCGCGCGGTCACCGCGTGTGACACGTTGGCCGGCATCAGCACGATCTCACCGGCGCGGACGTGCACCGCCTCGCCGCCGATCGTCAGCTCGGCCTCGCCGTCCACCACCTGCACGAACGCGTCGAACGGCGCCGTGTGCTCCGACAACTGCTGGCCGGCGTCGAACGAGAAGAACGTCAACGAACCGCCGGGGCTGCGGCCGAGGGTGCGGCTGACGATCGAGTCCGGCACGTAGTCGAGCAGCGCGCCGACGATCGCGGGGGCGGCGGGGGGCAGGGTTCCGGGTTTCGACTTGTCGTTCATCGGGTCTCTCCTCGAGTGGGGATCATGGGTTCGGGACGGTGCACGAGCATCCTGCCGCCGGGATCAGGCCTTGGCAAAGGACGTGACGAGCGCCCGCGCGAGTTCCTCCAGCCGCGCGCCTTCGCCGGCCGCGTCGCGCTCGCGGTCCACCCGCGCGCAGACCTCGTCCACGCGGCGCATCGCATCGCCCTCGAGGTGCTTTTGCGCCATGACGTACAGGATGTTGTCTTCCTTCCAGATGTGGTTGCGCAACAGCGCGGCGTACTCGCGCGCCGCCTCGGCGATGCGCGCACGTTCCGCGGCGTCCCATGTCCCGCCGCGCTCGGCCGCCTCGCGCATCACGCCGATCAGTCCGCGGCCGTGCTCGTGGTCCGCCAGCATCACGGCGATCGGCCCGGTCTCGGTCGGGAAGCCGTACTCGGCCATCGTCGCGAAGAGCACGTCTTCTTCCTTGCCGTGGTGACGGGCGTCGGCGAACTCGCGCAGGAACGTCACGAAGCGGCCCAGCTCGGCCGGTTCCGCCGTCCCGCCGTCGAGCCGGCCCGCGTACTCCACGAGGGCATCGAGGACGCTCTCGATCGCCCGGTGCTCGTTCATCAGGGTCTCTATCGCGCTCACGTTTCCTCCACCGGCGCGCCGCGCGCCCGGAGGCTTCCATCGCAAAGCCCGTGCCCACGTGAAGGTCTTTACCGGTCAACGACTTGACAGCCCGCGGCCCATCGCGGCACCCAAATCTGGGTGTACGGGCGACGATATTTGGGTATCCTTGTCCACATGATGACAACTCTCCCGGCCCGCGACCCGGAACCGGTCCCCGGCCTCCTGGACGAGGCGACCGCCGGCCTGTTGGCGACGACGGACCTCGGCATGGTCCTGCGGCGCATCGAGGACCTGCTGCGGCGCCACTTCGGCGAGACGCGGGTGCGCATCCTGCGCTCCCTGCCGGAGCGGCCGGGCATCGCCGAGGTGCTCGAGCCGGCCACGGCCGGCGCGCAGGCCCGCGGCACGTTCGAGCCGTTGACCGGGACGGCCGCCGAGGCCTTGCGCACGCTCGCGCCGGCGGTCGATCCGGGCGGTTGCTGCGCCTTCTTCCCGCTGGTCGTCGAGGGGCGCGCGCTCGGCGTGCTGCGGCTCGCGCACCCCGCCTCGCGCGTCGGGCGGCTCGGCTGCCTCGAGCACGCCGAGAAGGTGTCGCGCCTGGTCGCGGTCGCGCTGCGCAACAGCTTGATGGTCGAGGAGATCCGGCGCCTGAACGCGCTGCTCTGCCGCGAGAACCAGGACCTGCGGCAGCGCGTCACGGCCGGCCGGCGCTACGTCGCGGAATCGCCCTCCATGCGCGCGGTCATGGAGCAGGTGCGGCGCGTGGCGCCCTCCGACGCGACCGTGCTCGTTCGCGGCGAGACCGGCACCGGGAAGGAAGGGATCGCGCGCGCGATCCACGAGCTGTCGCCCCGGCTCGGCGGTCCGTTCGTCGTCGTGAACCTCGGGGCCTTGCCGCCCGGCCTCGTCGAGAGCGAGCTGTTCGGTCACGAGCAAGGCGCGTTCACCGGCGCGGACGCGCGGCGCACCGGCAAGTTCGAGCTGGCGAGTGGCGGGACGCTGCTCCTGGACGAGATCGGCGACGCGCCGCCGGAGGTGCAGGTGCGCCTCTTGCGCGCGCTGCAGGAGCGCGAGGTCACCCGCGTCGGCGGCACCCGCGCCGTGCCGGTCGACGTGCGCGTGATCGCGGCCACGCACCGGCCGCTCGAGGACATGGTCCGCGCGGGCACGTTCCGCGCCGACCTCTACTACCGGCTGGCGGCCTTCCCGATCGTCCTGCCGCCGCTGCGCGACCGGCCGGAGGACATCCGGCCGCTCGCGCGGCACTTCGTCGCGCTGCACGCGGCGCGGCTCAACCGCAAGGCCCCGGCGATCGGCGAGGAGGCGCTGCGGCGCCTCGAGCGGCGCGCGTGGCCGGGGAACGTGCGCGAGCTGGAAAACGTGCTCGAGCGCGCGCTGATCCTCGGTGGCGGCGACCAGCTCGAGCTGCCGGACCTGCCCGCACCGCCGGTCGCGGAAGCGCCGCACGCGACGTGGGAGGAAATTGCGCGCCGCGCCCTCGCGGAGGCGCTGCGCGCGAGCGGCGGGAAGATCTACGGCCCGGGTGGCGCCGCGGCCCGCCTCGGCCTGCGCCCGACCACGCTGCAGGGCAAGCTCCGCCGCTACGGCCTGCGCTGACGGGGGCTACTGCCAGAAAGCGACGAGGCCGGAGGCCGGGACGGTGCTCGCCGCGGCCCAGCCGGGGGCGGCGCGCAGCGCCGTCTCCAGCATCTGCCGCGCCCGGGGCGAGTCCCCGAGCTGCTCGAACACGCGCGAGAGGGCGTACCACGGCCGCGGGTCACCGGCCTCGGCCCGGATCGCCTCGCCGAGCTCCGTCACCGCGGCGGCGGGACCTCTCGCGTTCGCGGCGAGCCACGCGCGGACCAGCGCCTCCTCGACCGGCTCCGCCGCCACGGCGCGCAGCGTTCGCTCGGCGCGCGCGGCATCTCCCGCGAGAAAGGACGCGGCCGCGGCGCGCACCGCGGCCCACGCGCCGCGCATCTCGGCCTCGGCCGGGATCGCGGGCGAGCCCTCGACCGCGCGGAACGCGGCTTCGAAGGTCCGCGCGGCGGCGGTCGCCGGTGCGCCGCCGGCCAGCGCGAGCGCGAGCAGGCGCTCCCCCTCGGCGTAGCACCAGCGCACCGACTCGCCCGATTCCCGCAGCCGCGCGCACCAGTGCGCCGCGTCCGCCGCATCGCCGCAGGCGAGCGCCAGCCGCGCGGCGAGCGCCAACGCGGGATCGGTGATGCCGCGCGCGGGGGCCGCGGCGAGGAGCTGCGCCGCCGGCCCGAGGACGACCCGCGCTTCGCGCACCGACGGCACGTCGAGCACGTCGCCGCCGGCGCTGGCGGTCAGCTCGCGCGCGAGCAGGAACCGCGGGCCGGGATCGGACGGCCGGCTCGCGACGTCCCGCGACAAGAGCGCGCGGTTCCGCTCCAGCTTCCCGCGCGCGAGACGTAGCTCCGGGCGGTAACCCTCGTGCAGCAGGCGCAGCCCGGAGCGCGGCGGCGTCCACGTCTCGCGCCCGAGCGCGCGGCAGATCGAGGACAGCACCTGCTCGTGGACGCGCCCCTCGTAGCGGAACCGCGGATCGATCCGGAACAGCCGCGTGACATGGGCGACCTCGACGCGCCCCGCACCGCGATCCGAGGCGATCTCGACCGAAAACGCCGGCTCGCGGGCGCGCGCGAGCAGCTGGTGCAGCGCCGTGCGCTCGAACGGCTGCAGCGTCTCGTCGGCATCGACCACGAGCGCCCACTCGCCGCGGGCCGCGTCCAGGCAGGCGTTGCGCGCCGCCGAGAAGTCGTCGGTCCAGCGCACGGCGACGACGCGCGCCCCGGCCTCGGCGGCGATGCGCGGCGTCTCGTCGCGCGAGCCGGTGTCGGCGAGCACCACCTCGTCTGCCAAGGGCGCCGCCGCGGCGATGCAGCGAGCGATGCGCTCCCGTTCATCGCGGGCGATGACGCACAGCGACACCAGCGGGCGCTCGGTCACGGGGCGATTATGCCGCGCGCGCGGGGGAAAGCGGGGACGGTATGATCTCCGGCGGCCGTTCGAGAAGAGGGGAGGCAGCGATGGCGGCGCCGGTGTTGGGCGCGCGCGAGCAGAGGGTCGTGGGCGGGCTGGTGTCGGCCGCGGTGTTCGCCGTCGCCTTCGGGTGGGTCGAGGCCGCGGTGGTCGTGTACCTGCGGCGCATCTACTACCCGGAGGGTTTCACCTTCCCGCTGGTCCTGATCAAGGACCGCCTCGCCGTGGTCGAGATCGTCCGCGAGTTCGCGACGCTCCTGATGCTCGGGGGCGCCGCGGCGCTCGGCGCGCGCACGCTGTGGGGCCGCTTCGGCCTGTTCGCGGTGGTCTTCGGCATCTGGGACCTCGTCTACTACGTGGGGCTGTGGCTCGCCCTGGGCTGGCCGGCGAGCCTCGCGGAGTGGGACGTCCTGTTCCTGCTCCCGGGGATCTGGACCGGCCCGGTGTGGACGCCGTCCCTGATCTCGGTGTTCCTGATCGGGTGCGGCGCGGTCCTGTTCGTCCGCGGCGAGCGCCGCCGGCTCGCGCCGCCCCGGGCGCGGCACTGGCTGGTCGGCGCCGCGTCGCTGGCGCTGATCCTCTGGGCTTTCCTGGCCAACCACCGCCTGGTGTACGACGGCGGGACGCCGACCGATTTCCCGGCCCTGCCGTTCCTCGCCGGCGTCGCGCTGGGCCTCGTCGGTTTCGCCGACGTGCTGCGGACGTCAGCAAAGGGCGTCCGGGACACATAGAATGGCGCGCGGCCGCGCGCCCGCGGCCGGATCGCGGCGCTAGCCGACACGGGGACACGATGATCGAACCGGTCCGTTGGGACTCCGGAACCCTCTTGCTCCTGGACCAGACGGTGCTGCCCGACGAGGAGCGCTGGGTCGAGCTGCGCGAGCCGCGTGCGGTCGCGGACGCGATCCGGGCGATGCTCGTGCGCGGCGCGCCGGCGATCGGCGTGGCCGCGGCGTACGGGATGGCGCTCGCCGCACGCGAGGCGGTCGAGCGCGAGCCGGGCGAGTTTCTCGCGCACCTCGGCGAGAGCGGGCAGGTGCTGGAGGCCGCGCGCCCGACGGCCGTCAACCTCGCGTGGGCCGTGCGCCGCATCCGCGGCGTCGCCGAGCGTGCGCTGCAGGACGGCGTGCCCGTCGCGCAGGTCGTCCAGCGGCTCGAGGCCGAGGCCGACGCGATCCGCGAGGAGGACCTGGAAGCCAATCGGACGATGGGCCGCCACGGCTCGCTCCTGGTGCCGGACGGCGCGCGGGTGCTGACGCACTGCAACGCGGGCGCGCTGGCGACGTCCGGTTACGGCACGGCGCTGGGCGTGGTGCGCGCCGCGGTCGAGGAGGGCAAGTCGGTGTTCGTGCTGGCCGACGAAACCCGGCCGTTCCTGCAGGGGGCGCGGCTGACCGCCTGGGAGCTGCAGAAGGACGGCATCCCGGTCACGCTGATCGCGGACAGCATGGCCGGGGCGCTGATGGCGCGCGGCGAGGTCGACCTCGTCGTGGTCGGCGCCGATCGCATCGCGCGCAACGGCGACGTCGCGAACAAGATCGGCACCTACACCGTGGCCGTGATGGCGCGCCGGCACGGGATCCCGTTCTACGTCGCCGCTCCCCTGTCCACCATCGATCCCGACTGCCCCGACGGCGCGGCGATCCCGATCGAGGAGCGCGACCCGGGCGAGGTGACGCACGTGCGCGGCGTGCGCCTCGCTCCCGAGGGCGTCGCCGCGCGGCACCCGGCGTTCGACGTGACGCCGGCCGAGCTGGTCAGCGCGATCATCACCGAGAAGGGGATCCACAGGCCGCCGTTCCGCGTGTCGATCGGCCGCGCGCTCGGGTTGGAGCCGGAGCCGGAAGTCGTCCCGCAGGCGGTCGCCGAGCCCGCGCCGCAGCCGTCCCGCACCGACGTGCCCGCGGCGGACCCGGACGAGGAGGACCTGTTCGCTTGACGCGGATCCGCGCGGCGCTGCTCGACATCGACGGCACGCTGACCGACGGCGTCGCGGGGCCGGCGCTGCCCGGCGCCGTGGACGCCGTGCGCCGCCTCCGCGAGCAGGCTTTCGTCCGCTGCGTCACGAACACCACCTCGCGCCCGCGGGCATTCCTGGCCGCGGCGCTGCGCCGCGAGGGGTTCGACTTCGAAGAGCGGGAGATCGTCACGCCCACGGCGCTGGCGCGCACCGTGCTCGAGGCGCGCGGCGAGGCCGAGGGGGTGCTGGTTGCGGACGGCGAGCCGCCCGAGGACCTCGCGTGGTACCGCGCGACGGAGCCGGGGCGGGCGCGCTCGGTGCTCGTCGCTGGTGAATGCCACGATCGGACGGTGCGCGAGCTGTTCCCCGCGCTGGACGCGCTGCTCGCCGGCGCCCGCCTGTACACGCTGCAGCAGAACCGCGTCTTCCGCCGCGCCGGGCGGCTCGTGACCGACCTCGGACCCGTCGCGGCGCTGCTCGGCTACGCGGCCAACGTCGGCTGGGAGAACCTCGGCAAGCCGTCGCCGCTGTTGTTCCGCACGCTGGCCGACGAACTCGGCTGCGCCGTCGACGAGCTGGCGATGGTCGGCGACGACGCGGAGTTCGACGTCGCCGGGGCGATCGAGGCCGGTGTCGGCGTGGGCGTGCTCGTGCGCACGGGCAAATACCGCCCCCGGGACGAGGACCGCGCCCACCTGCGCCCGCACGCCGTCATCGCCAGCATCGCCGATCTCGTCCTCCCGACAGTGTAGGGGCCGCCGCAGGCGGCCCGGCCATGACGGCGTCGCGATGATCGGGGTGACAATTTTTGTCACTCCGCGCACCTGTTAGCAGTAACCTCGCCGCGTCGTCGATTTGTCATCGTGAGAAAAGTTTTTTAATTTATCGTTGACATATTCTCCAGATCTGCTACCATCCGCTCATCACGCGGGGGGCGTGTCGTTGAGCTGCACCCGGGACATCGGAAGCGGACCGCGGGCACCTGCCCGGGACCTGGAACTGTGGCGCCGCAACGCGCTGGAGCTGGACCAGGCGGCCGCGGCGCTGGTCCGCGTCGGCGACCGGCTGTCGGTCCCGCTGGCGCGGGTCTGCCACGAGATCGTCGCGCAAGAGCAGTGGCGCCGGTCCGGGATGCGCCGGCCGGACTTCGCCCGCGAGTACGGCCTCGGCCCGCGCTGGATCGCCGAGCTGGGCTTTCTCGGCGGCAAGCTCGACGAGCTGCCGGAGCTGGAACGGGTATTGTCCCTGGGCCGACTTTCCCGCAGCGCCGCGGTGGCCATCGCGCGCGTGGCGACGCCGGAATCGGTCGGCGCGTGGCTGGAACTCGCGGCTCGGCTCAACGTCCGCCAGCTCAAGCAGCAGGTGCGGCGGGCGCGGCAGGCCCGTTCGGCATTTCCGGTGCCGGAGCACGTCGAGGTCGAGAGCAAACCGGTCCTCGAGGACGACGACGACGACGCACGGTGGGTCGTGCGGCAGGAAGTTCCGGCCGCGGTGCGGGTCGCGTTCGACGAGTGCCGCGAGCTGTTCCACGCGGTGGACGGCCGCGAATCGGAGATGTCCGCGTTCGTCGAGGCGCTGGTGGCCGAGGGCGAGGCCGGCCCGGAGCGCTACGAGTACGCGTCGCCCTCGCCGCTGCAGGTGCACCCGGAAAGCGACACGGAGGCGGAGGACCGGCTGGACCGGACCGGGCGCTGGCGCCGGCTGGACCAGCGGGAGGAATGCCCGGCCGCGCTGGAGCCGGCGCGCGAGCTGTTGGCCCGGGTGGAGTCGTTGGGCCAGGTGCGCGGCCCGCTGCCGGACGAGCAGGCGCGGGCCCTGCTGATCCAGCTCGTCGCGGCCGAGCACGATGTCTTGCGGATGTTGGGCGAGGTGCTCGACGCGCTGGCATCGCGCCGGCCGTTCAGCCGGGAAGGCCGCTACCTGCCGTACCTCGATCTCGGGCACTACGCCGCGGCGCGGCTCGGGATCTCGCGCTCTCTGGCCTACCAGCTGGCGCGCGTGGCGCGCGAGGTGCGGGGCTACCCGATGATCCAGGCCGGGTACGAGGCGGGCGTGATCCCGCTGCACAAGGTGGCGCTGGCGCTGGGGGTGCTGGCCAAGCACACCGACCGGGAGGAGTTGGACGAGGCGTGGGCCGAGCGGCTGTCGTGCGCGAGCTTCAAGCGGCTGCGGGACGAGGCGGCGCAGATCCGCCGGGCGCGGGTGGCGGACCGCGAGCTGGTCCCGGAGCCGTTGGACGACGAGACGTGGTTCGCGGGGATCCGCCGCGAGCCCGGAACGTGCGTCATCCGCCTCGCGCACCTCGTGCTGCAGGCGTGCCGCGGGCCGCTGGAGTACGAGACGCTGCGGCTGACGTTGCCGGAGGACCTGGCCCGGCGGTTCTACGGCGCCTGCTTCGCCCGCGAGGAGAAGCTGCGCGAACAACTGAAGGAGCTGGGCGATCGCGACGTGCCGTCGCCGACGGCGGCGGGCTTCCCGCTGCTGGCGGTCCAGAGGTTTTCCCGGACGCACCCCGGTTCGATCCGGGGCTGGGGGTTGCTGGCGCTCTTGTGGGAGTTCGCGACGAGCTGGGACAAGCCGCGGCAGGGGAGCAAGACGTCGTCGAACGAGATCTACGAGCGGCGGGGCTGCCGCTGCTCGGCGCCGACGTGCACGGCGCGGGTGGTGGAGGACAGCCACACCGAGGCCAAGGGGCGCGGCGGTTCGGACGAGCTGGACAACCGCGACGCCGACTGCCCGTTCCACCACCGGCAGGGAATCCACGGCAGCCTGGCCCGCCGGATGGGCAAGGCGCCGCTGAACACGGTCTGGCGGCTGGGGGTCGGGGCATGGCAGCAGTGGTACCGCAACGAGCTGCGCATCCCCGACCCCGAGCCGACGTTGTTCACCTGAACACGCTGTTGGTTGTCGTCCTCTTTGACAGCTGAATGGCACGTGGGAGCCGCCGCGAGCCGCCGAGACGCGACGCCGTGTCGCGGTCGGCGCGTTTTGGCGCCGTCACGCCGGTCCGGCTGTGCCGGCTCCTACGAGACTGTTTGTGGAGGCGGCCACGGGCCGCCCGCGCACGCCGCGCGTCCAAACGTCTTCCATCGTCCGGGCGGGTGGGCGCTCGAGGCTCAGCGCGCCTGTCCCCCCAGCGGCTCGGGGGGCAGGCCGCGCTCGGCGAGGTAGCCCAGGGCGAGCGCGGCGGCGCGGCGGTAGTTCTTCACGCCGCCGCGCACGCCGTGCGCCTTGAGGTAGCCGCTGTAGGTGGCCCAGACGGCCCCCGACTCGCGTCCGCGGTGCGCGCGCAGGAACTCGGAGACCGCGGCCAGGTCGCGCGCGAATCCGGGCGCGCGGCCCTTGGCGCCGCGACCGACGTGCAACCACAGCTCGAACCACCCCGCGTAGCGCACCTCCGCGCGCGGCGAGCGCCACGTCGTCAGCAAGCCGACGAAGCTCGCATCCTCCTCCCAGGCGAAGCCCGACAAGTGCGCGCGCTCGTGCGCGATCGTGAACGGCAGGACGGCCGGCGGCGAAGGCCAGACGATGTTCGGCTCCCCGGTGAACGGTCCGTAGAAACCCGAGACGCCCCAGCGCAGCATCAGCGGGCTGGCGAGCGCGCGCTTGGCGCGCCCGCCGCGCACGAGCGGCAGGGCCTGCTCGGCCAGGACTTCGCGCTGCAACTCCGCGATGTGCCGGTCGAGGTCGCGGAAGTCCTCCGGCGCGCGCACGACGCCGCGGTCATCCTCGGGCAGCGCGGTGCGGATCTGGTCGATGCGCGCCCCGATCTGCTCCAGGAGCGTGCGCGTCTCGTCCCCCTTGGGTGCGGGGCTGACCTCGAACAGCGGCGCCGGACCGCGGCGCGCGTACTGGAAACCCCACAGGCCGAGGAACGCGGCCCACGCCCAGCCGGCGGCGGCGGCGGCGCCGGCGAGCGCCGAGAGCGCGCTGCGCGCCCGCGAGCGTTCGTCGCGCCGCGCGCGGCGCCACGAGCGCACCGCCGAGCCGGCCATCGCGACCGGGATCGCCGCGAACACCAGTTCGGCGAGCGAGAACGGCAGGGGCGCCGAGACGTGGGCCAGCGCGCTCGCGAGCGGGGGGTAGATCCCTCGTGAGTAAACGCTTTCCGTGAGCGCGGGCGAGCGCCGGGCCAGCGCGAACAACAGGAAGAACGCGGCGCCGACGGCGATCCCCGGCCGGATGAGCGAGCGCCGCCGCTTGCGGCGGGCGGGGCGGGGGCTTTCGGCGGGGGCGCTCACGGCGACAGCATAGCGGCAGCCGGGGCCCCGGCCACGGACGAAGCCGGGTTAGAGTTGCCCGTCATGGCCGAGGGATCCGGGGTCTGGCGCAGCCTGGCGCGGTCGTTCGCGTCGTGGCGCACCGCCGCCGTCACGCTGCAGTCGTTCCCCTCCGGGCTGCCGCTCGGGCTGGTGTGGGTCGCGATCCCGGCCTGGCTGGCGCTGGAAGGCGTCGATATCAAGACGATCGGCTTCGTCACGCTGACGCAGGCGCCGTGGACCTTCAAGTTCCTCTGGTCGCCGCTGATGGACCGCTACGCGCCGCCGTTTCTCGGGCGCAAGCGCGGCTGGGCCGTGGTGGCGCAGTTCTTCCTGCTGCTCGGCACGCTCGCGCTGGCGTGGGCCGCGCTGGACCCGCAGCGACTGGGGTTCGTCGTGGTCGCCGCGCTGCTGGTGGCCTTCGCGTCCGCCTCGCAGGACATCGCGATCGACGCCTACGCCGTCGAGGTGCTGCACCAGGAAGAGCAGGGCGTCGCCGCCGGCGCCCGCGGCGCCGTCAACCGCTTCGCCGTGTTCCTCTCCGGCCGCGTGATCATCACCCTGGCCAAGTTCGTGACGTGGCCGGTGCTGTTCGCGCTGCAGGCGCTGGTCTACATCCCGGCCGCGGTGCTGATGGTCTTCTCGCCCGAGCCCGAGTCGGTGCCGCCGCCGCCCTCGAGCCTGCGCGCGGCGATCTGGGAGCCGTTCGTCTCGTTTCTCAAGCAGCACCGCGCGCTCGAGATCGCGCTGTTCCTCGTGCTGTACAAGTTCGCCGACAACCTGGCGTCGGCATTGGTCAGCCCGTTCCTGATCCAGACCGGCTTCAACGAGATCGACGTCGGCGTGGCGATGGGGACGATCGGGTTGGTGGCGCTGATGCTCGGGACCGTGCTCGGCGGCGTGGTCACCAGCGCGATCGGGCTCGGCCACTCGCTGTGGATCTTCGGCTTCCTGCAGGCGTTCTCCAACGTCGGCTACATGCTGGTCGCGCAGGCTGGCGTCAACCGGCCGCTGATGTACGCGGCGATGGGGATCGAATCGGCGACGCAGGGCATGGGCACCGGCGCGTTCAGCGTGCTGCTCCTGCGGCTGACGCAGAAGCGCTTCTCCGCGACGCAGTACGCCCTCCTGTCGAGCATCTTCGCCATCGGCCGCACGATCGCCGGGCCGATCGCCGGGATCGTCGTCGACGCGACCGGCTGGTGGTGGTTCTTCCTGGCGACGATCTTCGCCGCGATCCCGGGCCTGGTGATGCTGCAGCGCTTCGCGCCGCTGGGCGTTCGCGATCCGGAGTTCGTCGTCGAGTCGCGCCCGGCCGGCGGGCCCTTGCGCCGCCGCGAACTGGCGCTGCGCGCCTTGGGCGGCATCGCGCTCGGCGCGACGTTCGCCGCGCTGGCCTCGGCGGCGCTGGACGCGATGCGGGGCCTGCGCGCCGATCCCGCGCGGGGGTTCGTCATCGCCGACAAGCTGGAAGCGATCGTCCGGCCGTCGGCGACCGCCGACTGGATCACGCTGGCCGGCGTGCTGCTGTTCGGCCTGGTCTGCGGGCTGGCGTGGGCGGCGCTGGCCGCCGCGCGCCGCGGGATCCGCTCCGCGTGACCGCACGTGCGGTCGCCTGCCCCGGTCCAGCGGTCGGGGGGCAGCGGGACGCCGTGCCATAATCCCGGGCCATGTCGGACGCCATCTTTCTCGAAAGCGTCACCAAGACGTTCGGTGCCAAGGTCGCCGTGGCCGACCTCGATCTCGCGGTGCCGCGCGGGACCCTGCTCGGTTTCATCGGGCCGAACGGCGCGGGCAAGACGACCACGATCCGCATGATCATGTCGATCCTGTTCCCCGACCGGGGTACGGTCTCGGTCCTCGGGCGGGCATCGGCGCTGGAAGCCAAGGACCGCATCGGATACCTGCCCGAGGAGCGCGGGCTCTACAAGAAGATGAAGGTCCGCGACTTCCTCGCGTACATCGCGCGCCTGAAGGGTGTCGACGAGCGGCAGGTCACGCGCCGGGTCCACGAGTGGCTCGGCCGCGTCGGTCTCGAGGAGGCCGAGCGCAAGAAGTGCGAGGAGCTGTCCAAGGGTATGCAGCAGAAGGTGCAGTTCGTGGCGTCGGTGATCCACGAACCGGAGCTCCTGATCCTCGACGAGCCGTTCAGCGGGCTGGACCCGGTGAACACGCGTTTGTTGCGGCAGTTGCTGCTCGAGCAGCACGCGCGCGGCGCGACCGTCGTCTTCTCGACGCACGTGATGGTGCAGGCCGAGCAGATCTGCCAGCAGCTGGTGATGATCAACGACGGGCGCAAGGTACTCGACGACTCTTTGGCCAACATCCGCGCCGCGCACGACCCGCGCACGCTGCTGTTCGAGCCGCTCGACCCGCAGGCCGACCTCGCGCCGCTGCGCGCGCTGCCGGCCGTCGCCGACGTCGGGCGGGCCGACGGCACGTACGAGATCCTGCTGCGCGAGGGGTACGCTCCGGCCGAGGTGATGCGCGACGTCGTCGCGGCCGTCCCGCCGGCGCGCGTCGAGGTGCGACGGCCGACGCTGGAGGACGTCTTCGTCGGCATCGTCGCCGGTGATGTGGACCACAGCCCCGACATCCGGGCCCTGCGCGCCTCGCTGCGCGAGCCCGCCGGCTCGTCCGCCGCGGGCCAGCGATGAACCGCGTCTTCCACGTCGCGGCGCGCGAGTTCGTCGCCACCGTGGCGACGAAGGGCTTCATCATCGGCGCCTTGATCCTGCCGTTGACGATCGCGGTGGTCGTGCTGGTCCTGCCGCACCTGATCAACGAGCGCCCGCCCAAGGTCGAGGGCGAGTTGGCGCTGCTCGATCGCACCGGCGAGGTCGCGGCAGGCGTGCAGGAGGCGCTCAGCCAGCAGGCGATCAGCGATCGCTGGAGCAACCGCATGCAGCGCATCGCGGAGAACGCTCCGGGGTTCGGCAAGGTTGCCGGCGATGCCGTGGCCCAGGCGATGCTGGCCGATGTGCCCGATATCCGCGTGACGGTGTTGCCGCCGGGGAGCGATCTCGAAGCGGCCAAGTCTGCGCTCGTGGGCGACACGGGTCGGCTCGGCCTCGCCGTCGTCAGCGAGAATGCGGTGCGGCCCTCGCCGGCCGGCGAGTTCGGCGGGTTCGACCTGTTCCTGCGCGAGAAGCTGGACGACCGTGTCTCGGACGAAATGCGGGCCGCCCTGCGCGAGTCCGTGATCGCGGCCCGCGCCCGCGCCAAGGGGCTCGATCCCGACGAGGTCCAGTCGTTCACGCGCGTCGGTCCGGTCACCAGCACGACGGTCGGCGCCTCCGGCGAGCGCAGCACGAACGAGCTGCTCAACATGTTCCTGCCCGCGGGCATGATGGTCCTGTTGATCGTGTCGGTGATGACGGGCGGGCAGTACCTGATGACGACCACGGTCGAGGAGAAGTCGTCACGCGTGGTCGAGGTGTTGCTGTCGGCCGTATCGCCGATGCAGCTCATGACCGGCAAGATCATCGGCCAGATGTGCGTCGGGCTGCTGCTGATGGCGATCTACGCCGGGATGGGCGTCTTCACGCTGGCCTCGTTCGCGCTGTTCGGCCTGATCGACCCGTGGCTGTTCGTCTACCTGATCGTGTTCTACGCCATCGCCTACTTCACCATGGCGGCGTTCATGGCGGCGATCGGCGCGGCGGTGAACGAGATGCGCGAGGCGCAATCGCTGATGACGCCGGTGATCATGATCATGATGATCCCGTGGTTGTTCTGGATGCCGATCACGCGCGACCCGAACTCGACCTTCGCCACGGTGATGAGCTTCATCCCGCCGCTCAGCTCGTTCGTGATGATGCTGCGGCTGGCGTCGAACACGCCGCCGCCGTTCTGGCAGGTGGCGCTGGCGATCGCGATCGGCATCGGCGGGGTGTACGCCTCGCTGTGGTGCGCGGCGAAGATCTTCCGCATCGGCCTTTTGATGTACGGCAAGCCGCCGAACTTCATGACCCTCATTCGCTGGGTGCGCATGGCGTGACGCGGGAGGACGACGTGGCCCACGATCGGCAGGCAGCCTGGGACTTGCTCTGCGAGTGGACGGCTTCGGAGGCGCTGCGCAAGCACGCCCTGGCCGTCGAGTCCGCGATGCGGGCCCACGCGCGGCGGCTCGGCGCGGACGAGGAGGCGTTTGCCGCGGTGGGACTGCTCCACGACTTCGACTACGAGAAGAACCCGACCATCGAGACGCACGTCTGGGTCGGGGCGCGCTTCCTGCGCGAGCAGGGGTGGCCCGAGGAGTGGATCCGCGCGGTCGAGGGCCACGCGGACTACACCGGCGTCCCGCGCGACAGCGACATGGCCCGCTGCCTGTACGCCAGCGACGAGCTGACCGGTTTCCTCACGGCCTGCGCGCTGGTGCGACCGGACAAGTCGGTGGCCGGCGTGCCGGTGCCGTCGGTGCTGAAGCGGATGAAGGAGAAGTCGTTCGCGCGCTCGGTCAACCGCGACGACATCCGCCGCGGCGCCGAGGAGATCGGCATGCCGCTCGAGGAACACATCGCCTTCGTCCGCGACGCGATGGCCTCGATCGCTGCCCAGCTCGGCCTCCCGCCGTCCCCCGTCGGGTGACATTCGGGCCGGCCACCCGTTCCGGCCGGCCGCCGATCAGCGGCCGCGGTCGATCTCGGCGTGGCGGAAACAGGTGACGAGGTGGTCGTTGACCAGCCCGACCGCCTGCATGAACGCGTAACAGATCGTCGAGCCGACGAACTTGAACCCGCGACGCGAAAGGTCGCGGCCAAGCGCGTCCGATTCGGCGGTGCGGGCCGGGACCTGGCCCGGCTCGCGCCAGCGGTTGCGCCGCGGCTCGCCGTCGACGAAGCGCCACAGGTAGGCGTCGAAGCTGCCGAACTCCTGCCGCACGTCGAGGAAGTGCCGCGCGTTGATCACCGCGGCGGCGACCTTCAGCCGGTTGCGCACGATCCCCGGATCGCGCAGCAGCGCGGCCTGTTTGCGGGCGTCGAACCGCGCGATCTTGTCCGGTTCGAAGCGCGCGAACGCCTTGCGGTAATGTTCGCGCTTCCTGAGGATCGTTTCCCAGCTCAGCCCGGCCTGCGCTCCCTCGAGAACGAGGAACTCGAACAGCAGGCGGTCGTCGTGGACCGGCACGCCCCACTCGCGATCGTGGTACGGGATCGACCACTCGGTTTTCGCCCACGGGCAACGGCACACGTCGGGTTCGGCCATTTGCCGATTCTACGGCGCCGCACCGTAGAATGAACCTCGTGCGCGTGTTGGGCCTCGAGAGTTCCTGCGACGACACCGCCGCCGCCATCCTCGGCGGCGACGGCCGCGTGCAGTCGTCCGTCGTTTCGTCGCAGGTCAGGCTCCACGCGCCCTACGGCGGGGTCGTTCCCGAGATCGCCGCGCGCCACCACCTCGAGGCGGTCGAGCCGGTGCTGCAGCAGGCGCTGGCCGATGCCGGCACCGCGCTCGAGGAGATCGACGGCATCGCCGTCACGCGCGGGCCGGGGCTGGTCGGATCGCTCCTGGTGGGCGTGTCGGTCGCGCGCGCGATGGCGCTGCGCCTCGACCTTCCAGTCGTCGGCGTGAACCACCTCGAGGGGCACATCGCCTCGGGCTGGCTCGAAGCGCCGGACCTGCCGTACCCGGCGCTCGCGCTGGTCGTCTCCGGCGGGCACACGGCGCTGTGGCGCGTGCCGGAGCCGCGACACTACGTGCAACTCGCGCGCACGCGCGACGACGCCGCGGGCGAGGCGTTCGACAAGGTGGCCAAGCTCCTCGGACTCGGCTATCCGGGCGGGCCGATCATCGATCGGCTCGCCGAGAACGGCGACCCGCACTCGGTCGCGTTCGGGGAGGTCCGGATCAAGGGCGAGCCGGCGTTCTCGTTCTCCGGGTACAAGACCGCCGTGCGCGTGCACATGCAGGCGCACGGGATCGAGCCGCTGGCGAACCCGGAGGATCCCGTCCCGCAGGTGATCGTCGATCTGGTCGCGGCGTTCCGCCACGCGGTCGTGCGCGAGCTGGTCCGCCGCACGCGCGACGCGGTGCTGGCCCAGCGCCCGCGCTCTTTGGTGATCGCCGGCGGCGTCGCCGCGAACCGGCTGTTGCGCTCGGAGGCGGCGCGGCTCGCCGACGAGCACGGCCTCGCGCTGTCGATCCCGCCGCTGGTCTACTGCGCCGACAACGCGGCGATGATCGCGCTCGCCGGTCTGCCGCGGCTGCGCGCCGGCGAAAACGAGCTGGACGAACTCGACGCGGTGGCGCACCTGCCCCTCGGCGGCGACGAGGCCCGCCGCACGACCTATCGCCACCGCTGAACCGCCCCGGCGTTCGCGTCGCTGTACATTGACGCGGCACACCCTGCCGGGGAGGGGAAAATGTCGAACACGAGGGGAAGAATCCGCACAGTCGCGGTCGTGTCGCTGCTGCTCCTGTTCGCCGCGCCGTGCGGCACGGCGTTCGGCCAGACCGTGCGGCAGATCACGAACGTGCTGACCAGCGCGCCGGGGCCCGGAGCCCTCGACGATGCCGGCACGCGCGTGTTCTGCGGATCGAGCAGCGACCAGTTCGGGGTCAACCCGACGCACGCGTTCCAGGTCCTGCGCTTCGACGCCGCCACGGGAGCTGGCCTGTCCCTCACGCAGCGGGAGGACGGGCTGACGCCGCTGGTATCGATCAGCGATGACGGCCAGTGGCTCGCGTTCCCGGCGATCGCGGACCTGACCGGCGAGAACCACGACCAGAGCGCGGAGCTGTTCGTCATGCGCTCCGACGGCACGCTCCCGGAGCAGCTGACGAACGACCCGGCGGTGAACGCCGGTTCGGTCGGCGCGGTGGCGCTGTCGGGCTCGGCCAACCGCATCGCCTTCAGCGCCAACACGGACCCGCTCGGGTCGAACCCGCTGCACCGCGACCAGCTGTTCGTCATCAACCGCGACGGGAGCGGCTTGCGCCAGCTCACGCAGGCCGCCGCGGGCAGCCTCGGCAGCTTCGGCATCAGCGACGACGGGAGCCGCATCGCGTTCACCCACAGCGGCGATTTGGCCGGCGCCAACGCCGACCTGTCGCCCGAGCTGTTCGCGATCAACGCCGACGGCACGGGGCTGCGCCAGCTCACCTCTCAGGTGGGCTTCACCTGCACGGCCCCGGCGCTGTCCGGCAACGGGCAGAAGATCGCGTTCCAGTCGAACGCCAACCTGGCGACGAACAACGCCGAGAACTACGACGAGGTCTTCGTCATCGACTGGACCGGGACCGGGCTGCGGCAGCTGAGCAACACGTCGAACCTGCTGCTGACGCCGGCCTCGCAGCTGCCGTCGATCACCGACGACGGCCTGACCGTCGTGTACCACTCCAACCACTCGGCGATCTTCCCGCCACTGAACCTCGACGGGAACTTCGAGATCTTCCGGATCAAGACCGACGGGACGGGGCTCAAGACGCTGACCAGCTCGACGCTGCTGACGGCCGGCGCCCTGTACCCGACGATCGCCGGCGGCGGCGGGCGCGTGACGTACTACAGCTTCGACAATCCCGACGGCGGCAACGCCGACGGCGGCCCCGAGCTGTTCGTGATGGACGGCAACGGCGGCACCGTGCGCCGCCTGACCGCGACGTGGCAGGCGTTCCAGGCCGACGCGGATCTCAGCGCGGACGGCTCGCGCGCGGTGTACGTGTTCACCGAGGGACTGCTCGGCACCGGCAGGCTGTACAGCGTGTCCGCGCCCGGAGGCGACGCCGCGCCGGTCGGCGGCTCGAACGCGGGCGCGGTCGCCGCGCCGTCGATCGCCGGCGATGCGCAGACGATCGTCTACGCGGGCAGCGGCGATCCGCTCGGGAGCAACGGCGACGGCTCGACCGAGATCTTCCTGGTCCGCGTCGACGGCAGCGGCCTGCGGCAGCTGACGTTCGGTGGGGCCGACACCTCCTGCGGCAACCCGGTGATCGCCGACGGCGGCGCGGTCGTTGCCTTCGACTGCGACGCCAACCTGGCGGGCGGCAACGCCGACGGCTCGCGCGAGGTGTTCAGCGTGCGCTCCGACGCGAGCAACCTCGTGCA
Source organism: Acidobacteriota bacterium (assembly GCA_017994815.1). Classification (GTDB taxonomy): domain Bacteria; phylum Acidobacteriota; class Polarisedimenticolia; order J045; family J045; genus JAGOJY01. The sequence goes on from JAGOJY010000003.1 coordinate 128,174, forward strand.
GCTCACGTCGGCGCCGGTGGGCCGGGCCAGCCAGCTCCCCCGGACCGACGCCGCCGGAACGTGGGCCGTGTTCGAGTCGAACGCCGACCTCGACGGCGGCAACCCGGACGCAGGCTGGGAGATCTACCGCGTGCTGACCGCCGGCGGCGGGCTCGAGCGGCTGACCAGCGACCCGGCGCGCAGCTCGCGGACGCCCGACATCTCCGCCGACGGCGGCCGGATCGTCTTCGGCTCCAACGCCGACTCGCTCGGCACGAACCCCGAGCTGAACGCCGAGCTGTTCGCCTACGACGTCGCCGGCGCGACGCTGCGCCAGCTCACGGCGACCGCCGAGGGCAGCTCGACCGGGCCGCGGATCTCGGGCAACGGCGCCTACGTCTATTTCACGTCGAACGCGCCGTTCGGCGAGAGCGACCCCGATGTCCCCGCGGACCTCTACCGGGTCGCGGCGGCCGGCGGCCCGGTGCAGCGCGTCGGCGGGCTGCGCTTCGGCGCCCCGGTCTCGATGATCTCCGCCCTGGTCGGCGGCGGCGCGGCGGGCGCCGCGCCGGACCACTCGGGCGACCGGGCGGTGTTCGCCGGCTTCGGTGACGCGACCGGGCACAATCGCGACCAGCTGCAGGAGCTGTGGCTCGTGGACCGCGCGGCGCAGCCCGCGATCCGGGTGAGCCGGGAGCTGCCCACGGTCGTGTCCTGGGACGTCGAGTCGGGCCCGCTGCGCTACGACCTGGTGCGCGGCGAGGCCGGCGCGCTCTCCGGCGCGCCGGGCGCCGCGGATCTCGGCGCCGTCGTGTGCCTCGAGAACGACTCGCCCGACGCCGACTCGGCGAGCGGCCCCGACCCGGTCGCTCCGGCCGCCGGGCACGTTTTCTTCTACGTGTACCGTGGCAGCGAGGGCCTGCTCGCGGGGCCTGGCTCGTACGGGCGCTCGACGTCGGGCGCCGAGCGCCAACCCGCCTCGGGCGATTGCTCGATGTAAGCGCCGCGGGGGACGGGCGGAACGCCTGTCCCCGCTGACGTCGCGCGGGGGCGACGGGGTAAACTCGGCGCGTGGGGAAGAGCGGCGTTCCCGGGGCGCGCTGGATCCGCGCGGGCGCGGTGATCGGCTTGGTGCTGTCGGCGCTGGCCTGCGGCGACGCGCCGCGCCCGGCCTGGACCACGCTGCACGCGGGGCTGGAGCTGGGCGAGTTCCCGGCGCCGGAGGAGTCGCGACAGGGCGACTCGCGGATCCACGTGCTGCGCGTCGATCCGCGGCTGTACGAGCTGCGGCTGCTGGCGGCCAGCGCGCCGGGGAACGGGAAGAGCATGACGGCGCGCGAGTGGTGCCAGGCCCACGGACTCGTGGCGGCGATCAACGCCGGGCTGTTCGGCGAGGACGGCACCACCCCGGTGTCCCTGGCCCGCACGCGCGCGCACACGGCCAACGGCCACCTGACGCGCGACAAGGCCGTGCTGGCCTTCGACCCGCTCGATCCGGGCGCGCCGCCCGTGCAGATCATCGACCGCGAACACCAGCAGTTCGAGGAGCTGCGCGAGCGCTACGGCTCGTTCGTGCAGAGCATCCGCATGGTCTCGCTCGGGGGCGAGAACGTCTGGGATCCCCAGCCGCGCCGCCACAGCGTGGCGGCGATCGCCATCGACCGCGGCGGGTTCGTGCTCCTGATCCACTCGCAGTCGCCGTTCTCGGTCCACGACCTGATCGACGCCCTGCTCGAGCTGCCGCTTTCGATCAGGAACGCGATGTACCTCGAGGGCGGCCCGCTCGCGCAGCTGTTCGTCCGCGCCGGCGGCAGCGAGCGCGAGTTCGTCGGTCTCGCCGAGGGTGCGCTGTTGCAGCACGACGAGGTGGCGGCGGGGCCGATCCCGAACGTGCTCGGTGTCGCCCGGCGCGCGGAGCGGTGACATGGCGCTCGTGTACATCGTCGACGACGACCCGGTGACCTGCGAGGCGGTGGCCGCGGCGCTGGCCCGCGAAGGCCACGACCTGCGCACGTACACCGAGCCCGCGTCCGCGTTGGAGGCGGGCCGCGGCGAGCACCCGGCCGTCGCGATCACCGACTTCGCGATGCCGGGCATGAACGGCCTCGAGTTCGTCATCGCGCTGCGGCAGGCCTCGCCCGACACCACGTTCCTGGTCGTCTCGGGGCAGGCGACGGTCGAGGACGCGGTGGCGCTGATGAAGCACGGCGTCGTCGACGTGCTGGTCAAGCCGCCCCGGGCCCAGGCGCTGCGCAAGGCGCTGGCGCTGGCGCTGGCCCAGCACGAGCTGTCGGCCGAGAACATCCGCCTGCGGGCCGCGCTGCGGGCCCGCCGCCAGCTCTCGGGGGTCATCGGGGCCTCGCCGGCGTTCGAGAGCGTGCTGCGGCTGGTGGAGAAGGTCGCGCCGGGGCCGGCGACGGTGCTGCTGCTCGGCGAGACGGGCACCGGCAAGGAAGTCGTGGCGGATGCGATCCACGAGCTGAGCCCGCGCGCCGAGCGGCGCATGGTCAAGGTGCACTGCGCCGCGCTGCCGGCGAGCCTGCTCGAGTCGGAGCTGTTCGGCCACGCGCGCGGCTCGTTCACCGGGGCGATCAAGGACAAGCCGGGGCTGTTCGAGGAGGCGGACGGCGGGACGATCTTCCTCGACGAGATCGGCGAACTCTCGCCCGAGGTGCAGGTCAAGCTGCTGCGCGTGCTGCAGACCGGCGAGCTGCAGCGGATCGGCGAGACGCGCACGCGGCGCGTGGATGCGCGCGTGATCGCCGCCACCAACCGCGAGCTGGAGAACGAGGTCGCCGAGGGGCGCTTCCGCGAGGACCTCTACTACCGGCTCAACGTGATCCCGATCCGCGTCCCCGCGCTGCGCGAGCGCGGCGACGACGTGCTGCTGTTGGCCCAGCACTTCCTCGCGCGCGAGGCGGCGTCGCGTCGCGGCGTTGCGCCGAGCTTCTCGTCGGAGGCGCTGGCGGCGCTGCGGGCCTACCGCTGGCCGGGCAACGTGCGCGAGCTGGAGAACGCGATCGCGCGCGCCGTGGCCCTCGCCGACGGCCCGGTGATCGGCCTGGCCGACCTGCCCGAGGGGCTGCGCGCGCCGCGCCCCGCCGCGCCCGGCGCGGACATCGTGCTGCCCGGCGATGTCACGCTCGAACAGGCGGAGCGGATCCTGATCCGCCACGCGCTCGAGGCGGCGGGCGGCAACAAGCGCGAAGCCGCGCAGCGCCTCGGCATCGGGCTGGCGACGCTCTACCGCAAGACCAGCAACGGGGAGTCCTGACGGATGGCCGCCCCGGCGACGACGCAGCCCGGACTGCCGCGCGGCTTCGCGCTGCGGCTCTTGGTCGTCGTCGGCGTCAGCGTCGCGGTGACGCTGGCGCTCGCGCTCGGCTGGTCGTGGCGGCAGGACCGGCGGCGCGCGGAGGAGGCGCAGCGGGCGCGGGTGCAGCGGACGGTCGAGCTGGCCCACGTGCTCCTGCAGCAGCACCTCGACGTTTCGCAGTCGCTGTTGCGCGGGATCGCGGCTTCGCGCGCGATCCAGGAGGCGGTCTACGAGGACAATCCCCGCGAGATCCACGCCGCGCTCAGCGCGTTCCGCGGCGAACGCATGCCGCTGTTCGCCATCATCGACGACCAGAACGGCCAGCCGCGGGCCTGGACCAACCGGCTGGCGCTGCCGGCGCTGGGCCCGGGTCCCCCGCTGCAGGCCCACCGCGCGGCGCTGGTCAGCCGACTCGTGGCCGGCGACGTCTCGGTGGTCGTCGATCAACCGATCGAGCGCGCCGGGGAACTGATCGGTCGCCTGCGGGCCGCGATCGAGATCGGCCGGCTGTTCACCACCCGCGCCACGACCTACCTCGATGCGCCGATCGCGGTGTTCCTCGACGGGAAGGTCGTGCACCACAGCTTCCCCGAGATCCCGCCGGCACCCGCGCGGCCGCCCGGCGAGTCGGGCGAGGTCGTGTTTCGCACGGCGCCGGTCGGCGCGGAGCGCTTCGAGATCGCCTACCGCCGCGTGGGCGGACTCGAAGGCGACGTCTGGATCGCGGCGGGGCTCACCCGCGCGGGGATCGAGGTCGCCGGCGCGCGCTACCGCACGCTGATCGCGGCCGTGGGCGCGGCCGGGCTGGCGATCGCGCTGGCGGCGGTCGGCGCGTTCCTCGTGCTCTCGCAGCAGCAGGACAAGCTCGCGCGCCAGCGCGACGCGGCGCTGCGGCACTCCGAGGGCCTGTCCGACCGCCTCGCGCACCTGACGGCGGTGGTGCACGACATCAAGGCGCCGGTGGCCGGGATCCAGCTGCGCTCGGAGGCGCTGGGCGAGTCGAGCGCGGACCCGGCGGTGCGCGGCGCGCTGGGCCAGATCGCCGACACCTGCGAACGGCTGCAGCTGTACCTCGGGAACGTGCTCACGGCGGCGCAGGCCGAGGAGGGCCCGATCCGTCCGCGCGACGAGGTGGTGTTGCTCGCCGGACTGATCGAGGACGTGCGCGACAAGGTGGCGCCGATCGCGGATCGCCGCGGCGTGGGCCTGGCGGTGGCGGCCGAGCCGGGCCTGCCGGCGATCTCGGCCGACCCGGCGTTCCTCGAGCGCGCGTTGCTGAACGTGGCCGCGAACGCGCTGGCCGCCACCCCGGACGGCGGGAACGTGCTCCTGTTCGCCCGCCGCGAGGGCGAGCGCATCGCGGTGGGGGTCGAGGACAGCGGGCGCGGGTTCGGCTTCGACCCGGCGCAGGCGTTCTCCCGCGAGCGGCCACGGGTGCGCAACGCCTCGCTGCGCGCGGGGTCCTCGGGGCTCGGCCTGTACATCGTGGCGCGGATCGTCGAGGCACACGGCGGACAAGCGCGGGCCGAGAACCTGCCCGGCGGCGGCGCGCGCGTCAGCCTGCTGCTGCCGGCTTCGCGCGTGGTGACCGCCGGGCCGGCAGCCGCGAGATAATGCCGGCGATGGACACCCTGATCGTCACCGGCGCCGCCGGCTTCATCGGTTCCAACTTCGTCCGGCTGGCGCTCGAAGCCACCGGCGACCGCGTGCTCGTCGTGGACAAGCTGACCTACGCCGGGCACATCGAGAACCTCGACCCGGTCCGCGCGAACCCGCGCTTCGAGTTCGTGCAGGGCGACATCGCCGACCGCGAGAAGATGCGGATCCTGGTCGGTGCGCACAACCCGCGCGCGATCGTGAACTTCGCCGCGGAAACGCACGTCGACCGCTCGATCGACGACCCGACGCCGGTGGTGATGACCAACGTCGTCGGCGCGTGGGAACTCCTGGAGGCCGCGCGGCACCACCTCGACCGCCAGCCGGCCGAGCAGCGCGAGCGGTTCCGCTTCGTGCAGGTCTCGACCGACGAGGTCTTCGGGACGCTCGAGCACGACGGCGGGAAGTTCAGCGAGCGCTCGCCGTACGCGCCGAACTCGCCGTACGCGGCGACGAAGGCCGCGGCCGACCACCTCGCCCGGGCCTACGAGCGCACGTTTGGCGTGCCGACGATCGTCACGCACTGCGGCAACAACTACGGCCCGCGGCAGTTCCCGGAGAAGCTCGTCCCGCTGATGATCCTCAACGCCCTCGAGGGTCGGTCGCTGCCGATCTACGGCGACGGCGGCAACGTCCGCGACTGGCTCTACGTGGACGACCACTGCGAGGGGATCCTGCGCGCGCTCGCGGCGGGCACACCGGGTGCGCACTACGTCTTCGGCGGCGAGGAAGAGCGGACGAACCTGGAGCTGGTGGACCTCGTCTGCGATCTTCTGGAACGCGAGTCGCCCGCCGCCGCGAACCCGGCGCTGCGCGCGCGGGGCGTGGCGGGGTACCGCGAGCTGAAGACGTTCGTGGCGGACCGCCCCGGCCACGACCGCCGTTACGCGATCGACCCGTCGCGCGCCCGCGCCGAGCTCGGCTGGCGGCCGCGGCACGACCTCGCGGCCGGGATGGCCGCGACGGTCCGCTGGTACCTCGACAACCGCGAGTGGTGCGAAAGGGTGCAGGGCGCGTATCGCCGCGAGCGCCTCGGCCTCGGCCGCTCCGACGCATGACCGCTCGAGAGGCGCGACCACGATGAAGGGGATCATCCTCGCCGGCGGCTCCGGCACCCGGCTGCACCCGATGACGCTCGGCGTCAGCAAGCAGCTGATGCCGATCTACGACAAGCCGATGGTGTACTACCCGCTCTGCACGCTGATGCAGGCCGGGATCCGCGAGATCCTGCTGATCACGACCCCGGTGGACCAGGAGGCCTTCCGCCGGCTGCTCAAGGACGGCCGGCACCTCGGGATCGAGATCGAGTTCGCCGCGCAGCCGCGCCCGGAAGGGCTGGCGCAGGCGTTCCTGATCGGCCGCGAGTTCGTCGGCCAGGACCGCGTCGCGCTCGCGCTCGGCGACAACCTGTTCTACGGACAGGGCCTGCCCGAGCAGTTGGCGCGCGGCGCGCAGCCCCGCGAAGGCGCCACGGTGTTCGCCTACCGCGTGCGCGACCCCCAGCGCTACGGCGTCGTCGAACTCGACGCGGACCGCCGCCCGGTGTCGATCGAGGAGAAGCCGTCCGCGCCGCGCTCGCCCTACGCGGTCACCGGTCTGTACTTCTACGACAACCAGGTGCTGGAGATCGCGGCCGGGTTGCGGCCGTCGGCGCGCGGCGAACTGGAGATCACCGACGTCAACCGGGCGTACCTCGCCGCCGGGCGCCTGCGCGTGGAGATCCTCGGCCGCGGCACCGCCTGGCTCGACACCGGCACGCCGGCCTCGCTGATGCAGGCGTCCAGCTTCATCCAGGCGATCGAGGAACGGCAGGGGTTGAAAGTCGCCTGCCCGGAAGAGGTCGCCTACAAGCTGAAGTACATCGGCGCCGACGACGTGCGCCGGCTCGCCGCCGAGATGCGCGGCAGCCAGTACGGCGACTACCTCACGCGCATGCTCGACGAGCAGCCATGAGATTCGCGCCGACCGACATCGTGGAGGTGATCGTCGTCGAGCCGGACGTCCTGGGCGACGCGCGCGGCTTCTTCCTCGAGGTCTACCACCGGGACAAGTACCGCGCGGGCGGCATCGACGTGCAGTTCGTGCAGGAGAACCACTCCAGCTCGCGGCCGGGGACGATCCGCGGGCTGCACTGCCAGGTCCAGCCGCCGCAGGCCAAGCTCGTGCGCGTGCTGGCGGGGGAGATCTTCGACGTCGCGGTCGACATCCGCCGCGGCTCGCCGAGCTTCGGCCGGTTCGTCTCGGCGGTGCTGTCGAGCGCCAACCGCAGGATGCTCTTCATCCCGGCTGGCTTCGCCCACGGCTTCTGCGTCACGTCCGACGTTCCGGCCGAGGTCGAGTACAAGGTCACCGGCCTCTACAACCCGTCCGGCGAGATCACGATCGCCTGGAACGACCCGCGGATCGCCATTCCCTGGCCGACGGGCGACCCGATCCTGTCAGCCAAGGACCACTCCGCCCCGCCCCTGCAGGACCAGCTGGCCCGCCTGCCGTAGAACATCGACACGCGTCCAACGACCACGCGGGTCGATCTCGGGGCGTGCCTCGTCGGGTCGCTCGACGACATCAGCCACACCCTGGCGATCGCCGAGGGGGAGACCTTCCGTTGATCCTCCTCCGGGCCTATCTCGGGTCTTCAGCGCCGGGGCAGGCGCTGGCGCAGCTTCTCGATGCCGTGCCAGGGATCGCGCCCGAGCGAGCGCAGCCGGTCGGGGAGGTTGCGCACGTGGAAGGCGTCGGCGCGGACGCCCTGCTCGACCTCGTCCCAGGTGACCGGCGTTGACACCGGCGCGCCCTCCCGGGCGCGGGTCGAGTAGGCCGCTACCGCGATCGCGCCGCGCGCGTTGCGCAGGTAGTCGATGAAGATCTTCCCCTTGCGCCGCGCCTTGGACATCACGGCCACGTACTTCTTCGGCTCGCGCCCGGCCATCTCGGTGGCGATCGCCTCGCTGAACGAGCGCACCTCGTCCCAGCTCGAACGCCGCTCGATCGGCACGACGACGTGCAGCCCCTTGCCGCCGGTGGTCTTGGCGAACGACGTCAGCTTCAGCGCGGCCAGCCGCTCGCGCAGCGCGAGCGCGGCCTCGACGACCGCGTCCCAGGCCACGGCCGCGTCGGGATCGAGGTCGAAGACGATGCGGTCCGGCCGCTCGATGTTGTCGATGCGCGAGCCCCAGACGTGGAACTCGAGCGTGCCGAGCTGGACGAGCGCCACCATCGATTCGACGCTGTCGATGTACGGGTAGACGCCGACCTTGCGCTGCTCCTGGATCGCGACGGTGCGCACCGGATCCGGGAAATCGCCGCGATCGTGCTTCTGGTAGAAGCAGAACTTGGCGTGGCCCTCGGGACAGCGCACGAGGGTCAGCGGCCGGCGCCCGACGTGCGGCAGGATCCGGTCGGCGATCGCGACGTAGAACTCCGCCAGCTCGCGCTTGGTGATCCCCTGCGCGGGGTACAGCACGCGGTCGGGGTGGCTCAGCCGGACGCCGTGGACGGTTTCGTCGCCGCGCTTGGCCGCGGCGCGCGCCGGGACGGGCTGGGGTCGCTCCACGATCGCCTCCTGCGGCCGCTTGTCCTCGCGCAGACCTTTGAACGACGGGTGGCGCAGGACGCCGTCGCGCGTCCACTCGGTGAACGTCACCTCGCCGACCAGCCGCGGCTTGACCCAGTGCGCCCGGCGCGCGATCGCGCGCGGCGGCTCGTTGGCGAACGGGCACTCGGTCTGCGCGAGCGCGTCGAGCCTGGCCCGCAGCTCGCGGGCCAGCTTCTCGGTGAATCCGGTGCCGACCTTGCCCGCGTAGCGCAGGCGGCCGTCCGGTTCGTGCACGCCGACGAGAAGCGCGCCGATGCCGGTGCGTTGCCCCTGCGGGTCGGTGAACCCGCCGATCACGAACTCCTGGCTCGCGCTGCACTTGACCTTCAACCACTCGCGGGTGCGGGTCGAGCGGTGGGGGGCGTGGGCGAGCTTGGAGACGATCCCCTCCAGCCCGTGCCGGCAAGCCTCGGCGTAGAACGCCGGCCCCTGTCCCTGCACGTGGTCGCTGTAGCGGATCACGCAATCGCGCGGCGCGGCCTCGAGCAGCGCGCCGAGCAGCTTCTTCCGCTCCAGAAGCGGCGCCCGCGACAGGTCGTGGCCGTCGAGGTACAAGAGGTCGAACGCGTAGTACAGGAGCTCCGTCCCGCGCGCGCCCGAACCGAGCGCGTTCTGCAGCGCCTGGAAGCTCGAGCGGTGGTGCTCGTCGAGCACCACGACCTCGCCGTCGAGGATCGCCTGCCGCACGGCGAGTTCGCGCGCCTGCTGCGGGATACGGCCGAACTTGGCGGTCCAGTCCTGCCCGCGGCGGCTCGTCATCACGACGCTGCGCCCGTCGATCCGGCACAGCGCGCGGTAGCCGTCGTACTTGATCTCGTGCAGCCAGTCCTCGCCCGGCGGCGCGTCCTGGACCAGCGTCGCGAGCTGCGGCGCGATGCTCGCCGGCAGCGGCGCCTTGCGCGCGCCCGGCACGCCGGCCGGGTCGGGGGCCGGCGCGCGGCGCGCGCTCTTCGTGCCGCGTCGCGGTTTCGCGCCCGCGGCCAGTTCCTCGATCGTGCGCCCGCTCGAGACGCTCTGCGGAAGCTGCTCGACGATCTCGGCGGCGTGCGACGAGCGGCGCGCGTCGTCGTCGGCGTCCTTGAACAGGAGCCAGTTCTTCTCGTCCTTCGGATCGCCGCGCCGGCCGGTGCGCACGAGGTGCCAGCCGCCGGTCAGCTTCTCGCCCTCGAGGCGGAAGCGCAGGTGCCCCTTCTCGTGGGCCTGGACCGGGTCGCCCTCGGGGAACCAGCGCCCGCGGTCCCACACGATCATCGTCCCCGCCCCGTACTCGCCGGCCGGGATCGTGCCCTCGAAGTGCCGGTACTCGAGCGGGTGGTCCTCGGTGTGCACGGCGAGCCGCTTCACGCCGGGGTCGAGGCTCGGCCCCTTCGGCACGGCCCAACTCTTCAGCACGCCTTCCATCTCGAGGCGCAGGTCGTAGTGCAGCCGGCTCGCGTCGTGCTTCTGCACGACGAAGCGCAGGCCGGGTTCCCGCGCCGGTGCGCGCCGCGCGGCCCGCCGCCGCGGCGTCCCCGCGGGCTCCGGCGTGCGCCGGAAGTCGCGCTTGCGCTGGTACTCCTTCAGTCCCATCCGAGGAGGCTCTCGATGTCGAGCGGCTCGGTGGTCATCGCCAACGTGCCGGTGGCGTCGCGCGGCCATTGCTCGCGCGGCCGATCCCAGTACAGCTCGAGGCCGTTGCCGTCCGGGTCGCGCAGGTACAGCGCTTCGCTCACGCCGTGGTCGCTCGCGCCGTCCAGCGGGATGCCCGCCGCGACGAGGCGGCGCAGCGCGTCGGCCAGCGCGGCGCGCGTCGGGTACTGGATCGCCACGTGGTACAGGCCGGTCGCCGAGTTCGGCGGTGGCGACCCGCCGCGGCTGTGCCAGGTGTTCAGGCCGATGTGGTGATGGTAACCGCCGGCCGCGACGAACGCCGCGCTCGTCCCGTAGCGCTGCGTCAGCTCGAAGCCGAGCACGTCGCGGTAGAAGTGCAACGAGCGCTCGAGGTCGGCGACCTTGAGGTGCACGTGCCCGATGCGCACGCCGGGGTCGATCGCCATCTCGTGATCGTACCGGGCACTTTTGCGGCGTGCCACCGCGCGGTGAATTCACCGGGGGCCAAACCGGCGCCCCCGCGAAGTGTCGGCTATTCTATGGTCACAGCGTTCGCAGGCCCCTCCTGATGGGAGCCCGACCCTTAGGGGATCCGAACAGCTCCATCAGAGGAGGATTCATGCTCCGCTGGGCGCTGGCGTTCTTCGTCATCGCGGTCATAGCTGCGTTGCTCGGCTTCGGCGGTATCGCCGGGGCCGCCGCCGGTATCGCGAAGTTCCTGTTCTTCCTGTTCATCGTGCTGTTCATCGTCGCGCTGCTCGTCGGCCTTTTCAGATCACCACGGACGTTGGTGTAAGGCTCTCGATCCTCGACGACAACCGGGAGGCTACTCTGACACTTCGGGTGTCAGAGTAGCCTGTCCCCGCCGGTCCCCACCGGAACGTCCCAGGGGGCCAGGAACAGAAGATCGCGGCGCGCCGACGCGAGGTCCACGTCCTCGAGCGTGTAGCCGTCCTGCGCCGCGCGTCCGCGCGGCAGCTGCCACTTGGCCGCGAACCTGTGCCAGTTCTCCTCGAACACGCGGCGGTAGCTCTTCGGCTCGAGCGCGAAGCTGCGCGACCCCTCGTGGTGCACGAAGGCATCGTCGGCGCGGTACGGCACCAGCCCGGCCGCGAGCAGCCGCAGGCACCAGTCGTCGTCCTCGAAGTTGCCCGGGAAGAACTGCGGGTCGAACCCGCCGATGCGCCGCAGGGTGCGGCGTGGGATCGCGAGGCAGAGCCCGGTCAGGCGGGCGACCGCCCTTGCGCGGCGGGCGCAGGCGCGCGCGAGCTGCTCGGCGAACGTTTCCAGTCCATCGAGCGTCACCGGATCGTAGGCCACGCGGGCCAACCCCTGCGGCCACGCGGCGCGGTTCGAGAGCGGCCCCACGGCGCCGGCCTTCGGCGCCGCGAGGTGGTGCGTCATGCGCTCGGACCAGCCGGAGGTGACGACGGTGTCGGAGTTGAGCAGGACCAGCACGTCGCCGCGCGCCGCGCACAGGCCGCGGTTACAGGTCGCCGCGAACCCGCGCTGCTCGTCCTGGCGCATCACGCGCACGCGCGCGTCGCGCGCCGCGAGTTCGCCGAGCGTGGCCAGCGAATCGTCGGGCGAGGCGTCGTCGACCAGGATCAGCTCCATCAGCGGGGGCGTGCGCTCGAGGACGCTCGCGACCGTCCGCCGCACGAGCTTCGGGTTGCCCCGCACCGGGATGATCACCGACACCCGCGGCTCGCCGCCGAGGAGCGGCAGCTGGGCCAGCGCGTGCGCCGCGTCCTCGTCGCTGCCGCGCGGGACGTGGCGCACCGAGGCCGCCGGGCTTCCCCCGGCGAGCGCCAGCACCTGCGCCGCCTCGCAGACCACGACGGCGTCCGCCGCGCGCCACAGCAGCTCGCCGTCGGCGAGGCCGGCGGACGGTTGCAGCTCGACCACGCTCGCGGCGGGGAACGCCGCGTCGGCCAGCCCGGGCAGCTGCGCGAGCAGCTCCGCGTCGGCCAGCGCGTACACCGCCTGCAGCGTCGCGCCCGCCGCGCGGGCCTGCGCCGCCGACATCAGCTTCACCTCGCCGGACCACAACGACGTCAGCACGCGCGCCCGCGCGCGCGCCGCATCCACCGCCCCCGCGCCCGGCACGACCGCCAGCACCCCCGGCCGTGGGTTCATCGCGCCGCCGCGTCCAGGGAGCGGCGTGCGCCCGCCGCCGCGCCGCGCCCGGCGACGGTCAGGCGGATGCCGCGCGATTCGAGCAGCTCGCGCGCGCCGCGGAAGAAGTGCGGCCACAGCGGCTGGCTCTCGGCGGGGTCGAGCCCCGCGAGGCGGATCTCCGAGGCGCCGAGCCAGTGCGCCCACTGCAGGGCCAGCGCGGCGGCGCCCGGCCCGGGGAAGAAGCCCGTTTCCATCTCGTCCGACCAGCCCAACGCGGGTCCTCCGGCGCGCTCGAGATCGAGCAACGCGACGCGCGAGCGGGCCCGCGGCGCGAGCCCGTCGCCGTCCAGGTGTTCCGAGTGCACCAGCACCGCGCGCACGCTGGCCAGCGCCCCGGCGGCCTCCAGCGTGCGCGGCGGCGCGGTGGCGCAGACGAAGTGCGCCAGTCCCATCCGCGCCGCGAGCCACGGCAGCGCCTCCGGGACGGCGATCACCACGGCCTCGCACAGTTCGGCCGCTTCCAGCGCGTCGAGCCCGCTGCCCGAGGCCAGGACCAGCGCGCGGCCGCCGGAGTGGCGGTCGCGGTAGCGCCCGGCGGGCTGGACCTCGACGCGCGGGCGCGCCTCGCCCGAGTTCTCCGCCGGGGACGTCGTCGCCATCCGCACCAGCGGGATGCGCAGCGGCGCCTCGGGCGCGGGGGCGGGCGCCACCGGTGGCGCCGGCGCCGGCGGCGCGCCGTTGGCCGAGATCCGCGACAACTCCTTCATCAACGGCCCGGCGGCGCTGGCCGCGAGCCGGGCCTCGTCCTCGAACCAGCCCGGCGCGGCCGCGACCGAGCGCAGCCCGGACCGCGCCAGCGCGTCCCGCCGCTCGGCGCGCGCCGTCACGGCGTCCACCGCCGCCTGCTGCGCGGGGCCGTCCAGGACTGCCGCGTCCTCCGGGCGGACGCGGGGGTCGAGGTCGACCAGAAGCGCCGGAACCGGCGCGGCGGTCAGGGCGCCCGTCGGGGCGAGCACGACGTCGGCGTGCTCGTGCCGCACGAGGGCTTCGAAGAACGGCGCCGGGAGGCGCGCGCCGTCCCGCAGCGGGTAGACGAACACGTCCAGCCCCTGCGGGAGCACGGCGGCGGTCGCCTGGCCGTAGGCGACGACGCGGGCGGTCCCGCGCGGCAGCTGCGCGAGCGCCTGGCCGAGGCCGTAGGCGGCGGCGGGATCCGGCACGATGGCGAGGATCTTCAAGTCCCTCCCTCCCGACCCGGGGCAGTCCGGGCCCGGTGGGCGGGTGCAAGAACCGTGCTCGGCGGTGGGACAGCCCTGCCCGCGGGGATCGCGGCGGGAGCGCGCGAAGGCCGGGCGATCGCCGCCGCCGATCGGTCGGCGGGGTGTCGTGGAATTGACGCTCGCCCCGGCAATCGCGTTCCCGGTCCGGCGGCACCGCTCGCAGGGCGTCGCGAACCGCCGGGCGGCTTGTGGCATTCGCCGACGACTCTGGTGCTAGATTCCGTCGCGATGAAGGCCGGCCCGACCCTTCTGGAGGTGCGAGATCTCGTCGTGGAGTTCCCCCGCGGCGACGATGTCGTGCGCGCGGCGGCCGGGATCTCGTTCGACGTGGCCGGCGGCGAAGTCGTCGGGCTGGTCGGGGAGTCGGGCTGCGGCAAGTCGGCGTCGGCGCTGGCGCTGTTCCGCCTCACGCCCCCGCCGGGGCGCATCGCCGGCGGCGAGGTCGTCCTGGACGGCGTGGACCTGATGCGGCTGCCGGAGCGCGAGCTGCGGCATTACCGGGGCGCCGGGTTGGGTTACGTCCCACAGGAGCCGGGGAGCGCGTTCAATCCGGTGCTGAAGGTCGGTTCGCAGGTCGTGGACGTGATCCGCGCGCACCGCGAGGTCTCCCGCCGCGAGGCGTGGGACGAGGCGGTGCGGCTCCTGCGGCAGGTCGGCATCCCCGACCCCGAGCGTCGCGCGCGCGAGTACCCGCACCAGTTCTCGGGCGGCATGCAGCAGCGCGCGCTGATCGCGATGGCGCTGTCGGCGCGGCCCAAGGTGCTCGTCGCCGACGAGCCGACGACGGCCGTGGACGTGACGCTGCAGGCGGGGATCCTCGACCTCCTGCGCCAACTCGTGCGCGAGCACCGGCTCGGCGTGCTCCTGATCACGCACGATCTGGGCGTGGTCGCGGCGATCTGCGACCGCGTGCTGGTCATGTACGCCGGGCGCATCGTCGAACAGGCGCCGGTGCGGCAGCTGTTCGACGACCCGCGCCATCCCTACACCCGCGCGCTGATGGCGAGCGTGCCGGGCCCGGGCATCCCGCGCGGCGCGCTGCCGGCGATCCCCGGCAGCGTCCCGGACCTCGCGCACCTGCCGCGCGGCTGCGCGTTCCACCCGCGCTGCCCGCTCGCGATCGACGCTTGCCGCGAGTCGGTCCCGCCGCTGCACGATCGCGGCGATGGCCGCCGCGTCGCCTGCCTGCTCGACGTCGCGGGGGACCCGTCGTGAGCGCGCTGTTGGAGGTGCGCGGGCTGGCCAAGCACTACCCGCTGCCGCGCGCGCTGTGGGGGCCGCCGCGCGTGGTGCGCGCGGTGGACGGCGTGGACCTCGACGTCGGCCGGGGCGAGATCCTGGGCCTGGTCGGCGAATCCGGCTCGGGCAAGACGACGTTCGGGCGCGTGGTGCTGCGCCTTTTGGATGCCAGCGCCGGCGCGGTGACGTTCGACGGCATCGACGTGCTGGCGCTCGGCGCGCGCGAGATGCGCCACCTGCGCCGCCGGATGCAGATCGTGTTCCAGGACCCCGGCGCGGCGCTCAATCCGCGGATGAAGGTCCGCTCCTTGGTC
The DNA here is from genome assembly GCA_017994815.1 of Acidobacteriota bacterium. GTDB lineage: Bacteria > Acidobacteriota > Polarisedimenticolia > J045 > J045 > JAGOJY01. The sequence continues at coordinate 143,264 of JAGOJY010000003.1, forward strand.
GGCGAGCCGCTCTACATCCACGGCCTCGCGCGCGGGCGCGCGCTGCGCGAGCGCGTGGCCGAGCTGCTGCACGAGGTCGGGCTCGAGCCCTCGGCGATGGAGCGCTACCCCGGCGCGTTCTCCGGCGGGCAGAAGCAGCGCATCGGCATCGCGCGCGCGCTCGCGGTGCGGCCCGACTTCGTCGTCTGCGACGAGCCGGTCTCGTCGCTGGACGTCTCGGTGCAGGCCCAGATCGTCAACCTGCTCGTCGACCTGCAGCGCCGCCACGGGATCGCCTACCTGTTCATCGCGCACGACCTGGCGCTGGTCGGCCACCTGTGCGACCGCATCGCGGTGATGTACCTCGGGAAGATCGTGGAGTCCGGCCCGGCCGCGGCGCTGATGGCCCGCCCGCTCCACCCCTACACCCACGCGCTGTTCGCGGCGGCGCCCCCGCCGGACCCGGAGCGCGCGCGGCGGATCCGCGCGCCGATCCCCGGCGAGATCCCGTCGCCGGTGGACGTTCCGGCCGGCTGCCGCTTCCACCCGCGCTGCCCGCTCGCGGTGGACGTCTGCCGCGCCGAAGAACCCGCCTTGTTGCCTCACGAACCGGGCCACCACGCCGCCTGCCACCGTGCCGACGCGATGGCCCGCGGGGCGCTCGCAAGCCCCACTGTCCAGGAGATCTGAACCATGACTTCGCGTCTTGCCGCCGCCGTGCTGCTGCTCGTCGCCTGCGCCGCCCTGCCTGCCGTGGCGCAGCAGGAGAGCGGCCCCGCCCCGCTCGAGCTGTCTTTGCGCGACATCGTGCAGCAAGCGATCGAGCGCAACCTGCAGATCGCGGTCACGCGGCTCGACCCGGCGCTCGCCGCCGAGTCGGTGACCGTGGCCGAGGCGGCGTTCGACTCGCGGATCGAGGCCCGTGCGGCCCACTCGCGCTCGCAGCAGGAGCCCGAGAGCGCCTTCGGCACGACCACCTTCGAGTCCGACACGGCCGACCTCACGTGGTTCAAGCCGTTCGAGTTCGGCACCACCGTGCGGGCCGGATTGCAGTACGAGGAAACCCAGGCCGACTTCGTCGCGGCCTCCACGTTTCGCCAGATCCCGAACCAGGTCACCGTCGGGCCGGTGGTCAACATCACCCACCCGCTGTTGCGCAACTTCGGCCTGGAGGTGAACCGCACCGCGATCGAGCAGGCGATGAACGAGCGGCGGGTGTCCGAGGCCGAGCTGTTCAACCAGATGATGCTGACGGTCGAGCAGACCGAGCAGACGTACTGGGACCTGATCGGCGCCCGCCGGCAGCTCGGCGTCGCGCAGGGATCGCTGCAACTCGCCCGCGACTTCCTCGACCAGACCAAGATCAAGGTCGAGGTCGGGACGCTGCCGCCGATCGAGATCACCACGGCCGAGGCCGAGGTCGCGAGCCGCGAGGAAGCGGTGATCATCGCCGAGAACCTGATCGGCGACACCGAGGACCAGCTGCGGGCGCTCCTGCGCATCCCGCCCGACTCGCCCGACTGGCAACGCCCGATCGTTCCCCTGGACGAGCCGACGTTCGAGCCGGTCCAGGTCGACGTCGAGAGCACGATCGACGACGCGCTGACGCGGCGGCCCGAGATCGCCCAGGCCCAGCTCGCGGTGCGCAACGCCGAGCTGAACTTGCGCTACCGCGAGAACCAGGTGCGGCCCGAGCTGAACCTCTCGGCGGACTTCAGCGCGACCGGGAACAACTACGAGCCCGACGCCTTCCGCCTCGTGGACGCAGGCGACCCGGCCGACCCGACCGACGACATCATCGAGCAGGTCAACTTCGGCCGCACCGAGGCGTTCAAGGAGATCGCCGACCTCGACACCTACTCCTGGTCGGTCGGCGCGTTCTACTCGATCCCGATCCGCAACCGCGCCGCGAAGGCCGAGCGCACGCGCGCCCGGCTCGCGGTGGAGCAGGCGAACCTGCGGCTCGAACAGGCGCGGCAGAATATCCGCGTCGAGGTTCGCGAGGCGGCGCGCGCCGTCGAGTCGGCCGCGCGGCGCGTCGCCTCGGCCCGGGCCAACGTCGTGCTCCAGCGCAAGAAGGTCGACGCCGAACAGAAGCGCTACGAGAACGGCCTGTCGATCGCCTTCCAGGTGCTGCAGTTCCAGAACGACCTGCGCGACGCCGAATCGCGCGAGATCCGCGCCCTGGTGGACCACCACCGCGCGCTGGCGACGCTGGCCCGCGTGCGCGGCACGCTGCTCACCGACCGCGGCGTGCGCGTCGAGGAGTAGCTGCCGGGGACAGTCGTAGCCCGTATCCTCTGGGGCCGATGGAGACGTTCCGCGCGGGCGGGTTCGTGGTGCTGCCGATCGTCGTGGTCGCGGTCCTCGCGGCGGCGGTGGCGATCGAGCGCGCGTGGTGGCTGTTGCGGCGGGAACGGACCCTCGCGGCGCGCGAGGCCCTGCGGGCCGGCGGGCTGGAAGCGGCCCGCGACGCCGCGCCCCCCGGCAGCGCGGCGGCCGCCCTGGTCGAGGCGGCGTCGGCCGGCTGGTCCGGGTCGCGCGCCGAGCTGGAGGAGCGGCTGGAGCAGGCGGCCGGTCCGGCGATCCGGCACCTGGAGAGCCGGATGTGGGTCCTCGGGGCGGCCTCGCACGTCGCGCCGGCGCTCGGGTTCGTGGGGGCGCTCCTCGGGATGCTGCGCTCGTTCGGCGTGATCGCGGGGTACGGGCTCAGCCGGCCCGAGGCGATCGGCCCCGGTTTCCGCGCGGCGCTGATCGCGACCGCCGCCGGGCTGGCGGTTTCGGTCGCCTCGCTCGCCGCCTACAGCCTGCTCACGGCGCGGATCAGCCGGCAGGTGGCCGCGTTGGAGGACCTCGCCGAGGCGCTCGTCGGCCGCCGTTTCGCCGGGCGGGGTCCCGCCTGAACCGGCCCCTCCGCGGGGCCGGCTTTTGACACCCCCCGGGCCCGGTTGGTAGCATCCCAATCTCCAATTTTTCAATGTACTTAGCCCGTTTGCAGCGTTCCGTGTAACCGCGTCAGGCTCGAACAGTTTGTGACGCCCCCTCCCCGACTGCGCCGGTGCCCCGGCACCAGCCGGGACAGCGAGATCCGAGGATGACGCAGAACTCGCTCGGCCTGGTCGTGCTGCTCGTGTTCGCGCTGGCAACGGCGACCGGGATGGTTGTCCTGTCGGCCATCGCGGGCCCGCGCCGCAAGCGCCTGACCGACATGACGCCGTACGAGGGCGGCAGCAAGCCGTTCGAGTCCGCGCGCAAGCGGTTCTCGGTCCGCTTCTACCTGATCGCGATGCTGTTCATCCTGTTCGACGTGGAAGCGGTGTTCCTGTACCCGTGGGCGATCGAGCTGCGCAACCAGGCGGCGGCGGCCGGCGGGTCGTTCGTGTTCAACGAGATGCTGGTCTTCATCGGCGTCCTGGTGGTCGGGTTCGCCTACGCCTGGGGTCGCGGCGCGCTGGAGTGGGACCGATGACGGACCTCCCGCTGCCGCCCGGCGCGGCGCGGCTGTACGGCCGCTGGGACGAGGGGCGCGCGCTCGAGCGGCTCAACGCCGAGCTGCCGGGCGCCGTGCTCGGCATGTTCGACTTCCGCGCCGAAACGACGCTGGCGGTCGCCCTTGACCAGCTCCTCGACGTGCTGGCGTTCCTGCGCGACGACCCCGACTGCGCCTTCGACTTCCTGACCGACGTGACGGCCGTGCACTGGCCGGACCGCGAGCAGCCGTTCGAGGTCGTGTACCACCTGTACTCGATGGGCCGGAACGTGCGGCTGCGCGTGAAGGCTGCCGCCGGACCCGAGCCCCGCGTGCCGAGCTCGGTCTCGCTCTGGCCCGCCGCGAACTGGCTCGAGCGCGAGTGCTTCGACATGTTCGGCGTGGTGTTCGAGGACCACCCGGACCTGCGCCGGATCCTGATGCCCGAGGACTTCGATCGCTGGCCGATGCGCAAAGACTTCCCGCTGAAGGTCTGACGCGATGACCGAACCGGTACGGCTGACCAGCGCTCCGGGGGAGCGCAACACCGTCGCCCTCAACATGGGGCCGAGCCATCCGGCCACCCACGGCGTGCTGCGCCTGATCGTCGAACTCGACGGCGAGGTCGTCGTCAGCTGCCGGCCGGAGATCGGCTACCTGCACCGCGGGTTCGAGAAGATCGCCGAGAACAAGACCTGGCAGCAGTTCGTCACGTGGACCGACCGGATGGACTACCTGGCGCCGATCGCCAACAACATCGGCTACACGCTGGCGGTCGAGAAACTCCTCGGGATCGAGGTCCCGCCGCGCTGCCGCGTGCTGCGGGTCCTGCTCTCGGAGCTGGCGCGGGTCTCGGCGCACCTGTTGTGGCTCGGGACGCACGCGCTCGACATCGGCGCCGCGACGGTCTTCTTCTACACCTTCCAGCAGCGCGAGATCCTCTACGACCTGTTCGAGAGGATCTTCGGCGCGCGGCTGACCGTTTCGGGCACCCGCATCGGCGGCATGTACCGCGACGCGACCCCCGAGTGGCTGGCCGGTGTGGCGCAGTTCCTCGACCAGTGCGCGCCGGTGATCGAGGAGTGCGACCGTCTGTTGACGAAGAACCGCATCTGGCGCGGCCGCACCGAGAACGTCGGCATCCTGACCGCCGAGGACGCGGTCGCCTGGGGCTGCACCGGCCCGGTGCTGCGTGGGTCGGGCGTCGAGTGGGACGTGCGCAAGGCGCAACCGTACCTCGACTACGAGCAGTACGAGTTCGAGATCCCGGTCGGCACGGTGGGCGACGTCTATGACCGCTACCTCGTGCGGATGGAAGAGATGCGGCAGTCGATCCGCATCTCGCGCCAGTGCCTGGAGCGGATTCCCGACGGCCCGATCAACGCCGACGCGCCGCGCGTCGTGCTGCCGCCCAAGGAGAAGGTCCTCACGTCGATGGAGGACCTGATCTACCACTTCATCATCCTGACCGAGGGGATCCGTCCGCCGCAGGGCGAGGTCTACCACGCGATCGAGGCCCCCAAGGGCGAACTCGGTTTCTACATCGTCAGCACCGGCGGGCCGAACGCGTACCGGCTGCGGATCCGCCCGGCGGCGTTCGTCAACCTCGCGGTGATCGAGAAGATCGCGGTCGGGCAGATGGTGGCGGACGTGGTCGCGATCATCGGCAGCCTGGACCCGGTGATGGGCGAGGTGGACCGGTGAAGACGAGCATCCGGCGCGGGCGGGGGCAGGGGAAGCGCGATGTACGGGGCTGAGTTCGAGAACAAGGTCGACGAACTGGTGGCGCGCTACGAGCAGCCGCGCGGCGCCGTGCTGCCGGTGCTGCACCTCGTGCAGGCGCGCGAGGGGTACGTGCCGCTGGAGGCCGAGGCCTGGGTCGCGCGGCGGCTCGGCCTGTCCACGGCGCAGGTCCACGGGATCACGACCTTCTACACGATGTTCCAGACCGCGCCGCGCGGGAAATACCTGCTGCAGTTCTGCACCACCGTCTCGTGCATGCTGCGCGGTAGCGACAACGTCCTGGAGCACCTCAAGCGCACGCTGGGGATCGAGGAGGGCGAGACCACGACCGACGGGCTGTTCACGCTGGTGACGGTGGAGTGCCTCGGCTCCTGCGGGACCGCCCCGGTGATGCAGGTCAACGACGACTACTACGAGGACCTCGACATCGAGCGCGTCGATCGCCTGCTCGAGGCGCTCCGGCGCGGCGAGCGGCCGCAGCCCGGCCCCGGCCCGCGGCGGGTGCTGGTGGACTGATGGAACCTGTCCTGACACGCAACGTGGGAGTCGAGGGCGCGCGGACGCTCGAGGTCGCGCGGCGGCGCGGCGCGTACGAGTCGCTGCGCGCGGCGCTGGCGCTCGGGCCGGACGAACTGGTGGCCCGCATCAAGGCCTCGGGCCTGCGCGGCCGCGGCGGCGCCGGCTTCCCGACCGGGACCAAGTGGGGCTTCATGCCGAAGGCCCCCACGCCCGAGCGGCCGAACTACCTCGTCTGCAACGCGGACGAGTCCGAGCCCGGGACGTTCAAGGACCGGGTGATCATCGAGAACGACCCGCACCTTCTGATCGAGGGCTGCCTGATCGCCGCCTGCGCGATCCGCGCCAGCATCGCCTACATCTACATCCGCGGCGAGTTCACGCTGGGTGCCGCGGTGCTCGACCGCGCGGTCGGCGAAGCGCGGGCGGCCGGGCTGATCGGCAAGAACATCCTCGGCAGCGGCTGGGACTGCGAACTGCACGTGCACCGCGGCGCGGGAGCCTACATCTGCGGCGAGGAAACCGCGCTGATGACGTCTTTGGAGGGCGACCGCGGCAACCCGCGGCTCAAGCCGCCGTTTCCCGCCGCGCACGGCGTCTACGGCAAGCCGACGACCGTCAACAACGTCGAGACGCTGGCCTGCGTGCCGTTCATCGTCGAGCGCGGCGTGGACTGGTTCAAATCGCTCGGGCCGGACGAGCGCAACACCGGCCCCAAGCTGTACTGCCTGTCGGGCCACCTCAAGCGCCCCGGCGTGGTCGAACTGCCGATGGGCGTGCCGCTGATGGAGCTGATCGAGGAGCACGGCGGCGGGCTGGTGCGGCCCAACACCAGGCTCAAGGCCGTCATCCCCGGCGGCTCGTCGGTCCCGGTCTTGCGGGCCGAGGAGTGCGCGGGGCTGCGGATGGACTTCGATTCTTTGGTCAAGGCCGGCAGCATGCTCGGCTCGGCCGGCGTGATCGTGATGGACGAAACGACCGACATGGTCCTGGTCTGCGAGCGCATCGCGCACTTCTACGCCCACGAGTCCTGCGGGCAGTGCACGCCGTGCCGCGAAGGGACGGGCTGGCTGGAGAAGATCGTCCACCGCCTCCGCACCGGCGGCGGGCGGCCCGGCGACCCGGCGCTCCTCGACTCGGTCGCCTCGCACATGATGGGCGGCACGACGATCTGCCCGCTGGCGGACGCCGCGGCGATGCCGATGCGCTCGTTCGTGGCCAAGTTCCGCGAAGAGTTCGACCACTACATCCTCCACGGCCGCCCGGTGACCGCCGCGGCGGCGCGCTGACGAGGACGACGACGAGATGGTGAAGATCACGATCGACGGCCAGCAGCTGGAAGTCCCGGAGGGGACGACCATCCTGCAGGCGGCGATGAACGCCGGGATCGAGATCCCGCACTACTGTTACCACCCCGGCCTGTCGATCGCCGGCAACTGCCGGATCTGCCTGGTCGAGCTGGAGAAGGCCCCGCGGCCCGTGATCGCCTGCAACACGGTCGTGGCCGAGGGGATGGTGGTCTACAGCAAGTCGCCGCGCGCGATCGAGTGGCAGAACGGTGTCTCCGAGTTCCTGCTGATCAACCACCCGCTGGACTGCCCGATCTGCGACCAGGCCGGCGAGTGCCGGCTGCAGGATTACTCCTACCGCTACGGGCAGCCGACGACCCGCTTCGTCGAGGAGAAGGTCCACGGGCCGAAACGGCGCCCGCTCGGCCAGCACATCGTCTTCGACTGGGAGCGCTGCATCAAGTGCACGCGCTGTATCCGCTTCTGCGAGGAGGTCACCGGCACGGCCGAGCTGGGGATGTTCCTGCGCGGCGTGCGCGAGGAGATCGGCGTGTTCCCCGGCCGGCCGCTGGACAACCCGTACTCCGGCAACACCGTCGACATCTGCCCGGTCGGCGCGCTCACGCTGAAGGAGTTCCGCTTCCGCTCGCGGCTGTGGTTCCTGACCGACGTGCCGACGGTCTGCCCCGGGTGCGCGCGCGGCTGCTCGACCATGGCGGCGGTCCTGCGCAACGAGATCTTCCGCATCACCCCGCGCGAGAACCAGGCGGTCAACCGCTGGTGGATCTGCGATCACGGCCGACTGTGGTGGCAGCGCCTCGAGCAGGGCGGCCCGCGCCGGCTGTCCGGCCCGCGCGGCGCGCGGCCTGCCGGCGACGACGCTTGGGAGACCGCGTACGCCGAGGCCGCGGAGTTGCTCGCGACCGCGGCGCGCGGGCGCGGCGTGCGCATCCTGGCCAGTTCGCGCGCCGGGCTCGAGGAACTGTGGCTGCTCGGGCAGATCGCGCGCGCCTGCGGGGCGCAGGTGCACCTGCCGCAGCACGAGCGCGGCGCGGACGACGAGCTGCTGTTGCGGCGCGACTGGACGCCCAACGCGCGCGGCGCGCGCGAGGTGCTCGGCGTGCTGGCCGGCGGCGCGGTCTCGGTCGCCGAACTGGAGCGGGCGCTGGCCGAGGATCACGTGGACGTGCTCCTGGCGCTCGGGCCGGGGCTGGTCGGGCCGGTGGACGACGAGCCCCCGGTCATCGCGCCCGGGGCGCTCGCCTGCGCGCGCTCGCTGATCGTGCTCGACGCGCACGCCTCGGCGCTGTCGGACGCCGCGACGGTGCTGCTGCCGGTGACCGGCTACGGCGAGTCCGCGGCGACGTACGTCAACTTCGCCGGCCGCGTGCAGCACGCGCCGAAGGGGCTGACGCCGCGCGGCGACGTGCGCCCGGCGCGGATCGTGCTGGGCGAGTTTTTGGCGCGGCTGGCCAGCCTCGAGGGGCCGCCCTCTTTGGCCGAAGTCCAGGCCGCCCTGTCGCGCGACGTGCCGGCCTTGGCGGCGATCGACTGGGCCGCGCTGCCGGGCTCGGGCGGGCAGGACCTCGCGGGCGTGGACGCGGCCGCGCAGGCCTGCCGGCCGACCGGCGCGGCGCTGAAGATGCTGGCCGCGGGCCTCGTGCCCGCCGGCACGTAGCGCGGGCGGGGAGGGCGCGTGGACGCGGGGATGCTCGCGGTGGTGCTGGCGAAGGTCGCGGCGACGGTCGGCGGCCTGCTCGGCGGCGTCACCCTGATGACGTGGGTCGAAAGGCGCGGCTCGGGGTTCATCCAGCTGCGGCTCGGCCCGAACCGCGTCGGCCCGTTCGGCCTGTTCCAGCCGCTCGCCGACGGGCTGAAGTTCCTGTTCAAGGAGGACATCACCCCGCCGTTCGTGCACAAGCCGACGTACATCGCGGCGCCGATGATCTCGATCAGCGCGGCACTCACCGCGTTCGCGGTGATCCCGTTCGGCTCCCGGCTGACACTGTTCGGCTACGAGATCCCGCTCGTCGTGGCCGATGTCCCGGTCGGGGTGCTGCTGGCGCTCGCCGCCTCGAGCATGGGCGTTTACGGGATCATCCTCGCCGGCTGGTCCTCCAACAACAAGTACTCGCAGATGGGCGGGCTGCGCTCGTCCTCGCAGATGATCTCGTACGAGTTGGCGCTGGCGCTGGCCGTGATCTCGGTCCTCGTGCTGTCGGGCACGCTCCGGCTGACCGAGATCGTCCAGCTGCAGGCGCAGGGCCTGTGGAACGTGGTCTACCTGCCGCTCGGCTTCCTGGTGATGGTGGTCGCGGCGTTCGCCGAGACCAACCGCCTGCCGTTCGACCTGCCGGAGGCCGAGTCGGAGCTGGTCGGCGGTTACCACACCGAGTACTCGTCGATGAAGTTCGCGATGTTCTTCATGGCCGAGTACACGAACATGATCACGTCCGCCGCGCTGATGGTGACGCTGTTCCTCGGCGGCTACGCGATCCCGGCGTTCGTCCGCGAGCCGCTGGGGCTGGAGGGCAACCTCCTCGCGCTGTGCGAGGTCGCCTTCTTCGTGCTCAAGGTCGCGCTCTTGTTGTGGCTGTTCGTCTGGGTGCGCTGGACGCTGCCGCGCTTCCGCTTCGACCAGCTGATGCGGCTGGGCTGGAAGGCGCTGATCCCGCTCGGGCTGCTCAACGTCGTCTGGGCCGCCGCGCTGGGGCTGTTCTGGCTGTGGAGGCACTGATGGGCACGATCCTGTTCCTCGTGCTCGCCGCGCTGGCCATCGGGTCGGCGCTGGTCGTCGTGTTCCACCGCCACCCGTTGATCGAGGCGCTGTTCCTGGTCGTGAACCTCCTCGTCATCGCGGCGCTGTTCGTGCTGCTCGGCGCGTACTTCCTCGCCGTGGTGCAGGTGCTGCTCTACGCCGGCGCGATCGTCGTGCTGATCACGTTCGTGATCATGCTGCTCAACCTCGGCCCCGAGCCGCGCGGCGCGCCGGGGTTGCCGACCTACGTCATCGCTTTCGTGCTCGGCGCGCTGTTCGTGCTGTTGCTCGGCCGGGTGGCGCTGTCGCTGCCCGCGCCGCTGGCGCCGCCGGGGCAGGAGTACGGCGGGATCGGCGAGATCGCGCGCGCCCTGTTCAGCACGTACTTCTACCCGTTCGAGGTGGTGTCGCTGGTGATCGTCGCCGGCCTGGTCGGCGCGGTGCTGCTGGCCAAGCAGCGGCTGGAGGACTGATGCCGGACGGACCGGCGGCCTACCTCCTGCTCTCGGCGATCGTGTTCGTGATCGGCACGATGGGCGTGATCGTCCGCCGCAACGCGGTCACGATGCTGATGAGCATCGAGCTGATGCTGAACGCGGCGAACCTGGCGCTGGTGGCGGTGGGGCGCGCCCTGCCGGGGCGCGAGGGGAGCGGGATCGTGGACGGGCAGGTGCTGGCGCTGTTCGTCTTGGCCGTGGCCGCGGCGGAGGCCGCGGTCGGGCTGGGCATCGTGCTCGCGCTGTACCGGCTCAAGGCCTCGACCGACACCGACCTGAACCGGTTGCTGCGATGGTGAGGGGACACTGTCCCCAGGGGACGCGATGCTGCCGTACCTGTACCTGATCCCGCTCGCGCCGCTCGCCGGGTTCCTGGTCGTCGGGCTGCTGTCGAGCATGGGGCTGCTCCGCGGGCGGACCACGCACGTGGTCGCGGTCGCCGCGTCGGCGCTGTCGTTCTTCCTCTCGGCGGGAGCGGTCTGGGACTTCTCGAACGGCATCGAGGAGTACGCGCAGCTGGCCGAGGGCGACCCGCAGCACTACGAGGTCGTCACGGGGAGCGAGCACGACGCGCGGCGCTTCGAGGTCAGCGCCGCGACGTGGCTCCCGCTGGGCGACCTGACGCTCAAGGGCTGGGGGCCGGACGACGCGCGCGGGGCGACGCTCAGCGTCGACTGGCGCTTCGCCCTCGACGCCCTGACCTGCGTGATGCTGCTCGTGGTCACCGGGATCGGCACGCTGATCCACGTCTACTCGATCGGCTACATGGCCGGCGAGCGCGGTTACGAGCGGTTCTTCGCCTACCTCAACCTGTTCCTGGCGATGATGCTGACGCTCGTTCTGGGCGCGAACGTCCTGGTGCTGTTCGTCGGCTGGGAAGGCGTCGGCCTCTGCTCGTACCTTCTGATCGGCTTCTACTACGACCGCATGTTCGACAAGGAGAGCGGGCTGTCGGTGGCGGACGCCGGGCGCAAGGCCTTCATGACCAACCGCATCGGCGATTTCGGCTTCCTGCTCGGCGCGCTTCTGCTGCTCGTCACGTTCGGCACCTGGGACTTCTCCGAAATCAACGCGGCGATCGACGCGTCCTCCGCCCACTGGTACGGCACGGGGCTGTTGACGCTGATCGGGATCCTGTTGTTCATCGGCGCGACCGGCAAGAGCGCGCAGGTGCCGCTGTACGTCTGGCTCCCCGACGCGATGGCCGGCCCGACGCCGGTCTCGGCGCTGATCCACGCCGCGACGATGGTCACCGCGGGCGTGTACATGCTGGCCCGCACCTCGGCGCTGTACTGGCACGCCCCCGACGCGATGCTGGTCGTGGCGGTCGTGGGCTGCTTCACGGCGGTGTTCGCCGGGACGATGGGGCTGGCGCAGTACGACATCAAGAAGGTCCTCGCGTACAGCACCGTCTCGCAGCTCGGCTACATGTTCCTCGGCGCGGGCGTCGGCGCCTTCACGGCCTCGATCTTCCACCTGACCACGCACGCGTTCTTCAAGGCCTGCCTGTTCCTCGCCGCGGGCTCGGTGATCGCGCGGGCCGGGCACAGCAACGACATGCGCCTGTACGGCGGGCTGCGGCGCTTCATGCCGCTGACGCACTGGACGTTCGTGATCTCGACCTTGGCGATCGCCGGGCTGTTCCCGCTCTCGGGCTTCATGTCGAAGGACGAGATCCTGGCCCAGTCGCTGTTCGCGGCGCGCGGGGGCTGGCTTCTGTGGCTGTTCGGCATCCTCGGCGCGGTGCTGACGTCGCTGTACATGTTCCGCGCGGTCGCGCTGACGTTCTACGGCGAGAACCGTTCGCCGGCGGATGTCCGGCAGCACCTCGGCGAGTCACCGCGCGTGATGACCTGGGTCCTCGTGGTGCTGGCCGCGGGGGCGGTGCTCGTCGGCTTCCTCGGGGTCCCGGCCGGGGTGACCAACCTCGTCGGCGCGCCGCCGGCGAACTGGTTCGAGGAGATGCTGCACCCGGTCGTCGCCGCGCGCGGCATGGTCGCCGCGGCCGACACGCAGGACGCGGGGCACGGCGAGCACGCGGCGCTCGCCGCGGCCGGGGAGCCGGTGCGCGAGGGGCTGCGGCGCCACCCGAGCCTGGCCGAGGAGTGGGGGCTGTTCCTCCTCGCCGCAGCCGTCGCGCTCGGCGGCCTGGGCGGGGCCTGGTGGGCCTTCCGCGGCGACATGTCGCGCGCGCTGCGGCTGCGACAGGCGTTCCGCCCGGTGTTCCGCGTGCTGCACCGCAAGTGGTACGTGGACGAGCTGTACGACCTGGTCGTCCTGCGGCCGTTCTACGCGACGAGCCGCGCGTTCGACGCGATGGACCGGCGGCTCGTCGATGGCGCGGTCAACTTCTCGGGCGCGGTCACCGAGTTCTCCGGACAGATTCTCAAGCTGTTCCAGTCGGGCCTGGCGCGGCAATACGCGCTGTGGCTGCTCGCCGGGGCGATCCTCGTCACCTGGCTGATGATCGGTGGCTGAGATGGTTGCGAGCTTCGATCTGTGGACCGTGCTGCCGACGCTGGTCCCGGCGCTGTACGGGCTTTTGCTGCTGTTGTTCGTGCCGATGCTGCGCCACGACCACCGCTGGCTCTGGGGCTCGGCGCTCGGCGGGATGCTCGTGACCACGCTCGTCCCGGCCACGATGTTGATGCGCATCGCCGACTACGGCAACGTGCGCGAGACCGCGGGCGTCCCGGGTCTGGCGATGGTCCGCACCGATCCGCTCGCGCTCTGGCTCGACCTGATCTTCGGCATCGCCGGCCTTTTGGCGCTCCTCGTCACGCCGGGATACCTCGAGCGCGCGCGGGGGCAGCGGGCCGAGGTCTACCCGCTGATGTTCCTCGCCCTCGCGGGCATGACGATCATGGTCGGCACCGACAACCTGGTCATGATCTTCCTCGGGTTGGAGGTGCTCTCGATCTCGCTGTACGTGATGTGCGGGCTGACGCGCGAGCAGGGCACCGCGCTCGAAGCCGCGCTCAAGTACTTCCTGCTCGGCGCGTTCTCCTCCGGGTTCCTCGTGTACGGCATCGCGCTGATCCTCGGCGCGACCGGCAAGCTCGACCTGCCGCGGATCGCCGCCGCCGCCGCCGCCGTGGACACGCTGGACCCGTACGGCGGGCTGATGCTGTTCGCCGGACTGGCGCTGGTGATCGTCGCCTTCGCGTTCAAGGTCGCCGCGGTCCCGTTCCACTTCTGGGCCCCCGACGTGTATACCGGCGCGCCGACGCCGGTCACCGCGTTCATGGCGGCGGGCACCAAGGCCGCCGCCTTCGGCGTGCTGCTGCGGGTCCTGCACACCGGGTTCGACGGTTCACCGGAGTTCGTCGCACGCTGGGGCGCGGTGATCGCCGTCCTCGCCGCGGCGACGATGATCATCGGCAACGTCTTGGCCCTCGTGCAGACGCGGGTCAAGCGCCTGTTGGCGTACTCCAGCATCTCGCACGCCGGCTACCTGCTGCTGGCGCTGCTCGCGCCGCTGCCGATCGGCGCCGCCAACCTCGTCTTCTACCTCCTGGCCTACACCTTCATGACCGTCGGGGCGTTCGCGGTGGTGGCACTGTTCCAGGACGAGGGCGAGGACGCCGACCAGATCGCCAACTTCGCCGGCCTGTGGCAGCGCCGGCCGTACGTCGCCGTCGCGATGGGCGTGTTCCTGCTGTCGTTGACCGGGATTCCGCCCACGGGCGGGTTCACCGGCAAGTACGTGATCTTCATGGCCGCGATCCAGTCCGGGCACCCGGTGCTGGCCGCCGTGATGGGCGTCGCGGCGGTGATCGGCGCCGCGTACTACCTGCGGGTCATCGTCGCGATGTTCCTCGAGGACCCGGCGGGACAGCTTTCCGCGGGGCTACGCGTGCCGGCCGCCTCCGGCGTGGCGCTCGGCATCGCGGTCCTCGGGACGGTGGTCCTGGGCGTCTACCCCTCGCTCGTCCTCGAGCCGCTCGCGCGCATCGCCGACGGCTTCGGCCTTCCCTGACGGAGGTTCCCGGACAAGGCGGAAATCCGGCGAAGATGGCGGAACAACGCGTCCGTGCTCCCGGGGTCAACTCCGGTCCTCAAAGAACGAAAAGAGGAGCAGGAGGCACCGGGATGGCGATGGGCGCAGCCAACCGATCGGCTGGCACGGGAGTGCCGCGGTGAACGTGCCCGCACGTTCGAGCATGCGACTGCGCGTGGCCGTCGCGGCGGGCGCCATCACCGGGTTCATGGCGCTGCTGCTCGGGCTGCTCCTGCGCTTGCAGCCGCTGGGCGCGGACGGGTCGGCCGGCAGCGAACTCGGCCCCCACATGCTGCGCTTCCTGCCGCTCGCGCTGGCGGCAGCCTTGACCGGCGGCGCGCTGCTGTGGTTCGCGCTGCGGCCGCTCGTGCGCCGCGTCCAGCACATGGCCGACGGCGCGATCAGCATTGCCGAGGGCAACCTCGAGGCGCGCGTGCGCGACGACGGGCACGACGAGCTGTCGGTGCTCTCCAACTCGCTGAACGCGATGGCCGACAGCCTGATCCGCTCGCGGCAGCAGGCGCTCGAGGCCTCGCGCGCGAAGAGCCGTTTTTTGGCCACGATGAGCCACGAGATCCGCACGCCGATGAACGGCGTGGTCGGCGCGACGGAACTCCTGCTGGGCACCGAGCTGACCGAGGAACAGGAGAGCTGCGCCCGCACGGTGCACGACTCGGCGCGCGTGCTGCTCGGCGTGCTCAACGACATCCTGGATTTCTCGAAGATCGAGGCCGGCGGGCTGCAGCTCGAGGCGATGGAGATCGACCTGCGCAAGCTGGTGGAAGACGTGGCCGAGATCTTCGCCCTGCCTGCGCAGAACAAGCTGATCGAACTGGTGTGCCAGCTCGACGTGGCCGCGCCGCGCCGGATCGTGGTCGATCCCGTGCGGCTGCGCCAGGTGCTGATGAACCTCGTCGGCAACGCCGTCAAGTTCACCAACGGCGGCGAGATCGTGCTGCGGGTGGCCCACGAGCGCGAGCCGCAGGGCCGGAACATCCTGCGCTGCAGCGTCGCCGACACCGGGATCGGCATCCCCGACGCGGTCTGCCAGCGGATCTTCGAGCCGTTCTCGCAGGCCGACGATTCGACCACGCGCCGCTTCGGCGGCACCGGCCTCGGCTTGGCGATCGTCCGCCAGCTGGTCGAGGCGATGGGCGGCAAGATCGCGGTCCAGAGCGAGCCGGGGCAGGGGACGACGTTCTCGTTCTCGGTCGAGGTCGGCGTGCCGGTCGAGGCGGAGCCCCCCTCCCCCGAGACCGGCGGCGGCGCCTCGGTGCTCCTCGCGGCGCGCAGCGTGGCGCTGCGCGCGGCGCTGGTGCAGATCCTCGCGGCCCACGGTTACCGCGTCCGCGAGGCCGCGGACGGCGCGGAGGCGGTGTACCAGCTGCGCCGCGCCGAACTCGACGGAGCGCCGTGCACCGTCGCGATCGTCGAGCACGACCTGCCGGCGTTCTGGACGCCGGAGCAGCTCCGCATGCTCGTCACCGGCTCGCCGCTGGACGAGATGCCGCTCGTGCTGCTCGCGCCCTTGGCGCGCGTCGCGGCCACACCCGGCATCTGCGCCCGCGGTGTCGTGCTGGCCAAGCCGGTGCGCACGGCCGCGCTCCTGGACGCGATCGCGCGCTCGCAGGGCGCGCGCCCCGCCGAGATCGACGGCGAGCCGGCGGCCGCGCCCGAGCCGACGGCGGTCGGCGGCCGGATCCTCGTGGCCGAGGACAACTCGGTCAACCTGCGCATCGTGAGCAAGATCCTGGAGAAGGCCGGCTACGAGGTGGATGCGGCGCGCAACGGCCTCGAGGCGGTGCAGAAGGTCGAGGCCAACGCCTACGATCTCGTGCTGATGGACTGCGAGATGCCGGAACTCGACGGCTACCAGGCCACCCGCTGCATCCGCGGCAAGGAGAACGAGCGCGAGGAGCAGGCGCCGCGGCTGCCGATCATCGCGCTCACGGCCAACGCGCTGGAGGGCGACCGCCAGCGCTGCCTCGACGCCGGGATGGACGGCTACTGCAGCAAGCCGGTTTCCACGCAGCTCCTGCTCGAGACGATCGCGCGCCACATCGAGCACGCCCGCGCCGAGCGCGAGTCACGCCCCGTGCCGGTCAGCTGACCTACGGAACGTCGAGGTAGTCCCGCGCCACGTCGGGGGTGAGCCACACGCCGTTGCCGGCGTCGTGGAACACGGTCCCCGCCGCGTGCGCCTCCGCCGCGCGCACCCCGACCACGACCGGCCGGCCGCCGTGCCGCGCGCCGACGCGGCGCGCCATCGCGCGCGTCGCGGAAAGGTGCACGTACTGGCGGCCCATCGGCCGCAGCCCGGCCCGACGGATCTGCGCGAGCGTGTCGGGCGCGGTGCCGTGGAACAGGTGCTGCGGCGGCACGGCCGGCGGGTACTCGATCCGGCGCGCGAGCGAGTGCCCGTAGCGGGCGCGGATGCGGCCGTCGGCCAGTTCGAACCGGCGCGAGCCGTCGCCGCTTCCGCCGGCCACCAGATCCTGCACGTCGTCCGGCCTCACGTCGCGAAACCGATGCTCCGCGCGCACCACGTCGAGCACCCGCTCGAGCGGCGCCCATCCGCGCGGATCGAGCACGAGGCCGAACTCGTCGGCCTTGTGGCGCAGGATCAGCGCGAGGAACCTGCTCAACCCCATGACGTCGGCGCGGCGTGACACGGTACCGATCCCCCCGGTGTTTCCGGTCGGGCGGGCGCCATTCTAGTACGCAGTCCTATGTTCATCCGTGACATGGAGCGACCAACGCCTGTCTTTCGCCTGCGGGACGCGGAGGTGCTGGAAGTCCGGACAGGCGGCGGCTGCCTGTCGATTTTCGGACTGCCGTTCCTCGCCACGGGACTGCTGGTCCTGGCGATCGCTTTCGGGCTGCTGCCGGTGCCCGTGGAGCAGGGCGCGGGACTGCTCGCGCTGCTCGTCGGCGGGATGTTCACGGTCGTTGGCGGCGGGCTCGTGTTCGGCCGTTCGTCGACGCGCGTCGACCGGCGCGCGGGCGAGATCGTCACGAGGTGGACCGCGGTCGTGACCGTGCGCGAGGTCCGCACGCCCCTCGTGGGCTTCCAGCGCGTGACGCTCGACCACAAGAGCGGGGACTCGGATTCGGCCGACACGTACCCGGTCGGCCTCGCCGGGGACGGCGTGAAGGCGCTGACGCTCGCGTCGCCCGCGGCGGAACCCGCGGCGCGGCAGGCGGCCGCGGAACTCGCGCGGTTCCTCCGGCTGCCGCTGCTCGACCGCTCGCTCGGCGTGGCGCTGGTCCGCGACCCGGAGCGCATCGACGAGTCCCTCCTCGAGCGGATGCGCCGCACGCGCGAGCGCGTGGACATCGTCACGGAGCCGCCGGCCTTGCGCACGGCCGTCGTGCAGACCGAAACGGGAGTGGAATTGAGAATTCCCCCGCCCACGCTGGCCGCGCAGATCGTCGTCGCGGCCCTGCCGGCCCTGCTGATGCTCGGCTTTCTCGCGCTCGCGTTCGGTCGGCCCGCGCTCGCGCTGGCCCGCGCCGCCGGCGCGCCGGCGCTGGCGCTCGCGCTGCTCGTCGTGCTCCTTTGGTCCGCGCGCACCGTCCGCCGGCTGCGCCGCGACACCGTCGTGCGGGCCGCGCCGGACGGCCTCGCGCACGAGCGGCGCTTCGTCGCCCGGGCGCCGGTCGTTCAGCGCATCGCGGCGTCGGAGCTGCGCGAGATCGTCCTGGCCCGGCGCGATGTCGCGCTCGGCCCCGAGCACCCGGCCCGCGACAGCTTCGAGCGCTGGTCCGTGGGGCAGCCCGACGCCGCGGGCCGCCCGGCCCCCCGCTGGGTCCTTTGGGCGCTCTCCCGGACCCGCGGGATCACCGTCCGCGCGACGGGCGGGAGCCTGACCTTCGGCACCGGACTGCCGGAGCCCGAGCTCCTGTACCTGCGGGCCAGGATCGTGGAAGCGCTGGCCGGGGACCGGGGAGGCGGCGCGGGAGCCGGCTAATTCCCGCCCGTAAACCATTTGCATGGAGCCCCCTCCATGCAAACAAACTTCGGCGATAGCGCCTTCACGCCGAACCGGATACAATCCTCGCCCCCACCGACGGTCGGGCCGCCGGCGCCCTCGAACCGGCCCCACATCCGTACCTACGGGACCGCATCCCCAACCGAGGGAGGATTCCATGTCCGAGCTCAATCCTTTCAAGATCGCGCAGACCCAGCTCGACGAGTGCGCCGAGCGGCTGGGCCTCGACAAGGCGACGCACCAGCTCCTGCGGCTCCCGCAGAAGGAGTTCCACGTCACGCTGCCGGTGCGCATGGACGACGGCTCGATGCGGCTGTTCCAGGGCTTCCGCGTCGAGTACAACATCGCGCGCGGCCCGGCCAAAGGTGGCGTGCGCTGGCATCCCGACGAAACGATCGACACCGTGCGCGCGCTCGCCGCGTGGATGACGTGGAAGTGCGCGGTGGTGGACATCCCGCTCGGTGGCGGCAAGGGCGGCGTGATCTGCAACCCCAAGGAGATGAGCGACCGCGAGAAGGAAGCGCTGGCCCGCGCGTACGTGCGTGCCCTCGGTCCGCTGCTCGGCGTGCACCGCGACGTCCCCGCGCCCGACGTCTACACCAACCCGCAGATCATGGCGTGGATGATGGACGAGTACGAGGTGATCGTCCGCGAGTCGCACCCGGGCGTGATCACCGGCAAGCCGCTGGCCCTCGGCGGTTCGCAAGGCCGCGGCGACGCGACCGCGCGCGGCGGGATCTGCGTCCTGATCGAGGCGGCGAAGAAGCTCAACATGGACCTGTCGAAGGTCTCGTACGTGGTCCAGGGCTTCGGCAACGCCGGCTCCAACGCGGCGAAGATCATCAGCAAGGAACTCGGCGGCAAGGTGGTGGGGATCGGCGAATGGGACGGCGCGGTCTACAACCCGGCCGGTCTCGACATCGACGCGCTCGCCAAGCACTTCGGCTCGACCGGCTCGATCCGCGGCTTCAAGAACGCGGAGCTGCTGCCGAATTCGGCCGACTGCCTCGAGCTGCCGTGCGACGTGCTGGTCCCGGCGGCGCTGGAAGGGCAGATCACCGACCGCAACGCCGACAAGATCAAGGCCAAGGTCGTCCTCGAGCTGGCCAACGGCCCGACGACGCCCGACGCGGACAAGGTCCTCTACGGCAAGAACATCCTGGTCCTGCCGGACTTCCTGTCCAACGCCGGCGGCGTGACCGTGTCCTACTTCGAGCAGGTGCAGAACACGTACAACTACTACTGGACGCTCGAAGACGTGCAGAAGAGCCTCTCGCACCACATGTGCCGCGCGTTCAACGGCGTGTACGACATGATGACCCGCGAGAAGGTGCACCCGCGGCTCGCCGCCTACATGGTGTCGGTCGCGCGCGTGGCCGAGGCCTGCAAGCTCCGCGGCTGGGTCTGATCGACCCGCCGCGTTTCCGATACGGGGCCGGGCGCTGCGCCCGGCCCCGGTTTTTTTGTACGCGGCCGCTTCAGTGTCCAGGAAACCCGCGACCGGCAACACCTCGCTCGCACCAGGCCGGGGTCTACCCAGGGTGAGGGAGAACCGGGGACAGGTGGAATACCTGTCCCCCGTGGACGCTTCTTCCGGGGGGCGGATCGGGCCTGTCCCCGCGGGAACGTCAGCAGCTCAGTGGCTCGGTGCGGAGCCGACCGCCTGCGGCTCGCGGCGCGCCGCTTCCTGCAGTTCGCCGCCCAGCTCGCGCAGGCGCTCCTCGGCGCGGCGACGCAGCGAGTCGCGTTCCTGCGAGCCGATCCGCGGGTCCTGGCCGACGATCTCCAGCATGGCCTGCGTGCGCTCGCGCGCGGCCCGGACCTCGCCGTTCGCCTGGTAGGCCTGTGCCAGCTGGTCGAGGAAGCGGGCCGAGTCGGGGTACACCTCGGCGCCCAGCTCGAGCAGCGTGATCGCCTCGCGCGTGCGGCTCATCTCGCGCAGCCGCCGCGAAAGCGTGCTGATCTCCGCCAGGCTGACGAAGTAGCCCTCGCTCGTGCGCTTGGCCAGGTCGCGGAACTCGCGCGTCCCCGCGTCCTGGCCGCCCTCGAGCAGCGTGCGCGCGACCCTTTCCGCGACCGAGCGGCGGACCGGCGGCACACGCGTGTTGTTCAGGAGGGCCATGATGCCGGCGTTGATCTCGGCGAGCCGCGTCATCCCGGTGTTGTTGAGCACGATGATCAATTGCCCCAGCTCCGGGACGCGCACGATCGAACTCATGAAGCCGTTCACCGACCCGCCGTGCCACTCCAGCGTGATGCTCTCGCCCTTGTAGTTCGGGTCCGGCTTCCAGTCCTCGAAGTCCTCGAGGTAGCCGAGCACGTCCTGCACCGGCACCTTGGCCACGAACCAGCCGTAGGCGTAGTTGGAAAGACCCGGCCGGAAGTAGCTCTCCATCAGCGCCGGCGGCAGCAGCGTTCCCGAGGCCAGCGCGCGGTCCCAGCGGTACAGGTCTTCGGCCGTGGAGTACATCGCGCCGGCCGCGTACATCGTGATCATGTCGCGGTAGATCGGGTGCTCGAACCGCTCACCCGCGGCGTAGGCCTGGACGTCCTCCGGGTCGACGTAGCGGTAGCGCGAGTTCTCGCGGCCCGCGAGCACCCGCAGGTACCCGGTGGCGCGGCGCGGCACCAGCTCCTGGACGTGGTCGTAGCCCGTGTCGCGCATCCCCAAAGGGTCGAGGATCTGCTCGTGCAGCAGTTGTTCGAACCTGCGGCCGCTCACGCGCTCGAGGATCACCCCCAGGACGTAGTAGCCGGAGTTGCTGTACGAGTACGAAGAGCCCGGCTCGAACTCCAGCGGCAGCGTCGAGAAGCGCTTGATGAAGTCGTCCGGCCGGTTCGGCACCTGTGCCCCGATGAGGTCGGCGGTCCAGGTGTATTCCGGGATCCCGGAAGTGTGGGTCAACAGGTGGTGGATCGTGATCTTGCGACCCTGCTCGACGGGATACTCCGGCAGGTAATCGCTGATCGTGGCATCGAGTCGCAGCCGCCCTTCGGCAACCAGCTGCAGCGCGAGCATGGCGGTGAACTGCTTGGTCAGCGAAGCGATGCGGAACTTGGTGTCCGGGGCGTTGGGCACCTGCCACTCGATGTTGGCGTAGCCGTAGCCGCGGGAGAAGACGATCTGCCCGCGGTCGGCGACGAGGACGGTGCCGTTGAAGACGCCCTCGCTGGCGTACTCGGTCAAGAGCGAGTCGATGCGCTGCCCGATGGTGAACTCCTCGGGCGCTTTCCGGGCCGGCTCGGCGGTCTTGCCACCGCGCGCGTCTTTCCTGGCCGGTGACGTCTGGGAGGGCTGCGGCTTCGCTCGCGGCGTCCGGGCCTGCTGGGCGAAGCTCGTCCCGCCCAGCAACATCCCGGCGATGACCGCGACGGACACCCAAACCCTCGGGCGGGGTGTGGTTCCGTTCATCGGCTCTCCGGTTAAACTCACTGCTCCCAGCGGCTGACGGGTGCCGGGTTGGAGATCGCGCGCGACGGTTGCGCTCCCGCGCGCCGCGTTTCTCGGATCAACCCTCTGCCGGGAATGTCCGTTCCGGACGCCCACAGCCCTTGACACATAATTTAGCGCGTTGGCTCCACGGGTCCACCGTTTTGTTCGCAATGCACCGCCATTTTCCGCGCGGAAAAAGCGCGGGAAGGAGTTCACCGTGAAGTCGTCCCGCTTGCGAAGCTGGGTCCTGGCGCTGCTCGCCTTGCCCGCGGCGCCCGGCGCGATCGCGGCGACCGAAGAGGTCGCCGTCGTGGACACCCCGCAGGGCGAGATCGCGTGGCGCTTTCTGCCGGACGCCGCGCCCGGGCACGTCGCGTACGTCAAGCAGTTGATCCGCTCGGGGTTCTACGACGGGACGACGCTGCACAGGGTCATCCCGCACTTCGTGGTCCAGGGAGGCGATCCCAACTCCAGGAACGCGGACCGGCGCGACGACGGCGAGGGCGAGGCGGATCGCCGCCTGAAGGCGGAGTTCAGCGGCCTGCACTACCGGCCGGGGACGGTCGGCATGGCCCGCGACGTCGATCCCGACTCCGGCTCGTGCCAGTTCTTCATCGCGCTGGCCGACCTGCCCCGGCTCGACGGCCGCTACACGATCTTCGGGGAGGTGATCTCCGGACTCGAGGTGGCCCGGCGCATCGCCGATCTCCCGCGCGACCTGAACGACAACCCGCTCGCGCCGGTGCCGGTGCGCGTGCGGCTCGAGCCGCGCGAGGTCCCCGCCAGCGTGCTCTCGCGGGAGCCGGCCGCGGCGTCGGGCGAGGTGTTGACCGGGCCGGGCAAGCCGCGCCCGTTCGACGCGGGAAACGTGCAGTGGACGGCACCGGGCCCGGCCAGCCCGCCGGCCGGTCTGCCGGCCGCGCGGGTCGAGCTGTCGCTCGACGCGGACGGCCGCGTCCTCGACGTGCGCTTCCCGGCGCTCGACGCGCCCGAGCCGGCGCGCCTGCGCTCCGCGCTCCTGGACTGGCGCTTCGAGCCCGCGCGCTACCGCGGGCGGGCGGAGAAGGTGCGCTTCGAGATCGACAGCGACGGCAAGAAGCTGGGCCCGCCGACCGGCGGCGGGGCGCCGGTCGAACTCGGCCCCGGCCTGCGCGCGCCGGTGGCGGCGGTGCGGCTGGAGCTGGCCCCCGGGGTCGCGGCACCGCCCCGCGCGCCGACGCTGCGGCTCACCGTGGCCGCCGACGGGACCGTGACCGACGCCGCGGTCCAGTCCGGCTCGGGCGACCGGGCGATCGACGCCGCCGCGGAGGCCGCCGCGCTCAAGCTGGTCTTCGCGCCCGCCACGCGTTCGTCCGCCGACGGTGACCCCGAACCCGTGCCGGTGTACCTCGACGTCACGACCCGGTTCACCGAATCCGGCCCTCGCTGACCGGCGGTGATGCCGCCGGGTAGTGTCACCGCAGGCGGACCGGTACGCGAGTCGATTCGATGACCGGCGCGTGCGCCGGCCGCTACGATCGGAGCTGGGCGCGCTGGACGCGGAACGTGTAGCGGACGATCGCCTCGCGGTCCTGCTCGTGGATCGCCTCGAAGGCGACGCCGAGGTGGAAACGCCCGACCGGGACCGTGTCGCCGTCGGGGAGGATCAACGTCACGATCCGGCCGAGCGCGCGCACGGTCGCGCTCGGATCGCCCGGCAGCGACAGCTCCAGCTCGATCGGCGTGCCGTCGGGGATTCGCACCGTCGCCCACAGGCCCAGACCGGAGCCGGACAGCGCCACCGTGTTCCCGTCCAGCCAGTTGCCCTGCTCGTCGCCCTCGGCCCCGACGCGTTCCGCGATGCGGTCGACGATCGCTTCCAACCGCTCCAGCCGGTCGAGGATCGACGCGAGCGCTGCCTGCTCCCACGTCGCGCCGGGCGCGCGGCGCAGCGGATCGGCGGCCACGTGCTCGCAGTAGGTCGGCGCCTGCTCCAGCGCGCGGGCCAGCTCGGTGGCCTGGTCTTCCGTGAGCACGCGCAACCGGACCGGCAGCTCGTCGTTCACGCGGGCGAAGGAACGCGTCGTCACGGTCGCCTCGTCGTCCGGGATCTCGATCATCGGCGCTCCTTCAGCGGAACGGCGCTCGCGCAGCGCACGCGGTTGCGTCCGGCGCGCTTGGCGCGGTACAGCGCGGCGTCGGCCAGCCGCAACATGAGCTGAGTTTCGCCGCGCGACTGCTCGATGTCGGCCACGCCGGCGCTGGCGGTGACGGTGACCGGCGCCGCGCCCGGGACCGGCACGGCCACGGCGGCGAGCGCGCGGCGGATGCGCCGGCCGAGGCGCAGCGCGTCGCGCGCGGCGGTGTCGGGGAGCACGATCGCGAACTCGTCGCCGCCGAGGCGCGCGGCGACATCGGACCGGCGCACCGTCGTGCGCAGCGCGTCGGCGACCGCCACGAGGACGCGGTCGCCGGCGGCGTGCCCGAACCTGTCGTTGATCGGCTTGAAGTGGTCGAGGTCGAGCAGCACGAGCGAGAGCGGGCGGTCGTGGCGCAGCGCCCACTGCCGCTCGCGGTCGAGGAACGCGTCGAGGGCGCGGCGGTTGAACAGCCCCGTCAGCGGATCGCGCAGCGCCATCTCCAGCGCGGCGGCATGGCGTCGGGCGTTGTGCGCCGCGACCGCGGCGGCCGTCGCGACCTCGCGCACGGCCGCGCGCGCCAGCGGCAGCTGCGCCCGCAGCGGCCGGTCGTCCACGTACCCGATCCAGCCGAACGTCTCGGCGCCGTCGCGGACCGGCATCGCGAGCACCGGCGGGACCGGCTCGCCCTCACGCCAGCGGCGGACGGCACCCCGGGCGCCGACGAGCGAGGGACCGGCCCCCGGGCCACCGAGCGCGACCACCGCCGTCGCCTGCGGGACCCGGTCCAGGAGCGCCCACACGAGCGCCTGCTCCAACTCGTCACGCTCGAGGCAGCGGGCGAGCGCGAGCGGGAGCGGTTCCGCGGCGGCCGACCGCACCGGCCAATCCGCCGCCGCGGGCGCCGGACGTCCGCGCTCTGAACACCCGGCCGGGCCGAGCGGTGCTTGTTTTTCAGCCATGGTCGCGCGCCGTTTCCCCCGACAAACGTGGGGCCGGCCCGGCCCGTGGGCAACTTTCAGACACCCCGGGTCTAAAGACTCGACACCGGCGACCGACAAGAAGGTGAGCACCGCGGGACGACCGGCGCGAACCCGGCGCCGCCGCCGCACGGGAGGAGCTGAAATGGCGTCGTTTTCGGTGGTGACCAACATCGGCGCGCTGAACGCCAACAATCAGCTGGCGAAAACGGAACGGAAGCTGCAGACGACCATCAGCCGGCTGTCCTCGGGCCTGCGCATCAACGGGGCCAAGGACGACGCGGCGGGCCTGGCGATCGCCGAGAACCTGCGGGCCGACATCATGGGCCTGAACCAGGCGGTCCGGAACGCCAACGACGGCATCAGCGTGGTCAACGTGGCCGACTCGGCGCTGAACGAGATCACCAACCTGCTCCAGCGCTCGATGACCTTGGCCGAGCAGGCAGCCTCGGACACCTCCGGCGACGACAGTTCCACCTCGAAACAGTCGATGGACGACGAGTACAACCAGATCCTCTCGGAGATCGACCGCATCGCGAACACGGTCGAGTTCAACGGCCTGTCGCTCCTGTCCGGCACCGGCGCCAGCCTCGACGTGCAGGTCGGGCTCGGCTCGACGGTGGACGACCGGATCACGATCGTCACCGCCGCGATCACCGCGAGCGGCCTGAACCTGACCTCGGGGTCGCTCCTGAACAAGTCCGACGCGCGGCTGGAGCTGGAGGCGATCCAGGACGCGATCGATCAGGTCTCCGCCAACCGCGGCAACCTTGGCGCGTACTACAACCGCCTGGAGCACACGATTGCCATGATTACGACCCAAGCCGAGAACCTCGCCGCCGCCGAGAGCCAGATCCGCGACGCGAGCATGGCCGAGGAGGTCATCAACTCCACGCGCTACCAGGTGCTGAACCAGACCGGCCTGGCGGCCCTGGCGCAGGCCAACACCACCTCGCAGAGCATCTTGACGCTGCTGCAGTAGTCGCCGTCGCGATCGGGGCAAACGCGGGGACAGGTGCGCCGCCTGTCCCCACGCGTCCGCGCGTCCTCGAAAACCCGCGTTCCCATCGGCTCCTCTTCGTGGCGCACTGTCTTTATCTCGTTTATCCGCCGCCATTAAGCGTGCTCGAAGGCCGCCGAAAAGCCGGATGAAACCAGCCGCCGAGCAGGACCCGGGGAGCGGCTGGATGGTCGAACGCACAGACACGGACACGGGCCCCCGGACGGGCCCCCCGGCGGCACGGAGGCCGCCGGGAGAATTCAAGGAGGAACCACCGTGGCGAATTTCTCGGTAGTGTCGAACATCGGCGCCCTCAACTCGATGAACCAGCTGATCAAGAACCAGCTCGGTCTGTCGACGACGATGGTCCGGCTGGCCTCGGGCCTCAGGATCAACGGCG
>JAGOJY010000082.1 GCA_017994815.1 Acidobacteriota bacterium
GCGCCGTCGCCGTCGTACACCGTCAGCATCACCCGCAGCGTCTGCGCCTGGTCGAACGTCTCCTGGAAGTGATCGTTCGGCGGCTCGTCCTCGCGGATCATCGGGTTCGGCTTGTCCGGGTCGGGGTTGTCGGACTGGACGTTCCAGACGTACCTGACGATCTCGACGTCGTCGGTGCTCTCGCCGGCGTCGAACATCACCTGGCGGCCGATCCGCGCCTCGTTGGCCGGGATCATGTCGGCGATGGCGATCGGGGCTTCGTTCTCGTTCCCCACCGCCACGTCGACCGTCGCCTCGACCGAGCCGCTGGTCACGGTGATCGTCGCGTCGTCGTGCGTCCAGAGGATGTCCTCGGCCTCGCCGCGGCTGTTCGTCTTGACGACGTCGCCGCCGCTCTCGAGCCGGCCCTGGTCGGTCGCGAAGCGGACGCCCACGCCCTTCTGGGGCGTGCCGTTCCCGTTGTAGACGATCGCGCGCAGCTGCGAGCTGCCGTAGTACCCGCAGCGCGAGGGGTCGTTCGTGTCGTTGCACTCCGTCGGGTTGACGCTGCCGATCGAGGCCGGGTTGGCGGTCACGGCGATGATCCAGTCCGCCTCGGCCGCCGGCTCCTCGTTGTCGCAGCCCAGCGCGACGAGCAACGTGAAGGCGAGCACGATCCACTTCCAGTTGCGCTTCATGGTGTGTTCCCCCTGGGTCGGGCGCCAGGCGCGCTCACGCGACCACTCATAGTTCGCCGTAACTCCGGCCGTCCAGCGTCTGTCCCTCGGCCCGGCTGCGCACGTCCCAGATGCCTGCCGGCTGCGAAGGGTCGAGGCTGGTTTCGCTCTCGGCCGGGATCTCTTCCCAGTCTTCCGAGTTGGTGATCGGGTCCACCGGCATTTTGCGGATGTAGCCCTCGTCCACGAGCACGCTGAGGCTCGCCGGGTAATAGCCCTTGTCGGCGAAGTACTGGTCCAGCGTCTGGCGCAAGAGGAACAGGTTCTCCTTCAGCACCGCCTCGCGGGCCTTGATCTGCGCGTTGCGATAGGTCGGCAGCGCCACGCTGACCAAAAGGCCGATGATCGCCACGACGATCAGCAGTTCGATCAGCGTGAATCCGCGTTGTGCGCGCATCGTCACCTCGTCACCACGTCGAGTACTCCGTGCCGTCGAGCGCCTTGCCCTCGGCGAGGGAAAAGACGTCGAAGACGTTGACGCTGTCCCAGGAGTCCTCGTCCGGGTCCTGCTTGTTCGAGCGCTTGCCCCACTCCTCCTCGCCGGTCAGCGGGTCACGGGGGATCCGGCGCAAGAACTTGACCTTGATCTCCTTGGCCAGCCCGAGGTCGACGCCCTCGACCAGCACGTCCAGGTCCTCGGGCCAGTCCTCGGCCGTCGCGCTGCGCTGGGCCGAGGGCACCGACAGCAGCACGTAGTGGTAGGCGTCGATGGCGCGCCGCATCTCGCGCAAGGTCTGGCGCAGTTCCAGTTCGCGCGCGCGCCGTTCCATCACGTGCGCCACCGGCAGGCAGATGCCGGCCAGGACCGACGCGAGGAACACCACGCACATCAGCTCGACGAGCGTGAAGCCCGCGGCGCGCGATCGGCGGGTCAAGGGCTCACCTCCAGGTTGCTGATGCGGAACGAGGCCGGCAGCGCCTGGCTGTCGGGCCCGCGCACCTGCGCCGCGGAGAAGCCGAATCCGGCGCTGCCCGGCGCGAGGGCGACGAAGTTCAGCCGGACCAGCCGGCCGCTGCCGCTCGCGCCGGCCTGCCCGCCGCGCGTCAGCGAAACGACGACCAGCCCGCCCTCGGCGCTCTCGACCGCCTGGATGTCCGCGGGCGCGCCACCCTGCGACATGAAGTCGCCGAGTTCGGCCGGCGGCGAGAACCGCAGGACGTCCTTGTTGTAACGCAGCTGGAAGTTCACGGTCGAGACGCCCTCCGCGCCGCTGATCAGAAGGTCCACGCCGACCCCGGAGCCCGCGCTCACCGACGGCGGGTCGGGGGCGAGGCGGATCTGCGAGACGCTGGTGCGTCGCGGCTCCTCGGGCGGCGCCTCCTCCTCTTCGTCCTCGCCGAGGTCCTCGTCCTGGAGGTCTTCCTCTTCCTGGAACGTGTCGCCGGGGACGTCCTCCACCTCCGGCCCGGCCTGCGCGTCCGCGCCGCCGGGCGGCTGGGCCGGCGGGGTCGGCACCGGCGGCGCCGGGGTGCGCCCCTTGCCCGCCCCGGGCGTCGCCGCGCGGCCGCCGCGCCCCGGCTGCGGGGTGGCCTTCGCCGCGCCCTGGCCTTCCGCCCGCGCGGCGCCGCCTTCCTGCGTCACCTTCACCTGCGGCGTCTTTTCCGCCGCGCCGGTGGCCTCGCCGCCGTTCAGCTCGCGGTTGATCTCGTCCCACGGTTCTTCGCCGCTGAACGGGCTCTCGCCGAGGGCGTTGCGCGCCACGCCGCGCAGCCGCACCTGGTCCTCGGTGCCGACCCACAGCGGGACGAGGTCGATCGGCTCGATGTTCGGCACGCGGATGATGTGCGGCGTGAGGGACAGCACGATGTCGGTGTTGGAGTCGTTGGTCTCGGTCGTGCCGAAGATCCGCTTCAGGTACGGGATGTGCGACAAACCCGGGATGCCAGCCAGGCTCGTGCGCTCGTCGTCCTTGATCAGCCCCGCCAGGAGGTTCGTCTCGCCGTCGTTCAGCCGGATCGTCGTCTCCACCGAGCGTGTCCCGATCGTCGGCTGGCTGATCCCGCCGCTGCCCTCGACGAAGCCCGAGATCGACGAGACTTCCAGCTTCAGCTCGAGCGTGATCTCCTTGTTGTGGTGCACGCGCGGCTTGACGTCGACGATGATGCCGACGTTCTGGTAGGTGAACGAGGTGATCGGCACGATGTTGCCGCCGATCGTCTGGCTGGTGTTGAACGACGTCGCCGGGATCGGCACGCGGTCGCCGATCGTCACCTTGCCGTTCTCGCCCTCCAGGATCCGCAGCTGCGGCCGCGCCAGCGTCTGCGAGTCGGAATCGCTCTTGAGGAAGTTGATCACGACCGACGGGATCGGCCCGAGGGTCCAGGCCGACTGCGACCTGAGGCGCTCGAGGTTGTTCAGCGGCACCGACTGCTTGCCGTCGCCGAAGGTCAAGGACAGCGTCTTTGCCGAAAGGTCCATCCCCAGGCGCTGCAGCCGCGTGCGGTTGATCTCCAGCAGTTCGATGTCGACGATCACCTCGCCCTTGGCCTTGTCGTTGGCCTTGATGATGCGCTCGGCGACCTTCACTTTTTCCGGCGTGTCCTTGATCGTGATTGCGTTCAGGTCCTGGTTCTCGGCCAGTCGCCGCGTCTCCAACAGACCGCGCAGCAGCGTCTGGACGTCCTTGGTTTCGGCGTTCGACAGGTAGAACGTGCGAATGACGTGATCTTCCCACTCCTGGCGTTTCTGCCGATTGTCCTCCGCGATCAGGATCGTGTGCGCGTCGATGACCTTGTAGAAGTGCTTGTTGGTCAGCATCAGGATGTCCATCGCCTTCTCGAACGTGACGTTCGCGAGCTCGACGGACGTCTTCTTCTTGAGGTCCAGCTTGTCGTCGTAGAGGAAGTTGATGCCGGAGGATTTCGACAGTGTCTCGTACACGTCGCCGACGGTCGTCTCCGGCATGCGCAGCACGAGCGGGATGTTGGACGTCGGGTCGAGCCGGGGCGGCCCCAGTTCGCGTGCCCGGCGGCCGGCTTCACTCTCGGCGAGGTCCATCTGCGAGGGTCCCCGCTGCCGCCTTTCCAGCTCGGTCAACGCCTTCTGCAGTTCGTTCTTGGCGTAGCTGTGCGACGGGTCCAGGAGGACGGTCTGCTGCAGCTCCTGGATCGCCAGTTCCAGCTGCGAGCTCGCCATGTACTTCTTGCCGCGTTCGAAGTGGTCGGCGGCGGCGCGCAGCTTGGCCCGCTGCAGCGCGACCTTGTAGCGCGAATTGGTCGGGTCGAGCGCGACCGCCTTGGCGTAGCTCAGCACGGCGCTATCCCACAGCTCCCGCTCCACCGCGCGCTCGCCCTGGTCGAAAGCCGAGCGCGCGGCGCAGCCCGCCAGCGCGAGAAGGCCCACGAGGAGCGCGATCAGAGCCGCGGTGCGTACCAGGCCGGAATGCTGGTTCACGTTCTCTCTCCCCATCCCGTCGAGCTCGGCGGGGCGGTTTTCCGTCTGTCCCCGAGTCGCCGTGCGGCCGCCGGCGGCGGCGCGCGCTATCGCTTCTTGGTCGTCGCGCCCTGCAGGCGCACGGTCTGCGTCTGGTCCCGGAACCTCGGGTCGGTGTAGCCGATCACGAGGGTGTCGAGGTCGATCTTCTGCACCACGAACTTGTTGTCGATCGTCTCCCCGAGCTTGACGATCAACGGCTCCGCGCCCGGGGCGGTGCCCTTCTTCTGCAGCACCGCGAGCTGTTCCTGCTGCTCGGTCAACCGCGTAATCAGGCCGGTGTAGCTGAAGTCGAAGGAGGGCGGGACCGGCTTCGGCGGGGGCGGCGGCGGCGGCGGGTTGATCCGCTCCTCCTCGCGGCGCTTGGCCTCGGCGACCTGCCGCTCCTTCTCGCGCTTCTCGGCTTCGACCCGCGCCCGCTCCGCCGCTTCCTTGCGGGCCTTCTGCGCGGCGATTTCGTCGGGGCTCTGGCTGAAGTCGAACAGGTTGCGCACCGGGCGGTAGTCGTCGCCGGAGTCCGGCTTCTCGAGCGGGATCCCCGGTAGCTGGCCGAGGCTCGCCAAAGTTCCCGGGAGCGCGCCGACCGCCGCGCCCGGCGCGCTCGCCTGCGGCTTGCTGCCGCCGAACAGGGCCCCGCGGTACGTGATCAAGAGCGGCACCAAGAGCAGCGCCAGCAGCGCCAGCAGGCGGGTCTGGCGCTTGCGATCGGCGGCGTTCATCGCCGCGTCCCCCCCGCGCGACGGCTGCCGCGCGATTTCGTCCGCCAGTCCTTCTTCGGCACCTCTTTCTCGCGCTCGCGCAGCCCCGGGGCGTTGAAGTACGTCTCGACGTTCACGTTGAGCTGCAGCATGCGCCCGCCCTCGTCCCCGCCGGCGAGCGACACCTGACGCACGATCAGGAGTTGCTCGAGTTCCTCGAGCCGCGCGAGGAACCGGCGCAGGTTCTCGTAGCCCCCGGTCAGCGGGAACGAGAACCCGACCGCCTCGATCCCCTCGGCCGTGAGGTCCTTCATCGAGTACGCCACGCGCTCCGGCTCGACGTTGAACTCCCGGCCGACCTGCGCCAGCGCGCGCTGGAACGGCACCATGCGCCGCTCCTTGGTCGACAGCAGGTCCTCGTAGAAGCGCTGCACGCCGGTCTGCACGCCCTGCACGTGCGCTTGCACGGTCCGCCGCGCTTCGAGCGCCTTGGCCGCGGCCTTCTCGGTCACGTCGGCGCGCGCCTTGGCCTCCGAGAGCCGCGCGATCTCGACCTGCCGCGGGCGCACGAGCGCCAGCCAGAACGCCACGTTCAGCAAGAGCAGCCCGCCGAAGATCACGGCGACCCGCAGGCCGTGCCGGCGCAGGTCGAAGTGCGTGCGGGCGCGGCGGGCGCGCGACGGCGCCGGGCGGGCCTGCTCGCCGGCGATCTCGGGGGCGCTCATGGCTGGTCCTCGTCCGGCGGCGCGCCGGCATCCGAGGTCGAGTCTTGGTCGGGAGGCGGCGTCGGGTCGGCGCGGCGCGGCGTGATCTTCGGCCGGCCCTGCTCGTCGTAGGTCACCTCGGTCGGCCGCTGGCCCTGGAGGTCGCGCGGGCCGCGCGGCGCGCCGGGTGCGGCCGCCGCGGGCCGCTCGACCGTCCGCGCGGGGGCGATGGTCCGCCCCTCGACCGGCGTCGGCGAGGCTCCCGCGGCCGGGCGGGCGCCGGCGGCCGGAGCCAGCGTCGCCATCCCCGCGTCGTTGGGATCGCCCGCCGCCGCCGCGGCGCCGGGCGGACGCCGCCGCGGGCCCGGCGCCGCGGGCCCCGCCCCGCCGGGCATCCCGGGCGCCGCACCGGCCCGCGCCGGCGCTTGCCGGTCCCGCGGGCCGCCCGCGCGGCGCGCGTCCGGTCCCGTCTCGGCCTGCAACCCGTCGCCGGCGCCGGCCTCGGGGCCACCCGGGTCTTCGGCCATTTCCTGGGCGTCGCCGGCCTCGCCGGCCTCGGCGCCCTCGCCGCCCTCGCCCCCGGCTTGGCCCGGACCGGCGACCGCCTGCGCCGACGCGGCCTCGCCCGTCGGCGGGCTGTACGCGAACGTCATGTCGAACCGGACCCGCTGGTCGCCCGGCTCGGGATGCTCGTAGCTGTTCGGCACGACCTCGCCGAATCTCTCGGATGCCGCGAGCACCTCCTGCAACTCGAAGAACGAATCCAGCGTGCGGGCCAGCCCCTGCAGCTGGATCTGGACCTTGCCCTCGTTGAACACCGGCCGGACCGAGACCAGCTTGACGTCCCACGGCACGACGCGCTCCAGCTCGTTGAACAGCTGCGTCCACGAGAAGTTGCGCTCGGCCAGGATCGACGCGACGAAGTCGGCCTGCGAGCCGACGACTTCCGCGTCGACGCCCGCCAGGTCCTTCTCGATCCTGCCCGCCTCGACCTTCATCTGCTCCATCCGCGCGCGGTGCCCCGCCAGTTCCTCGCGGAGCTCGCCCGTGCGCGCGTCGGCGGTCAGGAAGGCGTACGTGTTGTGGGCCGTGAAGCCGACCGCCGCGAGCCCGAGAGCGGCCAGGAGCACCGCCAGCGGAAGGTCGTTGCGGTACGGCGAAGCGGCGAGGTTGATCTCGAGCGGCTTCACGCGACCCTCCTCAGCGCCAGCCCGAGCGCCGGCAAAAGCTCCGGCGCGACGCCGTCGGGAAGCGCGCCGATCTCCGGGAGCAGCGCCTCCAGCGACGCCTCGCGCACCGGGGCGGTCGTGCTGGCCGCGACCGCCTCCAAAAGCCCGGCGGCGTCGATCCCGGCCACGCGCACGTGCAGCGCGCCGATCCCCTCGCCGAGGAGGTGCTCCTCGTAGTACCCGAGGGTCGAGCGCAACTCGCGCCCGACGACGCGCAGGCTCTCCTCGCCCTGGAACCCGCCCTGCACGTGGTAGCCCTTCGAGCGGTACAGGATCAGCCGCTCGCCGCGGTGGATCATCAGGCTGAAGTACGTCGGCGTCGCGTTGAGCAGGCCGACGTCGCCGCTCGCGCCGCCGGCGTAGTCGACGAGCCGCAGCGCGTTGAACACGTCGAACGACGCGAGCCCGACCAGGCCGACGCGCAGCCCGGCAGAAGCGAGCAGCGACTCCAAAGGCGCGATCACCGTCTCCGGTGCGACGGCGACCAGCACCTGGACCCGCCCGTCCTCCGAACGGCCGAGCGGCTGCCACGACAGGCGCGCCTCCTCCGGCCGGAACGGCACCGACTTCTTGATCCGGAAACGGATCACCTCGGCCGCCTGCGCCGCCGAGCGCGGCAGCTCCTCGAGGTCGACGACGAACACGCGGGCCGAGGTGTCGGGCAGCGCCACCGAG
The DNA here is from genome assembly GCA_017994815.1 of Acidobacteriota bacterium. Lineage (GTDB taxonomy): Bacteria > Acidobacteriota > Polarisedimenticolia > J045 > J045 > JAGOJY01. The sequence continues at coordinate 7,456 of JAGOJY010000082.1, forward strand.
ACCCGGTTGGCCGACGCCGCCCCGGCCATCTGCAGCGCGTCCTGCACGGCGCGCAGCAGGGCCGGCGGGTCGCCGACCTCGCTCCGGAGCAGCGAGGCCGAGAAGACGCCGGGCGCGAGGTGCCGCTGCGCGTGGCCGGCGAGGTGATAGCGCGTCCCGCGGCGCGCGAGCCGGACCGCGATCGCCGCATCCTCGCGCAGCTCGATCCCGACCAACGGGTAACGCGGGCGCAGGTACCCGGTCTCGCGCACCTGCGCGGGCAGCAGCGCCACGGCGCGGTCGATCAGCTCAGACAGCATGCGTCACCAGCATCGGGCATCGGGCGCCTCACTCGACGAACGTCACTTTGTTGATTTCGCGCAGCGTCGTGCGCCCGGCCAGCACCTTGTTCAGCGCGGACTGGCGCAGGGGGACCATCCCCTCCTCGATCGCGCGCTTCTTGATCTCGGCGGCGGGACGGCGGCTGAGGATCATCTCACGGATGGTGTCGGACAGGTCGAGAAGCTCCGAGATCGCCTCGCGTCCGCGGTAGCCGGTGCCGTGGCACTCGATGCAGCCGCGCCCTTCGTAGAACGTCTGGTTCGCGTACTGGACCGGGTCGAGCGCCGAGTCGAGCAAAAGCTGCTCGCTCGGCCGCGCCACGACCTTGCACGCCGGGCAGATCAGCCGGACCAGCCGCTGCGCCAACACGCAGTTCAGCGCCGAGACGAAGTTGTACGGCTCGACGTTCATGTTCAGGAAGCGTCCCAAAACGTCGACGACGTTGTTGGCGTGGACCGTCGTGAACACGAGGTGTCCGGTCAGCGCCGACTGGATGGCGATGTTGGCCGTCTCCTCGTCGCGGATTTCGCCGACCATGACCTTGTCCGGGTCGTGGCGCAGGATCGAGCGCAGCCCGCGGGCGAACGTCAGCCCCTTCTTCTCGTTGACCGGGATCTGCATGATCCCGGTCAACTGGTACTCGACCGGGTCCTCGATCGTGATGATCTTGTCCTCGCTGTTGTAGATCTCCGAGAGCGCGGCGTAGAGCGTGGTCGTCTTGCCCGAGCCGGTCGGGCCGGTCACGAGGAACATCCCGTACGGCTCGCGGATGAACTTGCGCACCTTGCGCAGGAGGTCTTCGTCGAACCCGCAGACGTCCAGTCGCAGCGAGGAGAACTTCTCGCTGGCCGACTCCTTGTCCAGGATGCGGATCACGCAGTCTTCGCCGTGCACCGAGGGGATGATGCTGACGCGGAAGTCGACGGTGCGGCCCTTGATCCGCAGCTTGAACCGGCCGTCCTGCGGGATGCGCTTCTCGGAGATGTCCAGCTCGGACATGACCTTGATGCGCGAGATGATCGCCTGGTGGAAGCGCTTGTCGATCGGCTCCATCGCCTGGTACAGGACGCCGTCGATGCGGTACTTGACGATCACGTCCCGGTCGCGGGCCTCGATGTGGATGTCGGAGGCCCGGCGCTGCAGGGCGTTGAAGATCGTCGAGTCGACCAGCTTGATGATCGGGCTCTGGTCCGAGGTGATACGCTCGATCGAGAGGACCTCTTCGCCTTCCTCGTCCTCGCGCACGACCTGGATCCGGAACTCCTCCGTCGCCTCGTCCAGCACGCGCTGGCTCGATTCCGAGCGCTTCAGGATCTCCTGGATCGCCGCCCGCGTGCCGACCGCGACCTCGATCGGGGTGCCGAGCAGGAGCTCCAGCTCGTCGATCATCAAAACGTCGGTCGGGTCGGCCACGACCACGCTCAGCCGCTCGCCGTGCCGCCGGTACGGGATGAAGTTGTAGCGGAACATCAGCTCGACCGGGATCGACTCGAACAGCGTCAGGTCGATCTCGCTCTCCATCAGGTTGACGAACTCGAGCCCCAGGCGCTCGGCCCGGGCGCGGGTCTCGATCTCGTCGTTCACGGTGTCGGTGACCGGCTTGAGGGCGGCCATCGATCCGTCTTTGTGCGGCACTTCGCTCATCTCGTCTCCACCACGCCCCGCCAACCCGGCGCAGCCCACGGCGCAGCCGCAGGCGAAGCCGGGGATCAGAAGTTTTGCGAACTCGCGTACACCTTCAGCAGCGGGTAGTAGATCGCCAGGAGCAGCATCCCGACGATCAAGGCCATCGCCACCAGGAGCGCCGGCTCGACCAGCGAGACCAGCGTCTGCAGTTCGTGCTCGATCTCCTCGTCGGTGAAGTCGGCGACGTGCTCCAGCATCTCGGCCACGGCGCCGGACGACTCGCCGACCTTGACCATCTCGATCATCAGGTCCGGGTACAACTGGGTCTCGTCCAACGAGGACCACAGCGCGGCGCCCTCGCGGATCTTGCTCGCCACCCCGGCCGTCGCGGCGCCGTAGATCTGCGTCCCGATCGCCCGGCCAACGATCTCGAGGCAGGTGACCATCGGGATCCCGCCGGCGATCAGCGTGGCCAAGGTGCGGGCGAAGCGGGTCACGACGAACTTGCGCGCGATCGAGCCGACGACCGGGACGCGGTAGACGAAGTTCTCCAGCCAGCGCTGCCCGGCGGGGGTTTTCTTCCAGACCGTCAGCGCGACGAACAGCCCGGCGCCGCCGGCGAGCCAGACCAGCCAGTAATCGCGGATCACGCGCGAGACGCCGAGCACGCCGCGGGTCAGCCCCGGCAGCTCGGCGCCGAAGTCCTTGAAGAAGCTCTCGAATTGCGGCAGCACGTAGGTCATCAGGATCAGGATCAGGACCAGCGCCAGCCCGACCAGGATCGCCGGGTAGGTCAGCGCCGCGATGACCTTGCGCTTCACGCCCAGGATCGTCTTCTGGTACTTGATGAAGCGGCTGATCACGGTCGCGATCTCGCCGCTGCGCTCGCCGGCGGCCAGCGTGCTGGCGTACAGCGGCGGGAACAGCCCCTGCGCGGCGAAGGCGTCGGACAGCGCCTCGCCGCCCTTGACCCGGTCGCGCACGTCTTCCAGCGCGTGCTTGAACACCGGGTGCTTGCGCCGCTCGGCCAACAGCGACAGCGACTCGACGATCGGCAGGCCGGCGCGCACCAGCGCCACCAGTTCCTGGTTGAAGAACAGGAACTCGTTCATGCGGACCTTGGCCCGCCGGTGGAAGACCTCGCCGGCCGCCGCGGCGACGCTGGAACGGCGCTGGACGCTCAGGACCAGATAGTCCTGGCGCTCCAGTTCGCGCCGCAAGAGCGACGGGTCCTGAGCGGTGAAATCGCGGTCGATGATCTCGCCGGTCGCGGTGGCCAGTCGGCAGCGGTAGGTCGCCATGCTCAGTTCCCCGCGGGCGCGGAGGCGGTGGCCGCCGGCGCGAGCGTGTCGACCTTCAGCGCCAGGAGGATCGCCTTGTCCGGCTGGCGGCCGACGGCCACGATGATGTTCTGTCGTCCTTCCGGCAGGTTCTGCTGCGTGGCGAGCAGCCGCGCCGGGGTGGCGACCGACGCCCCGGCCTCCTTCGTCGTGCGCAACAGGTCGAACGGGTCGAGCTGCACGATCCCGTGCTGGTCGTCCACCGCCGCGACGCGGAACGTCACGCTGTACCCCTCGCCGAGGTCGGCCTCGGCCTCGCCGCCTTCCATCACCCGCAGCGTGACCGACCCGATCGGGTTGAAGCTCGTGTAGCGCGTCAGCTTGGACAGCGTCTCGCTGACGCCGCGGATCTCTTCGCCGATCCCGCTGCGCGGCGCCGGTTCGCTCGACGCGCGGATCAGGCTGACGTGGATTTCGACCGCGCGGGGCGGCGTGTCCCAGGCCGCGATCGCCTCGGCCACGCGCTCGACCCGGGCGGGCTCGTCCTCGACGGTGATCGCCCGCCCGGCCTTCGGCACCTTGTACGCGCCGCACGGGCCGAGCAGGTCGCTGACGATCTCGGCGGCCTCGCTCAGCGGTTTGAAGCGCACGTTGATGACCCGCGCGCGGATCTCCTTGCCCTGGCACGGGTCGGGCCCGGCGGCCAGTGCCGCCGGGGCCGCGGCGCCCAGCAGCGCCGCGGCCAACAGCGCCCGGCGCCTCACAGGTCGGCCTCGACGCCCACGATCAGCGTGACGGTCGGCGCGTCATCGCCCGGCGGCACCAGCGTCACGATCCGCGCGTGCGGCGAATCGACGCGGGCGACGACCGGCGGGACCGCGCGCGCGCGGGCGACGACCGGGACGCCCGCGCCGCCGTGGTCGATCAACCACAGCGCCGCGACCGCCAGCGCGGCCGCCGCCGCGGCCAGCGCGACCCGGCCGCGGGCCGCGACGCGCCGCGGCGCGCGGGTGCGCCCGAGGCGCGGCGCGGGCGGCACGCCCACCGGCAGCGGCAGCGCCGCGAGCAGGCCGAACACGGCCGACGGATCGAGCCGGGCCAGTTCTCCGCGGCAGGCCACACAGCCCGCGATGTGCGCCGCCGTCGCGGCGTTCGGCCGCGCGCCGGCCGCGAGTTCCGCGATGTCGCGCGCCGCCACGTGTCCCCCGTCCCGCTGCGTCATTCGGCTTCCCCCTTGCCGCCGGCCCCCTCGGAAAACAGCCCGGGGAACTTCTCGGCCAGCCGCCGCCCGACGACCGCCCGGGCCTGGAAGAGGTGGTTGCGCACCGTCGAGGGCGCCAGGCCGAGCATCGCCGCGATCTCCGCGCCCGAGAGCCCCTCGATCCGCGCCAGGACGAACACCGCCTTCTGCCGCGGCGGCAGGTCGTGCGTGACCTCCTGCAGCGCGGCGTCCAGCTCGCGCGCGCGCAGCAGCTCCTCCGGGCCCGGCCCCGCCGCGGGGACCGGCTCCGCCGGCGCGGCCGGCCACGGTTCCTCGGGCCGGGCCTGCCGGCGGCGCAACGCGTCAATCGCGAGGTTCACGGTCATCCTGTAGATCCACCCGTCGAGGTCTTCCCCGATCCGGAAACGGCCCAGCGTCTCCCAAAGCCGCAGGCAGGACTGCTGGGCGACGTCCCGGGCGTCCTCCGCGTCCCCCACGATCCGCCAGGCGATCCGGAACATCCGCTCCCAGCGCGACCCGATCAACGCGTCGAACGCTTCGCCGTCCCCACCCAGGGCCCGCGCGATCAGCTCTGCATCGCCGGCCATCAGCGGGGAGGTCCGTCCCGCTCATCCCTCCCTACGGACAGGACGGGCGGCCTGTCTAGCCCGGGGTCCCGGTCCCGGGCGAAAGGGTCCCAGCCCCCGCCGGGCCAGCGGCTGCGGCGGCCCCCGCGGACGAGCCAGCCCCCGGAACGCGCCGGTAGGAGCCGGCCGATGACGGACAGGGGCAGGCCGTGCCGGGAGAGCGCGCGGCGGACCGGCCCGACCGCGCGCGGCGGCAGCGCCGCCAGGAGTTCGTAATCCTCGCCGCCGGCCAGCGCGGCCCGCAGGGCCGGTTCCGGCGCGAGCGGCCGCAGCCCCGGGTGCAGCGGCAACGCGGCCGCCTCGACCTCGAAGCCGCAGCCCGAGGCCCGCGCCAGCCGCGGCAGGTCCAGGCCGAGCCCGTCGGAGACGTCCATCAGCGCGTGGGCGGCCCGCGCCAGCGGGCGCGCGGCCTCGAGCCGGGCCCGCGGCGTGCGGAAGGCGCGGACCGCGTCGCGCTCGGCGGCGCCGCGCGGCCGGCCGCGCCGCAGGATCGCGAGGCCGAGCCCCGATCCCCCGAGCGTCCCGGTCACGGCCAGGACGTCCCCCGGTCTCCCGCCCGACCGCAGGACCGGGCCTCCCGGCCACGGGATCCCGCACACGGTCAGGGCCAGTGTCGCCGCGCCCGGCGCGGCGCGCACCGTGTCGCCGCCCAGGAGCGGGACCCGCCGGCCAAGGCAGGCCGCCCGCAGCGCCGCGAGGAAGCGCGCCGCGAGCGGCGCCGCGG
>JAGOJY010000083.1 GCA_017994815.1 Acidobacteriota bacterium
CCGGGTGCGCGAGCGGATCGAAATGCAGGATCTCCTCGCCGGCGCGGCGGGCCAGATCGAGCGCGACCTGCAGCTCCCTGTGCACGCGCCGATTCTAGCGCGGAAGAACGGAGCGGGAACGTTGCCGGGGCAAACGGCGTGCGAAGCGCCCCGCGTCAGGAGGCGTTGGCTGCGGGCTTCTTCGGTTCCTTCACGGCCGCGCGCACGAGCAGCGACTCCTTCTTGTGCGCGGGATCGTTGGTCTCGATCACGACCTCGCCCGAATGGATGCCGATCGGCGCGTCGCCCGCGACCGTGATCGTCACCCACACGTCTCCCTCGCGCGGGAGCAGCGGCGAGGCGATGACGCTGGCCTTGCTGCTCGCCTGTGCCGGCTCCAGCTTGACGCTGAACAGCGGGCTCGACGAGGTGGCGCCGAGGATCTTCATCCCCGCGGCGTGGGGCCGGACGAGGATCTGCTGCCGCTCCGACTTGCCCGGCTGGGTCGCGATGTAGACCTCGCGGCGCGGCAGGAACTCGATCGCGGTGATCACCTTGAGCTTGATCTGGAGCACGACCCGCTCGAGCTCGGCCGAGTCGGTCACGACGTTCATCGTCTTGGACTGGACGCCGGTCGGCAGGTTCTTCGTGTTGACCTTGGCCTTGATCACGCCCTCGCCGCCCGGCGGGATCGTGCTCGGGTAATCGACCAGCGTGCACCCGCAGTGCGGGTGGACCTCGAGGATCCTGAGGTCGCTGTCGCCGTCGTTGCGGAAGACGAATCCGTGCTCGATCACGGTGCCCTTCTCGACATCGCCGGCGTCGAAGGTGCGCTCCGGGAGCACCGCCTTCGGCTCGGCCAGCGCGCACGGCGCGGCGAACGTGACGAGGAGGACCAAAGCGAACAAGACCCGGGCGCACGACCTCATCGGACCTCCAGAAGAAAGACCCCGAAGCCGGAACAAACATACCGGCTCCGCGCCCGCACGGCTAATCGCGACCGCGGCCGGCCGGCCCGGCGGGCCCCGGCGCGCCCGCGGGCGCCCTCGTGCGGTCAGGACCCGGGTGCGGGGTCGGCCTGCGCCAGCGCGGCGCGCAGGTCCTCGCCGAGCAGCGCCGCCTGCCAGCGCCGGAGGCCCGCGGCGAGCAGTTCCGCCTCGGTCTCCGGCCCACGGGCCGCCAGCGCCCGCAGCGCGGCCGACGGGCACAGCACGGACGGCTCGAGGCCCAGCTCGCGCGCCCGGGCGTCCCGCACCGCGCGCAGCGCCGCGAACCGCTTCCGCTCGCCGGCCGGCGGCCGGGCCACGGTCCGCCGCGGGGCCACGGCCGGGCGCTCCCGCCCGCGCCGGATCGCCGCCAGGATCTCCGCGCCATAGCGCCGGCGGGCGCTCTCCGGCACCCGGGCCGCCGCGAGCCCCGCCGCGTCCGCCGGCTGGCGCAGGGCCAGCTCGCCCAGCAGGTCCGGCTGCAGGACCCGGATCGCGGCGACGTTGCGCCGCTCGGCCTCCGCCTCGCGCCAGGCCAGCAGCTCCAGGAGCGCCCCGCGCGCCGCGGGCCCCAGCTTCGAAGCGCCCGGGATGCGGGCCGCGAGTTCGTCCGGGTCGCGCCGGGTCTCGACCGGTGCGGGAGCGTTCTCGATCCTCCGGAACTCCTCCTCCGCCCAGTCCCCCCGCCCCGCGTCGGCCAGCCGCCGGCCCAGCTCGGCCCGCAGCCGGAACAGCAGCCGCACGTCCTCGCTGGCGTAGCGCAGCGCGGCCGGCGGCAGGGGGCGCCGCGACCAGTCCACCTTCTGGCCGGCCTTGTCCAGGTGCACGTCCGCGAACGCGAGCGCGAGCGCCGCGAGGCTGGTCTGGGGCAGCCCGAGGAGCTGCGCCGCCACCTGCGTGTCGAACAGCCCCCGCAGCTCGATCCTCTCGGCCAGGCGCAGCATGCGCACGTCGTACGGTGCGCCGTGGACGATCTTCTCCAGGCCGGGTTGCTCCAGGAGCCCGCGCAGCGGCCCGAGCCGGCCGGCAAGCGCCAGCGTGTCCACCAGCGCGATCTCGATCCCGCCGTCCGTCTCCCACGCGAGCTGGGCCAGGCACAGCCGGGGCCGGTAGGCGTGGAACGCGTCGGCCTCGGTGTCCAGCGCCAGCCGCGGGGCCGCGGCCGCCTCGGCGGCCGCGCGCCCGAGCTCCTCGTCCTGATCGACCCAGCGCGTCGAAACCGTCACCGTCCTGCCCGCTCCGCTTGCCGTGCGCCGGCACCGCGTATAGCTTTGCCCTCTTTTTTCCCGGACCGAGGATCGCACATGAGGCAACGGCGGCGCGGCCCCGTCAAGGCGTACCGCAACCTCGAGTTCCTGAACAGCCGCGATGCGCGCGTCGTGCGCATCCTGGCCGAGTACCTCGAGCCGGAGGTCCGCTTCGAGCACTACAACCTGCAGGACACGATCGTCTTCTTCGGCTCCGCGCGGGCCTCCGCCGAGAACGCCCCGGACCCGCGGCTGGCCCGCTACTACCAGGAAGCCGAGGAACTCGCGTACCGCATGACGCTGTGGTCCAAGAGCCTCTCCTCGGGCAAGCACCGCTTCATCGTCTGCTCCGGCGGCGGGCCGGGGATGATGGAGGCGGCCAACCGCGGCGCCTCGCGCGCGCGCGGGCTGTCGGTCGGTCTCGGGATCAGCCTGCCGCACGAGCAGGGCATCAACCCCTACGTTTCGCGCGAGCTGGCGTTCGAGTTCCACTACTTCTTCATTCGCAAGTTCTGGTTCGTCTACCTCGCGCGGGCGCTGATCGTGTTCCCGGGCGGGTTCGGCACGTTCGACGAGATGTTCGAGGTCCTGACCCTGCTCCAGACCGGCAAGGCGTCGAGCGCGCGACCGGTCGTCCTGTTCGGCCGCGAGTTCTGGGAGCGGGTCATCTCCTGGGACCTGCTCGTGGAGTGGAAGGTCATCGACCTGCTCGACCTGTCCCTGTTCAAGATCGTGGACACCGTCGACGAGGCCTACGCGCACCTGACCTCGGAGCTGACGCGGCTGCACCTGGCCGAGCGCTAGGAGCCTGTTGCCGGAACCCGCGGAAATCGGGGAGAATCCGCGCCGCTTGGCCCGCGATTCCCCCGGTGCCCGAACGGAATGGAGGAAAGGCAATGCGCAGTGCTGGCGTGCTGGTCGCCGTGGTCGTGCTCGCGGCGGCGGTTTTTCCGACCCACGCGCAGGACCAGAAGTTCGAGGTCGCGCTCGGCGTGCAGTACCCGCTGGTCACGCAGAATCTCGACATCGACCAGGACCTCGGCCAGCACGCGCGGCTCGGGTACCGCTTCACGCAGAAGTTCACCGGCGAACTGCTGTTCGACCGCCTCTCGACCAAGGACGACATCGGCCGGGGCGGCGACGTCGAGATGACGATGTACGGGCTGGGCGCGAGCCTCGTCATGGGCGGCGAGCCGACGTTCCAGATCATGACCGTGGCCGGCCTCGGGATCGGCGATTTCACCTACGACAATCCGAAGCGCGAGGACCCCGACCACCCGAACGACACCGACATCCAGTACTGGTACGAGGCCGGTGGCGGCGTCCAGTTCAACACGTCGCCGCACTGGAACTTCCGGTTCCAGGTCACGCTGCGCCGGGTCAACGCCGACCAGGACTCGCTCCTGTTCTCCGGCGGGCGCACGATGATCGTGCCCGCCCTCGACGTCGCGATCCGGTTCTGAGGGCCGTGCCCCCGGCGCGGCCAACCGGTCCGCAGGGGGCGCGGGTGTTCCGCCGCGCGTCGCCGTGGCCGCTGCGCGCGGGCGGTGAACTGCCGGGCTTCGAGATCGCCTACGAGACCTGGGGCGAGCTGAACGCGGGGCGCGACAACGCGCTGCTCCTGTGCACCGGCCTTTCGGCCTCCTCGCACGCGCGCAGCAGCGCCGCCGACCCGGCGCCGGGCTGGTGGGAGGGGATGATCGGCCCGGGCGGCTTCATCGACACCGACCGCTGGTTCGTGATCTGTTGCAACGTCCTCGGCGGCTGCTTCGGCTCGACCGGTCCCGCCTCGACCGACCCGCGCCAGGGGCGGCCGTACGGCTTGTCGTTCCCGCTGCTGACGATCCCGGATCTCGCCGCGAGCCAGGCCCTGCTGCTCGACGAGCTGGGGATCGAGTGCCTCGACACGGTCGTCGGCTCGTCGATGGGCGGCATGCAGGCGCTGGCTTTCGCGGCCTGGCTGCCGGACCGCACGCGGCGGCTCGTCGCGATCTCGGCGCCCGGGCGCTCGTACCCGCTGTCGATCTCGCTGCGCTTCGTGCAGCGCCAGGCCGTCATGCGCGACGCGGCGTGGCGCGGCGGCGACTATTACCCCGGCCCCGGACCGCGCGACGGACTGCACCTCGCGCGGCAGATCGGCACGATCACCTACCGTTCCGGGCCCGAGTGGGACCGCCGCTTCGCCCGCGAGCGGGTCCGCCCGCGGCCGGCGGACCTCGGGCCGGACTTCCAGGTCGAGTCGTACCTCCTGCACCAGGGCGACCGCTTCGTTGACGCCGATTTCGACGCCAGCTCGTACCTGTACCTGTCGAAGGCGATGGACCTGTGGGACCTCGGCGAGGACGCGCCGTCGTACGAGGAGGGCGTGGCGCGGATCCGGGCGCATTCGCTGCTCGTCGGCGTGACGACCGACCTCCTGTTCCCGGTGCACCAGCAGGAGGAGGTCGCGCGGATTCTCCGCGAGTGGGGGCGCGATTGCCGCTTCGTCAGGATGGAGTCGGTGTACGGGCACGACGCCTTCCTGATCGACATCGAGCGGTTCGGCAGGATCCTGCGCTCGTTCCTCGACGAGACGTCACCGCCGCGACCCTCCCCCGCGACCGGTGGGGGCTGGCATCCCGCGGTCGGCGGGTAGGCCGCCCTCAGGCCAGCGTGTGCGTGCCGCCCGGCGGGACGTGCACCGCGCGCCGCCCGGCGGACTCGACCTTGCGCACGAACTCCAGCGGATCGGCCGCGATCACGTCGAACGTGCCGTAGTGCATCGGGATCGCGACCTTGGCCGCGAGGAACTCGGTCGCGCGGACCGCGTCATCGATCCCCATGGTGAAGTTGTCGCCGATCGGGAGGAGCGCCGCGTCGAGCGGCCCCCACGCCTCGCCGATCAGCTTCATGTCGAGGAACAGGCCGGTGTCGCCGGCGTGGTACACCTTGCGGCCGCCCATCGTGACCACGAAGCCGACCGGGTTGCCCAGCGCCTCGCCGTTCGGCCCGGTCGAGCCGTGGTGCGCGATCGTCAGCTTGACGTGGCCGAACGCGAACTGCCGCCCGCCGCCGATGTGCATCGGGTGCCCGGCGACGCCCTGCGCGGAGCAGTAGTTCACGATCTCGAAGTTGGCGACGACCAAAGCGCCGGTGCGGCGCGCGATTTCCAGCGTGTCGCCGAGGTGGTCGCCGTGGCCGTGCGTCACCAGGATCGCGTCGAGACGCTCGAAGTCGCCGGGCTTGGCAGCCGCCACGGGATTCCCGGAAAGGAACGGATCGACCAGCACCCGGTGCTGCCCGTCGTCGAATTGCCAGCAGTCGTGTCCGTAGTAACGCAGCGTCAGCATCAGCGCCTCCGGGTCGCCAGTTTACCCGGATCCGCTCGAGTTCGTCGCCGTTCATCCCCGGTGCCAGCGATCGTGTCTCGGGTCTGCGGGTCAGACGTGATCGTCGCCCGCGAGGAAGCGTGCGGCGCGCTCGCCGCAGGACAGGCCGTGGGCACCGGCCTTGGCGAAGGCGACGCCGTGCAGCGCGTTGCCGGTGACGAACAGGCCGGGGACCGCGGCCGCCTGTTCCTCGATCGCGGCGACGCGGTCGAGGTGGCCGAGCTCGTACTGCGGGATCGCCCGCGGCCAGAGCGTCGTCCGCTCGTACACGGGGGCGTCGCGCAGGCCGAACAGCCGCGCGACCTCGTCGCGCGCGAGCGCGGCGATCCGCTCCTCGGTCAGCCCGCCGATCTCCGGGTCCACGGCGCCGCCGAGCATCGCCCGCACCAACAGGCGATCGCGCGGGCTGCGGCCCTCGAACAGGTGCGTGTCCCACAGGACGCCGAGGATGCGGTAGCCCTCGCCGCGCGGGACGAGGACGCCGAACCCGCGCGGGACCTTCTCCAGCGCCTCGCGGCCGTACCCCAGCGCCACCACCGCGACGGGCGGGCAGTCGATGGACTCCAGCGCCGCCGCGAGGGCGGGCAGCGGCTCTCGCACGACCGGGGCCATCGCCCACGGCTCGCCGGCCAGCACCACCGCGTCGGCCGCGATCGCGTCGGCACCGGCGAGGACGCCCCACCCGCCGGCGGCGCGCGGCTCGATCGCCCGCACCTCGGCGCCGGTCCGCACCAGGAGTTCCGGCGACGCGGCCAGGCCGCGGAGGAACGACTGCAGCCCGTCGCGGAACGAGGTCAGCGTTCCCGCCGCGCCGCCCGGTCCCCCCGCCCCGCGCTGGCGCCGGCGTGCGAGCATCCCGCGCACCAGCCCGCCGTGGTCGCGCTCCAGCACGTGCAGCCGTGGGAACGCCGCCGGCAACGACAGCCGCCGCGCGTCGCCGGCGAAGATGCCGAGCATCATCGGCGAGATCATCCGGTCGGCCGCCTCGCGGCCGACGCGCCGGGCGGCGAAGGACCAGACGCTCTCGTCGGTCGCGTCGCGCTTGCGCGGCACGAACGGCTCGCCGGCCATGCGCAAGAGGCCAAGCGGCGTGAGCAGCCCCGAGCGGGCGAAGCGCAGCGGGTGCATCTGGATCTCGAGCGGCCGGCCGCCGCGCACGAGAAAGCGCCGCGCCGCCGCCGCGTTCGCCGGCAGCTTCTGCGCCGCCATCCCGGCCCACCCGATGAGCTGGTCGATCGCCGGCTCGTTGTCGAGGTACCCGGTCGGCCCCATCTCGACCAGGTACCCCGCGTCGCGCAACGTGACGACCTTGCCGCCGACCGCCGCGCCGCGCTCGAGCACGAGCACCTCGAGACCGCCCGGGACTTCACCCGCGAGCGCACGGGCGCCCCGCGCCGCCGCGAGGCCCGAGATCCCCGCCCCGACGATCACCAGCCGCTTCACGCGGGAGAGCATAGCAAACGAAATGGCGAGGATTCGCTGGCGCTCAGACGGTTCGACTGAAGATCGGCTTGTCCGAGCCCTCGTGCTTCTCGCGCCAGTAGCGGTCGAAGCACATGGCGAGGTTGCGCACGAACAGCTCGCCGGCCGGGGTGGCCTCGATCGTGCGGTCGGTCACGCGCACGAGCCCCTCGCGCTCGTGCTCCGACAGGCGCCGCAGGTCCTCGGCGAAGTACTCGCGGAAGATGATGGCGTGCGAGCGCTCGACCTCGGCGATGTCCACGCGGAAGTTGCACATCAGCTCGTGGATCACCTCGCGCCGCAGGTCGTCGTCGGCCGTGCGCGCGACGCCGCGCTCGACCGGCAGCTGCCCGGCCTCGACGGTTTCGCGGTACCGGCTCAGCTTCTTCACGTTCTGGACGTACGCGCCGCGCACGTCGCCGATGGCCGAGATGCCGAACCCGAGCACGTCGTCGCCGGGGATCACGGTGTAGCCCTGGAAGTTGCGGCGCAGTCGGTGCTCGCGCTTGGCGCGCGCCAGCTCGTCGTCGGGCTTGGCGAAGTGGTCCATGCCGATCGGCTCGTACCCCGCGGCGAGGAACCGCTCGCGGGCGATCGAGAACAGCTCGAACTTCGTGTCGCGCGGCGGGAGCTGCTCCTCGACGATCTTGCGCTGGTTGCCGCGGATCCACGGCACGAAGGCGAACGAGTACACGGCGCAACGGTCGGCGCCGATCGCGATGACTTCCTCGACCGTGCGCTCGAAGCTGGCCGGGGACTGCAGCGGCAGGCCGTAGATCAGGTCGATGTTCGTCCCGGTGTAGCCGCGGGCCCGCGCCCGCTCTACCACGCGTCGCGTCTCGTCGATCGACTGCACGCGGTTGACCGCCTGCTGCACCTCGGGCGTGAAGTCCTGCACGCCGAGGCTGATGCGGTTGAAGCCGAGCCCGGCGAGGACGTCGATGTGCTCGTCGCTGGTCACGCGCGGGTCGACCTCGACCGCCAGCTCGGCGCCGGGAAGCGGCGTGAAGCGCGCCAGCATGTGCTCGAGCAGCGCCGCCATGTCGGCCGGGGCGTGGTAGGTCGGCGTCCCGCCGCCGAGGTGCAGCTGCGCCACCTTGCGGCGGTGCGGCAGCCGGTCGGCGACGAGTTCGACCTCGCGCCGCAGAAGGTCGAGGTAGGGGCGGGCCCGCTCCTTGTGCGGGCTGATGATCACGTGGCAACCGCAGAACAGGCAGCGCTCCTCGCAGAACGGCAGGTGCACGTACACGGAAAGCGGCACCTCGCCGAGCGGGTCGGCCGCGGCGAGCCGCCCCTCGTAGTCGGCGGCGGTGAACCCCTCGTGGAACTCGACCGCCGTCGGGTAGCTCGTGTAGCGCGGGCCCGGGCGGTCGTAGCGCGCGAGCAGGTCCGCGGTGGCCTGGCGCTCGACGGGCCGTGCGTGGTCGTTCATCGTTGGTCGTCCTCCCGGACAGTGTCCACCAGCGCCTCGACGCTGGCCAGCGGCGTCTGCGGCAGGATGCCGTGGCCGAGGTTGACGACGTGCCCGCGGCGGGGCATCCGCGCCAGGAGGTCGCGGGCCGCCGCGCGCGCCGACTCCGGGCCGGCGAGGAGCGCCACCGGGTCGATGTTCCCCTGCAGCGCCCGCTTTTCGCCGACCGCCCGGCGCAGCGCCGGCAGGTCCACGCGCCAGTCCACGGCGAGCGCCTCCCAGGGCAGTTCCACGAGCCCGTCCAGGAGGTGCGCGGCGTCGTGCGCGAACAGGATCCGTGGGACGCCCGCCGCGCCGAGCCGCTCCAAGAGCGCGAGGAGGTGCGGGCGGACCAGCCGCCGCCACTCGGCCAGCGACAGCAGCCCGGCCCAGGTGTCGAACACCTGCACCGCGTCGGCGCCGGCGCGGTGCTGCGCGACGAGGTACGCCCCCGCGAGCCGCGCGAGCTTCCCGAGCAGCTCGTCGAGCAGGTCCGGCTCGGCGTAGGCCATCCGGCGCAGGGTGGCGAACCCCTCCTTCCCCTTCCCCTCGACCATGTACGCGGCGAGCGACCACGGCGCGCCGGCGAAGCCGAGCAGCGCGGTGCCCGGCGGGAGCTGCGGCTTGACCAGCGCCAGCGTCGCCGCGACCTCGGGGGCGATCTCCTCGGGGTCCGGCTCGCGCAGCGCGCGCACGTCGGCCGCGCCGCGCACCGGGTTCTCGAACACCGGCCCGGGGTCGAAGCGGAAGCGCAGGCCGAGCGCGGCGAGGGGCGTCACCAGGTCGGCGAAGACGATCGCGGCGTCGAGCGGGAAGCGGCGCAGCGGCTGCAGCGTGACCTCGGCCGCCAGCTCCGGCGCGCGGCAGACCTCCTCGAAGCTGTGCTTTTCCCGCAGCGCGCGGTACTCGGGAAGGTACCGCCCGGCCTGCCGCATGATCCACAGCGGCCGGCGCGCGGTCGGCTCGCAGCGCAGCGCGCGCACGAGGAGCGGGGTCTCGGCGTTCGGCACGTCATTCCTCCGGCGCCGGCGTGAAGCGATAGCCCACGCCGCGCACGGTGTGGAAGTGCTCGGGCGCCTCGGGGTCGCGCTCGAAGCGCTTCCTCAGGCGCACGATGAAGTTGTCGATGGTGCGCGTGCTGGGGAAGATCTCGTAGCCCCAGACCTTTTCCAGGATTTCGTCGCGCGAGACGACCTCGCCCGGGCGCTCCGCCAGCGCCTTGAGGATCATCGCTTCTTTCTGCGTCAGCGCCTGTTCCTGGCCGTCCCACGAGCGCCCGCGCAGCGTGCGGAAGTCGACGCTGTTGCCGCCGAAGCTGACGCTCGAGCCGGCCGCCGGCAGCACGCCGTACCACGCGCGCCGGCGCAGGATCGCCGCCACGCGCAGCAGCAGCTCGCGCAGCTGGAACGGCTTCGGCAGGTAGTCGTCGCCGCCGGCCTCGAGCCCGCGGATGCGGTCCTCGGCCGCGCCGCGCGCCGTCAGGAACAGGACCGGCGTGTCGCGTCCCTCCTCGCGCAGCGTCTCGCAGACCGTGAACCCGTCCATCCCGGGCAGCATCACGTCGAGCACGATCAGGTCCCACGGCCGCTCGCGCGCGACGCGCAGCGCGGACAGGCCGTCGGCCGCGACCTCGACGGCGTACCCCTCCAGCTCGAGGTTCTCGCGGATCCCCTCGGCCAGGTGCGCCTCGTCCTCGACCACCAGAACGCGCGGCTGCGGCTCGTCCATCACGACCTCCCGGCGACCGGCCACAGGACGGTGAACACGGCGCCCTTGCCCGGGCCGTCGCTGTGGGCGCTGACCTTGCCGCGCTCGAGTTCGACGAAGCGGCGGACGATGTACAGCCCGAGCCCGGACCCGCGGCTCTCGCGGCGCATCTCGTCGCCGGGCCGGTAGAACTTGCCGAACAGCCGCTGCGCCTCGTGCGGCGCGAAGCCCACGCCGGAGTCCTCGATCTCGACGCGCACGTACGCGCCGTCCTCGCGCGCGCGCAGCGTCACCGCCCCGCCACCGGCCGCGACCGTCGCCTTGAGCGCGTTGTCGAGGAGGTTCCGCAGCACGGTGCGCACCGCCAGCGGGTCGGCGTGGATCTCGAGGTCCGGCTCGACCGCCGGGCGCAGCTGCACGCCCAGCTCGGCGGCCCGCGCGGCGAGTTCCTCCACGGCCGCCTGCACGGCCGGCGACAGCGCCATCCGCTCCGGCTGCAGGTGGACGCGCCCTTCCTCGAGGCGCGCGGTGTCGAGCAGGTTGGTGACCATCGCCTCCAGCCGCCCGGTGTCGTCGAGGATCCGCCGCAGGAGCTTGCGCCGGCCGTCCAGCGGCGGGTCACGCAACAGGAGCGTCTCCGCCGAGAGCTGCAGCGCCGCCAGCGGGCTCTTGAACTCGTGCGTCACGGCCGCGAGGAAGTTCTGCTGGCGCCGCCGCAGCTGCGCGTCCTGGTGCAGCGCCTGCGCCAGCACGGCCATCGCCGCGACGAGCACGACGATGAAGAACGTCCCCTCCCAGCCGATCCGCCGCAGGCGGTGGTAGCGCTCGCGGCGCAGTTCCTCGATGTGGGCCGGGTCCAGCGCCACGCGCTCCGGGCCGCTGGAGAAGATGATCCCCGGGAAGACGTCCGCGACATCCTCCGGCTTCATCCCCTGCTCGAGCAGCCGCCGCGCGCCGTCGACTTCTTCCTGCCGCAGCCGCTCGATCTGCGCGTGCAGGTCGTCGGTGTGGTGCACCTCCTCGAAGATCCAGTACACGACCTGCCCGGCGCAGATCGCCAAGAGCAGCAGGAACCCGGCCTGCAGCGCCCGGATCGGGTCGATTTTCAGGCGCACGCCTCGACCACCGCCGCCGCCAGCGCCGCGGCAAAGCGTTCGAGGTGCTCCGGCCCGTGCGCCAGCGAGAGGAAGCCGACCTCGTACGCCGACGGCGCGAGGCAGATCCCGCGCTGCAGCAGGCCGTGGAACAGCGGGCGGTACAGCTCCGCCGCCCGCGGCGCGATCGCCTCCGCCGCGCGCGGCGGCGGGCCGTCCTGCAGCGAGAACCAGAACAGCGAGCCCTGGCGCACCAGCGTCACCGGGAAGCGCGCCGCGGCGAGCGCCCCCCGCAGCTTGCGCTCCAGCTCCGCGCCGCGCGCCTCCAGCTGCGACCAGCCGTCGCGCGCCTCCAGCTCGGCCAGCGTGGCGAGCCCCGCCGCCATCGCCACGGGGTTCCCGGACAGCGTGCCGGCCTGGTAGACCGGCCCGGCCGGCGCCAGCTGCGCCATCACGTCGCGCCGGCCGCCGAACGCGCCGACCGGCATCCCGCCGCCGATCACCTTGCCGTACGTGCACAGGTCGGGGCGGATGCCGTACAGCTCCGCGGCGCCGCCGCGCGCCACGCGGAAGCCCGAGATCACCTCGTCGAAGACCAGGAGCGCGCCCGCGCGCTCGGTCTGCTCGCGCAAGAGGTGCAGGAACTCGGGCCGCTGCAGCAGGAGGCCGTTGTTGGCCGGGACCGGCTCGACGATCAGCGCCGCGATGCGGTCGCCCTCGGCGCGGAACAGCTCGCGCACGCGCTCGCCGTCGTCGAGCGGCAACACGCGCGTGAGGCGCGCGAACTCCGCCGGGACGCCGCCGGAGGTCGGCCGGCCGAACGTCGCCAGCCCCGAGCCGGCCTGCACCAGGAGGTGGTCGGCGTGGCCGTGGTAGCAGCCCGAGAACTTGACGATCAGGTCGCGGCCGGTCGCCCCGCGGGCGACGCGGATCGCGCTCATCACGGCCTCGGTGCCGGACGAGACGAAGCGCACCTGTTCGACGTGCGGGTTGCAGGCGATGACCCGCTCGGCGAGCCGCACCTCGTCCTCGCACGGCGCGCCGAACGACGTCCCGCGCGCCGCGGCCTCGGCGATCGCGCGCACGACCGGCTCCGGGGCGTGGCCGAGGATCAACGGGCCCCACGAGCCGACGAAGTCGACGTACGTCCGGCCGTCGGCGTCCTCGATCTCGGCCCCGCGCCCGCGGCGCACGACGAGCGGCGTGCCGCCGACCGCGCGGAAGGCGCGGACCGGCGAGTTCACGCCGCCCGGCAGCAGCTCCAGGGCGCGCCGGAAGATCGCCTCCGAGCGCGGCCCGGCGCTCACAGCCACTTCCCGGCCAGGGCCTCCCGCGCGTGGTAGGTGATGATCACGTCGGCGCCGGCGCGCACCATCGCGTGCAGGTTCTCGCGGACGATCCGCTCCTCGTCGAGCCAGCCGCGCTGCGCGGCGGCCTTGACCGCCGAGAACTCGCCGGAAACGTTGTACGCGGCGAGCGGCAGGTCGCTGGCCTCCTTCACGCGGCGGATCACGTCGAGGTAGGCCAGCGCCGGCTTGACCATCAGCATGTCGGCGCCTTCGGACTCGTCGAGCAGCGCCTCGCGCACCGCCTCGCGCGCGTTGCGCGGGTCCATCTGGTAGCCCTGGCGGTCGCCCTTGCCCGGCGCCGACTCCGCCGCCTCGCGGAAGGGGCCGTAGTACGCCGACGCGTACTTCACCGCGTACGACAGGATGCCGGTCGTCTCCAGCCCGGCGTCGTCGAGCGCGTCGCGGATGGCGGCCACGCGGCCGTCCATCATGTCCGACGGGGCGACGATGTCGGCGCCGGCCTCGGCGTGCGCGAGCGCCATCGCGGCCAGCCGGTTCAGCGACGGATCGTTGTCCACCTCGTCGCCGCGCAGGACGCCGCAGTGGCCGTGGTCGGTGTAGGC
>JAGOJY010000028.1 GCA_017994815.1 Acidobacteriota bacterium
ACGACGCGGCGAGCAGCGAGCTGTCCACCGTCGAGAGGATCGCCGACACGAGCGCCCCGGCGAAGACCGGGTACAGCGCGGCGGGGAGCAGCTCGTGCGCGAGCCGGGGCAGCACCTGCTCCGGGTGTTCGAGCCCCGGCAGCGTCACGGCGGCGAACAGGCCCAGCGCGACCGGGATCAGCCCGATCAGCAGGTAGGTGCCGGACGCCACGAGCGTCGAGCGCCGCGCGACGCGCGGCGAGCGCGCCGCGATCATGCGCGCGACGAGCTCCGCGGCGAAGACCGAGCCGCAGACCGGGATGGCCCAGGCCTCGATCACGGCCAAGAGCGGCTCCTGGCCGCCGCCGAGTGGCCGCAGGCGCGCGGGATCGATCGCGCCGAACGGTTCGACGCCGTGCCGCAGCAGCGCCGCCCCGAGCAGCAGCAGGAGGCCGGCGATCAGGACGATCCCCTGCAGAAGGTCGGTCCAGGCGTCCGCCAGGAGTCCACCGGAAACGGTGTAGATCACGACGACCAGCGCCGCCACGGTGATCGTGACCCACACGGCCAGCCCCGAGCTGGCGGAAAGCACCTGGCCGAAGGCCCGGACCTGGGCCGCGGCCCAGAACACCGACGTCGGCACCATCAGCAGCACCGTCACGCGCTCGACGGCGATCGAGTAGCGCCGCCGCGGCAGGTCGGCGACGGTGGTCAGCCGCGCGCGCCACAGCGGCACGGAGAACGCCACGCCCATCACGAACAGGCAGACCGCGTAGCCGAACGGGTCGGACGTGCCGCCGGCCAGGCCCGCGGCGTAGACCACCCCCGCCGCGCCGATGCAGGTCTCGGCCCCGAACCAGGTGGCGAAGATCGTGAAGATCGAGAGCGTGTAACCGAGCCGACGGCCGGCGACGAGGTAGTCCTCCTCGGTGCGGATCCGCCGCGAGATCCAGGCCCCGATGGCGAGTTGCAGGACGACGTAGACCAGGACGGCGGTGGTGGAGACGTCCATCCCGGACAGGCGTCAGAAGTTCCGCGTGTACGTGTAGACGAACGCGATCGGCTTGCAGTCCCGGACCGGCGGTGCGAACTCGATCTCGCGCAGCTCGCGGACGGCCTGGTCGGCCATCGCCGGGTCGCCGGTCGTGTTTTCCTTCACCTGCACGTCGAGCACCTGGCCCTCGGCGCTCACCCGGGCCCGCAGCACCACCCGCCCGCGGGCGTGCCCCTGCGGCAACGGCACGGACGGCGCGGAGATGATCCGCGGCACCGCGCGATCGGGCGGGCACGGCGCGTCGGTGCGGACGTACTCCGCGCTGACCCAGCCGGTGCGCCCGTCCGGGAGGCGCACCTCGTACCAGCCCTCGCGCTCGGAGACGACCAGCAGGCGCTCGTTCTGCCCGATCTTCTCCACCGCCTCGCTGTCGGTGCCGGGCGCGGAGCGGACGTTCAGGCGCGAGGCGGTGACGCGCACCCACTCCTCCTCGGCCTGCGCCGGCGGCGGCGGCTCGGGCCGGACCTCCTCGGCCTGCGCCGGCGGGGCCGGCGGGGGCGACGGGGGAGCCGGCGCCGGCGCCGCCTCGCGCACCGTGCGGCAACCCGCGACGAGTGCGAGCACGGCGAACAACGACAGCAGCGCGGCCGAGGGATGGCGCGGCATCGACATCCTCCAGGCGGGCCGGGGGCCCGGGGTCGAGACACTAGCACACGGCCGGCGCGGCCGCGGACGGCCCGCCGCCCCGCTGGGACGGCCGCCGTCCACTGCCCTTGCCGAACCGCTGGTCGGACCCCGGGAACCGCTCGCTTCCCGCGCGAACCCTGCGCCGGCCGCGAACGTTCATAACTACGATCAGCGGAAGCGTCCGCCCGCCCCGGCGAGCGGCGGAGGAAGATCGATGGCGCGACTGGTGCGATTGCTGCTGGTGCTGTTCGTGGTGGGCGGGGCGGTGGTCGGCGGCTACGCCTGGCTCAAGCGCGGCGGCGGGGAGCCGGGCTACAAGGAAGTCGAGGTCACCCTCGGCTCGATCACGGACAAGGCCGTCGCGGTCGGGCAGATCACGCCGCGCGTCGAGTACCGCGTGAAATCCAAGATCTCCGGCATCGTGAAGACGTGCTTCGTCGAGGTCGGCGACCACGTGCGCGCCGGCGACCCGCTGTTCGAGATCGCGCCCGACCCGACCCCCGCCGAGCTGGTCGAGGTCGAGCGCCAGCTGCAGTCGGCCGAGACCGGCTTCGCCCGGGCCGAGGCGGATTACGCGCGGGTCAAGCAGCTGTCGAGCGAGGGCATCCTGGCCCGCGGCGATCTTGACGCCAGCCGCGAGGCCTACGACCGCGCCCGCATCGAGCGCGAGCGGGCGCAGGACACGCTGGACCTGGTCCGCAAGGGGCGCATCGCCGGCCGCGGCGAGCGGTTGGAGTCGATCATCCGCGCGCAGTCCGGCGGGACGGTCCTCGCGCGGCAGGTCAACCCCGGCGACCCGGTGGTGCCGCTCACGTCGTACCAGGCCGGGACCGACCTGGCGACGATCGCCGACATGTCGGACCTGCTGTTCAAGGGGACCGTGGACGAGATCGACGTCGGCAAGCTGCGCGCCGGGACCGAGGCGCGGATCAAGATCGGCGCGCTGCCGGACGAGGTCGTCACCGGGCGGCTCAGCCGGATCGCGCCGCAGGCCCGCGAGAAGGACAACGCCCGGCTGTTCGACGTCGAGATCGAACTGTCCCCGGGCAGCGACGGCCAGGTCGTGCTGCGCGCCGGGTACTCGGCCAACGTCGACCTGATCATCCGCGAGAAGAAGGACATCCCGGTCCTGCCCGAGCGCGTGGTCCAGATCGAGAAGGACGGCAAGGCGTTCGTCGAGCTGCCGCCGACGGCCCCCGGGGGCGAGCCGCGCAAGAGCGAGATCACGACCGGCCTGTCGGACGGGCTCAACATCGAGGTCGTCGCCGGGCTGGCCGCGGGGGACAAGGTCGTCGAGCGGCCGCCGCGCGAGATCGGCGGCTAGGGCGGGGCGGGGGCGCACGTGGGCATCGGCATCGGCCTGCGCCAGATCTGGCGCGACCTGACGACGCAGAAACTGCGGACGTTCCTCACGACGTTCGGGATCGTCTGGGGCACCGTCGCCATCAGCCTGCTCCTGGCGTTCGGGCAGGGGTTCCACCAGCAGCTGGCGAAGAGCTTCGCCGGGCTCGGCGAGTACATCGTCATCGGTTTCCCGTCCAAGACCTCGATCCCGTGGGAAGGCCTGGGCAAGGGCCGCCCGGTGCTGCTGACCGAGGACGACATCGAGCTGATCCGGCGCCGCGCGCCGGACCTGCTCGGCGCCTCGGGCGAGTTCGCGGGGAGCCTGATCCTGAACTACCAGGACCGCACGCTGCGCGTGGATGTCGGCGGCGTCTCGCCGATCTTCGGCGAGCTGCGCAACATGATCGCCGCGCCGGGCGGCCGCTGGCTCAACGAGCTCGACACGCGCGACCGCCGCCGCGTGCTGTTCATCGGCGACGAGCTGGCCAAGGACATCTTCAAGGCCGACGAACCGGTCGGCAAGACGGTGCTGCTGCACGGCTCGCCGTTCCTGGTCGTCGGCGTGCTGAAGAAGAAGGACCAGGACTCGAACTACAACGGGCGCGACGAGGGCAAGGTCTTCGTTCCGCTGACGACGTACGCGGCGCTGACCGGCGAAAAGTACCTCAACAACGTGATCTTCAAGGCCGTGGACACGTCGCGGACCGAGGCGCTGAAGTCCGACGTGATCCGGATCCTGGCCGGCAAGCACCGCTTCTCGCCCGAGGACAAGGAAGCGCTCTTGGTCTGGGACACCACCGACATGTACACGTTCCTCGACACGTTCATGCTCGGCTTCAAGCTGTTCCTCGGCATCGTCGGGTCGCTGACGCTCGTCGTGGGCGGGATCGGCGTCTCGAACATCATGCACGTGGTGGTCGAGGAGCGGACGCGCGAGATCGGGATCAAGCTGGCGCTCGGCGCGCGCCCGCGCTCGGTCCTGCGCCAGTTCCTCGGCGAGACGCTGGCGATCACCGGGCTCGGCGGCGCGGTCGGCCTCGCCATCGCCGCCGGCGTGTGCCGGCTCTGGCTCGGCACCGGGCTGCAGGAGTACGTCGGCGTGCCGCGTATCAGCGCCACGGTGGCGCTGGCCAGCGTCGCGATGCTGGCGCTGGTCGGCCTGTTGGCCGGGTACTTCCCGGCCCGCGAAGCGGCGCGGCTCGATCCCGTCGTCGCGATGAAGGTCTGACATGGCCCCGCGGATCGGCCTGATCGTCCAGCTGTTCCTGCGCGCCTCGCGCGTGCAGCACAAGCGCGCCGCGCTCACGATCGCGGCGATCGCCTGGGGCTCGCTGACGCTGTTGCTCCTGCTCGCCTTCGGCGAGGGGTTGAAGCGCCAGATGCTCCTGGCGCGGATCGGGATGGGGACCAACCTCGCGATCGTCTGGCCCGGCGAGACCGGGCGCGCCTGGCAGGGCTTGCCGCCCGGCCGGCCGATCCGGCCCCGGCTGGAGGACATCGAGTTCCTCGAGTCGCGGCTGCCGGGCGACGTGGTCGGCGAGATCAAGAACTGGGAGACCAGCTTCAGCTACGCCGGCAAGACCGTGAACGGGATGCTGACCGGCGCCAGCTGGCGCTACGGCGAGCTGCGGAACTTCATTGCCCGGCCGGGGGGCCGGTTCCTGAACGCGCTGGACGAAACGGGCAAGCGCCGCGTCGCCTTCGTCGGCGACGAGCGGGCCAAGGAGCTGTTCGGCGAGGAGGAGCCGGTCGGCAAGACGCTCCTGATCAACAGCACGCCCTACACCGTGATCGGCGTGATGAAGAAGAAGCTGCAGATGGGCACCTACGGCGGGCCGGACGCCACGAACGTCGTGATCCCGATCACGACCTACAAGGCCCAGTTCGGCACCGAGCGGCTGGGGAACATCGTCCTGCGCGCCCGCACGCCGGAGGAAATGCCGCTGCTTTTGCGCTCGTTCCGCGCGGCGATGGGCGGCCGCTACCGCTTCGATCCCGAGGACGAGCGAGTGTTCGGCATCTGGGACACGGTCGGGCGGGCCAATGTCCTCGGCAACATGCTGCTCGGCATCGAGGTGTTCCTCGGCGTGATCGGCGGGCTGACGCTGATCGTCGGCGGCGTGGGCGTGGCCAACATCATGTACGCCGTGGTCAAGGAGCGGACGCGCGAGATTGGCGTGAAGATGGCGCTCGGCGCCCGGCCCGGCTGGATCACCGCGCCGATCGTGCTGGAGGCGGTCACCTACACCGTGGCGGGAGGGCTGCTCGGCACCGTGGCCGCGGTGCTGATCGTTTCGCTGCTCGGCATGCTGCCGACCGAGGGCAACCAGGCGCTGGAGTTCCTCGGCAAGCCGACGCTGTCCATGCCGATCGGCCTCGCCGCGGCCGGCGTCCTCGGCGCGATCGGCCTGTTGGCCGGGTACTTCCCCGCGCGGCGGGCGGCGACGATCGACCCGGCGCAAACGCTGCGCTACGAGTGATGGGAGACGAGCGATGAACCTGCCCCGGTTGCGACGCAACGGCAACGGCGATCAGCCCGCGGACGGCGAGCTGATCCGCATGGAGCAGATCAGCAAGGTCTACGACACCGGCCGGGTCAAGGTCGAGGCGCTGCGCGGCATCGACCTCGAGATCGGGACCGGCGAGTTCGTCGCGGTCGTCGGGCCGTCGGGTTCGGGCAAGTCGACGCTGATGAATCTCCTGGGCTGCCTCGACACACCGAGCGCGGGGCGCTACACGCTGCGCGGCGAGGCGGTCTCGGGGCTCGGGCGGGACCAGCTCGCCGCGATCCGCAACCGCCGGGTCGGGTTCGTGTTCCAGAGCTTCAACCTCCTGCCGCAGATCTCGGCGCTGGAGAACGTCGAGTTGCCGCTCCTGTTCGGCGGGGTCGGCAAGCGCGAGCGCGCGCGCCGGGTCCAGGAGCTGCTCGAGCGCGTCGGGCTCTCCGACCGCGCGCACCACAAGCCGACCGAGCTGTCCGGGGGGCAGATGCAGCGGGTGGCGATCGCGCGGGCGCTGGCGATGGACCCCGACATCCTGCTGGCCGACGAGCCGACGGGGAACCTCGACAGTTCGTCGGGCGGCGACATCATGTCGCTGTTCGAGGACCTGTGGCGCAACGGCCGGACGGTGATCGTGATCACGCACGACATGGCGCTGGCCCGGCGCGCCAGCCGCGTCATCGAAATCCGCGACGGCGCGATCGTGCACGACGGCGCCGCGGCGCCGGCGGCCTGACCGTGAACGGCGGCGAGGCGCTGTTCTGGGGCGTGCTCGCGATCGCGAGCGCCGGGCTGGTGATCGGCCTCGCGTTCCTGCTCAAGCGCCTCGAGCGCGGCGGGATCCTCTCGCAAGAAGGAGGAACGGCATCGCGGCTGGGCAACGCGGCGCTGGAGGTCCAGGAGATCCTCGAACCCGGCAAGCGCCAGATCGTCGAGGTCCGCCGCGAAAAGGCCACCGACCCCGCGCGCAAGGGGGAGAGCCATCGCTGAGACGCATCGGCATTTCGAACCGCATTCGAGCTAGGTCAGCGGCAGCTCCCTGAGCCATCGCGCCACCACCATCCACGCCTCCGTCTGCACCGGATCGCCGGGGCGCCTGCGGCGGGCGGGAAGGGCCCTCGATACGACATCGTTCGCCATGCGTCTCGTTGGCAGTTGTTCTCGGGTGCCGGATCGTGCGCGCGGACGTGCGACTACCGGTGCGGCGCCGGTTCATCGGTGCCGCGTGCTCGACAACGGGCTGCCGCGCCAATCTAGGAATGCGCCGGCGCTCCCGCCAACAGCGCGATCAGTTCCTCGCCGTAGAGCGCGAGCTTGACCGGGCCGAGGCCCTTGATTTGCGCGAGGGCCTGGAGCGTCCCGGGCCGGGTGCGCGCGATCTCGTCCAGCACGCTGTCGTGGAACACCGTGAACGCGGGCGCCCGCGCGGCCGCAGCCCGCTGGCGGCGCCACTCCTTGAGCCGCGCGAGCAGCGCCGGGTCGGCCGAACCGACGAGGGCGGGGAGGGGGACGGACCCGGCGGCGGCGCGCCGGCGCGGGGCGCCGCGCGGTGCGGGCGGGGCGGGGGGCGGCACCTGCGGGGGGAGCGGCAGGTCGGGACGCGTTTCGCCGCGCATGACCCGTGCGCCCTCGCGCGACAGGCCGAGCACCGCCGTCCCGGCGCGGGCGCCGGCGATCGCCCGGCGCTCGACGAGTCCGCCGCCGACCAGGGCGTCGAGCAGCGCGCGCAGGGCCGGCAGCGGCACGCCGCGCAGCCGGCCGTACGTTGGCAGGGCGTCCAGCCCGCGGTCCTTGACCTTGCGCTCCGCGCTGCCGGCCAGGACCAGCGCGACGACCTCGGCGCCGAAGCGGCCGTCGAGCCGGGCCACCGCCGACAGCGCGATCCGTACCCGCTCGTACTCGTCGTCGTCCAGCGCGCGCAGCGGCGCCGCGCGGTCGCCACAGCAGACGTCGCAGGCCCCGCAGCGCGGCGCGACGCCGCCGCGCGCGGCGCCGGCAAAATAGTCGTAGACGTAGCGCGTGCGGCAGCCGCCGTGGAACGCGTAGCGGATCATCGCGTCGAGCCGCTCGCGGTCGCGGCGCGCCTTGTGCTCGCGCAGCTCGACGTCGAGCGGCAGCGGACCCTCGCCGGGCGCGATCCCGCGGGCGTCGGCCGCCTGCCGCAGCAGGCGCAGCGCGGTCGCCAGCTCCATCCGCTGGGCGGCCGTGCGCGCCCCGCGCGAAGCGAGCTCGTCGGCCTCCTGGCCCGCGCCGACCTGGCGCAGCACCGACCAGGCGCGGCGCAGCGTGTCCGCATCGGGATTGCTGCCGCGCAGGAAGAACTCCTGGGTCCGGATGTCGGCGGGGGAGAACAGAAGCTCGCAGCGCGAGGGCCGGCCGTCGCGCCCGGCCCGACCGGCTTCCTGGTAGTAGGCCTCGATGCTGCCGGGGATGTCCGCGTGCACGACGAAGCGGATGTCGGCCTTGTCGATGCCCATGCCGAACGCGTTGGTCGCGGCGATCGCGTCGAGCCGGCCGGCGAGGAACTGTTCCTGCACCCGCACGCGCTCGGCATCGCTCAAGCCGGCGTGGTACCCGCCCGCCGACAGCCCCAGCGCCTCCAGTTCGGCAGCCCACAGCTCGACCGACTTGCGAGTCGCGGCGTAGACGATCCCCGGCGTCCCGGCGCGCCGCAGTACCCGCGCCAGCTCGCGGCGCTTTTCGGCAAAGGAGCGGACCGGCGCCACCGCCAGCGACAGGTTCGGCCGCTCGAAGCCGGTGACCACCTCCAGCGGGTCGGCCAGCCGCAGCTGCCGGGCGATGTCGACCCGCACGTCGGGCGTCGCGGTCGCCGTGAACGCGCCGGCGGGAACGCCCAGCGCCTCGCGCAGCGGGCCGAGCCGCAGATAGTCCGGCCGGAAATCGTGGCCCCAGGAGCTGATGCAGTGCGCCTCGTCCACGACCATGCGTGCCACACCGAGTGCGGTCAGCCGGTCGAGGAACCCGGCCAGCGCCAGCCGCTCCGGCGCGACGTAGAGCAGCTTCACGCCGCGGCCGATCGCGCGCTCGGCCGCGAGCCGCTCCGCCGCGGACTGGCCCGAGTGCAGCGCGGCCGCGGCGATGCCGCGCGCCGCGAGCGCGTCGACCTGGTCCTTCATCAGCGCGATGAGCGGCGAGACGACGAGCGTCACGCCGTCGAGCAGCAGCGCCGGGGCCTGGTAGCACAGCGACTTGCCGGCGCCGGTCGGCATGACGGCGATGACGTCGCGGCCGGCGAAAAGCGCTTCGGTCGCCTCGCGCTGGCCGGGCCGGAACTGCGCGTGACCGAAGACGCGCGCGATGCAGTCGTCGAGGGCTGCCGGTGCCTGTTCCATCGCCGGAATGCGTCGCTCGGGCCGCCCGCGGCGGCTTCTACGGCGTCCAGCCGCAGCCGCAAGCGATGGTTGCCCTTCCGGCTGGCCGCCTACCCCCCTCGTCAGTCGTCAAAATCGAGCCGTCCCTCCGCGTCATGCACGCTGCCTGGATAGAAGTGGCCCTTGAGGCCCCTACGGCGGCCAGCCGCAGCCGCAAGCGATGGTTGCCCTTCCGGCTGGCCGCCTACCCCCCTCGTCAGTCATCAAAATCGAGCCGTCCCTCCGCGTCATGCACGCTGCCTGGATAGAAGTGGCCCTTGAGGCCCCTACGGCGTCCAGCCGCAGCCGCAAGCGATGGTTGCCCTTCCGGCTGGCCGCCTACCCCCCTCGTCAGTCATCAAAATCGAGCCGTCCCTCCGCGTCATGCACGCTTGCTGGATAGAAGTGGCCCTTGAGGCCCCTACGGCGTCCAGCCGCAGCCGCAAGCGATGGTTGCCCTTCCGGCTGGCCGCCTACCCCCCTCGTCAGTCGTCAAAATCGAGCCGTCCCTCCGCGTCATGCACGCTGCCTGGATAGAAGTGGCCCTTGAGGCCCCTACGATTTAGGGTTCGTGGCGGAGCGCAGCGCCGGGATCTGCTCCACGAGGCGGCGCACGTCCACGCCCGACAGCGACTCCACGATCGCCGGCAACTCGGCCATCACGCGCGCGATGTCGCCCGTGATCTTCGACGCGCCGACGCCGTCGCCGGTCGAGATCAGCGTGATCTTGTCGGTCTTGGACAGCGGCTCCGCGATCGCCTTGGCCAGCTCCGGGAGGGCGCCGAGCAGCACCTGCAGCACGGCGGCCTGGTTGTACTCCTTGAACGAGTCGGCCTTCTTGCGCATCGCGTCGGCCTCGGAGGCGCCCTTGAGGGCGATGATCTCCGCCTCCGACGTGCCCTGGGCCCGGATCACGTCGGCCTGCGCGACGCCTTTCAGCCGCAGCGCCTCCGACTCGCCGCGCGCCACCTGCTCGGCCCGGGCCTTCAGCGCCGCGGCCTCGGTCTCGACGCGGTAGCGCTCCGCGTCGGCCTGGCGCTTGACCGTCGCCTCGAGTTCCTTTTCGCGGCGCTGGATCTCGCGCTCCTGCACCACGACCTGCTGTTCCTTCTCGACGATCGCGATCTGCATCTCCTCCTTCTTCAGCTCCTGCGCGCGGCGGTTGCGCTGGATGTCGTAAGCCAGATCGGCCTCGGCGCGCTTGATGTTCACCGCCGTGTCGTACTCGGCTTTCTTGAGCTGGAAGTCGCGGTTGGCCTCGGCGATGCGGGTGTCGGCCTCGAACTTGGCGACCTCGCCCGCCTGGCGCGCCTGCGCCGACTTGATCGCCGAGTCGCGGTCGGCCTCCGCCTGCGCGATCACCGCATCGCGCTTGACCTCGGCCGTGCGCGGCTTGCCGAGGGCGTCGAGGTAGCCGTGGCTGTCGCGGATGTCCTTCAGCGTGAACGAGACGATCTCGAGGCCCATGTTGGCCATGTCGGAGACGGCGACTTCCTGCACCGACCCGGCGAACTGGTCGCGGTTGCGGTAGATCTCCTCGACGGAGAGGGTGCCGATGATCGCCCGCAGGTGTCCCTCGATCGTCTGCAGCGCGACCTGCTTGATCTCGTCCACCGACTTGCCGAGGAACTGCTCGGCCGCGGTGCGGATCGAGGCCTCATCGCCCTTGATCTTCACCTGTGTTACCCCATCGACCACGATCGGCACGCCGGGACGCGTGTAGACCTCGGGGGTGGTGATGTCGAGGGTCATCACCTCGAGCGAGAGGGCGTCCACGCGCTCGAGCAGCGGGAAGATGAACGCGCCGCCGCCCTTGCGAATCCGGAAGCCGGTCACGTCCATGGCGCCATCGCGGGCCTTCATCCGGTGCTTGCGGCCCGAAATGATCATCACCTGGTTCGGGCCGACCTTCTTGTAGCGCTTGGCGACGGCCAGCACCAGGATGAAGAAGACGATGACGACGACGACGGGAACGATCACCGTTGCGAGCGGACCGAGAACCATGTTGCCTCCTGACCCGTCAGGTCCGGGCGCGGACGTAGACCGTCGGGCCGACGACCTTCTCGATGACCACCAGCCGGCCGCGCGGGATGTCGCTGCCGTCGAGCGTGCGCGCGGACGCGTGCTCGCGTTGGCCCTTGATGACGAACGCGATCTCGCCCGTCCCGCCGCCGACGATCGGCGTGATGATTTCGGCCTCGCGCCCGACGACCTCGTCCGCCGCGAACTCGCTGCCGGCCTGCGTCTGGCGGAAGATGATCGTGAGCACGCCGTAGGCCAGGGCTGCGAGGCAGATCCCGCTGGCGGTGGCCAGGCCGAGGCTCGGCACGCGGCGCCAGGCCAGCACGTAGTGCCCGATCGTCCCGCCGGCGCCGAAACCGGTGATGAACGTGGCGATCGTGGTCCCCGACACCGGGTGCGGCGAGTCGGTCTCGACGTGGCCGCCGGCGTCGACGTGGATGTCGCCGTCGCCGAGGTCGGCGACCCAGCCCAAGGCCCCCGAGATGATGGCGTACGTGACGCCGACCACCAGCAGGAAGATGTAGATCAACCCGATGCTCACTTCGACCCCCCGGTGAGCCAGTCCAGCACCCGGCTGCCCGCCCCCGGCGACACCAGCCGCCGCGCCGCCTCGAAGTCGCGGCGCATCCCCTCCAGCTCGTGGGCGACCTCGCGCGAGGAGCCCGCCGCCTCGCGCGCGAACTCCTCGACGATCCGGTAGCGGACCAGGGGGTTGCGCTGCTGCGCGAGCTCGGCGCGCATCCGGCGCACGTCGTCGCGCCAGTGCGCGTTGGACTCCAGGACGTGCAGCAGCCGGCGCATCGACGCGGCCAGCCGCTCGAACTCGGCCGGCGGACGTGCGCCCGGCGCGGCGCCGGGCGGCGCCGGGGCCTCCTCGGCCTGGGCCGGCGCCCCGTGAGCCGGGATCGGCACCGAGTGTTCCGGCTCGGCCGGCGGCGCCTCGTCCGGCACCGGCTGGCCCGGCTGGACCACCACCTCCAGCGCGCCGGTGCTGTCGTCGAGCACCGCCCCGGCGACGACGAGGTCCCGGGGGAAGAACGCCGCGGTGCGGATCGTCTCCACCGAGCGCGCCACGCCGGCGCGCGGGCTGGCGATCGCGCCCGCCCACTCGCGCAGGTCGTCCGCGCCGAACGCCTCGCGCGGCACGCCGCGGGCGCGGAACGTCTGGACGAATTCCGCGGTGTCGAAGCGGGCCATGCGGCACGAGCTGTGGCCGACGACCAGCACCTCGCGCACGCCGAACATGAAGACCGCCATCGCCAGCGAGCGGATGACACCGCCGCTCGGCTGCACCAGGGCGCCCGCGGTGCGCAGCAGGAACGCCTCGCCCTGCGCGAGGCCGAGCGCTCCCCGCAGCAGTTCGTCCAGCCGCGGGTCGTAGCAGGAGACGACGGCCAGGGGCAGTTTCTCGGACGCCGGCAGGGGGGACGCCGCCCGGCCGCGGGCGAACGCCCGGTTCCGCTCGAGCACGTCGTTGATGGACATCCCGACCCCCGATCCGCCCCGGAACCTACCACGGCGCGCTCAACGGGGTCAACGCGGCGGACCCTGCAACTCCCGCCCGCGCAAAACGCCGGCCAGCGCGGCCGCGCCCCACGCCAGCGCGCCGACGGCCCAGCGTCCGGCGGCCAGGATTCCCACCGCGACGGCGCCCACCGCGACCACGCCGACGGCGATGCCCCCGATGGCGATCCCGCCGACCGCGATCCCGCCGATCGCGACCGGACCGACCGCCACGAGACCGATCGCCACCGGTCCGCGGGCGACGATCCCGACCCGGATCCGCCCGCCGCGTCCTCGCGCTGCACTCGGGAACATGGAGGTGACAGAATACTCGCCTGCGGAGGGCGGGATGGACCTCTTGAAACCCGTTCGGTGGCGCGAGGGGATGTTCCTGCGCCCCCAGCACTTCCAGCAACAGGACCTGTACCACGAATCGCGCGAAACCTGGACCCGCGCGCTGGCCGACCCGTCGTGGTGGGGAATCCAGTCGCTCGAGATCGAGGAAAGCCAGCTCGACAATTTCACGATCGCGGCGCGGTCGCTGCGCGCGGTCTTCCCCGGCGGGGCGCTGGTGGACGTGCCGGCCAACACCCGGCTGGCCAGCCGCGAGTTCGGTGCCGCGTTCAAGGACACGGGACGCCCGCTCGACGTGTTCGTCGGCGTGCGGCGCCGCGAGGAGCGGATCTCCCAGTCCGAGTCGGAAACGCAGGACGCCCGCTTCACCGCCGTGGACGAGGAGGCCTTCGACATCGAGACCGGCCGCGACCCGGTTTCGATCGAGACGCTGCGCTACAACGCGCGGTTCTTCCTCGGCGACGAGCCGACGCACGGGTTCGAGACCCTGCCGGTGGCACGGCTCAACCGCACCGGCAACCCCTCGCGCCCGGTCGAACTCGACAAGCGGTTCGCCCCGCCGTGCCTGGTCCTCTCCGGCTCGCCGGTCCTGCTGCAGGCGACGCGCAGCGTCGTCGACCGGCTGGTGCTGGCGATGCGCGAGATGCGGGAGAAGGGGATCGGGACCGACCCGCTGCGGCCGATCGTGCTCCAGGCGGTCGGCGCGGCGATCCCGGTCCTGCGCGACATGGCCGAGGAAGGGCTGGTTCCGCCGCGGCTGGTGCACCGCGAGCTGTCGCGGCTGGCCGGCGCGCTGCTGCTGCGGAAGGAAACGACGCGCACCGAGGACGACATCCCGCCCTACGACCACGCCGCCCCGGCCCCGGCCTTCGAGCGGCTGGCCTCGCTGATCTACGAGCTGGTCGAGTGGGAAATCGTGGAGCAGTTCGCGATCGTGGAGATGAAGCGCAGCGGCGACCTGTTCACGACCGACCTCGTCCCCGAGCACCGCCGCCCGGGCCAGCGCCTGTTCCTCGAAGTCCTGGCCAACGAGTCGGCCCCCCGGCTGCGAAACCTCCTGATGACGGCGAAGATCAGCAGCGCGGCGCGGATCGAGTTCCTCAAGGGCTACGTCCTGCCGGGGGTCGCGAGCGAGCCGCAGCCCGGCCCGCCGCCGGAGCTGCCGTCCCGGCCGCCGGCGGCGTACTTTCGGCTGAAGATCGACGAGGGCGAGGAGTACGCGCGCAACGTGGTGAGCGCGGGCGACCTGGCGGCGTGGATCCTCAACGCGCCGGCGGACGTGCGGATGAACCTCGTCGTGATCTTCCCGAAGCGCTAGTCTGCCGGCGGGGCGGCGACGCGACGCAGCGGAGAACTGCCTCGTAAACCCTTTGAAATCAGCGCGGGGTCCTTGACTTTCGTTGTCGGCGCGCTGTTAAATCGCGCTGCCAAAGGCTGAGGCATCGAGGTGTCGTGATCGACGGTTTGCCGCTCAGGAAGGGGCGCTCGTGAGCGTTCTCGACCTCGAACAGTTCCTCTCTCCGGTCGCGGACGACGACCCGGCGGGCAAGAATCTCGAGTACGAACCCGACTGGGCGCAGATGGAGCTCGCCGCGGCGGGCAAGCCGGAGCGCCAGATCGGCGAGCGCGTCGATCCCGCCGAACCGCCCGATTGGCGCGAGGTCAAGCGGCGCGGGCTGCAATTGCTCGAGCGCACCCGCGACGTGCGCGTCGGAGTCCTGCTGGCGCAGGCGATGGCCAGCACCGACGGCCTCGAGGGCCTCGCGTCGGGCCTGGAACTCGTCCACGGCTTCCTCGAGCGCTTCTGGGACACGGTGCACCCGCGGCTCGACCCGCCGGACGACGACCCGGTCATGCGCGTGAACGCGCTGCAGGCGCTGGCGGCGTTCGATCCCACGCTGCGCGCCGTGCGCGACGCCCGGCTGGTCCAGTCCCGCATCGGCGCGTTCAGCTACCGCGACGTGCTGGTCGCGCGCGGCAGGCTCGCCGCCCCTCCCGAGACCGAGCCGCCGGGCGCCGAGGTGCTGGACGCGGCGTTCCGCGATGCACCGGCCGGGGAACTGCAAGCCTGCGCCTCGTTCGCCGACCGCGCCGCCGAGGCCGCGCGCGCGATCGAGGAACTCGTGGCGGGCAAGGTCGGGGCGGCCCGCGCGCCGGACCTCGGGCCTTTGCGCGCGATGCTGGACGGGATCCGGCAGTGCCTCGCGGAGCCGATGGCACGCCATGCGGAGGCCGGCGTGAGCGACAGCGGTGCCGCGGGCCCCGGGCCCGCCCTGGCCGTCCCGGGCGAGGTCGCCAGCCGGCAGGACGCCGTGCGGCTTCTGGACCGGGTCTGCGAGTACTTCGAGCGCTGCGAACCTTCCAGCCCGGTGCCGCTGCTGCTGCGGCGGGCCCAGCGGCTGGTCAACAAGAACTTCATGGACATCGTCCGCGATCTCGCGCCCGACGGCCTGTCGCAGGTCGAGCGGATCCGCGGCGAGGAGGAGTAGCAGTTCACCGTTGGGCGGCGCCGAGGCCGCAGGAGGAGGAGTCCCTTGGCGAGAGACAGCAGTCAGAAGTTCATCCAGCGCAATCGTGCGCCGAGGGTCCAGATCGAGTACGACGTGGAACTCTACGGCGCGCAGCGCAAGGTGCAGCTCCCGTTCGTGATGGGCGTGATGGCGGACCTCTCGGGCAAGCCCGCGGAGCCGCTGGCACCGATCGGCGAGCGGAAGTTCCTCGAGATCGACGCGCAGAACTTCGACGACCGGCTCAAGGCGATGAAGCCGCGGGTCGCGTTCCAGGTCCCGAACACGCTCACGCCCGATGGCGGGAACCTGAGCGTGGACATCACGTTCGAGAGCCTGGAGGACTTCTCGCCGGCGGCCGTGGCGCGCAAAGTCGAGGCGCTGAACAAGCTGCTCGAGGCGCGCACCCAGCTCAAGAACCTGTTGAGCTACATGGACGGCAAGGATCAGGCGCAGGACCTGATCGCGAAGTTGCTCTCCGATCCCACGCTGCTCCAGGTCCTCGCGTCGGCCCCGAAGCCCGAGGCCAAGGAGTGACACCATGCCAGATCCCGTGACCGGACCGGAGCAATCCCAACCGCAGCCCCAGGCGGCGGAGCGCACGGAATTCGAGCGCCTGCTCGACCGCACGTTCAAGCCCAAGACGGACGCCGCCAAGGAGGCGATCAACAACGCGGTGACCGAGTTGGCGCGCCAGGCGCTGGCCGGGACGGCCCTCGTCTCCGACGACGCCGTCAAGACCATCGCGCAGATGATCGCCGCCCTCGACGAGAAGCTGACCACGCAGGTCAACGCGATCCTGCACCACGAGGAGTTCCAGAAGCTGGAGGCCGGGTGGCGCGGGCTGCACCTCCTGGTCAGCCGCACCGAGACCGACGAGATGCTGAAGATCCGCGTCTTCAACATCTCGAAGCAGGAGCTGGGCCGCACGCTGAAGCGCTACAAGGGCGTCGCCTGGGACCAGAGCCCGTTCTTCAAGAAGATTTACGAGGAGGAATACGGGCAGCTCGGCGGCGAGCCGTTCGGCTGCCTCGTCGGCGACTACTACTTCGACCACACGCCGCCCGACGTGGAGCTCCTGGGCGAGATGCAGAAGATCGCCTCGGCCGCGCACGCGCCGTTCATCGCCGGCGCGGCCCCGGCGGCGATGCAGATGGACTCGTGGCAGGAGCTGAGCAACCCGGTCGACATCAACAAGATCTTCACCACGCCGGAGTACGCCTCGTGGCGCTCGCTGCGCGAGTCGGAGGACGCGCGCTACATCGGTCTCGCCATGCCGCGCTTCCTCGCCCGGCAGCCGTACGGCGCCAAGACCAACCCGGTGGACGAGTTCGATTTCGAGGAGGACACCGAGGGCGCGCGGCACGACAAGTTCGTCTGGTCCAACGCCGCTTATGCCATGGCCGCCAACGTCACCCGCTCGTTCAAGATGTGGGGCTGGTGCTCGCGGATCCGGGGCGTCGAGTCGGGCGGCGAGCTGGGACAGCTCCCGTGCCACACCTTCCCGACCGACGACGGCGGGGTGGAGATGAAGTGCCCGACCGAGATCGCGATCAGCGACCGCCGCGAGGCCGAGCTGGCGCGGGCCGGGTTCATGCCGCTGATCCACCGCAAGAACTCCGACTCGGCCTACTTCATCGGCGCGCAGTCGTTGCAGAAGCCGATCGAGTACGACGACGCCGATGCGACGGCCAACGCGAACCTCGCGGCGCGCCTGCCGTACCTGTTCGCCTGCTGCCGATTCGCGCACTACCTGAAGTGCCTCGTGCGGGACAAGGTCGGGGGTTTCGCCTCGCGCGACTCGATGCAGACCTGGCTCCAGAACTGGATCCTGCAGTACGTGGACGGCGACCCCGAGCACTCGAGTGAGGAGGTCAAGTGCCGCCGGCCGCTCGCGGCGGCGGAGGTCGTGGTGGAGGACGTCGAGGGCAACCCCGGCTACTACACGTCGAAGTTCTACCTGCGGCCGCACTACCAGCTGGAAGGACTGACCGTGTCGCTGCGGCTGGTGAGCAAGCTGCCCTCGCAGAAGAGTGCCTGAGGTCGTGAGCCGTCGGCGGGCCGCCGGCCCGCGGGAGGACCAGCATGGCGGTTGACATGTTCATCAAGCTCGGCGACATCAAGGGGGAGTCGAAGGACGACAAGCACAAGGAGGAGATCGACGTCCTGGCCTGGAGCTGGGGCGTCAGCCAGTCCGGCAGCATGCACATGGGCGGCGGCGGGGGCAGCGGCAAGGCCAACGTCAACGACCTGTCGTTCACCAAGTACATCGACAAGGCCTCGCCGAACCTGCTCAAGTTCTGCTGCAGCGGCAAGCACTTCCCGAGCGCGACGCTGACAGTGCGCAAGGCCGGCGACAAGCCGCTGGAGTACGTCAAGATCATCATGGAAGAGGTCCTCGTGACCTCGGTGTCCACCGGGGGTTCGTCGGGCGAGGACCGCTTGACGGAGAACGTGACGCTGAACTTCGGCAAGGTGAAGGTCAGCTACCAGGCCCAGAAGCCGGACGGCGCCGCCGACGGCGGCCCGGTCGAGGGCGGCTGGGACATGCAGAAGAACGCCGAGTACAAGTAGCGGCGCTGGCGTTGCTGGTTCGTGGAGATCGTGGGGGCCGGCCCCGGGCCGGCCCGGCCGCCGTCCCGGGGTGCGCGGGGCGGCGGCCGCGGGAGGCACGATGCAGGCCGATGACTTGCTGCGCGAGGGAAACCCGCGTGCCGCGCTGGCCAGCCTCCAGGAGGCCGTCCGCCGCGACCCCGCCAGCTCCGCGTACCGCGTCTTCCTGTTCCAGTTGCTGGCGCTGAACGGCGAGTGGGAGCGCGCCGGCACGCAGCTCGAGGTGCTGGCGAAGATGGACCCCGCGACCTCGGCGATGGGGATCGCCTACAGCGCGGCACTGAACAGCGAGGTGCTGCGGGCGGAGATCTTCGCCGGGCGCCGGACGCCGTTGGTCTTCGGCGAGCCCGAGGAGTGGGTCGCGTGGCTCGTGCAGGCGCTCAAGCTCGACGCCGAGGGAAAACCGAGGGCGGCGGCCGAGCTGCGGGCCCGGGCGTTCGACGCCGCGCCGGCGGTGCCGGGCGGGGTCGACGGGACGCCCTTCAACTGGATCGCGGACGGCGACAGCCGGCTCGGGCCGGTGCTCGAGGCGATCGTCCAGGGCCGCTACTGCTGGGTGCCGTTCCCGCGGATCCGCGAGCTGCGCACCGAGAAGCCGGCCGACCTGCGGGACCTGGTCTGGCTGCCGGCCGAGTTCACCTGGGCCAACGGCGGGACGGCCCCGGCGCTGCTGCCGGTGCGCTACGTCGGTTCCGAGGCCAGCGACGACGGCCTGGTCCAGCTCGCGCGCAAGACCGACTGGCGCCGCATCGACGAGGACACCTATGTCGGGCTCGGCCAGCGCATGCTCGTGACCGACGAGGGCGAGCACCCGCTGCTGGACGTCCGCGCCATCACGTTCCCGGCGCCGCCGTCCGGCGCCTAGCGCGGGAGCGGTTCGTGCGCACGCGGGACAGGCTCCTGCCCTCGCTCGTGGACCGGCTCACCGACGACGACCCGTCCGTCAGGCGCCCCGAGGCCGACCGCTTCGTCTTCGACCTCGCGCGCTACCGCGCCGCCGTGATGCGCGACCTGGAGTGGCTGCTCAACACGAACGCCCCCCTCGCGCCCGACGAGGCGGAGGCGCTGCCGCTGGTGGCGGCGTCCACCGTGAACTACGGCATCCCGCCGCTCGCCGGCGGCACCCTGACGCGCAAGGACACCCGGCTCCTCGAACGCGAGCTGCGGCAGTCGATCACGCGCTTCGAGCCGCGCATCCTCCCCGACAGCCTCGTCGTCCGCGTGATCAGCGACGAGAAGGCGCAGACCAACCGCGCGATCACGTTCCACGTCGAGGGTCAGCTCTGGAGCCAGCCCGTCCCGGAGCCGATCTACCTCAAGACCGAGCTGGACCTCGAGACGGGGGAGGTCG
Source organism: Acidobacteriota bacterium (assembly GCA_017994815.1). Classification (GTDB taxonomy): domain Bacteria; phylum Acidobacteriota; class Polarisedimenticolia; order J045; family J045; genus JAGOJY01. Next base: position 19,227 of record JAGOJY010000028.1, read on the forward strand.
TCGTCGCCGACCTCGACCCGGGACGGCGGCGCTGATGGACCCGCGGCTGCTCGAGTACTACAACCGCGAGCTGCAGTACATCCGCGAGATGGCGGCGGAGTTCGCGCAGGAGCACCCCAAGATCGCGGGGCGGCTCGACCTGCGCGGGCTGGAGTGCGCCGACCCGTACGTCGAGCGCCTGCTGGAGGGCTTCGCCTTCCTCGCCGCGCGCGTCCAGCTCAAGCTGGACGGCGAGTTCCCCCGCGTGACCCAGCACCTCCTGGAAGTGCTGTGCCCGCAGTACCTGGCGCCGACGCCGTCGATGGCGCTGGTCCAGCTGCAGCCGTCCGCGTCCGAGGGCGGGCTGGCCGACGGGTACGTCGTGGCGCGCGACGCGGTCTTGCGCAGCCGGCGCGGGCGCGGCGGCGAGGCACCGTGCGAGTACCGCACGGCCCACGACGTGACGCTGTGGCCGATCGAGCTGGCCGGGGCTTCCCACGCGCCGTACGCACCCGACCTCGCCGGCGCGGGCGCTTTGGCCGGGCTGCCGGACGTGCGCGCCGCGCTGCGCCTGCGGCTGCGCGCCACGGCCGGGCTGCACTTCGACAAGATCGCCGCCGACTCGCTGGTGTTCCACCTGCGTGGGTCGGGCGACGTGCCGGCACGCCTGTACGAGGCGATCGTCGGCAACGGCGTCGGCCTGCTGGTCCGCGGATCGGCGAAAGCCGGGCCGTGGGCCGTGACGCGCGACCGCTCGTTCATCCGCCGAGTCGGGTACGACGACGGCCAGGCGCTTTTGCCCTCGTCGCGCCGCGCATTCCACGGCTACCGGCTGCTGCACGAGTACTTCGCGTTCCCCGAGCGCTTCCTGTTCGTCGAGCTGGCCGGGCTGCGCGAGGCGTTCCGGCGCTGCGAGCAGCCGGAGCTGGACCTCGTCGTGCTGCTCGGGCGCAACGACGGCGTCCTGAACAACCTCGTCGACGCGGGCAACTTCGCACTGTACTGCACGCCGGCGGCGAACGTGTTCCCGATGCAGGCGGACACGATCCACCTCTCGGACCGCCAGCACGAGTACCACGTCGTACCCGACCGGACCCGCCCGCTCGACTTCGAGGTCTACGACCTCCTGGAGCTCGTCGGATCGGGCTCCGGGGACCGCACCGACCAGGAGTTCCTGCCGTTCTACACCTCGCGCGAGCGTGCGCTGCCGGCCGAGGCGGCGGCGTTCTACACGACGCGGCGCGTACCACGGGCCCTCTCCGGCCAGCAGAAATCCCGCGGCCCACGGTCGAGCTACGTCGGCAGCGAGGTCTTCGTCTCGCTGGTGGACGCCGACGACGCGCCGCTGCGCACCGACCTGCGGCAGCTCGCCCTGCGCGTGCGCTGCACCAACCGCGACCTGCCGATCCACCTCTCGTTGAGCCAGGGCGGAAGCGACTTCACGCTGCAGGCTGGTGCCCCGGTGGACGCCGTGGTGTGCCTCGCCGGTCCGTCCAGTCCGTCGCCCTCGTTCGCGGAGGGGGAGCTGACCTGGCGGCTGATCGGCCACCTGTCGCTGAACTACCTGACGCTCGCCGATTCGGAAGACGGACGGGGCGCGGAGGCGCTGCGCGAACTGCTCTCGCTCTACGCGCCCGTCGCTTCGGCCACCATCCTCAAGCAGATCGAGGGCGTGCGCTCGGTCCAGGCGCGGCCGGTCGTGCGGCGGATCCGCGGCGGTGGCCCGGCCGCCTTCGGCCGCGGCACCGAGGTCGCCGTCGCCTTCGACGAGGCCGCGTTCACGGGCTCCGGGGTGTTCCTGCTCGGCGCCGTGCTCGACGAGTTCTTCGCCCGCTACACCTCGATCAACAGCTTCACCGAGACCGTGATCTCATCGACGACCCGAGGAGAGCTGATCCGATGGCCGGCCAGGAGCGGACGGCGACACCTGCTTTGACCGGGCTCCTCGAGGCGCTCGAGCGCGAGCCGTGGGCGCACGACTTCTTCCAGGCGCTCCGGCGGCTGGACTGCGCGCGCCCGGGCGCGGCGCGCCTCGGCCACGCGCTGCGGCCGGGCGACGAGCAGCTCCGCCTCGGCCAGGAGCCGTCGGTCGCCTTCGCCCCCTCGACGATCGCCGCGTTCCGGCGCGGCGAGGGCGGGGCGCCGCACCGGCTGTGGGTGCACTTTCTCGGGCTGTTCGGCCCCAACGGGCCGCTGCCGCTGCACCTGACGGAGTACGTCCGCGGGAGGATGCGCAACGCCGGCGACCGCGCGCACGCCGCGTTCGCCGACCTGTTCCACCACCGGATGCTCGGCCTGTACTACCGGGCCTGGGCCGCGGCGCAACCCGCGGCGAACTTCGACCGCCCCGACGAGGACCGCTTCGCGCTGTACTTCGGCGCGCTGTTCGGCGCCGCGGGCCGCTGCTACCGCGGCCGCGACGAGGTGCCGCAGCGGGCCAAGCTGCACTTCGCCGGGCGGCTCGCGGCGCAGGCCCGCAGCGCGGACGGGCTGGAGGCGATCCTCTCCGATTGGCTGGGCGTGCCGGCAACGGTCGAGCCGTTCGTCGGCGCGTGGTTCGACGTGCCGCAGGACCAGCGCTGGCGACTCGCCGAGTCGCCGCAAACCGGCTCGCTCGGGACCACGGCCGTCGTCGGCGCGCGCACGTTCGAGCGCCAGCAGTCGTTCCGGCTCGGGCTCGGCCCGCTGCACCGCGCCGATTACGAGCGGTTCCTGCCGGGCGGGCCGTCCCTCGCGCGCGTCGCCGCGATGGTCCGCTTCTACACCAACGACGAGTTCGACTGGGACGTGAACCTGGTCCTGCGGCGCGACGAGGTCCCGCCGCTGGTTCTCGACGGCAGCACGCGCCTGGGCGTCACGACCTGGCTGGCCGGGGACAAGCTGGACCGCGACCCGGCCGACCTGGTCGTCCGCGCGGTCGCCTGAAGCGGAGGTTCGGATGGCGGAAATCAGCAGGGTCGCGCTGTTCGGCAAGCTGAACAGCCTCGGCTACAAGGCGCTCGAGGCCGCGACGGTCTTCTGCAAGATGCGCGGCAATCCGTACGTCGAACTGGTGCACTGGATCCACCAGGTCCTGCAGGCGCCCGACTCCGACCTGCAGCGGATCGTGCGCGCGTTCCGGCTCGACCCGGCACGGCTGGCCAAGGACCTGACCGAGACGCTCGACCGCCTGCCGCGCGGCTCGACGACGATCTCCGACCTGTCGGCGCACGTCGGCGACGCCGTCGAGCGCGGTTGGGTCTACGGCACGCTGATGTTCGGCGACTCGCAGGTCCGCACCGGGCACATCGTGGTGGGGCTCCTGGAGACGCCCGGGCTGCGGCACGTTTTGACCGGCATGTCGCGCGAGTTCGAGAAGATCAAGCTGGAGGAGCTGACCGACAGGTTCGGGGAGATCACCGGCGGCTCGCCCGAGGACGCGCTGCGCGCGACCGACGGGTCCCAGGTCGGCGGCGGCGCCGCGCCGGGCGAGGCCAGCGCGGCGCTGGCCCCGCCGCAGATGGGCAAGCAGCAGGCGCTGCGCCAGTTCTCGGTCGACCTGACCGAGAAGGCCCGCGCCGGCCAGCTCGACCCGATCGTCGGCCGCGACGAGGAGATCCGCCAAATCGTCGACATCCTGATGCGCCGGCGGCAGAACAACCCGATCCTGACCGGCGAAGCCGGGGTGGGGAAGACCGCCGTCGTCGAGGGGTTCGCGCTGCGCATCGCCGCCGGCGACGTGCCCCCGCCGCTCAGGGACGTCACGCTGCGCGTGCTCGACATCGGCCTGCTGCAGGCCGGGGCGAGCATGAAGGGCGAGTTCGAGAACCGCCTGCGGCAGGTGATCGAGGAGGTCCAGTCCTCGCCCCGGCCGATCATCATGTTCATCGACGAGGCGCACACGCTGATCGGCGCCGGCGGTGCGGCCGGGACCGGCGACGCGGCGAACCTGCTCAAGCCGGCGCTCGCCCGCGGCACCCTGCGCACGATCGCGGCCACCACGTGGGCCGAGTACAAGAAGTACTTCGAGAAGGACCCGGCGCTGACGCGCCGGTTCCAGGTCGTCCAGGTCGGCGAGCCGTCGGAAGCCCGGGCGATCCTGATGATGCGCGCCATGGCCTCGACGATGGAAAAGCACCACCGCGTGCAGGTGCTGGACGAGGCGCTGGAGGCGGCGGTGCGGCTGTCGCGGCGCTACATCCCGGCCCGCCAGCTCCCGGACAAGGCGGTCAGCCTGCTGGACACGGCCTGCGCGCGCGTGGCGATCAGCCAGCACGCGGTGCCGGCCGAGGTCGACGATTCCCGCCGGCGGATCGAGGCGCTGGAGACCGAGCTGGAGATCATCGGCCGCGAGCAGGCGGTCGGGATCGACGCCGACCGGCGCGAGGCCGACGCGCGGGAGCGGCTGGCCGCGGAGCAGGTGCGGCTGGAGAAGCTGGAGGCGCGCTGGAAGGAGGAGAAGGACCTCGTCCAGCGCATCCTCGACCTGCGCGCGAAGCTGCGCGGGGCGGCGGGAAAGGTCGAGGGGACGAGCAGCGAGCTGGAGCAGCGGGCCGACGACGCCGCCGAGCCGGCCCCACCCGTCGAGCGCGAACCGCTGCTCGCCGAGTTGCGCGAGTGCCAGGCGCTCTTGGCGCGGCTGCAAGGCGAGGACCCGCTGATCCTGCCGACCGTGGACGGGCAGGCGGTGGCGTCGGTGGTCCAGGACTGGACCGGCATCCCGGTCGGGCGGATGGTCCGGAACGAGATCGAGTCCGTGCTCGGCCTCGCCGACACCCTCGCCCGGCGGATCATCGGCCAGCGCCACGCGCTGGACATGATCGCCCGCCGGATCCAGACCTCGCGCGCCGGCCTCGACAACCCGAACAAGCCGATCGGCGTGTTCATGCTGGCCGGCCCGTCGGGCGTCGGGAAGACCGAGACCGCGCTGGCGCTCGCCGAGGCGCTGTACGGCGGCGAGCAGAACGTGATCACGATCAACATGAGCGAGTTCCAGGAAGCCCACACCGTGTCGACGCTGAAGGGCTCGCCCCCGGGCTACGTCGGCTACGGCGAGGGCGGCGTGCTGACAGAGGCGGTGCGGCGGCGCCCCTACAGCGTGATCCTCCTGGACGAGGTGGAGAAGGCCCACCGCGATGTCCACGAGATTTTCTTCCAAGTCTTCGACAAGGGGTGGATGGAGGACGGCGAGGGGCGCGTCATCGACTTCAAGAACACGCTGATCCTGCTGACGACCAACGTCGGCACCGAGCTGATCACCGGCCTGTGCAAGGACCCGGAGTTGATGCCGGACCCCGAGGGCCTGTCCAAGGCGCTGCGCGAGCCGCTGCTGCAGAGCTTCCCCGCCGCGCTGCTCGGCCGGCTGGTGGTCATCCCGTACTTCCCGCTCAGCGACGAGGTGCTGGCGCTGATCATCCGCCTGCAGCTCGGGCGGATCGCCCGGCGCGTGACGGAACAGCACAAGCTGCCGTTCACTTACGACGACGAGGTGGTCAAGCTGATCGCCAGCCGCTGCACCGAGCTGGAGAGCGGCGGGCGGATGGTCGACACGATCCTGACCAACACCGTCCTGCCGGCGATCAGCAACGAGTTCCTCGTCCGGCTGATGGAAGGCCGCCCGGTGCAGCGCGTCCACGTCTCGGTCGCCGGCGCCGATTTCCGCTACGCCTTCGACGCCTGAGGCGCGCGTGGACGAGCCCGGCACCAGCGCGCTGGAGATGCGGCCGCGCGATGCGCTGGCGCTCGCGATCGAGTTGCACCGGCTCGGGCGCCTGCGGGAGGCGGAGCAGGTCTACGACGTCCTGCTGCGGCTGACGCCGGACGACCCGGACCTCCTGCACTACCTCGGCGTCCTGCGGCACCAGTTCGGGCGCAGCGAGGAAGGGCTCGCGTTGATCCGCCGTTCGCTCGGGCTCTGCCCGGGCAATCCCCACGCCCTGCGCAACCTCGGGAACGTCCTCAAGGAAACCGGCCGGCCCGGCGAAGCCGCGGCGGCGTACGCCGCGGCGCTGGAAATCGACCCGGTGGACGCCGGGACGCTGAGCAACCTCGGGGCGGTCCACAAGGCGCTCGGCCGCCTGGACGAGGCCGAGTCAGCGCTGCGCCGCGCGCTCGAACTGCGGCCCGACTTCGCGCCGGCGCACCACAACCTCGGCAACGTCCTCGCGCGCCGCGGCCGCCCGGACGACGCCGCGCGCTCGTTCCGCGAGGCATTGCGGCTGCGCCCGGACGACGGCGACGCCCGGCGCGCGCTGGCGGAGTCCCTGGTCGCCGCGGGCCGGCTCGAGGACGCGGCCCGCGTCTTCGACGAGTGGCTGGCGCTCGACCCGGGCAACGAGTCGGCGCGCTACCTCAGGGCGGCCGTGCTCGGCCACGAAGTGCCGGAGCGCGCGCCCGACAGCTTCGTCCGCTCGCTGTTCGGCAGCCTCGCCGCCGATTTCGACGCCCGCCTCGCCGATCTCGGTTACCGCGCGCCGGAGCTGGTCCTGCGGGCGCTGGAGGCGCGGCTCGGCCCGTCGGCGACGGGACTGGCGATCCTCGACGCCGGTTGCGGGACCGGCCTGTGCGGGCCGCCGCTGCGCCCGCGTGCCGCCCGGCTCGTGGGCGTCGACCTCTCGCCGGAGATGCTCCGGGCCGCCGACGCCCGGCGCGTCTACGACCAGCTCGTCGCCGCCGAGCTGACGGCGTACCTGCGCGAGACGGCCGAGGGCTTCGACGCGATCGTGTCGGCCGACACCCTGTGCTACTTCGGCGCCCTGGGCCCGGTCTTCGCCGGCGCCGGCCGCGTGCTCCGCCCGGGGGGCGTGTTCGTCTTCACCGTCGAGCACTCCGCCGGGGACGAATCAAGCGGCTTCCGCCTCCACGCGCGGGGCCGCTACTGTCACGCGGAGGGATACGTCCGCGGGGAACTCGCGCGGGCTGGCCTGACGACCGTCGCCGTGCAGCGGGAGGTCCTGCGCCACGAGGCCGGCGTCCCGGTGGACGGCCTGCTGGTTTCAGCCAAGCCAGGGCGCGACGACGGTTAGGGAGCGAGCCCGATGGGATACAAGAAGTGCAGCAAGTGCAACACCTGGTATGACGCTTCGCTCGGCGGATGCAGGAACGCGAGCTGCACCTCCGCCGACCGTTCAACGATCGCCAGGATCGTGAGCGCACCGGTCGATCCCCGGACGAAGCTGCCGCTGCAGCCGACAAGCGCGCCGAAGCCCGCACCCGCGCAGGCCCGCGCGGCGGCACCGGCGGTCCTCCGGTTGCCGGTCCTGAAGAGGGTCGCCGCGCCCAAGCCCGTGGCACTGCCCGAGGAGGAGGGCGCCCTGTTGGCCGCGGACGTGCTGCTCGGGCTGGAGGCGGGTTACCACATCATCTACCGCGGCGACAGCCGCGCGCCGCGGTCGCTGAAGGGCTTCGGCGGGTTCACCGCCTGGGTTCCGCTCGACCGGGAACAGGCGGTCGCCGTCGTGAAGCGCAGCTCCGGCCAGAACTTCGACGTCAAGTTGCCGAAAGAGGCGGCACGGATCGAGGGGTACTTCAACAAAACCAAGAACCTGAACTTGTTGACGCTGGGTCGGCAGATCAAGCTGGAAAAGGCAGGCGACACGATCCACATCTCCACCGACCCGACCCCGGAGTGCGGCGGCTACGCAGGCGGATACATCTACGCCATGCGCTTCAAGACGCTGAACCTCGTCGACAAGGCTGGCAAGGTGAGTCACGGCGCGGTGACCAGCGTGTCCGGCATCAACCCGATGCTGGTCCTCGACACCGATTCCGTGGAGACGGCCAACACGATCGGCCTCGTGATCCCGGGAGGGGCGGGCGTGGAGGTCGCATTCCTCACCAGTATTCCGCCCACGTACATCTACAAATACCGGACCCCGGGAGAATCGAACTGGCACGCGATGCCGCCGTTCTGGCTCTCGAAATGACGGAGCGCGGTCGCGGCGGCCGCTACTTCCTGGACCGGCGCTCGAACAGCTTCCGCAGCTGCTCCACGCTCACCTTGGTGGGCATCGCGACCGTCGGGGGCGTCGTTTTCGCCGGCGACGCAGGTCGAGGCAGGGGCGGGTGGGGCACGGACGGACGCGGCGGGGCGACCTTGGCTACGTGAACTTCGATCGTGTGGACGTCCTCCACGATCTTCAGCAACTGCAAGGTCGTGTCCGGGCTCCGGACGATGTCATCGTGGATCTCGTCCGCGACCGCGTGATCGTTGTGGATGTCGTTCGCCTTCGGGCTGTACTGGCTCCAGTCCACCTGCTGGCCCGGGAACCCGGCGACCCACGGCGGGCAGCACGGAGCGACCTTACCGCCGCCATGCCAGAACTGGATGTGGCTCGCGACATCCGGGTCCTCGCGGTACCGGTAGATCCACCGTAGCTCGGCCCCGGTCACGATCCTGAACTTCCGTTCGCCGGCGCTCTCGGCGCGGTCCGGTGGCACCTGCCACTTGCCGCCGTGCTTGTCGCCGATCGCGCCGCCGCCCTTCCCGGCGTAGGACTTCAGGATCACCGCCTTGAAATCGTTGAAGCCGTCGAGGCAGAAGTGCACGGTCTTGTCGGCCACCTTGCACGCATAGTACAGGCCGCCCTTGCTCTTCCGGCGCCAGGTCTCGTTCTCTTTCGCCTTGTCCTCCCACTTGTTGGAAAAGGGAGCGACGTAGCCGCCGACGGCGGACTCGTACTTTTCGTGGTCCTTCAGCGCGTCGATGAAGCGCTGGTTTTCCTCCCACTTCTCGGCGCTGTGCTTCAGCCGGCCCAGCAGCACCGCGTCCTTGGCGTTGGCGATCGACTCCTTGAGATCAGCGAGCTGTTTGTGTACCCAGCGTTCGTTCAGAATGTAGAGGTCGATCCAACCCATGTGTTCCTGGACGAGCTGGATGTTCTTGTTGGTCAACTTGTCGATCAGCGCCTTGCGCGGGCCCGCCAAGCCGTAGAAGAAGTCGCCCGGCGTGTACTTCGAAGCGAAGGGCTCCTGAAACGGCATCGGCGACTCCCGCTCGCGCGCCGTCAAGTGCGCGATGGCATTCTGTCAACGACGAGCGCGGCGATTCAAGCAGCCGACTGGCGATTTGGCGAGGAAAAACAGGAGCAGTGACGAAGTTACGCGCTGTCGTCGCCCGACCACAAGGACGTCGGGGGGTCGGCGATCGACTGCAGGCGCGGGACGCGGATCGTCGCGCGGCGGGCATCGCTGACCAAAGGTGTCAGACCGGCGGCGAGCAGCGCGTCCACCGCCGCTTCGGGCAGCAGCACCTCGGCGCAAGGGATCAGCCGCCGCTCGTCGCCCGCGTCGACGACCACCGCGGGGAGGTCTTCGATTTCGAGCGCCTGCTGGCCGTCCCCGGCGAGACGACCGGCGGCGAGGGCGAGCGCCGGGTTCCCCCAGAGCAGCGCGTCGTGCGCGTCCTCCGCCAGCTCGTCGAACGCGAAGCGCTCGATCGGGTCGGACTTCGGCCCGTAGGGCAGGCGGACGAGGCAGCGCGGGGCGGCCAACAGGATCCACGGCGCGACGGCGCCGCGGCGGACCTGTGCCCACGCGGACGAGAGCGCCGCGTCCGGCGTCCATGTCCGCGGCTCCGCCAGCTCCGCCGCGGACGCGGCGCCGACGAGGCGCGGGTCGGCTGCCGCGAGCACCGGGCAGCGCAGGCTCGCGCCGAGGACGCCGAGGCCGGCAAGGAGAAACAGGTCCTCGGCCGTGACGCCGAATTCGAACACCACCACCATGCAGTTCCACCCCGCCGCGCCGGAACCGGCCGGGGCGAGCGCGCGGTGCAACGCGGAGCGCCGGACGTCGCCGGCGGACTGCACCAGGTCCGCGGCGAGCTCGGCCGGGGTGGCGTCGAGGAGGTGCACCTCGGCCTCGCCACACGTCCCGGCGGCGTCCGCCAGGCGGTGCAGGCCGCGCCACGCCGCTTCCAGGCGCTGGAACTCGGGGTGGTGGAGCAGCGCGCGCATCCGCGCCGCGAGTTCCTCGTCGATCGCCTGGCCGAGCCGCGCGAGGGCGGGGTCGGACGCCGGGACGATGTGCCCGCGGGCGGCCTCCGCCGCGAGGCGATCGACCGCGTCGCGCGCGAGGTCGCCGTGCGGCGCGCGCCCGAGCAGGCGCTGCACCGCGGCGTCCGCCGACTCGCCCGCATCGTCCGGCCGCGCGGCGGCAGGGGCCGTCCCTGCCGTGCGCGCGCGCAGCGCCTCGAGCTCGCCGAACAGCGGCAGCGCCTGCGCGAGCCGGTCGGGATGGAAATCGTCCAGCCGCGCGAAACCCGCGGCGACGACCCGCCGGTCCGGCCCGACCGCCACCTCGAGCGCCGGCGCCAGAGGCGCGAGCACGTCGTCGAAGCGCTCGATCTCCACGCGCCGCGGCCGCCACGTCGCCACCCGCGCGCCCAGCGCCCGCGCTGCTCGCCCGGAGAAATCGCCCAGCACGAGCACGCGCGGCGGCTCGGCCTCCGGCCGCCGCGCGCCCGCGCGCGACGACGACGGCGACGCGAACTCGAACGAGAACCGGCCGACCATCGCAGCCTCCCCTCGAGACGAGATCCGGCGCGATTTTACCGCCGGTCCTGTTCACCGGTATCCGCTGTTGGTAACATGCCGGCGTTCCGCGCCACGGAACGCGGGGTCAGACTCGATGCCGACGAAGCAAAGCGAGCGCCCTCTCGAACTCACCACGCCACTCGGACCGGACGTCCTGCTGTTGCGCCGGATGGTCGCGACCGAGGAACTTGGGCGAATGTTCGAGTACCGCCTCGACCTGCTCGGCGCCGACGAGAAGATCGTGCTCTCCAAGCTGCTTGGCCAGCCGGTCACGGTCCGCCTCGCGCTGCCGGAGGGCAACGCCCGTTACTTCCACGGCTTCGTGACCCGCTTCGCGCTGGTCGGGCGCGAGGAAGGGTACGCCTCGTACCAGGCGACGGTCCGCCCCTGGCTGTGGTTCCTGACGCGGATCGCCGACTGCCGCATCTTCCAGAACCTGACCGTGCCCGAGATCGTCAAGGAGGTGTTCAAGGGCCGCAAGTTCACCGATTTCGACGAGGCTCTGGGCCGCAAGTACCGCAGTCGCGACTACTGCGTCCAGTACCGCGAGACGGACTTCAACTTCGTGAGCCGGCTGCTGGAGGAGGAGGGGATCTACTATTTCTTCCGCCACTCCGACGGCAAGCACGAGCTGATCCTGGCCGACGCTCCGGGGTCGCACGAGCCGATCCCCGGCGGGCCGCGCGTGCCGTTCTACCCGCCGGGTGGCAGCGTGGTCCGCGAGGAGGACCACGTCCGCGACTGGGACCTGAGCCAGGAGGTCCAGCCGGCCGCGTACGTCCTCACCGACTTCGACTTCCAGAAGCCGCGGGCCGACATGTTCGTCAACACGCGGCAGGAGCGCGAGCACGCCCGGGCCGGCGAGCTCGAGGTCTACGACTACCCCGGCGAGTACATCGAGCCCGCGGACGGCGAGCAGTACGTCAAGACGCGGCTGGAGGAACTCCAGGCGGGGTTCGAGCTGGTGCGCGGCGAGGGCCCGGTGCGCGGGATGACGGCCGGCGGGCTGTTCAAGCTGGTCGGCCACCCGCGCGACGACCAGAACCGCGAGTACCTCGCGACCAAGGTCCGGCACGAGCTGGCGAACCCGGAGTTCCTGTCCGGCGGGACCGCGACCGATCCGACGTACGCCTGCTCGTTCACCGCGATCGACAGCAAGCAACCGTTCCGGCCGGCGCGGCTGACGCCCAGGCCCGTGGTGCAGGGCCCCCAGACCGCGATCGTGGTCGGGAAGTCGGGCGAGGAGATCTGGACCGACAAGTTCGGCCGGGTCAAGGTCAAGTTCCACTGGGACCGGCTGGGCCACGGCGATGAGAACTCCTCGTGCTGGGTCCGCGTGGTCAGCGTCTGGGCCGGCAAGGCCTGGGGCGGGATCCAGATCCCGCGCATCGGCCAGGAAGTCATCGTCGACTTCCTCGAGGGCGACCCGGACCAGCCGATCGTCACCGGGCGTGTCTACAACGCCGACCAGATGCCACCCTACGGGCTGCCGGCCAACCAGACGCAGAGCGGGATCAAGTCCCGCAGCAGCAAGGGCGGCTCGCCGGACAACTTCAACGAGATCCGCTTCGAGGACAAGAAGGGCAGCGAGGAGCTGTACCTGCACGCGGAGAAGAACCACACCAACATCACCGAGAACGATCGCAGCGAGGACGTCGGCCACGACCGCTCGCTGCACGTCGGCCACGACAAGTCCGAGGCGATCGACAACAACAAGAGCATCACCGTCGGCGTCGACCACGTGGAGAACATCGGCGCCAACAAGACGATGACGGTCGGGGCCAACCACGACGAGACGATCGCCGCGAACAAGACGCTCGCGGTCGGCGGGTCCCACGGCGAGACGATCGGCGCCAACATGACGATCACGATCGCGCAGCTGCTGACCGAAACCGTCGGGATCAACTACGCCGAGACGGTCGGCGCGGCGATGGAGCTGACGATCGGCGCGGTCTTCACCGAGACGGTCGGCGCGGCCAAGGTCCAGACGATCGGGCTCTCCAAGGAAGAGACGATCGGCACGTCGAAGAGCGTGTCCGTCGGCTCGAACTCCGCCGAGGAGGTCGGCGGGGCCAAGTCCGTCAGCGTGGCCAAGGACCTGACCGAGGCGGTCTCGGGGGCCCACGCCGAGACCGTGACCAAGGAGTTCACGCTGCGGGCGAAGAAGGTCTCGATCACCGCCGAGGACGAGGTGCTGATCAAGACCGGCAGCGCCTCGATCACGCTGAAGAAGAACGGCGACATCACGATCGACGGCAAGAACATCAACGTCAAGGGGTCGGGCAACATCACGATGAAGGCCCGGAAGATCCTGGAGAACTGACGCGGGACCCGGGCCGGAGGGAGCGCCATGGCAGTGCACCCGTTGCCGGAGCTGGACCTCACCAACGAGCAACCGCGGCGCATCGAGGGTGTCGTTGTCGCCGTCGTGACGCACGTCGGGCCGGACGGCGCCGCCGGCCTGCGCTACGGGGACGGCAGCGGCGCGGTCGCCGGCCGCTCGCTCGTGCCGCTCGGCGCGGCCGACGCCGGGCGCGAGGTGGCGGTGATGTTCGAGAACGGCGACCCGCGGCGCCCGTTCGTCATTGGCCGGCTGGAGCAGGCGCCGGCGGCCGCGCCGTCCGGTCGGCGCGTCGTGATCGACGGCGAGACGGTCGAGTTGTCGGCCGAGAAGGAGGTCGTGCTGCGCTGCGGCAAGTCGAGCATCACGCTGACGCGCTCGGGCAAGGTGCTGATCCGCGGCGCTTACCTGTCGAGCCGCTCGACCGGCGTGAACCGGATCTACGGTGGCTCGATCCAGCTGAACTGAGGAGCGGTGCCCGTGGCCGCGGCGACCTTCGACCCCCTCGGGATCTCGGCCCGGATCAACGAGGCCGTGGTCGAGCAGCACGCCGAGGGCGCCGCGTTCCTGTGGCTGCTGCGCGACGAGGCCGTCAACCGCGCACCGCACTTCCGGCTGGCCGACATCGCGCGGCTGGACGAGCGCGTCGAGGCGCACCTCGACGGCCTGCGCATCGCCGGGGACCACGGGTGGCGGCTGTGCGCGCGGGCGCTCGAGCTGGGCGAGCCGGGGGAGACGTTCACCGCCGCGGCGCTGGCGTTCGCTGCCGGGGACGCCGGGCGCCGCGAGCAGGTGCTCGCCGCCGCGCTGACCGCGCCGCCGCTCGCCCGCGCCCTGGTGTCGGCTGTCGGCTGGTGCGAACCGGCGCTCGTCGAGCGCGAGATCCGCGGTTGGCTCGCGGCGGCACAGGCCCTGTTGCAGCGCCTCGGCCTGGCCGCGGCCGCCGCGCACCGGATCGATCCCGGCGGCCGGCTCGCGGAACTGCTGCAGTCGCCCGACCCGCCGGCCCGCGCCCGCGCCCTGCGCTCGGCCGGGGAACTGGGGCGCGCCGACCTCCTGCGCCACGTCGCGCGCGGGCTCGCCGACGGCGACGCTCCGTGCCGGCTGGAGGCCGCGCTCGCCGCCGCGCGGCTCGGCTCGCGCGACCCGCAGGTCGCCTGGGAACTCGAGGCCGCCGTCGATCGGGGCGGCGCGGACGCTCCCCGCGCGCTGGGGACGCTTTCGCGCGTGCTCGCCCCGTCCGCGGCGCGCGCGCTGGCGGAGCGCCTGGCGCAGGACGCGGCGACGCGGACGCTCGCGGCCCGGTCGGTCGGCATGATCGGCCTGCCGGAGCTGGTCCCGGCGCTGTTCCCCTGGATGGCGCAGGACGAGCTGGCGCGGGTGGCGGGCGAGGCGTTCTCGATGGTGACCGGCGTCGACCTGGCCCACGACGACCTGGAACGCGATCCGCCCGAGGGGTTCCGCGCCGGTCCCGCGGACACGGCGGATGACGAGGACGTCGCGCTCGATCCCGACGAGGACCTGCCGTGGCCCGACCCGGAGCTGGTCGCGAAGCGCTGGAGCGAAATCCAGGCTCGCTTCGCGCCCGGCAAGCGCCACCTCCTCGGCCAGCCGGTCTCGCCCGACGCCGCACGCGACGCGCTGCGGGCCGGGTTCCAGCGCCAGCGCGCGGCGGCGGCGCTGGAGCTGGCGCTCCTGCAGCCGGGTGTCCCGTCATTCGAGGTCCGCGCGCGCGGCTCGCGCCAGCGGCGCGCGCTCGCGGCCGCGGGGTAGGGCGATGCAGCTGCTCAACGCGACCCGGATCGCTGCCGGCTACACGCTCGGCATCGACCCCGACGCCCGCGAGCACCTTCTGGTCGTCGTGAAGGCGACGTACTCGATCCCGCCGGGCGGCGGCGAGCCCACGCCGGCCGGCGAGCAGGTGCCGCTCGTGCTGGCCGACACGTTCACCGGCGAGCCCGGGCGCTCCGCGCCGGTGCACGAGAGCGACTTCGCCCTGCGCAAGCCGAAGTGCGACGTGCTCCTGCTCGGGAGCGCCTACGCGCCCGGCGGGCGCCCCGCCGAGCGCGTCACGGTCTCGCTGCAGGCCGGCGCGATGAAGAAGTCCTTCGACGTCGTCGGCGACCGCGTCTGGAGCGCGATGGCGCTGGGCCAGAAGCCGACCCGGCCGCGCCCGTTCACCGTGATGCCGATCTCGTACGACCGCGCCTACGGCGGCGTGGACGACAGCGACCCGGACAAGGTCGACGCCTGCCTCGCGAACCCGGCCGGCGTCGGCCACAACCCGCGCCGCCGGGGCAAGGAGCTCGACGGCCGGCCCCTGCCGAACACCGAGGAAACCGGCAAGCCGATTTCCGCGCCGAGCGGGCCGTACCGGCCGATGTCCTTCGGTCCGATCGGCCGCTCGTGGCCGCCGCGGCCGCGGTTCGCCGGGACCTACGACGACGCCTGGCTCGCGAACACCGCGCCGTTCCT
Source organism: Acidobacteriota bacterium (assembly GCA_017994815.1). Lineage (GTDB taxonomy): Bacteria > Acidobacteriota > Polarisedimenticolia > J045 > J045 > JAGOJY01. The sequence continues at coordinate 34,533 of JAGOJY010000028.1, forward strand.
GCCGCGCGATTTCGACGACCGCTATCACCAGTGCGCACCGCCCGACCAGCAGATCGACTTCCCCGTCGGCGGGGAAAAGGTCGAGCTGTTGAACCTGACGCCGGACGGGCGGCTCGCCTTCACGCTCCCGGCGCTCGAGGTCCCGCTCGAGTTCACCGGCGCGGACTGGGAACGCACGATCGAGCGCGCCGCGGTGGACACGATCGTGATCGAGCCCGACCGGCAGCGGCTCGTGCTCGTCGGCCGCGCGTCGCTCCCGCTGCGGCGGAACATCTTCGACGTCCGGCAGGTCGTCGTCGGGCGGATGCCCGCCGCCTGGTACCGCGCGCGCGATCTCGGCAAAACGTACTACCCGAGCCTCGCCGCGCTCGTGCGCGAGCGGCGCGAGGCGGCCGGATGAAGCCGCTCGCGATCCTCGACGCCGGCATGGTGACGCCGGTCGGCTTCAACGCGGCCGCGAGCTGCGCCGCGATCCGCGCCGGCATCACCGGCTTCGCCGAAACGCGCTTCATGTTCGCCGGCCGCTGGCTGATGGGTGCGGAAGTCCCGTTCGACGAGGGCTGGCGCGGCCCGGAGAAGCTCCTGCGGCTGGTGGTCCCCGCGATCGCCGAGTGCCTCCACCGCAACCGCGAGGTGCGCCCCGGGACCACGGCGCTGCTGCTGTGCGTCGCGGAGGCCGAGCGCCGCGGGGGCATCGAGATCGACGGATCGAGGTTCCTGTCAGCCGTCGAGAGCGCGCTGTCGCTAACGTTCTCCGCGGACTCACGGGTGTTCGCAGGCGGGCGCATCGGCGGTGCCCGCGCCGTCGAGCACGCCGCGGAGCTACTCGCCCACGGCATGCGGCACGTCATCGTGGCCGGGGTCGATTCGCTGCTGACCGCGGGAGCGCTCGCGGCGCTGGACCATGATCGTCGCCTCCTGACGGCCGCGAACTCGGACGGGTTGATTCCGGGCGAGGCGGGTGCCGCGGTGCTCGTGGCCGCCGGTCCCGCGCCCAACACCGACTCGCTCCTGTGCGTGGGGATCGGCTTCGGTCGCGAGCCCTCGGCCGAAGACCCCGAACGCCCGCTCCGGGCCGACGGGCTGGCCGACGCGTTCCGCGCGGCGTTCACGGCGGCGAACGTTGGCTGGGAAGCGGTGGATTACCGGCTCACCGACATCAGCGGCGAGCAGCAGCGCTTCAAGGAGGCCGCGCTGGCGCTGACACGCACCGTCCGACAGCGGAAGGAGACCTTCGAACTCTGGCACCCGGCCGACTGCATCGGCGAGGTCGGCGCCGCTGCCCTTCCCGTCGTGCTCGGCGTCGCGCTGGCGGCCTCGCGCAACGCCTACGCCCCCGGGCCCGGTGTGCTCTGCCATTTCTCGGCCGAAGGACCCGAGCGCGCCGCCCTCATCCTGCGCCGCCCCGATCGGAGTCAGAACTGATGGCCAACGAGGTCTACGCCAACGGGATGGAGGTCGCCTGCAAGGCGGCCGATGGCAAGTCGGTCTGCGCGTTCCCGGACGTCTGCTTCACACCGCCGCAAACGCCCGCCACCCCGCCCGGCGTGCCGATCCCTTACCCGAACACCGGCTTCGCCCGGGACACGACCGAAGGTAGCAAGAACGTCAAGATCTCGGGCAAGGAAGTCATGCAAAAGAACAAGTCCTACTTCAAGAAGAGCACGGGGGACGAAGCCGGGAGCGCTCCCAAAAAGGGGATCCTGACCAGTCAGAACACGGGGAAGGTCTACTTCAACGCCTGGTCGATGGACGTCAAGGTGGAAGGCCAGAACGTCGTCCGCAATCTCGATCTCACGACTCACAACCACGCGAGCTTCCCGGGCGACACGCCGGTTTGGCCATACCTGGACAAGGCGTCCGTCGATGCCGGCACGGGGCCGTGCGCCGATGAGATGAAGCGTGAAAAAGAGGCGTGCAAGGACTACAAGCCGAACAAGACGGATGGCCGGGACGTCTGCGCGGATGCTGGCCTGACGAAGAAGCTCGGGCGTGCATTCGACGTGGAGTTCCAGACTTCGTTGGGGACGGTTCAGAACCGCGCCGAGGTCTTGGCCTCCGCCGACCGCGCGGAGGCCGAAGCCTGCCTGCGGGCCCGCCGGTGCCAATTGCAGCAGTATGACAAGGACAAGACCGGCTGCTGTCCCGGGCAGACGCCGCACCACCTCGTCGAAGCCAGCGCGCTGTTCGAAACCGGGCGGGGGCCGAAGAACAAGGGTGACGCGGTCGACGGATTCGGCCCGCTGGCGGCGCTGAAACGCGGGGAGCCGGCGTACAACGAGCACCGAGCACCGTGCGTGTGCGCCGAGGGCGTGACGAACACGGTCGGAACGCACGGCTTCATGCACACGCTGCAGAGTTCGATGAACGCCGCGGCGCCCGAGGAGGAACTGGACTTCTTCTTGGATGGCAAGGTCCAGAAACGCAAGGTCAAGGCGCAGACCTATGCCCAGGCCAAGGAGAACGCCAACCGGGCCATGATGAAGACGTTCCCGCTTTCGTTCTGCAGCCCGGCCTGCATCAACGCCCAGCTCGACAACTACCACAACCAATGCGGCATCGACGACAACACGAAGATCAAGGCCGTGACGTGCGGCAGCACCGAGACCGCGAACGTGGAGTTCGCGGAGCGGAATTCCCTCGACAGGGCGATGCGGGAATCTCCCGCTTTCGACCTGAAATCGGAGACCGGTTACGGACCGCCCGATCTGCCGGACTTCGGCATCGGCGGCGGCTGGATTCCGGTCCGGTAGGGACGGCAGATGGCCAATCCGATCACGGCTCGAATGTCCTTCGTCCACGGTGCCGTGCGCGAGCCGGATCTCGCGTACGTGACGATGGTCATCGACGAGTTCTCCGAGCAACGGACGCCGCATGGCGTGCTGCTGCAGTGGGATGGCGGCGTTTTCCAGAAGATCGCCGGAGTTCCCTGGAACATCGTCGGCGTCGACGTGCTGCGAACGCCGCATCCGGGCGTGATCGCCGTCGGGGAAACGGGGCAGGCTGTCATCGCCGGGCCCGGCGTTCTGCAAATGGAGGACATGGCGCCCGTCGAACGGGAGACCGGCATGATCGTGCCGTTGCGCGCTGTCAGGTGCATCGGCTCGAACACATACGCGACAGGCATGCGACGCCAAGTCTACTCCCGCAGCCCGCAGGGCACGTGGGGGCCGGTCCACGGCGGGATGCTGGTGCCCGTGGCCGCGCCGACGATCCACGGCTTCGAGGCCATTGCCGGATTCGAGGAACGCGAGATTTACGCGGCGGGTTGGGAAGGGGAGATCTGGAGATTCGACGGCAAGGCATGGACCCAGCTCGATTCCCCGACGAACCTCGTCCTCTCGGGCCTGTGTTGCGGAGCCGATGGATTGGTCTACGCCTGCGGGCAGGGTGGGGTGATCGTCCGCGGCCGGCACGATAGCTGGGAGGTAATTCCCTCGAACGGCATCCAGGATGATCTGTGGAGCATCCTCTCGTTCAAGGAACGTATCTTCATCGCGGGCTTCCGCCTGCTTCTCGAACTGACGGACGGCGGACTGCGGGTGGTCCCGGAGGCGACGTCGATCGCAGACGAGTTCTTCTCGCTCTCCACGGACGGCCGCGTCTTGTGGTCGGTCGCCCCGAAGACGATCCTCAGCTTCGACGGCACGAACTGGCTCAGGATCGTGTGAACGAAGCTTTGACCGCTTACCGTTATCCAACCAGACTGGGCGGGAGTTTGAAGACCTGACATCTGGCTCACCGAGCGCGACGCAGCTCGAACACGGACTCGCCGAACTGGGCGGGAAGGTCGTCGGGCAATCAGCTCTCCCTCGTGTGCCTCCGCAAGTCGGTCAAAACAGCATAGATCGCTGTTAGCACGTCGGCCCGGCCAACTCTCTGCAGCGGAAGTTCTGTTCTTATCCTTGGTGTAGTCCCAAACACCCCCAGGCGCCTGACCTCCAGGGCGTGGTACAGGTCGAACCGAGAATCTCCAGAGTGCGCGGCCTTCCAGAGATCCTCCGTAGTAGGGAGGGTCTGCAACTCTGTGAGTAGCCCTGATTCATGTTCTATGGCAAGCAGTTCTACATAAACAGCTCGCGAGCGTTCGTGGGGCTGGAACAGGAGGGCGGAGGTGCCGTCGCGCCAGCGGCGCTTGAGTTGGTAGAGCAGGCGACCGTCGTCGAGGCGCGCGAGGCGCTCGGCGGCGAGTGCGGGGCGGGCGACGCAGCGGCAGAGACGCTCGAGGCGCTGGCGGTCGTGGGCCGGCACGGCGACGGCGGCGTGGAGCGAGAGCCCGGCGACGTTCGCGCAGAGCGGCAGGTCGGTCGGGACTAGGAGAGATCGCCGATCTGACCAATGCAGCCGTCTACCTCATTCAGGGCGAGTATAAAGAGGCCGCCATCTCCGCCGCAGCGGCGATACCGATCGCCGGGACGGCGGTTGGGGTCGCCCGGATCGGTCGACGTGCGACGCAGGCATTTCGCTATACCGAGAAGATTCTGGGGTATGATGAAGCGAGGGGACCAACCAAAGGTCGCACGTGTACGAGGCGCACAAGCTAATCGAGGCGCGACACGCTAGAAGGTGGGGCGACGCACATCTGATTCCGGACATTCCATCTGTCGTCTTGCCTAGAGCAGAGCACTTGCGGCTGACGAGCACACTGCAGCACGAGTTGCGGCCCGGCAGGACAGCGCGCTACAGCAAGTGTGGAACTCGCACCAAAACGTGTACAGGGATCATCCAGGGTGGCTGGACGCCATTGGGAGTCACTTTGAGCCATGAAGCGTGTCCTCCGCATCCAAATCGCCCCGGAGGCGGCTGGCGCCCATACAACGGTACTCGCATTACTGGACCGCCTAGGCCTGCATGTAATCAACCGCAGTATTCCGACTACGATCGTCACCAGTGTCGACGGCACCGATCCGAGAGCACTGGAGGTTTTCTCGGCCCTGCAAGCGAGCGGAGTTCGACACACCACAACGGAAGAGCGTAGCTACTCACGCGCTGAATTGCGATCCGCGCTGCTCCTGTTTGCCTCGAGCCCGTTCACGCCAGGAATTTCCAGTGATAGTTACAATGTCAAGGCCGAGTACGATTACTCGCAAGCCTGTCCCGTGTGCGGAAGCGGAGCAAACCAGATTGGATCGCTCCACATGACCCCCAAGCCGAGATTGCGTGCTTCAGCCATGACCACGGACCGTGAGGAGTTGCTCGTGTCCGAGCCCGTCGCGATCGCACTCGCGAAAGCCGGTTTCGGCAAGTGCGTCCGTCCCGCGTACAGCTTGTCGACCGGTCAGCCTCTGGAGTGGTGGCAGATCGTGGGAGCTTCCGTCCTTCCGCCGATGTCGCCTGAATCGATGATCATTCGCGAGGGTTCATGCTCTCGTTGCTTGCGGAACGGGGTCTATCTGAACCCTGCTCGATTCCAGATTGTCTATCCTGAATATGCACTCAGGGACACGCACTCGAGGGGTGCCTTGTATAGCTGGGAAACTGCTGGACCTGCGCACCCGCCCCGTCCGGCACGGCCGTTTACGTTCTTAACGTCAGCAGCATATCGCGCAATCGAGCAACTGAATCTCCGCGGCTTGCATCTGGAGCCCGTCGATGTCTCACACTGACCAATGTATTGTAATGCTGGTCGTCGCGACTACGTTGGGTTACGCCGTAAAGGACCAAGGGGCCCTTCGTGTAGACCTTCGGCCCGCCCAGGCTCAGGGGTGCCATTTCGTACTCGGCAACCTTCAACGTCTCGCCGGTCAGCAGCCCGCGAACGGCCTTCGGCCGGCGCGTCTCGGGCAGGTACCACTCGCGCTCCATGCTCGCGCGCCACTGTGAGGGCTTTTCGAAGCGCAGGTGGTTAGTACTTCATCGCGGCGATTTCCGCGAAAGATTCCGTGATCCAGCGGTCGCGGGGCCAGTCCCGCACGTACACGGCGTTGCCCCACCACTGGTGCGCGACCTCGTGCGCGCGAAACGCGTCGAGAGACGAGTAGTCGCTGCGGAAGCCCGCGTAGCCGCCCAGCAGCAGGACCCCCTGGAACCCGCGGCCGTGGAAAGTCGACGTGCTGACTGCCCAGAACGCGGGCAGGTCCAGCGGCAGGAACAACCGGCGGAACACCCGCAGCGCGTTGGAGATCTCGGTCTGCGCGTACTCGAATTGCGCATCGAATCCACGTCGGCTTTGTCGACGTACATCTCGACGGCCATCCCGTCGGCTCCGCCGAAAGTGCGCTTGAATTCGCCGACATAGAACGTGGCGCGCGGCACCGGTCACGAGGTCCGGTAACGGTAGAAGGTCCGGTCGTTCTCGGTCCATGTCCGGACCAGGTTGCCCGCCGATAGCGCCTGCAGCCGGCCGGTGACGCCGATGGTCACACGGACCTCGTTCCGCTGCGACCGCGACCTCTTCACGGGTCTCGTCCTCGAGCCACCACGCCCAACGCTACCCTTCGCCCCGCGCCGAAAATGTGGTTTGCACCGCTTATCCCCCGGCTTATCCCCTCTTGGCCGCTGCAGACTATTCACTCCTCTCGCTCGTCAGCGGGCCATGCGCCCGCTCGCGCAGCCTCGACCAGCTCACCCACAGTCAGTGTCTTCAACGGGCGGTCGAGCTTCAGCCAGTGGCGCAGAGACCAGAATGGAATAGCGACAAGACATCCTGTATCTGACCCGAAATACTCAGCGAATTTGAAGGACGACATGTCCACGCTGAACCTACTAGCAAACTCCTGCATGAGCACCCAGGCGTCGAACCCATCGACACCCACCCCATCGCCAAGATCACGAAGGGGCGCATCGAGACCCGGGCGACGGCGCAGAGGCAATCGTTCACCAACGAATTCCACGACCGCGCTCTCAACACTGTCGCCTTCCGCGTTGTCCATGCACATCGCTCCGTTACCAGAACAGACGATAGCTCGCGTCTCCAGGAGGTATGCTCCACGTCGACCCGTCGGTGACTGACACGCAGCACTCGCTCTTGTGCATGCACTCTGCGACACAGTCGCCCGACATCGCACCAGTTACGACGCTCGCGGCAACGCCGATTCGAACGAAGGAACAGCCGTCATCGGGCGCTCGTCGCATCCGTAGGCCGGCCAGAAAGTGTCGCCCGCGCACAATGCATGCATGCGCGGCAGACGCCACTCGGAGCGCCCGCCTCCTGCCCGCGCGCCAGAGCCCCCTCAGCGGCCCGAGCCGAGGAGCTGGGCGAACGTCGGGCGCGGCGGGGCGGCGGGGGAAGCGACCGGGGGCGGCTCGGTCGCGGAGCAGCCCATCAGGTAGCCGTAGTCCTCGGGGCGCAGCCCGGCGGCGAAATCGGCGAGGCGCACGGCGCAGTTGGGCGTGGAGTCGATGAATACCGCCGGCTCGCGGCCGCGGGCGTCGCGGAGCTTGTCGAGGTAGTCGATCCAGAACGTCGCGTCGAAACAGGCCTGCTCGAGGTCCCGCGAAACCGGCGCGCTCACCGGCCCCTGCGCGCCGAAAGGGCGCGTGAGCTCGACCGAGCCGGCCCAGCCTACCTCGTCCTGCAGCGAGGCCCGGTAGCGGGTGGCCAGGGCGTCCGGGTCGTCCGGAGCGGGGCAGAGCAAGCCGTCCGCCAACTCGCGGAAGGCGGCCGGGCCCGCCGCCCCCGTCAGGGCGTCCCACGCGTCGTCGAGGACGTCCCACACGCGGCCGAGCGCGAGCGGCAGCAGGTAGTAGCCGCGCGCGAACGCCCGCCGCGGGAAGCACGTGAACGCCGCGAACGGGAATTCGCGGAGCCCGCCCTCGTCCGTGCTGGGCCGGATCACGCCCGCGAGCAGCTCCGACGACCCGGGCAGGCCGAACGCGATCCGCCGCCGCGCGGTCTCGTTGCCGAACGCGCCGTGGCTCGCGTCCGTGCGCTCGAGCATGTCCTGCCGCCCCTGCTCGATCCACGCGACGAGCGCCGCCGCGGTGGGCAGGCTGGCGTTCAGGCGCACGTAATCGCGCGCCGAGCGGATCTTGCCGAAGCAGCCGATGCGCAGCCCGCCGGCCTGCATCGCCGTCACCGCGAGGCGGGCGGGGGCTCGGGCAGCCCGCGCTTCACGAGGTCCAACAGCGCGGCGACCCCCTCGCCACGCACCTTGATCGTCAGCTGCATCTTTCCCTTTTCCTTCTGCCCCTCGCGGTAGGGCGCGCTGACCGTCCAGGTCACGCTGTCGTCGCTCTCGGGCTTGTACTTCGCGGCGATCATCTGCAGGGGCGCCCAGGCGCCGCTGCGCTGGGCGGCGGGCGGGGACTGCGGCTCGGGGTCCTTCCAGCCGCGGCCGAGCGCCTTCTTCTCGGCGATGAAGACGGTCACCTTGGCCGTCGGTGCGCTGCCCTCGAACAGCGGCACCGAGACCGGCGCGGCGTCGGGGTTCTCGCGGTCCCACGCGTAGGTCTGGTCGGCGAGGCCGAACAGCACGCGGTCCACGCGCAGGTCGTCCTGCAGCTTCTTCGGGTCGAACGCCACCGACTCGACGTCGAACGAGAGCTTGAGTGGCCGCGGCTGGTCGGTGCGGGGTACGAACAGCGCCTCGGAGATCGCCTCGGCGCGCCGCAGCCAGTCCTGGGCCTCGGCCCCGAGCGAGCTGCCGCCCTGCCGCAGCGCCGTGACCAGCCCGCCCTTGGCCCCGAACACCGCCTTGACCGCCTCCGGGTCGGCGACGTTGTCGCCGGCCTCCGGCGAGAACGGGAAGCGGCCGGCGAGCCGCTCGCCGTACAGCTGCTGGACGTCGGTCCACAGCCGGTCGCCCGACTGCGAGGCCGTGCCGAGGTACGTCTCGGCGATCTGCACCGGCTGCAGGAACAGCCCCTGCAGGTTGCCCGAGGCCAGGCCCGGGCCGGCGTTCATCTGCGCCCAGCGCTTGAGCTTCACCAGCGCGTTCTCCGGTTGTCCCGACTGCCACGCGTCGCGGAACGCCTGGCGGGCGACCGGGTCGCGATCGGCCAGGGCCAGCGAGTCGCCGAGCTCCGCCAGCATCGCCTGGTACTCGACCAGCCGCGTGTTGATGAACCCGTCGAGCCGCGCGAGCGAGTCGACCTGCGGCCCGATGGCGTCGAACGGCGGGCTGGGGGCGGAGCTGACGGCCCGCGCCGCCATCGCCGCGGGTGCGAGCGCCTCGTTCCACTCGGGGCTGGTCGCCAGCGAGGCGAGCAGCACCGGGGCCGCGCCGCGCGAGGTGTTGACCCGCAGCGCGCGCAGGTACCCGTTCCACTGGGTGGCGAAGCGGCCGCCGTAGGCCGAGACCTCGGAGCGGACGGTCGCCCCGACGCTCGCCCGCGCCGCGCGGTCGAGTCCCTCGGCCGCCGCGAGCTGCTGGTCCCACGCGCCCTTCCGCTCCTGCCAGCCTTCGGCGGTGAACTCGCGCCCGTACGAAGCGCCGGCGACGATCAGCCCTCCTCCGCGGGGGGCGACCCTGCCGGTGGCGCGCGGCTCGCGCACCGCCTTGCCGGCCGCCGCCGCGGGCGCCGCCGCGACCTGCACCGTGGGCATCGGCACGTCGAGGCAGCGCTGCTGGATGTAGCGCTCGACGAACTTGCGGAACAGTTCGAAATCGGTCTGCGCGGCGGCGGGCAGGGTCGGGGCGCAGGCTTCCTTGCGGAACGTCTCGAACCCGTGCGCCGCGACGTCCATGTCGGACTTGAGCTGCGCCTGGATCGCCGCCAGCCGGTTCTGCAGTTCCACCGCCCGGTCGCCGATGCTCAGCGTCTTGAGCGACTCGCGGCAGTCGGTCGCGCGCTGCTCCGCGGCGGTCACGTAAGTGCGCAGCCCCGGCAGGGTCTGGTCCATGAAGCGTTGCAGGCAGTCGTTCCCCTCGTCCGGCGCGACGCGCAGCGTCTGCAGCAACTCCCACGCGCGCTCGGCCTCCTGTACGCGGCTCTCCTTGAGCGTCTCGAGGTCGTCCTTGAGCTGGTTGAAGCGCTCGGTGAACAGCCGGTTGCGGCCGGGATCGGCCGCGGCGATCGTGCGCAACTCGCTGAAACAGGAGAACACCTGCGCCGCCTGCGTGGCGCTGAAGCAAGACACCTGGAACTCGCCGAACCGGCTCAAGAGCGACAGGGCGTCGACGTCGGAGCAGCGCGAGCGGATCGCCTCGGCCGCCCGCGCCAGCGAGAACCCGGGCACCGGTTCCCGCTCGCCGCCCTGGCGCAGGTAGTAGGCGTACTGCCGCCGCAGCTCGCCGGCGTTCTCCGCGGCCATCTCGGCGCTGACGCGCCAGATCTGGGTCAGCGCCTCCATCTCCTCGTGCCGCTCGATGCGGCGGCCCATCGCCAGCGAGACCACGCTCTGGTACGTCTCGACGGCGGCCTGGCAGCTCACCATCTGTTCGCTGCTGCCGATCGCCGACTGCGCCTGCTGCAGCGTGGGCTGGAGCACGCGGCGCTGGAACCGGTCGCGGAACAGCGCCGCCAGCTGCGCGTCCAGGGCGCCGGGCCGGCGCAGGCCCATGCGGTTGAACACGCCGAAACCGGCGACGTCCACGTGCATGTCCATCAGCGCCCGCGTGCGCGGCAGCGCGGCGTTGACGTCGAGCCCGAGGTTGCCCGCCGGCGCGGCGTCGAGCGCGCGCGCCGCGGCCGGCGCGTTGAGCGCGATCCGGTCGTAGGCATGCCAGTTGAGCAGGAACGAGAGTCCGCTGAACAGCAGCAGCAGCGTCGCCAGCACCGCCGGGGCGAAGGCGTACAGCAGCACGCGCTTGCGCTGCAGCAGCCAGTGGACGGCGGTCCGCCCGGTCAGCCCGCGATCGCGCCCCATCACCTCGCGGAACAGCTCCAGGAGGAAGTACGCGCGCTTCGGCTCGTCGGCTTCCCCGGCGTCCTGGCCGGCGGCGACGCGGATGCCGAGCTGCTGGGCCAGCCCGGCCATCGCCGCCGTGACCGGCACGCCTTCGCCCTGCGTGCCGCTGGTGAAGTAGAAACCCCGGAACAGCGGGGCGTCCTTGACCGGGTCGGCGTAGAACAGCTCGTCGGCGAAGGTGGCCAACGGCTCCTGCAGCCGCTTGAACTCCTCGATGAACATGAACAGCCGCCGGGCCTGCCGCGTGCGGCCGACCCGCACCAGCATCTCCAGCCGCAGCCGGTCCAGCCGCGCGCACAGGCCGCGGAACGCCGTCGCCACGACCTGGCGCGGCTCGCCCTGCTCCGGGGCGGGGTTGCTCCAGCCGAAGACCTCGGGCCGCTTCTGCGCCATCAGGTTGCGGAAGAAGTCGACGAAGCCCTCGACCAGGTCGCACTTGCTGACCAGGAGGTACACCGGGAAGCGGAAGTGCAGCTCCTGCTGCATCAGGTCGAGGACCTCGCGGATCCGCGCGGCGTCGTCCTGCAGCGTCTGCTCGGACTCGGACAGCAGGAAGTTCGCCGGCACGACGACCATCACGCCGTCGATCGGCCGCTGGCCCCGGTAGCGCTGCAGCAGGTGCACCAGCTCCTGCCACGACTTCTTCGAGGACTCGTCGGTGCCCTCGGAGACCCAGCGCCCGGGGGTGTCGAGGAACACCATCTCCGTCGTGAAGAAGAAATCGACGATCGAGGTGCCGCCCACGCCCTTGTAGCGGTCCTTGCGCAGCGGGAACGTCAGCCCGGAGTTCTTGACCGCGGTGCTCTTGCCGCCCTGCGAGCGGCCGACCACGAGGAACCACGGCAAGAGGTAGATGCTCTGCTTCTTGCGCCCGCCGGCCTTGGCCAGCGTCCGCAGCGCCTCGTCCATGTTGGCGCGGATCTTCGCCAGCTCCTCCTGGTCCTGCGCGCCGCCGGCCATGCCCTCGGTCAGCTTGCGCTCCAGCCGCCGCGCCCGCAGGACGACCACGAGCCAGATCGCCAGCATCACCAGCAGCACGAGGACCACGGCGATCAGCGTCGCCAGCAGCGTCTTCCACCAGGTGACCCACGGGGGGTTGGGCAGGACGAGCAACAGGCCGACGAACTGGACCACGAAGCCGGTCCCGAGCGGGAACAGCCAGCGCGTCTGGCCGAGCACCAGCACGATGATCGAGAACGCGGCGAGCGCGAACGCCACGAGCGCGGGCCAGAGGAACGGGGCCCAGTCCTCGCCCTTGAGCAGGCCGGTGCGGAAGGCGATCGCCGCGGCGAGCGCGAGGAACGCCAGGGCCGCGGCGGGAACGAGCAGCGCGAGCAGGCGCTTCATGGCCGGCCGCTCCGCGGGCGTACCGCGAGCACGGCGCCCGCCAGGGGTGCGACGACCTGTTCCGCGCGCCGCGGGAGCCGGCCGGCGGCCACGAACAGGATCACGTACACGATCAGCGCGAGGGCCAGGATCGCCAGCGACACGCCGAGCCACCAGCGGGGCAGGGGCGGGCCTTGCTGGGCGATCGGCTCGGCCTCCTGGTACCCGTCGGGGAACAGCGTCGGCTCCTTGTCCAGCGGCGCCGGCAGCAGCGTGCGCAGGGCCTTCTGCCGCAGGTCGGCCAGCTGCGTCGCCGACGTCGCCGGGTCCAGTTCCGCGTACCGGCCGCGGAAGCCCATCGCGAGGCAGGCGAGGTAGACCTCCTTGACCGCGCCGCGCCGCGGGCCGAGTTCCTCCATGCGGCGGAAGAAGTTGATCCCGCCCTCGGGGTCGCTCTGCAGCGTCAGGTGCAGCGGTTCGGCGGCCCAGCGCTCCTTCGCGTTCCACTGCGACTCGAGGACCTGCTCGTCGAGGAACATGCACAGCGCGTACACCGCCTCGGCGGCGTCGGCCGGATCGTGGCCGTGCTCGGGCCCCTCGCTCTCGATCCGGCGCAGCGCGTCGAGCACCTGGCCGCGGAACGCCTCGTACGCCGGGTGCACGGACGAGCCACCCTCGCGCGGCAACAGCGCGGCGCAGGCGAAGACGGGCGTGCAGAGGTCCATCAGCGTCGGCTTGGCGCGGACCACCCGCCGGCGCGGCAACGGCGCCTCGCCGGCCTCGTCCTCTTCCTCGCGCGTGCTTCGCGCGCGACGCCGCGGGGCCTGCTCCTCCTCGTCGTCGTCCACGGCGCCCCAGTCGAGGCCGGCCGCCTGCGACGAACCCCGCCCGCTGCCGCGGCGCGGGCGCGCCGGCACCTGTCCGTCCTGGTCGCGATCCCTGCGCGGGCCCCGCCTCTCGTCACGCATCAGCCCTCCCTCGTCGCGGAACGCACGTCACCTCGATGTGGTCACGACGCGGAACCACTCGCGGAACTCCTCCGGGAACAGCCCGGGGGACGGTGCGAACGAGCGGTCCTCCGCCAGCGCCGCCCGGGCTTGCGCCTGCGCGTCCTGCTCGAGCAGCCGCAGGAGCGCGGCGTCACCCTCGTCCGTCGCCCGCTGCTTGAGGTACAGGAAGTACGACAGGCTCCCGCGCGCGAGCGCCGCCGCGCCGTTGGCCCGGCCGAACGCACCCTCCGCCACTGCCGCGCGCAGTCGCACGATCGCCCCGTCCAGCGCGCCCGCGGCGAGCTGGCCGAACGCCTCCTTGAGCGGCGGCAGCGCCGTCGCGGGCCACGGCGCGACCTCCGCCTGGGTCGGCGGCGCGACGGGAGGCGGCTCGGTGACCGCTTGCGTGGCCGTCGGGCGCGGCTTGACGGGGCGCGGCTGGTTCAGCTCGGCCATCCGCTTGGCGAGAACGCCCTCGAACTGCGCCAGCGCGTTCCAGTCCGGCCAGGCCGGGCCCGCGCACCACGCGGGCGGCGGGAGCTTGCTCGACAGCCCGAGCGCGCACAGCTTGCCGACGAGCGCGGACCTGGACCCGTGCAGCGCCTCGTCGCAGGCCTGCACCTGGGCCCGCCAGTTCGGGATCGCCAGCGAGGGCTCGCGCGCGCACGCGCCGAGGGCGGCGGCGGGGTCGGCGTCGAGGTAGCCCGGCCACGGCGGCCGCGCGAACGGCTCGAGCGCGGCCCGCGCCGCCTGCAGCCGCTGCCCGGCCAGCCGGCGCAGCGGCTCGACGTTTTCCTCGATGGCGGCGCGCAGCGGCGTCGCGGGCAAGGCCTCGAGCCGCTCCAGCGCCGCGGCCGCGGCCTGGCGCGCCGGGCCGTCGAACCCCGAGTCCGCGCCGCCGGCCCAGCGCGCGAACGCCACGGCGGCGTCGCGCTGGGCCGCGGTGTCGCGGCGCTCGCGCACCTCGGCCGACAGGCTGTCGTAGAGCTGCTTGGCCCGGCCCGTGCCCAGGTCGGCCTCGCGCGCGAGGCAGCGCTCCGCCTTCTCGTACTCGGACCGCGCCACGTAGGTCCGCGCCAGGTAGACGTACGGGTGATACGCGAAATCACCCTTGTCGGTCTGGATGAACCCCGGCTCGGGCTGCCGCGCGATCGCCCACTTCAGCGCCTGCCGCGCGTGGTCGAGGTTGGCGCCGCGCTCGATCTCCTTGATCGCGGTCTCGAAGTGCTGCTTGAGCTCGCGCAACATCCGCAGGGCCTCGATCGCCGCCTCTTTCTTGTCGCTGTAGAGTCCCTTCTCGACCTTCGTCAGCTCCCGCGGGTCGAACTCCTTGCGCGCGTCGTCCCAGTCCTTCTGCGTGCGGAACTGCCACGGCTCGTCGCCGACCTGCGCCGCGGCCGGCAGCGCCGCGGCCAGCAGGAGCGCCAGCACCGCCCCCGGCCACTTCACGGGCGCGCTCCCGCCGCGAGCGCGGCGCGATCCAGCTCGCCCTGGAAGTCCGGCAGCGTTCCGTACAGCACGACCGAGCGGACCGCGGGCACCTCGAACTGGAGCCGGCGCCCACCCGCCAGTTCGAGCGCGTAGCGACCCGCCGGCAGGCGGACGACGCGTCGCGTCACCGCCCCGCGCAGGGCGGGGTAGTCCCGCCCGTCGCGGGTCGCCGCGACGACGTCGACCTGCTCGTCGGGAGCGACGAGCCCGACCGCGTAATCCGCGGGGGGCGGGGCCGCGCCGGGTCGCAGGAAGGTGCCGGCGGCGAGCACGGCCAGCGCGAGGGCCGCCGTCACGGCCCAGAACGGCCAGGCGCGCCGCGCCGGCAGCAGCGCCGCGCGCGCGGCGCGGACCCGCTGCCCGAGCGCCGCGCGACGCGCGGGGTCCTTCTCCGCCGAGAGCTCGCGCCAGGCGCGGTCCCACGCCGCGAGCGCCGCGGGATGGTAGCGCTGGTTGAACTTCCTCTGCGCGGCGCCGAGCGGTCGCGCCGGCGGCGCGGAAGCCCGCGGCGCCGCCTCGAGCGGCTTGCGCAGCTCGGCGGCCAGCGCGCCCGCGCGGTCGACGTCGCCCGCCAGCGCCGCGCGCCGCAGCTCCTCCGCGCGCTCGGCGATGCCGGCGGGCAGCGTGCCGGCCCCCGCGCGCGCGTCCACCTGCGCCAGCGCGGGGGCGCCGCGCGACCACGCGGCCGCGACGCGGGCCGCCCGCAGCTCCTCGGCGAGGCGCTCTTCCGCGTCGAGATCGACGTCCCCGCCCGGGGCGCCCGGCTGCGCACCCGCCGCCGCCAACTCGCGCCGCAGCGAAGCGCAGCGCGACCGCCGCCCGTCCGCCGTGCGCTGCGCGTCCGCCAGCGCCGTGCGCAGCCGCCCGAGCACCACGTCGGCCGACTCGCCGGAGTCGAGCGCGCCGGCACCCGCGCGGAACGCCTCGTCCAGCTCGGCAGTCCGTTCGGCCGACGGCACGGCCGCCGCGGCGGCGACCAGCGCACCGAGCACGGCGCCGCGCTCCAGCGACGCCGCGGCCTCCTCGACGGCCTCGGCCGCCCGGGCCACGTCGAGCGCGGGAGCGGCCGGCCCGGCGATCGGCGACGGCGCGGCCGAGGCCGGCGCTTGCGCGGCGGCCAGCTCCAGTTCCAGTTCGCGCGCCGCCACGGCCAGTTCCGCCGCGCCCTCCGGCACGTCCTCGTACGACTCGTGGAACTCCTGCCAAATCGCGAGCACCTGCCCGAGGTCGCCGCGCCCGCGCGCCTCGTCGGCGCGCGCGTACGCGGCGTTGAGCGCCTCGCGAACCTGCCGCTCCTTCTCGCGCAGGCTGGAGAGCAGGGCCTGCGCCGAAACGTCGTCGGCGTCGGTCCGCAGCAGCTCGCCGATCTGGCGCCGCGCGTCGCGGAACGCGCCCCGATCGATCAGGGAACGCACGGAGTCGCCGGCACCGGCGGCCGAGGCGCCGGCCGGGCGCGAGCCGGTGCGCGGCTCGGCCGAGAGCCGCCAGTACCGCGTCAGCGAATCGTGGGGCGCCAGCTCGGCCATGTGTCGCGTCACGGCGTGCGCTTGCTCCGGCTTCCCCGCCTCGAGCAGCTGCGCGCACTCCGCGGCGGCATCGTCCAGCTCCGTGCGCTGACCGGGCGGCGGGAACAGGCTCGTCGCCGCGTCGGCGAGCTGGTCCAGCGCGGCCTCGATCGCGTCGCCCATCTCGCGCGCGCTGGCAAAGCGATCCTCCGGCGCGCGGGCCAGCGCGCGTTGCAGGATCGACGCCACCGGCGCGGGCACCTCGAACGGGAGCTGCGCCGGCGGCTCGAAGCGGATCTTCATCGCGATCTGCACGAAGCTGTCGTTCGGGTCGTCGAAGGGCCGCTTCCACGACAGCATTTCGTACAGGATCACCCCGAGCGCCCACAGGTCGGTCCGGTGGTCGACCCGGCTCGGGTCGAAGCACTGCTCCGGCGACATGTAGCGGATCGTGCCCATGATCCCGCGGCTCGCCGTGAGCCCGCCCGACGTCCCGAGCGTCTTGGCCAGGCCGAAATCGCCGATCTTCGGCACGCCCTTCTTGAACAGGACGTTCCCCGGCTTCAGGTCGCGGTGCAGGATCGGCGGCGCGTGCTCGTGCGCCGCGCCGAGCCCGCGGCAGAGCTTCACGGTCAGTCGCAGCGCGTCGGCGAGCGGCGTGCGCCCGCGGCTCTTGATCACCCGCGTCAGGTCGCCGCCGTCGCAGTACTCCATCACGATGTAGGGGTACGACGGCTCGAAGTCGAACACCCGCACCACGTGGGGGTGGTCGATCCGCGCCGCGGTGCGCGCTTCGACCGCGAACCGCTCGAGGAACTCGGGCGTGATCGCGTCGCCGGTGAGGACCTTGACCGCCACCTCGATGTCGAGGTTCGGGTCGTGCGCGAGGTAGACGGAACCCTGGCCCCCGCGTCCGAGCAGGCGCCGGACCTGGTACCGTCCGTCGATGACCTCGGGCACGCGGATCGCGCCCCGGGCTCCGCCCGGACCGCCAGCGTCCGCTCCGCCGCTACGTCCGCTCGTCATTCCCGTCCCGGTTCCGAGGCCACGTCGTATGGGCTAGAGTAGCACCGCTTCGCGTGCGGACCGCAGCGGTCCGGCGCGCAGGAACGGTATCAAATTCCGAGTTGCCCGTGGACGGCCATGGTCGCGGCTCCTGACGGTCCCGAGTTCCTGAAGGACGAGATCGCCCGCGTGCTCGGCGCTTGGGGCGCGGACGACGACCCGGCGTGGCGCGACGTGCTCGCGGCGCTGGGGGAGGCCGGCGCCCGCGCGCAGCGCGGTGCGCGCGAGGCGGACGAGCAGCGCGCGCGAACCGCCCGCGCGCGGCTCGCGGCGCTCGCGCAGGCTCCCGGCGCCCCCGCGGCGCTGCGCTCCGCGCTGGCCGGGCTCGTGGCCGCGCTCGAGCAGGAACCGCCGGGGGCGACCGATGTCGAGCGGGCCGAGCGCGCGGCGGGCGCGGCGGAGGCAGCGCTGCGGCACCCCCCCGCCGGCGGCGACGCCGTCTTTCGCGTCGCGTCCGAGCTGGCCGAGATGTCCGGCCGCGCACAGGCCGTGGGCGACGCGGCGATCGCGTCGGCGCTCGCGCGTTGGACGGGCGGCCCCCGCGCCGGGCAGGACCCGCTGCGCTGGCTCGTCGAGGCCCGTTCGGCGCTGGAGGATGCCGCGCAGCGCCTCGCCGCCGCGCGCGTGCGGGCGGTCGAGCCGCTGCGCGCCTGCCGCGTCGAGCTCGAGCGCGAGATCGAGGGTCACCTCGTCCATGCCTCCAGCGACGCGCTCGGCGCCGCGGCCGGGGTCGTCTCGGCCCTGCGGCGAGCCGAGGTTTCCGGCGACGCCGCGTCCGCCGCCCAATTGCGCGAGCGCGCGCGGGCGGCATCAGCGGCGCTGCGGGAACCGGCGCCGCACGCGGCGCCGGCCGCGGAGGTCGGCGACGCGACCCCGCGCCCGCCGGAACGCGCCGAGATCGCGCTGCGCCTCGAGGCGCACGAACTGCTCGCGGCGGGCCGCGCCGCGCTGGCGGCGGCGAAGCCGGACGAGCGCGGCGCGACCGGGCTCGCCACGGCGGTCGCCGCCCTCGACGAGGCGTTCCGCGGATCCGACGCGGCGCTGCTCGGGCGCAGGACGCGCGAACTCGCGGCGCGCCTCCCCGCGCTGCGGCAGCGGCGCGGGCGGTTCACGCGCTGGATCGGCGCCGGCGCGGTGATCGCGGTCGCCTGCGCCGCCGCGCTGCTGCCGTGGTGGAGCGGCGGGTCCCGGCAGACGGTCCGGCTGACGCTGGACCGGGCGCCGGCCCGCCCGGTCGAGGTCCAGCTCGTCGGGCCCCGCGGGGACGTGTCGCGGCACGAGATTGCCGCCGGCCGGCAGGGGCTCGCGGTCGAGCTGACGCCGGGAACGTACGAGGTGTTCGTGGACGGTGGCCACTCCGGGCGCGCGGTCTTCGTGCCGGGTCCCGCGGAAGTGGCCCTCGGCCCGCCGCTGCCGTGAAGCACCCGCTGCGACGTGGTGATCGGGGAAGCCGATGAGCGCATCGATCGAGAAGATCCTGGAGCGCCTCGTGGCCGCGCGCGAGGCGAACGCCCAGCGCGGCGAGGCCGAGCGGCGGCGCGCGCTGGCGCAGGCGATCGACTCCGAGCTGGCCGGGCGCGACCCCGAGGACGTCGCGCGCGTGTTGGCCGAACTGCGCGAACGCGTCGTGGCGCGCGCGCGCGAAGGCGAGGCCGAGCGCGAGCGCCTGGCCCGGCAGGCGCTCGTGCTCGAGCAACGCGCGAAGGAAGCCGACGCCGAGCGATCGCGGGCCGACACGGAGCGCGAGGCGCTCCGGCGGCAGGTCCAGGAGCGCGATGCGGAGCTGCAGACGCTGCGCCAGCAGCTGGCCGAGTTGCCGGAAGTGCGCCGCCAGCTCGCCGAGTTGGGGAACGTCCGCCAGCAGCTCGCCGAGGCCCGTGGCGATGCCGACCAACGGCTGCGCTCGCTCGAGCTACAGCTCGCCGACCGCGCGCTCGAGATCACCAACCTGCGGCACCAGCTCGACGCGGCCCACGCCGGCGCGGCCCAGCGGCAGGTGCTCGAAACCCAGCTGGCCAACCGCGCGAACGAGCTGGAGGTCACGCGCGGGCAGCTCGACGCCGCGCGCGGCGAGATCGCCCGGCTGCAGGCGGCCGGCCCGGCCGCGGGCTCGCTCGGCGCGTTGCGGCAGCAACTCGCGGCCGCCGAGGCCGAGCTCGCGCGGCTGCGGGTGGGCGCCGCGGCGCCGGCAGCTCCGCCGCCGGCGGCGGCACCCGGCGGGCGCATCGAGGCGCTGCGCACGCAGCTCCGGCTGCTGATCGAGGACGCGCCACGGCCCGGCGCGGCGCCGCCGCCGCTGCCGGCGGACGAAAGGCCCCTCGAAGCGCTGGCCCGGCTGCTGCTGCTGTTCACGCTGCGCAGCGCGACGACCGTGGACGACATCCGGATGGAGCTGTTCCGCGGCTCGACCCTCGTGATGGGCCTGATGCGGCGCCAGCTCCAGCAGCGCTTCACCGATTGCCTGGACGGCAAGCCCGGCGCGATCGCCGCGCTCGACGAGAAGCTGAACGAGACGCTGCTGTTCCCGATGTCTTTGGAACGGGCCTACGCCGACGCGATCCCGGCCGGTGTCGCCGCGTGCCTCGAGGGACTCGACCCCGCGGCGATCCGCCAGCACAGCACCCGTCTCGGGGGCGTGATGACCGACTGGGAGAAGGCGTTCAAGGCGCTCGCGGCGCAGATCGAGGAGCTGAAGTCGCGCGACCGCGACGAGCTGTTCGACCTGCACTTCCGCGAACTCGTCATCGAGAACATGAAGCGCCGCCCGACCTGACGGGGCCCCTCACCAGAGGCCGAGACGCTCCTTGACCTCGTCGCTGGCCATGACCGTGGGATCCCACGGCGGGTCCCAGACCAGGTCGATCTTGACGTCGCGCACGCCCGGCAGCTCGCTCGCGACCTCGTGGACGGCGCTCAAGAGCATCGGCCCGTAGGGACAGGCCGGCGTCGTCAGCGTCATCTTGATCGTGACGGCCTGCGAGTCGTCCACCAGCACGTCGTAGACGAGGCCGAGCTCGACGACGCCCAGCCGCAGCTCCGGGTCCTGCACCGGCGCGAGGGCGTCGAGGACGCGCTGCGCGGTGACCGGGGCGTTGTCCTGCGGGGCGGCGTTCGGCGGGGTGTTTTCGGTCGTCATGGTCGTTCCGGCAGGCGCGCGAGCGCCTGTTCGAGGGTCGTCCAGGGCAGGAGCGCGCACTTGACCCGCACCGGGAAGTTGCGCACGCCGCCCAGCACTTCGATGTCGCCGAGATCGACGTCGGGCGGCGGCTCGTCGCCGTGCATCAAGGCCTTGAACGCCGCGAGGACACGCTCGGCCTCGCCCACGGTCAGGCCCTTGAGCTGCTGGGCCAGCAGCGAGCCGCTGGCGACGCTGATCGAGCAGCCGCGGGACTGCACCGAGATGTCGCTGATGCGGCCGTCCTGCATCGCGAGCTGCACCGTGACCTCGTCGCCGCACAGCGGGTTGAGGCCGTCCTCCGCCAGGTCCGGCCGGGGCAGGGGCTTGGCCCCGCGCGGCGCCCGGTAGTGGTCGAGGATCGTCTCGCGGTACAGGTCGTCCAGCTCGTCAGATGGCATGTCCCAGGTACTCCCGCGCCCCCTGGATCGCGTGCACGAGGGCGTCCACCTCGTGCTTCACATTGTAAATCCCGAAGCTGGCGCGGGCGGTGGCCGGCACGCCGAGCCGCCGGGTGAGCGGCATGGCGCAGTGGTGGCCGGCCCGGATGGCGATCCCGTCCCGGTCGAGGATGGTCGCCAGGTCGTGCGGGTGGACGTCGCGGTCGACGAACGCGATCAGGCTGGTCCTCAGGTGCGGGTCGCGCGGCCCGAACAGGGTCAGGCTGGGGACCTCGGCCAGCCTCTGCAGCGCGTACTCGACCAGGCACACGCCGTGCTCGCGGATCCGGGCCATCCCGATCGAGTCGAGATACTCGACGGTCGCGCCGAGCGCGACGGCGTCGGCGAAGTTCGGCGTGCCGGCCTCGAAGC
>JAGOJY010000156.1 GCA_017994815.1 Acidobacteriota bacterium
CGCGTGGGGCGAGTCGTGCCGCGCGCGGTTCCGCCTCGTGCGCCCGCCGCGCGCGTCGGACGAGGTCGAGCTGACGCTGCCGTCGCTCGAGCTGTCGGGCTGGGTGCTCGACGCGCAGACCGGCGCGCCGATCGCGGGGGCCGAGTTGGCCTGGTCGCAACCGGCGCCGCCGGGGCACGTGACCTCGCGCTGGTCCGTGCCGGCCTCCGCGGGCGGCGCGGTCGTGCCGCTCGACGACGCGACCGACGGCGCCACGACCGTCTCCGGGCCGGACGGCTCGTTCCAGCTCTGCGTGCCCGACGCCGCGGCGATCACCCTGCGCGCGAGCGCGGACGGGTACGACGAGGCCGCGCGGCAGGTGACGGTCCCGGGCGAGCGCGCACTGGAGATCGAGCTGCAGCCGAGCCAGGAGCCGCTGGTCCTGCGCGTCACCGGTCCCGACGGACTACCGGCCGCGGGCGCGCCGGTCGCGATCGAACGCGGGGATTTCTACACGATCACCGCGACCGGACCCGGTGGCGAGGTCGGCTTCGAGCCGCCGCCGGGGCGCTTCCGCCTGTGGGCCGGCGTCGCCGGCGCCGCGTTCGCGCGCAGCCCGTGGATCGAACCGCGGCCGGACATGCAGCGGTCGTTCGAACTGCGCGTCGAGCCGGGCGGGGGCCTGCGCATCGGCGGGCTGGCCGCGCTCGCGGCGCGCGCGGCGGCCGCCGGCGTGGAGCCGCGCCTCGAACTGCTCGACGAGTTCGGCGAGGACCTCTGGTCCTGGGGCGAGCGCCTGGGCGCGCGCTTCGAGATGCGGGCCGGCGAACTCGTGGTCGGCCAGTTCCCGCCGGGCCGGCTGCGGTTGCGCTGGGCGCTGGCGGGTCGGGTGCTGGGGACGATCGAAGTCGTCGTCGGGTCCGGCGAGGCCGCGGTGGACCTGCCCGCGCTGGACGGCGACGGGTGATGTCTCGCGACTGTCTCATGAGACACCGCCCTGCGCCCCGCGGCGAGCGACCGCTGCGGGCAAGACCTTGGCGTTGAACGACTTGCCTCGTCTCACGCGTCCGCGTGTCTCACGCTGAGACCTTTCGCGGCCGGTGTCTCGCACCGCCAAGTTCCTGATTTGAAAAGACTTGTCTCCATCGCGGGCGTGGCCCGGCCCTTGCTTTGGGGGAGGGCGGAACCACCTGAGACGCGGAGGGGACAATGAACAGCAAGAAGACCACCACCTGGATCATCACCACGCTCCTGGCGGCAATCCTCGCCGTCGCGCCCGGGTTCGGGGCGAACGGCAAGGCCCGCATTGCCGCCGACCTCGCCGAGCTGATGCAGCGGCAGCCCGGCTCGGCGCAACAGGTCGTCGTCCAGCTCCAGGACGGCGCGACCGTCTCCGACCTGTTGCCCGGCCTGCGTCACGGCTTCCGCTCCGAGCGGATGGCCTCGCTGGTGGCGCAACTCGATCCCCAGACGCTCGAGCGGCTCGCGGACGACCCGCGCGTCGTCTCGATCTCGCCGGATCGCGCCCTGCACGCCAGCATGGACGTGGGCCGGCCCGCGACGAACGCCGACCTCGCCTACGCGCGCAACGGACACACCGGTCGCGGCGTGACCGTGGCCCTGATCGACTCCGGGCTCGCTCCCGGCGTGGCCCTGCCCGAGTCCCGCGTGCGCGCCCGCGTCGACTTCGTGGACGCCAACGGCCGGGCGCACGACGGCTTCGGCCACGGCACGCACATCGCCGGCATCATCGGCGGCCGCGACGGCATGGCCCCCGAGGCGCAGTTCGTGATCCTGCGCGCGCTTGACGACAGCGGTGCGGGCCGCATGTCGAGCGTGATCCAGGCTCTCGACTGGGTCATCGACAACAAGGACCGCTACGGCATCCGGATCGTCAACCTGTCGCTGGGTTACGCGCCGTGCATGTCGTTCCGCATCGACCCGCTCAACATCGCGGTGCGCAAGGCCTGGGCGGCCGGCCTCCTCGTCGTGGCCTCGGCCGGCAACCGCGGGCGCGACGGCAGCTTCACCATCAACGCCCCGGGCAACGACCCGCTGGTGCTCACCGTCGGGGCGATGAACGACTTCAACTCGATCGCGCGCGCGGACGACGAGGTGACGACGTACTCCGGCCGCGGACCGTCGGCCGGCGACCTGGTCGTGAAGCCGGACGTCGTGGCCCCCGGAAACCGCGTGCTCGGCCCCTTGGCCCACAACTGCACGATCGCCAGCCAGTACCCGGAGAAGGTCGTCGGCAAGCAGCTCGAGCTGTCGGGGACGAGCATGGCGGCCGGGTTCGTGACCGGCGCGGCAGCACTGCTCCTGGAACGGCACCCGGCGGCGACCAACGACGCCCTCAAGGCGGTGCTGATGCGCTCGGCGGAGAAGCTCGACGGCGTGGACATCTTCGAGCGCGGCGCGGGTTACCTCGACGTCGACGCCGCGCTGGACCTTTCGGACGCCTTCATCATGGCCCGCCACTACAACACCAGCTCGCCGCTCGTCGCGCGCACCGAGCAGGGCGTGCTGCTGTACGTCCTCAATCCCGGACCGCACTCGCGCCTCGCGCTCACGAACATCGAAGCGACGTACGGCAGCGACCCGGTCGTCGGCAGCACCGCCCTCTGGTCCGACGCGGTGCTGTGGGGCGACGCGGTGCTGTGGGGTGACGGGATCCTGTGGGGCGACGCGGTCCTGTGGAACGACGCGGTCCTGTGGGGTGACGGCATCCTGTGGGGTGACGGGATCCTGTGGGGCGACGCGGTCCTGTGGGGCGACGGGATCCTGTGGGGCGACGGGATCCTGTGGGGTGACGGGATCCTGTGGGGTGACG
>JAGOJY010000084.1 GCA_017994815.1 Acidobacteriota bacterium
CATCGTGATCGCCGCCGTCAGCGTCGTCTTCCCGTGGTCCACGTGACCGATCGTCCCCACGTTCACGTGCGGCTTCGTGCGCTCGAACTTCTCTTTCGCCATCGGCCTGGTCCCCTGCCGGGCCGCCTGCGGCGGCCCCTACGAAAACCGATCAACGTGCCGCATGCCGCGGCCCAGCATCTGCATCGCCGGTGGAGCCCATGACCAGATTCGAACTGGTGACCTCCTCCTTACCAAGGAGGTGCTCTACCTGCTGAGCTACATGGGCAAAACCCCGGTCATGCCTCCTGAACTGCTTGCCGCCGCGGGAGCATCCCCCGCTCCGGCGCCGATCTGCGGGCTGGAGCGGGAAACGGGACTCGAACCCGCGACCCTCAGCTTGGAAGGCTGATGCTCTGCCAACTGAGCTATTCCCGCCTTGTCCCAACGTCCCGTGGTGGAGGGGGGAGGATTCGAACCTCCGAAGGCGTTCGCCGGCAGATTTACAGTCTGCTCCCTTTGGCCACTCGGGTACCCCTCCAACATGCAAAACTCGGGCGGGCACAGGTCCACCGATCCGGTCCCGTGCGGCCCGCCCTGATCAGCGCCAGCGGTCGGACGCTCCCCCGCCAATTTCCATGTTGGAGCTGGCGAAGGGATTCGAACCCCCGACCCGCTGATTACAAATCAGCTGCTCTGCCTGCTGAGCTACGCCAGCCCAGCAAAGCGCGGATACTAGCATCGGCCCCGGGGGTGGTCAAGGATCGGGACTTACGGGTCCCGGGTCGCCTGACCCCGCTGTCAGCACGGCTAATTTTCGCTGCCGCATCGCCTCGGCGAGCACGATCCCGACCGCGACCGACACGTTGAGCGACCCGATCGCGGCGGCGGTCGGGATCGCGACCCGCACCCGGCAGCGCTCGAGGACCGAGGCCCGGACCCCCTTCTCCTCGCTCCCGGCGATCAGCAGCACCGGTCCGGCCAGCGGCGCGTCCCACGGGGCGCAAGCGCCGCGAACATCGAGCGCGACCGGCGTCAGCCCGCGATCGGCGAGCAACTCGATGAGCCGGTTCAGGTTGCCGGCGCGGGCGACGGGGACGACGTCCAGCCCGCCCGCGGCCGTCTTCATGGCCGCCGGCGAGAGCCCGGCGCTCCTGTGGACCGGCAGGAAGACACCGTGGGCGCCGAGCCCGGCAGCGCTGCGCAGGATCGCGCCGACGTTGCGTGGGTCCTCGACCCCGTCGAGCGCCAGGGCGATCGCGTCGGTGGGCAGCCGCTCGATCAGTTCGTCCTGCTCGAGCAGGTCGGCGCCGGCGAGCCGCGCCGCGATCCCCTGGTGCGCGAGTTCGCCCGCCAGCCGGTCCAGCGCCGCGCGCGGGACCTGCTGGAACGGGACGCCCGCCTCGCGCGCGAGCGCCACGACCAGCCGCGCCCGGTGGTCGCGCTGGTCGCGCGCGAGCAGCACGCGCTCGACGCGGCGCGGGTGCTGCTCGAGGGCGGTCCGCACGGCGTGGAAGCCGCAGGCCAGCCCCTCCGGCTCGGGACGGTGGATCGCTTCCGGCTCGGGGCGCGGGGTTGGCGGGCGCGGCTGCGGGCGGGGACGGGCCTTCTCCCGGCCACCGGTCTTGGGTTCGGCGCGCGGGCCACGCCGCTCGGGGCGGCGCGGGGAGGCGCCCCGCTCCGCGTCCTGCCGTCGGCCGCGCTCGCGGCGCGGCTTCGCGCTCAGCCGAGGGCCCGGTCGATTCTTTCGGCGCATGGGACCACCCGTGTGCGGACCTCGGCTCCGCGGGCGGCGGCGTCGAGGAGCGGCGCCAGCCGCGAGAGGGCCGGGCCCTGTTCGGCGCCGGTCAGGGCGACGCGCAGGGGATGGAACAACTCCGCGCGGCGCGCCCCCGTGCGGCGCGTGACCTCGCGCGACAACTCGTCGAGCGACGGCGAACCGCCCGCCGGCAGGCCGCCCGCGGGCCAGACCTCGCGCCACGCCCGCAGGACCGGCGTCGCCGCCGGCTCGCCCGGCGCCCCCGGCCACCGCAGGAACGTCGCCGCCCCCGCGACGGCCTCGGCCAGCGTGGTGCGCGACGCGGCGCACAGCGCGAGGAGGTCCGGCCACCAGCCGGACGCGGGCGGCGCGGCCCCGAACAGCGCGGCGACATCGTCCCGCGCGGCGACGCGCTCCGCGATCGCGCGCGCCGGCAGCGCGCGCAACCAAGCGGCCGAGAGGTGCTCGAGGCGGCCCTCGTCGTGCACCGAGGGCGCGGTGGAAACACGGACGAGATCGAAGCCGCGCACGAGCGCGGGCCAGGGGTCCGCGCCGGGCTCGATCCCCGGGGCCTCCATGCCGAGGTGCGCGAGCGCCACGACGACCGCCTCCGCGGGGAACCCCGCCTCGCGCAGCCGGCCGATCGACGTGACGCCGCCCCGCTTGCTCAAGGGCGAGCGGTCGGGACCGAGGATCAGCGGCAGGTGCGCCCAGCGCGGCTCGGGGGCGCCGAGCGCCCGGGCGATCTGCGCCTGCTTCCAGGCGTTCGGCAGGTGGTCCTCGCCGCGGATCACGTGCGTGATCGCCATGCCGGCGTCGTCCACGGCGCCCGCGAACAGGAACGTCGCGTGGCCGTCGGGGCGCAGCAGCACCGGGTCGGGCGCCGGCGCGCCGGCGAACGACACGCGGCCGTGGAGCAGGTCCTCGATCTCGCGCTCTTCGTCGATCAGCCGGAAGCGGTACGCGTGCGCCTCGCCCGCCGCGATCCGCCGCGCGCCCTCGTCCGCCGGCAGGTTCGCGCACCCGCGCGGGCAGCGGTACTCGCTGCGCTCGCCGGCCGGGCAGAAGCAGGGGTAGGCGCGGCCCGAACCCCGCAACACCTCGAAAGCCTCGCGGTGTTGCGCCGAGCGCTCCGACTGGCGGTACGGCCCGTAACTCCCGCCGGCCGACGGGCTCTCGTCGGGGACGATGCCGAGCCAGCGCAGGTCGTCCTCCAGCGACCGCTCGGCACCGGGGACGTTGCGCTCGACGTCGGTGTCCTCGATCCGCAGCACGAACCGCCCACCCTCGCGCCGCGCGAACAGCACGTTGACCAGCGCGGTCCGGGCGCCGCCGAGGTGCAGGTGCCCCGTCGGCGACGGCGCGAAGCGCACGCGCGGGCCGCTCACGGGCGCGCGACCGTCGCCACCGCGTGGCAGGCCACGCCGGCGCCGCCCGCCAAGCCGCCGAGCCCCTCGGTGCGCTTGCCCTTCAGCGACACCGAGTCGAGCGGCAGCCCGAGCGCGCGCGCCAGCCCGGCGCGCACCTCGTCGCGACGGGGCGCGATCTTCGGCCGGTCCAGCACGAGGACGGCGTCGACCTGCAGCGGCCGGAACCCGTGCTCGCGCAGGACCGCCACCGTGCGCGCCAGGAGCTCCGGGCCGGGCAGGCCGGCGAACCGCGGATCGTCGTCGGGGAACAGCTGGCCGATGTCGCCGAGCGCGGCCGCGCCGAGCAGCGCGTCGGCGACGGCGTGCGCCAGCGGGTCGCCGTCGGAATGGCCGTGCGGTCCGAACTCGTCGTCCAGCACGATCCCGGCCAGCACGAACTTCCGCCCGGCGCGGAGCGGGTGGACGTCCCAGCCGTAGCCGACGCGGCGCTCGACCGCCCCTGCGCCCCGCGCCCGCAGGGCCGCTTCGGCGCGCGCGACGTCCGCGGGCCACGTGACCTTCAGGTTGTCGGGATCGCCGGGGACCAGCGCGACGCGCTCGCCGAGGCGCCGCACCATCGCGCCGTCATCGAGCGCGTCCCATTCGGCGGGCGCGGCGGCGTGGGCGCGCCCGAGCAGCGCGCGCTCGAAGCCCTGCGGCGTCTGGACCGCGCGCAGCCCCGCGCGTTCCACCTCGCCGGCGCTGAAGCCCGCGTCCTCGCGCACCAGCGCGTCGGCGAGCGGCAGCGCCGGGACCGCCGCGCCGTGCTCGCGCGCCGCGGCGAGCACGCGCTCGAACAGCGCCGCGCCGGCGAGAGGCCGCGCGGCGTCGTGGACGAGGACGTGGGGCGCCGGGCCGCTGGCGCGCAGACCGTTGAGGACCGAGTCGCGGCGGCGCGCGCCGCCCGGGACGGCGACGTCGCCCGTGCGCAGCCCCGCCGCCGCGGCGACGTCGCCGCCGGCCGCGCCGGGGGGGACGACGAGCACGATGCGCTCGATCCCCGCGAGCGAAGCGAGGGTCTCGACGGACCAGCGGACCAGCGGGATCCCGCCGAGCGGCACCAGCGCTTTCGGCGCGCCGGCCGCGAGCCGGGTGCCGGAGCCGGCGCCCAGGACGATCGCGGTCGCGCGGGCGGGCATCAGAACTCCAGCAGCTCCTTGTCCTTCGTCTTGGCCAGTTCGTCGATCTTCTTGATGTGGTCGTCGGTGATCTTCTGCACGCGCTCGAGGCCGCGGCGCGAGTCGTCCTCGGAGATCTTGCCGTCCTTCTCCAGCTTCTTGATCTCCTCGTTCGAGTCGCGGCGGACCTGCCGGATGACGTTGCGGCCGTCCTCGGTGATCTGGCCGACCTTCTTGGTCAGCTGCTTGCGCCGCTCCTCGGTCAGCGGCGGGATCGGGATCCGGATCACCTTGCCGTCGGTGACGGGGTTCAGGCCGAGGTCGGCGGTCAGGATCGCCTTCTCGACCGCGGCGGTGCTCGACGGGTCGAACGGTTGCGCCACGATCGTCGAGGCGTCGGGCGTGGTGAGCTTGCACGTCTGGTTGATCGGCGTCGGCTGGCCGTAGTAGTCGACCGTCACGTTCTCGAGGATCGCGACGCTGGCGCGGCCGGTCCTGAGCGACGACAGCTCGCGCCGCACGGACTCCACCGACTGGTCCATCCGCTTTTCGGTCCGGGAGAACAGATCGTCCAAAACGCTCATCGGCAGCTCCCTCGTTTCCTCACGGCGTCACGGTCGAGCCGACCTGCTCACCGCGAAGCAGGGCGACGATGTTACCGCGGCGGCGAAGGTTGAACACGATGATCGGCAGCCGGTTGTCCATGCACAAGGACACGGCGGTGGCGTCCATCACGGCGAGGTTCCGGGCCAGGACGTCGCGGTAGCTGATGCTCGGGATCAGCTGCGCGGCGGGGTCTTTCGCCGGGTCGCGGTCGTAGATCCCGTCGACCTTGGTCGCCTTGAGCAGGACCTCGGCCCGCAACTCCATCGCGCGCAGGGCGGCGGCGGTGTCGGTCGTGAAGTAGGGATTGCCGGTCCCCGCCGCGAGGATGACGATCCGGCCCTTCTCCAGGTGCCGGACCGCGCGGCGGCGGATGAACGGCTCGGCCACCTGCCGCATCTCCAGCGCCGAGAGCACGCGCGTGGGCACGCCGAGGTTCTCCAGCGCGTCCTGGAACGCGAGCGAGTTGATGACCGTCGCCAGCATCCCCATCTGGTCGCCGGTCACACGGTCCACGCCCGAGCGCGCCGACTCGGCCACGCCGCGGAAGATGTTGCCCCCGCCGATGACGAGGCCGATCTCGACGCCCATCGCGTGGACTTCGACGACCTCGCGCGCGATCTCCCCGACGACCGCCGGATCGATGCCGAACGGCCGATCGCCGAGCAGCGCCTCGCCGCTGAGCTTGAGCAGGATCCGCCGGAATCGCGGCGTCGCCGCACCGGGGGGACCGGGGTTCCCGTCGTCCCCTTGCATGGCACCCCTCCCTGCCGCCGGCCGGCGCCGGGCCGCGCGCGGCGGCCCTCGATCGGCTATTGGCCCTCGCCGAGCTGGAAGCGGACGAACCGCGCCACCTGGATGTTCTCGCCGAGCTTGGCGATCACCGCGTTGACGACGTCCTGCACCTTCATCTCGGGATCGCGGATGTAGGGCTGCTCGAGCAGGCAGTTCTCCTCGTAGAACTTGCCCAGCTTGCCCTCGACGATCTTCTCCACGGCGGCCGGCGGCTTGCCGGAAGCGACCGCCTGGTCGCGCGCGATCTCGCGCTCCTTGTCCAGCACCGCGGCATCCACGTCCTCGCGGCGCACCCAGCGCGGCGCGACCGGCGAGGCCGCGGCAACCTGCATCGCGAGATTGCGCACCAGCTCCTTGAACTCGTCCGTGCGCGCGACGAAGTCGGTCTCGCTGTTGACCTCGATGAGGACGCCGATCTTGTCACCCGGGTGGATGTAGGACGAGACCAGGCCCTCGCGGGTCTCGCGGCCGGCCTTCTTCGCGGCCTTGGCCAGGCCCTTCTTGCGCAGGAAGGTCACCGCCTGCTCGAAGTCGCCCGCCGTCTCGCTGAGCGCTTCCTTGCAGTCCATCATGCCGGCCCCGGTCATGTCGCGGAGCTTCTTCACGTCTTGCGCGGAAATCGCCATGTCGAGCCTCTCGGTGGTGCGGATTGGGTCAACCCTGCTCTTCGGGGGCCGGGGCGTCCGACTCCGCGCGCCCGACCACGTTCGGCCCCACGACCGGCTCCACGGGCGGCGCCTCGGCCGGTTCCGGCGCGGGGGCGGGAACCGGCGCCGGCTCGGCCTCGCGGCCGCCGCCGCGCTGGCGGCGCGCCGGGCGGGCGGTGCGCTCGGGGCGCGCCGCGCGCCACTGGTTGCGACCCTCGAGGATCGAGTCCGCGGCGCGCGAGGCGAACAGCTCGATCGAGCGGATCGCGTCGTCGTTGGCCGGGATCGGGTAGTCGATCACCGTGGGGTCGCCGTTCGTGTCGACCAGCCCGATCACCGGCAGCCCGAGGCGGTTCGCCTCCTGGACCGCGATGTACTCGCGGCTGGTGTCGACGATGAACAGCGCGTCGGGTCGCCGCCCCATTTCCTTGATCCCGGCCAGCACCTTGTCCAGGCGCGAGCGGGTCTTGGTCAGCTTGAGGCGTTCTTTCTTCGTCAGGTGCGAGAAGCGCTGGTCGGTCTCGAGGTTGTCGAGGTCGCGCAGCTTGTCGATCGAGCGCTTCACGGTGGCCCAGTTGGTCAACAGCCCGCCGAGCCAGCGCTGGTGCACGTAGAACATCTCGCAGCGCTGCGCCTCGCGGATGACGATCTCCTGCGCCTGGCGCTTGGTGCCGACGAACAGGACGATCTTGCCCTGCGCGGTCAGCTCGCGCAGGAAGTTCATCGCCTCCTGCAGCAGGACCACCGTCTTCTGCAGGTCGATGACGTAGACCCCGCCGCGCAGCCCGAAGATGTACGGCCGCATGCGGGGATTCCAGCGGCTGCGCTGGTGGCCGAAGTGCGCACCGGCCTCGAGCAGCTCACGCAGCGAAACAGACGTCGCGCTGTCCACGAAACCTCCACCACGGATTCAGGCGGCCTCGCTCCGGGCCGGAACCGCGCCGCCTTGGGTTGTCGCCAGAACGGGGATCAGCGCTTCGAGAACTGGAAGCGGGCCCTCGCACCCCTCTGGCCGTATTTCTTGCGCTCGACCTCGCGCGCATCGCGGGTGAGCAGTCCTTCGCCCTTCAGGGCCGGGCGCGTGGCGCCGTCGAACTCGAGCAGCGCGCGCGCGATGCCCAGCCGCATCGCCCCGGCCTGGCCGGTCAGACCGCCGCCGGTGATCGTCGCCACGACGTCCAGCTTGTCCGCCGTCTCCGTCAGCTCGAGCGGGCGGCGGATCATCATCCGCAGGGTCGCCTGCGGGAAGTAGTCGTCGAACGCACGGGCGTTCACCTTCACCACACCGGTGCCCGGGCGCAGGAAAACGCGTGCGACGGCTTCCTTGCGCCGGCCCGTGCCGTAGTACTGCACCGCGCTCATTGCTCGCTCCTCGCCGGACCGACCGACAGCACTTGCGGCTTCTGCGCCTGGTGCGGGTGATCGGCCCCGCGGTACACCTTCAGCTTGGTGTACATCCGCCGGCCGAGCTTGTTCTTCGGCAGCATGCCGCGGATCGCGTGCTCGACCGCGCGCTCCGGCCGCGTCGCCATCAGCTTGCGGGCGACGATCTCGCGGAACCCGCCCGGGTGGCCGGTGTGGTGGATGTACGTCTTCTGGTCGAGCTTGCGCCCGGTGAGCACCGCCTTCTCGGCGTTGACGACGATCACGTGATCGCCCGTGTCGAGAAACGGGGTGTAGCCCGGCTTGTGCTTGCCCCGCAGGTGGTAGGCGACGACGGAGGCCAGCCGGCCGATCGGCATGCCGGTCGCGTCGACCACCCACCATTTCCGCGGGATCTCCCCCGCCGAGGGCATGAACGTCCGCATCGTTTCATTCCTCATCGCCAGCCGGAACATGCGATCGATCGACGATCGACAGTGCACCTGAGAAGGCAGGCGAAACCCGCCCTCGCGCACGGCCCCGCGCGGCAAACCGTGTGAGGCTACAGGCGGGTCCCCGGCCTGTCAATGCCCGCGGCACTTCGCCACCGGAGCGGGGCGCCGGCGAGCGCGTTTCGTGCTTTACCGGTCATGTCCACCGTTGTAAGGTCCGCGCCCGGGAGGCCCTGCATGTTCCTTCTCACGGCGGCCGGCGCCGCCGCCGGCAGTTCGGAGCCGGTCTACCTCATCACCGGCCCGCTGGTGACCGCGCTCTGGGCCAAGCTCCTGGTGGTGCTCGCGGCGTACGCCCTCGCGGTCAGCCTGTCCGGGCCGATCGTGCGCTTCTTCGTGCTGCCACGGGTCCTGCCCCCGTTGCCGCCGCGCGACCGCGCCGGGCCGCGCTTCGACTCCAGTTCCGTGATCGGCAAGTGCGAGAACATCATCGCGGTCTCGCTGATCCTGCTCGGCGAGGAAACCGGGCTCGCGCTGATCTTCACCGCGAAATCGCTGGTCCGCTCGGACGACATCAAGCGCAACCCGGGGTTCTACCTCGGCGGCACGCTGGTCAACTTCGTCTGGTCGGTGCTCGTCGCCGGCATCGCGCGCGTCCTCGTCGCCGGCTTCTGAGGCGCCGCGTCAGCGCGGCCGCTCGTAGCGGCCGAGCCAGGCCCGCAGCGCGGACTCCGCCGCGACGAGTTCGGGCCAGCGCGCGCTGCGCAGCGCCTTGGAGACGGCCTGCTGGGTGATGCCGAGCGCGTCGGCGACCTTGGCCTGCGTGCCGTGCCGGCGGTACGCCGCGACGACCGCCGCCATGCGCGGGGACCAGCCCGAGACCACCGCGTGGTGCATCCGCGCGAGCGCCTCGACGAGCGCCGCTGCCTCCGGCGCGAGGCCCGGCAGCGCGACGGCGAGCGCCAGGTCGTCGCGCCGCGCGCGCTCGAGCGCGTCGGCGGCGGCGTGGAACGCGGGGCCGTCCATCGCGGAGGCATCGCCGCTGCCGGGCGCGACGTCGATCGCGCCGTGGGCCAGCGCCACGCGAAACCGCCGCGGCCAGAGTTCGAGGTTGAGCGCGACCGCGACGTCGAAGGCGTGGTCCGGCCGGCGGAGCAGGCCCGAAACCTCGTCCAGCCCGCGCGTCGTGACCAGCGGGGCCAGCCAGTCCTCGGCGAACGTGCGGCCGAGTGCGCGCAGCACCTTCTCGATGCGCGCGCCGAGCCGGCGGCGGTCGGAAGCCAACCGCGAAGCCTGCAGGTCGCCCACCAGCGCGAAGCCGTTCACGGCCACAACCTCCACCGGTTGTCACGCACTATAACAACCGGCTGAGGTTGTGGACCGAACCTAACGCACTTCCCAGGTGTCGGTCCCGCGCAAAAGGGCGCCGAGGTCCCGCTTCTCGGCGGCCCGGGCGCGCTCGATCTGGGCGGTGTTCTCGGCCTCCAGCGTCGGGCGGTCGACCGCGCGCAGGACGCCCAGCGCGACCGGGAAGTCCGGCCCCTCGAGCTGGGCCAAGAGGAACGCCAGTCCGGGGGACGGCGCGCGCTCGTCGTGGACCAGGAGGGCCGCGTCGCCAACGTCGTCCACGCGCACGACCTCCGGCAGGCCCGAAGCGCCGAGCCGCACCCCGAGCGCGCCGTCCTTGCCGAAACGCAGCGGCTTGCCGTGCTCGAGGTACAGCGCGTGGTCGATGCGGGCGTCCTTGTCGGTGACGTAGGTGAACGTGCCGTCGTTGAAGATGTTGCAGTTCTGGTAGATCTCGACCAGCGCCGAGCCGCGGTGCGCGGCGGCGCGTTCGATCAGGCCCTGCAGGTGCGGCCCGAAGCGATCCACGCCGCGCGCCACGAACGTCGCGCCGGCGCCGAGCGCGAGCGCGAGCGGGTTGAACGGCGGGTCGATCGAGCCGAGCGGCGTCGAGGCGGTCTTCTTGCCCTTCTCGGAGGTCGGCGAGGACTGGCCCTTGGTCAGGCCGTAGATCCGGTTGTTGAACAGCATCATCTTCAGGTCCACGTTGCGCCGCATCGCGTGGATGAAGTGGTTCCCGCCGATCGCGAGCGCGTCGCCGTCGCCGGTGATGACCCACACGTGCAGGTCCGGGTTGGCCAGCTTGATGCCGGTGGCGATGCCCGGCGCCCGCCCGTGGACGCTGTGGAAGCCGTACGTCGACATGTAGTACGGGAACCGGCTGGAGCAGCCGATGCCGGAGACGATCACGAACTTCTCGCGCGGGATGCCGAGCTTGGCGAACGCGGTCTGGGCCGAGGCCAGGATCGCGTAGTCGCCGCAGCCGGGGCACCAGCGGATCTCCTGGTCGGAGGCGAAGTCTTTCTTGGTGTACGCGGGAACGCTCATCGTCGGCCTCCTCCCTTCACCGGGCCGTTCCGAGGATCTCGCCGATGCGCTGGCGGATCTCGTCGACCTGGAACGGCAGGCCCTGCACCTTGCTGTAGCCGATCGCGTCGACGCGGTAGCGCGCCTGCAGCAGCCACAGCAGCTGGCCCATGTTCAACTCGGGGACGAGCACGCGCGGGAACGACGCCAGCAGATCGCCCAGCCCGCGCGGCAGCGGATTGAGGTAGCGCAGGTGCAGGCTCGCGACCTTGCGCCCGTGCGCGCGCTCCTCGCGCACCGCCTGCGTGATCGCGCCGTACGTCGCGCCCCAGCCGACGACGAGGAGGTCGTCTCCCCGCTCCCCTTCCTCGAGGCTCGCGGGCGGGATGTCGTCGGCGATCCCGGCAACCTTGGCCGCGCGCAGTCCGACCATCCGCTGGTGGTTGAGGGCGTCGTACGACACGCGGCCGAGGTCGTCCTTCTCCAGGCCGCCCACCCGGTGCTCGAGCCCGGCGACCCCGAGGGGGATCCAGGGCCGGGCGAGCGTCGCCTCGTCGCGGACGTACGTGCCCTCGAACCGCTGCGGGTTGCGCATGTGCTCCACCGGGACGGGCGGGATCTCGTCGGGGCCGGGGATGCGGAACGGCTCGGAGCCGTTCGCGAGGTAGCCCTCCGACAGGAGGATCACCGGCGTCATGTACTTGATCGCGATCCGCGCCGCCTCGATCGTGGCCCAGAAGCAGTCCGCCGGCGAGGCCGCCGCGAGGACCGGCAGCGGCGCCTCGCCGTGCCGGCCGTACAGCGCCATCAGCAGGTCGGCCTGCTCGGTCTTCGTCGGCAGCCCCGTGGACGGGCCGCCGCGCTGGACGTCGATGATCAGGAGCGGCAACTCCACCATCACCGCGAGGCCGGCGATCTCGGCCTTCAGCGCCAGCCCCGGCCCGCTGGTGCTGGTCACGCCGAGCGCCCCCGCGAACGACGCGCCGAGCGCCGAGCCGATGCCCGCGATCTCGTCCTCCGCCTGGTACGCCGTCACGCCGAACGCCTTGAGCCGGCTGCAGGCGTGGAGCACCGTCGAGGCCGGCGTGATCGGGTAGCTCCCGAGGAACACCTGCAGCCCGCTGCGCCGCGCGATCGCCGCCAGCGCCAGGGCGATCGCCTCGTTGCCGTCGAGGTTGCGGTACAGCCCCGGCGCGAGCCGCGCCGGCGGGACCTCGTAGACGGTCTGGAAGATCCGGACGGTGTTCGCGTAGTTGTAGCCCGCCCGCAACACCTTCTCGTTGGCGGCGGCCAGTTCCGGCTTCTGGCGGAACTTGGCCTCGATCCAGCGCACCGTCGGGTCGAGCGAGCGCCCGTACAGCCAGTAGAGCATCCCCAGCGCGAAGAAGTTCTTGCAGCGGTCGACGTCGCGCGTCGCGAGGCCCGAGCCCTTCAACGCCTCGCGCGTGAGGCGGGTCATGTCGACGGCGTGGACGATGTAGTTCTGCAGCGAGCCGTCATCGAGCGGGCTGACCGGGTAGCCGGCCTTCTTGAGGTTCATCTCGTCGAAGGCGTCGCGGTTGGCGATGATCAGCCCGCCGCGCTTGAGGTCGCGCAGGTTGACCTTCAGCGCCGCGGGGTTGAACGCGACGAGCGCGTCGGGGCGGTCGCCGGGGGTCAGGATCGCGTGCGACGAGAACTGGAGCTGGAACCCCGAGACCCCCGGGAGCGTACCGGCGGGCGCGCGGATCTCGGCCGGGTAGTCCGGCAGCGTCGCGACGTCGTTGCCGGCCAGCGCGGAGGTCGAGGTGAACTGCGAACCGGTCAGCTGGATGCCGTCGCCCGAGTCGCCGGCGAGCCGCACCACCACTTCCGAGATCGCCCGGCGCGGGACCCGGGCGCTGTCAGCGACGTCTCCAACGCTCACGATTACCTCCGTGGCCTACTAATTTAACCTGCGCGGGAGCCCGGCGCGGTCGGCCCGAGTTCCCAGACCCAGTCGCGCAGCCGGAACCGCCGCACCGCCCCCAGCGCGTCCTCGACCGTCATCACGGCCGCGAGCTGGACGCCGCCGACCCGCCGCCACGCCTCGTACCGCACCTGCTCGTCGGGCGTGCGGGTGTCCTCCTTGCCGGCCCACCAGGTCTTCATCGACCGCGGCATGTGGGTTTCCCGGTCCACGACGAGCAGGACCACGGACCCATCGGCGAGGTCGGCGCGCAGCGCCGGGCACGGCTCCGGGGCACCGCACGCGCTTTCCACGGCGGCCGCACCGACGGCGCCGCTCAGCACGCGCGCCAGGAACACCGCCGGCTCGCGGCAGCTGATCGCCTCGAGCCGCCCGTTGGGCGCCACCTCGGG
>JAGOJY010000157.1 GCA_017994815.1 Acidobacteriota bacterium
TCCAGCATGCGCTCGCCACCTTCTTCGCCGCCCGCGACCGCGCGGTCATCGGTCAGGGGCAGATGTCCAGGTCAGGCGCCGTGGGCGATGTTACGGCGACCCGCGGGCACGGCGGGGTCGGGCAGAGCGTGTCCGAGCCGTGGCCCCAGGCCGTGAACGGGGCGGAGCGCCGCGCCACGTAGAACAGCGCGTCCGAGAGGTGCGCATCGTCAGGCAGCGGGATGCGGTCCATCGCGACGGCCTGGCCCGCGCAGCGCAGGTCGAACAGCGCGATGAATTCGCCGACGGCGAAGATCTTCGCGAGCGATCCGGAGGCGACGTCGAACGGCACGGCCGGGGCGCCGCCCTCGCACGGCCCCTTGACGATGCGGATCAGCGGGTCGCCGCCGGTGTCGGTGAGGTGCATGCAGGCTGCGGCCGGGACCCCGTGGGCTTCCGAGCGCACCGCGAGCTGGACCGCCACGGTGGCGGACGCGTTCGGCGCGAGGTTGCCGAGATCCCACATAGTGGCCCCGGCGACCTGGTCCGGGCCGAACGCGAGCTCGTTGGCCAGTGTGTTCGACTCGACGCTGCAGTGCAGCCCGCAGGGCGGCTTGCCCGTGAAGTGCTCGCGGTAGTGTCCGAGGCCCCAGTCGGCGGGCGTGACTGACGAGGAGAAGTTCACGTGGTCGCGGAACACGCTGCCGCTCGGGAAGTTGTCGGTGTATCCCGAGTTCTGCGCGAATCCGGTCACGTCGTAGCGGTGGTCCTGCGCGCTGCCGTCCGCGTGCAGGTCGGGGTCGTAGACGATCTCGACCGTGCCGACCTCCGTATTGGCCGGGTGCGGGTGCATGAACTGGAACAGTCGCACGTTGTTCAGCGGCTGGGCCGTGACGTTCGTCACGGTGTACGTCTGGATCAGCACGTAACGGTCGCTCAGCACGTGGGCGCCGCCGCGCAAACCCATCGCGACGCCGGCGAGGGTGTCCTTGAACGTGAACTCGAGGCGGATCCGGACGGTGCTGTTGGAAACGACGGACAATCCATCGAGGATCCCGTCCCCGTCGTTGTCGACCTCGAACGAGATCGGCTGCTCAGCGAAGAATGTCGAGTTGGTGCCCCATTCGGGGTAGATGAAGTTCGGCTCGAGCCACATCGCTTCGGGCAGCCCGTCGTACAGGATCGCCGCCGCCCACTCTCCGGAGAGCATCTCGTGCAAGGCGTCGGCGGGGAAGGGCGGGAGGGCGTAGAGAGCGAAGTCGGAGTAGCCGAAGTCCGTGAGCTCGATCTGCCAGTGCGGCTGGCCGTAGAGGGTGCTGTTCGACTGGGCGAGCGCCGGAACGGTGCAGGCGAGGAAGAGTGCGACGAACGCGGCTGAGCGGAGCGGGCGGGCGAGCATGGGGCCTCCCTGGAAGTGCCTCACTCTACTCCGCTGAACGCGTTGAATAAATGCTTAAAGATCGAAGGTTAGGGGGTGAGGCACGGCTGCCGTTCGGCTAATTTCACGAACCAGTACGGAGTTCGGCACTGGAGCCGAATTGGAGTGCCAACCCCACCTTCCTCGCAATAGCGTCGGGCTGCCCATCCCTCTCGAGCAACTCAATGGCTCGCTCGCGACGGCGTTCAAGAGCCTCTGCGCTTTCCGGCCGGAGGCATGCATCAAGGGCAGCTTCCCGTGAGATCCTGCG
Organism: Acidobacteriota bacterium; assembly: GCA_017994815.1. Classification (GTDB taxonomy): domain Bacteria; phylum Acidobacteriota; class Polarisedimenticolia; order J045; family J045; genus JAGOJY01. The sequence goes on from JAGOJY010000157.1 coordinate 1,668, forward strand.
GCTTGTCGCACCCGCCGACGCCTACCGCCTCGGGCCGCTCCGCGTGGGCGGTCCCGTCGAAGCCCTGACCGTAGCTCCCCTCCTTCGCCGCGCTCTGCCCCACGATGACGAAGTAGAGGAAGCTGCCGGGCGGAGGATCGCCCGGGTCGAACCAGGCCTCACCGGTGTTGCCCAGCGCGCAAGCAGCCCCGGACCAGGAGAGGACGCCCCTGATCGGCCCGGTTCCCCAGTACGCCGCGTTGTCCAGCGTTCCGCATCCGGGTGTGTAGCTGATGCGGACCGCCGTGCCCGCGCCACCGGGCCAGACAGTCGCAGGCGAGCCGGGCGGACTCACTTCCTTGGGGTTGGCGGCCGTGCCGGACGTGCAGACCGCGGCGGTCACGGCGTTCGTGACGGCGACGTCGTCGATCCACCATCCCGCCCCCGTTCCGGTCAGGTCGGAGGAGATCCGCCAGCGCAGCTTGACCTGCGTTCCGTCGTACGCGGAGAGCGAGGCGCTGTAGCTGGACGACGGGTAGGACGGGACGACGTTGGTGCGGGAGAACACCGTGTGCGGGCCGCTCTTCGGGAAGCCACAGGCGTTGCCGGTGTTGCTGAGCATGTCGGGGTAGTTGACCGTGGCGAGCTTGGTCCAGCTGTCGAAGCTCGGACCCTGCGCCACCTCGACGAGCCCCGCGTCCCAGTCACCCTCGATGTCGTACTTCGAGGCGAAGCTCAGGACCGAGCCGGTCTGCAGCGAGATCGCCGGCGTCGTCAGGGCCGAGCAGAGGCTGTTCGTGTACGTCCCCGTCGCGTAGACCTCTGGACCGGTCTTCCCGCCCGTCGGCTTGACCGACCACGGCGCCGAGAGGGCGAGCTTCGCCGTCGCGGTGTCGCCGGCGTCGTCCACCCACGTCCCGACGGACGTGGGGCCGGTCGGGCTGCCGCTCCCGATCGTCGTGTTCTCGTCCTCGGCCCCGTTGGACGCGTCGATCGCGCGCACGATGTAGTGGTAGGTGATCCCGTCGCCAAGGGCGTCGTGGTCCGCGAACAGCGTCGCATCGAGCCCCGACGCGATCAGGTTGGTGCCCGACGGGGTGAACGGCGAGGTCGTGCTGCGGTGGACCTTGTACGTCACCCGGCCCCCGCAGTAGGCGAT
>JAGOJY010000085.1 GCA_017994815.1 Acidobacteriota bacterium
ACCGGAAGCGTCCCGCCATCCAGCGCGGCAAGCGCGTAGGACGAAAGTGCCGTCACGTCGCCGTCAGGACAGCGATCGAATGCGAGGACGAGCGCGAGGCAGCCGTCCGGGGCGGCCGACAGGAGGTCGAGCGTTTCGTCCGGAGCAATGTCCGGCACGGCGACCATCCGCACGTGACTGTAGCGAACCAGTTCTACCGTCGCCACGTCAACCCCCTACACCCACGAGCCGTCCCGTGCGGCCTCGCGCGGGTAGGACACACCGTCCCACGCATGCCGGTCTCCTGCGACGTTCATGTCCCCGTTCGGCATCGTCGTAACGCGGATCTCATCAATCACACCGACTGACCGACCGGCGGAGTAGTCATGCACCGGGACGTCCGCCTCGGTGTAGTCACCTGTCTCCCGGTCGCGCGCTGGGGGTGTGAACGACGCGTATGCAAGGTCGTAGGCGTCCAGTGCGGCAGTCGGCACTCGCCCGCGGGCGCCTGCGGCCTCCGCCCACGCATTGGCAATCGACGTGTCGAAACGGGCAGTCCCGTTTAGGTAGACCAATCGCCCGACCGAATCGGTAATCGGAGCCAGAGGAACAAGTCCGCCAGCAAGGAGCCCGTAGTTGTGCCCGGAGCCGGAACGGACGACGAGCGCGATCGTGCCGGGCCGGTTGGTTGTTCCCGATGTCAGGACGAGGTTGAGCGTCGCTGCGGTCGTGTAGGACGTCGGCCACGCCAAGATCGTGTTCCGCCAGTTGGCCAGGGACGCCCCGAAGTAATGATTCGTTTCGTCCCACCCGCCGTCAGGACTCACGGCGCAGTAGACCCCGGGGTCCTTGTTTCCGAATCCGGCGAGGGCCTGCCTATACTCCGTGGAGCATCCGAGGAACACCTGCATCTTCTCGCCGCCCGTGCGGGCCGATTCCGACTGGACGACCAGCCAGGAGCCCGAAACGGGTGAGGTATCCGAGGTCCACGGGTCGGACGTCGATCGGTCAACGATTGTCCAGGTCCCGGACATGTCGCCGGACAGCAGCCCGATCGCGGAGTAGAGCCGGTAGATCGGGCCGGAGCGGCCGTGCGCGATGATGATGTCCTTCCACGCTGCGAATGCCATGACTCCTCCTCTACCCGGGCGTCCAGATCGCAGTCACCACGTCGCCAATCCCGACGGTCCAGGGCACCCCCGGCTCGACTCCGGTGACGATCCCTCCGGTGTACGTCTCGGTCAGGATCGTGGCGGTCGACGGGGGCGGGCCCGGCTTGACGACCTGCCAAACGAGCGTTCCGGTCTTGCCTACCGCGCCGGCCTTGCGAAATCCGCCTTCCGCATCGGTGTAGCCCTTCGCCGTCAGCATCGGGCCCTGAACGGTCGTGCCGGCGGCGCGGAGGTCTACTCGCGCGGGATGGGCCGAGTAGAGCGAGACATCCCCCGACGCCAGATCCCGCGGTCGGTCCGTGTGTCCTGTCACGAGTGCTACCAGGTGCTCCCAGATGGCGCCAACCGACAGCAGCAGCGTCCGGGCACCTACCGGGGGGACGCCCGTCAGTCCGTACGGCTGGAGGTGGTCAAACTCGTGCGTGGGGTCTCCCTGCACGTCCACCTGCACCCGCTGGACCGCGCCCGAATCGTCCGTACGCGTGATGCGCGCGCGGCGGATCAGTTCGCCGATGGCGCTACCACTGGCCATACTTGACCCCCGCGAAAAAATCCTGACTGTTCCCGTTCCGCCGTTTGTATTTTCGGGGCTCAGGTGTCAGCCCGTCCGGGTAGACCAGCGTCAGCACGGACCGAGTGCCCTCGTTAGCGCCTCGAACGCGCTCGACCTTGGAGATCACAAGGTCGTCGTCGAGCCGGTAGCACGGGTCGATCGCGTGAACCAGCGTGTTCGCCCGCCAGATGTCGGACGTGGCGTCCGTCGGATCGATTCGCCATCCGCGGACGGTCGCGGTGTAGCTGATCGACTTTCCGGCACGCGTCATGGCCTCCCACAGGGCGCGGCGTTCGCAGTCGTCCTTGGCAACGATCTTGTCCGCATCGACGACCAACAGGCGGTTCCGCAGGCCGCTCCACAGGTCCATGACCGACGCCTCGGCCGCGAAGTCGTCCGCGGACTGGCCTCGCACGCGGTAGTGCAGGTAGCGCCCCGTCACGTCCCGTTGGCGGGAGAGGGTCAGGACGTTCTTGCCGCGTTCTAGCGTAGCCACGTGCTGGCCCGGGCCGACAACGGTCGTGATGACGAGATCGCCTGCCGAGTTGTCCCGCAGCAGCAGACCACGCTCCTTGGCGAGCCGCAGTACCACGCCATACGGAGTGTCCGTGCGCTTGGCGCGGACGAGCGGGACGACGGGGCCGGTGTCTACCTCGCACCGGACCTTGATCCCGTATCCATCCGTGAACAGCTCCGCGGCAATCTGCTCGACCTTGGCGCCCTTGATGACCCCCGTCCTGTGCCGGTGCGAGCAATCGACGCAGTCCGCGATGCGCGAGCGGATGCGGCACTCGTAGGCACTGCCGGAGGCGGTGTCGTCCTTGTCCGAATCAATATGGCCGGTCAGGACGAGGCGGTCGAGCGACTGCGCGCCGCCCTCCACCCCGATATTGATGGTGCAGGCATCGCCCGGGACGGGCTCAATCCAATCGTGCGCGGAGCGGTCGATGCGGGACAGCGACAGGGCCGCGGACGTGCAGAGCTGCTCAATGGACTCCGTCACGTGGACCTTCGACCATGCCCGCCATTCACGCGAGCCGATCCGGAGCCCCAACCTGTCGCGGACGTAGCTCATCCGACCCCCACGAGCAACCGCAGCTCGGCTGAAATCCAAGCCGGATCCTCGACGCCGTTGCGCCGCATGATGGCGTCGATTGTCGCCTGCGCTGTCTCCCCGTAGACCCGCTGGGCGACCTCGAATACGGACATCGCGCGAGGCGGATCCCACGTCCGCAGCCGCGGCAACGTGACGGCGTATTGCTGCACCAGCGCCCAGGTCTGCCCCCGCAGATCGGCGAGCGCCCGGTAGACTGCGGCATCCCCGGACTCGTCCGCAACCGTCTGGAGGTAGGCTGCGGTCTGGTCAAGGAGCGCAACCGCGTCGTCGTACGCGACGATCAAACCGGTCGTGACGCCATCGACGAGCGCACGACAGGATGCCTGCGCACAGACGCCCCGAACGAGGCGGGCGAGGGCCGCCCGGTTCGCGGTGATCGTCGGGGTCTCGTCGTCGGTTTCGAGCGCTGCAATTGCAGCCCCGGCCGCGAGGCATGCGGACGGTCCGCAGTCAACGAGCGGGTCCAGCAACGACCGAAAGGCATCGACGAGATCGCCCGGAGTGTGGACGAGCGCTTCGACGGCGGAGGTCAGGTTTTCGATCTGCTGAAGAACCGCGCCGACCTTCGACGGGTCCGCGTACCTGCGGACGGCGTCGATCACGGCTCCGGTCGCCTGGACGACATCGGCGTATGCCTCGGTTGCGGTATCGAGCGCCTCGTCCAAGACACCCCAGGAGCCCGTGAACTCGGTCTCGAGGGTCGCCTGCAACGCGTCCGCCCAGGAGGTCACATCCGGGACGGTGACGGGCGTCAGCACGGTCAGGTCGCCGGAATCGTGGCATTCGAAAGTGAAGATCATTGCGCCATAAGAGTCGTTGAACTTGCGGCGCCAGGTATCGATCACGACAGAGATCGAACCGAACACGGGGTGTACAAGCGTTCCGGGCTGGCCTGCATCGAGGGCCTCCAGTAGGGTCGCGCCCCGCTCGACGTAGCCCTCGCCGATCACGACGGCGGTCACGGAGTAGGTGCGCGGACGCCGGCCGGTATCCTCGGCAGACCCGATGCCATCGACGACCTCGTGATCGACGTTGCGGCGCCCGCCCGAGTCCTCGACGACGGGCACGTGGAACGGCACCCCCCGGAACGATCCGGGGCGGAAGTCGGCCGGGCTGTAGCCGCGCCGTGCCACTACCACTGCCCTCCGTCAGAGAGATCGGAGCGCTCGCCCACGTCGGCGGTCACGTCCAGGCCGTCGCCGGTTGTATCGACGGAGCGGACCCGGACCCGATCGTCAGAGACTCGGATATCGATCTTGGCCTTGCCACGGATACCGGCGAGTACCGGTGTCTGGATGGCACCCGGCATGTAGGACTGCTGCGGCTCAGCACCAGGAACAGACTGTCCCGAAAGAACCTCGTCCAGGGTTGTAAGCCTGCGTATATCCTTGCTTCCAGATCGTTCATCGAGCACCAAACGATCCATTTCCCGTTGAAATTCTGGCGTTCCCGGTCGGAATTTCGACGGCACCGCCCATCCCTGGGGCAACAAGCCGAATTCGTCGAGGACTCGGGCGGGCGCCACAACGTCGATCACGAGGCGATTGTCTTTGATCCACTGGTTGCGGGACGACTCGATTTTTCCAAGGGCTCGCTGACGTTCTCCCGGATTCGGATTGATATTTATGTATTCGGACTCTATTTTGTCCTGGGTCGCGCCAGTGAGATATCCAAGGGTCGTCACAACATCATTGATTGCGCCAGCGACCGTTCCCGCAGCTTCGCCAATTGATTCAAGGGTATTTATGATGTTTGGTCCGTTGGCGATCAGTCCGTCGAGGGCCCTTGCTCCACGATCTACCCACTCCGCGACCTTGACCCCGATCAACTCCCGGTTGTATCCGATCCACCCCGCGAGCATGCCGGTGTATTTCGCAGCCACCGGCAACAGCGCCTCTCCGACCGTGCGACGCAGGCCGATGAGGGCTGCGTCCAAGTCCTTTGTCGCCGCTTCGTAGTCCTCCTGCTTCTTGCGGGAATCCTCGCTATTGAGGCCCCACCGCTTCGCGGCCTCCATCTGTTTGTTGATTTCGTCCCGGCCCATTTCGCCGAGGCGCACCATGGCCTCGCCCTGGCCGCCAAACAGTTTCTCCGCGACCCCCAGGCGTACGCCGTATTTGATGCTGCTGTCGCCCAGCGCAGTCAGCGCGACCGTGAGGCGGTCAGTAGGGGTCTTCGCGTCCTTGATGTGCCGAAACAACGACGGGGACAGTTTGCGCAACGCCGTCGCAGCCTTTCCGACCCCGGTGTCGATCTGTCCAAGCGAGCCCTGGAACGCAACGAGCCCGGCGTGGAACTCCGTGGTCTCAATGCCCGCGCGCTTGGCCGCGAACTCCCATTGCTGCATCCGGCCGATGCCCATGCCCATGATGTCCGCGTACTGACCGGACATCTGGATTCCCTCGGACTCCGCATCGACGAGCTTCTTGACGCCGACCGCGGCCGCAACGAATGTCCCCGCTCCAATCAGGCCCCCGAGCGTCAGCACCTTCCCGCCCAGCGAGACGGCGCCCTTGAGTACGGAAGCGGTAGCTTTGCCGGCCGTCCGGATGTGGCCAAGTCCCCGGAGGACGGGGCCGGAGTTATTGACCCCTTTGAGGATGGCCGCGATGCTGAATGATTTCTTCGCCATCGCTACTCCTCACCGCCGTACAGCCGGTCAGGCAATGCCCGCGCCTCCGCGTGCCACGTCACCAGTTCCTCCGGGTCCATGGACAGCAACGATTCGCGCGAGAAATGCAGCAGGTGCGCCAGATCGGCGCTCATTGCCCGCCATTCGACGGGGCGCCCTCGGATGCCTGCGGAAAGAAAGGGCGGATCATCTCCGCGAGGCGTGGGAGATCCTCGATGTCGATCTGTCTCGCTTCCAGGACCGTGAGGTCACACAGGGCAACGGCCAGGAACTTGAGGGCCTGGTTGATCGTCTGGACGCCCAACTCGCAGTCGATCAGGTACCCGAGGCGCTCCATGTCCTCGATGATGCCAAGGTTGACCCTCCGCATGACGGACACGCGGTCAATCGTTCCGCCCGCGCGGCTTTCGATGGGATGCGAGAGCTGAATCGTATCCAGCATGTCACACCTCGTTGATCGGGCCGACGTGCTTGAACGTCGCGTTGACCGTACCCTTGGTCGGGTCGATCTGTCCGCCGTCGCTGAAGTACAGACTGTCGCCGTTGTAGGTCCGTCCGTTCGCGCACTTGAGCGAGAACGGAACGTCGCGGAGCGACCGAATGTCCTTGACCTTCAGCGCTTCGACGGTCGCGAAGTTGCATTCGATCTGCCCGTCGACGATCGTCTCGGTGTAGCCGATGCCGCCGCCTCCGGGACCTTCGACCGCCTCGCGCTTCGGGCCGCCGGGTGTGATCGTGAACGAGCCTTCCAGGATGACCGGCTGCCCGGAGATCGTGAACTGGATGAACCCACCGACTCTTCCGGCCACAGCACACCTCCTACGTGAACGCCAGCGTCGGCGCCAGGATCTCGAAGTTGTCCGCCAGATGCGCCGGCACGTACGCATCGAGGCGGTTGCGATCGTCCTCCGGACGCGTGACCGTGATCGCAGCGTCGAACGTGTCGGGATCCTGGGCGAGCCCGCGGTTGCAGAGCCCGCGGTACCAGGACCGGATCGATGCCGCGACGGCGGACGGCGTCGCGCACAGCGGCGGGATCTGCCCGTCCGAGTCGCTCACCAGCCGGCAGCGCGCGTACTGCGCCGACATCGTCGAGTGCAGGCTGTCCACCGCGTACTCCGCGAGCCAGTATTTCGGCGCGTCGAGGTACGCGTTGTTCCGGCTGCCATCCGCATTCGACCAGCGCGTGGTGTTGCACTGGTCGATCACGAGGTAGCCGCCGGACGAGGAGAACGTCGTCCCGCCGTAGAGCAGGAGTTGGTTCTTCTGCGCCGGCGTGAAATCGTCCGACTCCGGACCTCGGCAGTCGGACAGCACCAGGGTTCCGATCTTGAGGCCCGGGTCCGCCTCGTCCGATCGCATCGCGACGGCCGCGAGCGCTGCCGCCACCTCGTATGCCGGCGCGCGGCACGTCGAGGGCAGCTTGGCGCTCGTCCAGTGCGCGTAGGGCGAAGCCGCCGAAACCATGTCCGCGAGCATCGCGGTATAGCCGGCTACGTCCCCGCTTGCGGCCGTCCCGGCAACCGCAGAGAACGCGTGCCCGTACTGGTGCCGCAGGTAGCCCCACCGGTCGTCCATGTCGGCCGCGAGGTCTTCGCCCAGGCTGTCCAGATAGAGCGCGATCTTGTGGTAGCGGTCCGGGGCCATCGCCGTGATCGTGGCGTCGAGCGTGGGGTCCGTCGCGCCCGTGACGGAGTGAGCGATCGTGACGGAGGTCACGCCCGCCGGCAGGTCCATCGACGTGTCCCGGGCGACACGCAGTGCGTTTCCGACCGTGCCCTTGGATCGGAACGTGAGCGTAGCGACCCCGCCGTCATGTGTTGCGGTGACGGGGTAGTCGCTCGCGGACGGCAGGAGATCGGCGAGGCGTTCGGCCAGGTCGGCCAAGTCGTCGCCCTTGACGACGCCCAGGTCGATCTTGTCGGACCCGAGCCAGAAGCGGATCGTGCCCGCCTCGGTCGCCTCGGAGCACACGAACGTCACGGTCCAGGCCGAGGCTGTTGACGCGTCGGCATCCGCGATGCCTAGGGAGTACCACAGCCCGCCCGGGTGAGCCTTGAACGCCCGCATCGCCATCCGGTGGAGCGGGGAGCCGCGACCGAACAGGGACGCCGCGTGCTCCGCGGACGACAGCAGCCGGGGAACGCCGACGTAGGTCGCCGACGTGGCCTGGCCGATGAGCATGCCGCGCTGGGCCTGCGTGCCGAGTTGCCCGGCGTTGATGACCTCGGCCCAGAAGAACGGCAACCGCATGTTCGGTACCGACATGGCCTATCCCTCCTCATCCTCGGCGCCGTCGCATTCGACGCGCCGTTCCGCGACCGGGTTGTCTGCCGATCCGTCCATCGCCATCTGCATCCGGATTTCCCGCAGCGGGGTCATGTCGGACGGGTCGGGCGGTTCCTGCCGCCACGTACCGACGACGACGATGCGCAGGATGCCGCGCCGCACCTCGTACTCTCCGTCGCGACCGCATTCCGAGGCCCAGCTCTTGATCTCCTCCCAACAGGCGCACCATTCGGGGGATCCCAGGAGCGCGTTCCAGATCGCGGTTTCGAGCGCCCGGCCGGCTGCGGCGAGTGCCGCGTCACTCTTGGCCGTGAATTCAGCGACGATCGACAGCGTCTGCTCGCGCGTCCATAAACCGAGGCCCGGACCCGATGGCGTGACCTTGGCCGCCGGCTGGAATGCGTTGATGGCGGGGAGGTCGGCGGTCGCGAACTCGGTCGTGCGCGCCTCGTAGACGCTGTTCGCGAAACCGTCCATGCCACGAAGGGCCGCGAGGGTCGCGGTCATGAGGTCGGAGGTCGTCATACGTCCTCCGGCTCGATGAGGCGGCACATGACCGACAGTGCAGTTTCGGGGTCCACCCGGGCGATTGCCCAGCGCGTCCCGTCCTCTTCCGTGACGATATCCTTGTGGCGCGGGCGTCCAAGGACGCCCATGTTTGCTACGGTGATCGACAGCGTGACGACCTCGCCCTCGGTCGGGAGATCACCCGGGGACAACACGTCCTCGCGGGGCTTGTGCTTGATGTCGCCCTTGAACGAAACGGACGAAGCGCCGCGCGTGACAGTCAGATCGGCCCCGACCACTTCGTTGATCGTGTCGAGCGCAGGACCGAGTATGTCGTCGAACACGCTGCTCACGCGACTCTCCTACTCCGGCAGACCAGCGAACGTGAGCACAGCCTTGCCGTCCAGGGTCGCCCCCATGTTCAGCGCCCGGAACGTGATGCTCCCGGCGGCGACCGTCTTGCGGATCACGAACGGGATGGCGTTGGACGTAAATCCGCCGGACGCCGCGGGCTGCATGACGCCATCGGAGATCACCTTCTGTCCGGACGCGATCTCGGTCGATTCGATCATGAAGTCGTCGTAATCGCCTTCGGGCGTCACGAGCGGTACCGTGACCTCGCCCGACGCATGATTCAGTGTCGCAGTCAAAACAGGCGTGAACGAGAACGTGTCCCCATCCGCGAAATCATCCCCCTCGCCGCCCGCGCTGAACTGGATGTGCTGCCCGGAGGGGACGCTCGCTTCCTTGTCCGAATCGTAGGCGGTCAGCTCGACATCGGCCGCGGTGGTGTACCCTGCGGCCTGGTTGTCCTCCCAGGCACCCCCGGCACGTCGCCACTGGAATGTTGCGACCCCGAGGTCACCAGTCGTCAGGATCTCGATTTCGAACAGGCCGGAACGAGTGCCGGATGCGACGGCCATGCTGCCGACGCCCGTGTTGCCCACTCCGGCAGTCACCACTGCTGCGGCCAGAGCGACCTCGCCATCACCCACATCGAACACCGGGGCAGCGGTCGGTACGGACCACGTTCCGCCGGCCGACAGGAACTTACCCGCCGCAGCGTCACCTGCTCCGGGTGCCGGCGCAAGGCCGTGCGTACCACCTGCACCGGAGTCGCCCACCATGTCGGAGTAGGTGGTGTCGTTGTCGCTCCCACAGGCCCATGAGGTCCCGGTGCCCGCACTCTTGAGCACCTGTCCGTCTGCGCAGGTCGTGATCAGTCCAATCGTCGTGCTGGAGAATTCGACGCCGAAACCGGACCGCGCTGAGTAGGTCGTGTCCGCATCGGCCTCGCATCCCCATGCCGAACCGGCCGTGTCCCACTTCAGGATCTGGTTGTCACTGCACGTGGTCAGCAGACCGACCGTCACGTTTCCGGTCGAACCACCGCCCGTGAGCCCCCCACCGGCCGCGACCGAGACGCCCGTGAGGTCCCCAACCACGGCCGGCAGCGAGCGGCACTCCCAGGCGGTGTTGCCCGTGTTGCGGACCACGACCTGGTCGCCGGTGCACGTCGATGCCATTTGGATGTAGGTCGAGACGTACTTGATGAGCGACCCCGCGAACGAGGACGCTGGGTTGTTCAGGTACAGGTTTGCCCAGCGGTCCCCGAAGTTGATCTTCCCGCATTCGGTGGTGCCGAGCGTGTAGTCGGCCTGCGCTGTCACGGGGGCCACGAGGGCTGCCAGGGTCAGGATCGCGACGAGGATGCGACGCATCGGGGGCCTCCTTGTCAGTGGACGAGGCCCGCGGGCCGAAGCCGGCGGGGCTCAGATGATCGTCACCGCTGCCTTCGACGTGCCGTTCTCCGCGCTCAGGCTCGTGTTCTTGAACGCGATCACGGCGTAGCCGTCGTAGCAGGTGTGCCCGTTGTAGGACGGTGTACCCGTCGTCCGCGTGCCCGCCACCGGGAGCGAGCCGACGATGAGGTCCGAATCGACGCCGATCAGTTCATTGCGGACGATGATCTGGTCCTCGATGAGCGTCGGGGTGATGCGGTCCATCGTGATGACGTTGTGCTGTCCGTCGCAGGTAGCCTCCTGCGTCACGTCCGTCTCGAAGATGTCGCCGACCTCGAACGAATCGACGCCAGCACCCTGAAGGCCGTTCACGAAGTCGCCGAAGATGCCGGTCGAACCGAGAGCGCAGTGCGCGGAGGTTGTGACGGCGGTCGTGTAGGACTCGTCCCCGATCTTCCACTTGAAGACCGCGGTCCCGACGACGCCTGCGGTCGTGATCTCGATGTAGACCTTCCCGGCGCGCTTGGCCGTCGAGCCCGACAGCGAGACGGAACCGTTGCCCGTCTGCGTCGTCGGAACGGTGTCGCCGTACACGGGAGCCGTCGATGCGGTGTCCTTCGTCAGGTTGGCGAAGGTGGTCTCCACGGCACCGGATTCGGAGCCGAACAGGCAGAACGCTTCCGTGGCCTCGGCTGCCGCTGCCTCGGTGAACTTCCCGACTTTCAGCAACGTCCCGGAATTGACGTTCGTCAGGACGCCGTTGTCCTCGTCGAAGTACGCATCGTCGCCGTCCGCAACGGAAACCGCTGCCTTCGGAAGCGAGATGTGGCCCTTCAGGATGCGGCCGACGATCACGCCCGCTGCGGCGGCATCGTTCGCCACCCAGAACAGATCGCCGGTACGGTACATACCGCCGGAAACCACCCCACCCACGGGAGCCAGGACCGAGTCCATGTCCATCGGCCGCCTTTCGCGATTCATCGGATCCTCCTGTCAACACCGCGTCGCCGCGGATGGGGTCAACCGGGGAGTGGCAAACCCATCCCCGGAGTCATGCATCACGCCTCGCCCTTGTTGCGGTATAGCGTCCGGTACTCGGTGGCCTTGTGGACGAAGGTCCAGTCCACGATCATCTCGACGCCCAGCGTCCGCTCGTCGAGCACGCGCCGGAACATAGGGGCTTCCTCGCCACGCAGGCGGGCCTCGACGAACGACGGGATGCGCTTCGACGCGAGGTACCAGAGCTTCGTGGAGGTCGCATCGAGCCGGGGTTCGCAGCACGGCGTCAGGGACCGGACGAAGTTCGGTACCGCGTTCCCGGACGAATCCTGGATGAGGCGCGGGTCGAGCAGCTTGTCCACGTCCGTCTCGCACTCGGCCGGGAAGATGATGATCTCGGGGTAGAGGTCGAGCGGCCGGCCGGCGAAGTTCGTCTGCTTGCGCATGAGCTTGCGGCCCTTGCCGATCTGATCGACGCTGGGGACCCCGCCGGACGATGCCGTGATGTTCGCGTGATCGGTGTGGAAGATGGCCTTGCCACCGACCGTGCCGGCCTGGAACTCCGTCCAGAACGACGACAGGCGCGTGTTCAGCACGCCGGCTGCCGCCTCTTCCGCCCAGCGGCCCAGGGCGCCGAGATCGTCGTTGCGCTGCGCTTCCTTGCCCCAGACGTGCGACATCATGTACCGCGCCGGAGTGAAGGACTCCGCGGACTCCGTCACAGTCTGCGGATTCGGACCCTTGCCGACCGGCACCTTCTCCATGCTGCCGACGAAGCCGAAGTCGAGCACACTGGACGCACGGTAGTCCGGCACGGTGATCGTCCGGACGAGCCCGAGCGCCTCGTAGTTCGGCGCGCCCATCTGGTCGAGGCGGTCCTTGAGGATCCGGTTGCCCGTGCCCTGCATGAGGTTCGGGAGATCCGAGGGAGCGATCATCCCGGACGCTGCGCCGAAGCCGAGGCCGTAGCGCAGGACATCCGCTTCGGACATCCGGGCGGCGTCGGTGGCACCGCACATCGACAGGTACTCGCGGAACATCTCGGTCGTATGCCGGACCGCGAAGCGCCGCGCACGGTCGGTCGGTTCCTTTCCGGTCGCGCGGGCGTACAGGGCCTCCTGCATGGCCTCGCGGATCTTGTCCTTCTCGTCCCCTCCGGGCTGGAACGTCACGCGCGGAGAGGCGGCATCGCCTGCCCTCGCCTTCGCGGCGATTGCGTCGTCCCGGAACTTCTGAAGCGGGGTGCCATCGGCGATGGCCGCGGACGCCACGTCCAGACCGAGGCCCAGCGCTGCGCACGTCTGGTTGATGCCGGCGATGCGGTCGCGTTCGGCCTTGGCGCCTGCCTCCTTGCCCGCCGATTCGCCCGCCAGACGCGCGGCGTCCAGGGCCGCGGCATCGGGTGCGCCGGCCTGCGGCTCGACCTTGGACTCGACCACGGGGGCGGTGTCATTGGGCTTGGGCATGGGATCCTCCTGATGGCTTGCGGTATGCGCGCCCATCACCTGCTGGATGGGGGCGGCGGAGAACTCAACGATGGTGCAGCGCTTGACGTGCACGATCGGCGGCTGGTCAGTGTCCGGAAACTCCTCGATGGAGACCTCGTCGTACTGCCAACCCATCGACACACCGCGGACGAACCCGGAGGCGACGAGGTATGCCCCCTCCTGGTTCTCCGGTCGGACCGCGATTGGATCGGTGTTGAAC
>JAGOJY010000158.1 GCA_017994815.1 Acidobacteriota bacterium
TGTCATGCCTCCCTGTTGTCGTCGGCGAAGTGGGGCCAGAGGTGCCCCGGGGCGTGCCTCAGCACCAGCCGTTCGATGCGGTCCCACGTGTCGCTCGTCTCCTTCAGCCGATCGCCGCATTTCGCGGACCCGGCCCGCGCGACCCTGACGTGCTCCGCTGGACCGAGCAGCCAGAAATGGTAGGGCCATCCCGCGGGCGTCCAGATATCGGCGGTCACGTCCCACGCGTCTGCGAGTGACTCGTAGAGCGTATCGTTGGGAGTGCCCCCCTGCGCGAGTGCCCGTACGACCTCGGCCTGCCGCTCCTCCACCGTCGTTGTCGAGGGGTAGTCAGGGTCTGGCAGCGCAAGTGCGTCCTCCCAGGCCGCGAGGCGGTCCCCGGTCGCGCCGCTCGGCACCGAGTCGGTGCGGAACGTACCGATTGCCGTGTAGACGCGAGCGAACACGCGCCCGAGTCCCCGAATCACGTCGCCGACGTCGAACGACAGCCAATCGAGCCCGGGAGGCAGATGGCGAGCAATCCAGGTCGCATGCTCACTGGCAGTCCGACTCATGCCCACGTCCCCCACGTGATGGTTCCCAGGGTCGGCAAATGCAGCAGGCTCGCCGGCACAATGTCATCCGTACCCGCCCCGCCCGCCACTGCCTGGAGTTGGTACGCGATGCCCGCCCGAGCAATACCGGTCGCGAGGTTCTCGTTGCGCATCGTGACACCCGGCGAAGCAGCGGACAGGAAATGGTCCCGGGTGTAGCGTTGCACGATCAGTCGGTTTGCCGCGGTGTCGTAGCTCGGGTTCAGGGCGATCGTCAGGGCGGTTGCCTGCCCGGTCGGGCCATCCACCGTCAACGTCTGCCCGGAGATCACGTAATTCGCCAGCGCCGCTTCGACGGTCGCGACCTGGCCGGCGCTCGGGATCGGGTCGCTCCCTGTGACGGCGAACAGAATCAGCGTCTCGCCCGCGACGTTGCCCTCGCGGCCCCGTCCGTAGTGCCACACGCGGTAGACGGCGCCCGACGACTCCTTGGTCCACCGGATCCAATCCTCGGCCGTACCAGCCCCCGCGGGCCTTCGGATGCGCGTGAGCAGTCGGCCGCGCAAATCGTCGTCCGACTCGGCGGTCTGCCCCCCCGTGATCCCACCGAGGCCCGCCGTAGCCGCCGTGTTGAGGCCGATAGCCGGGGACGCGACGGTCAGGGGAGCCAGGATATCGGTGTTGTAGTCCTCGCCAGCATCCGTCGCCGTCACGTTGGCAGCGATCAACCCCTCCTCACCCTCGCCAACGACGGTCGCCGCCTCGTCCAGGGTGACGGTGTAGCCGTCCTCCGTCACCAGGACGGAGCCCGCGGGCTGCGTCGCTCCTGGTACGCCAGTCAGGATCACGGTGCCCGTCGCGGTGCCCTCCGCCCGGCGCGTCAGCCCGAACACGCGTGCCCATGCGTCGAGATAGACGCCAGTCGCTGTCGCCGGATTCGCCTGTTTCGCAAGGCCGTCCACGGTTGAATACCAGAGCCACAGCGCCGTTCCGACGACCGTCGCAAGCGCATTTTCGAACGACCGTCGAATCCAGACCTGCGAGACGCCTTCGCCGGCCAGATCCTGTCGGACCTGCGTCACATACTCTTGTCGCGTCAATACTGCCATCTACAGGCCCTCCCAGAGGTTCCACGCCAGACCGACGATGGATCCCTGCCCCTTCGGGGGTTTCGCGATTGTGACTTTCATGTCCAGGCGGGTACCGGACGCCGTCGCCGTACACGATACGGATGCAGCGAGGCCGTCCTCGACCATCCATGCGAGCGCCTCACGCACGTATTCCTCTGCCCGGAGCGGGACATCCGCGCCGCGCGCCCGGTGCAGGAGCCAGAGGCGTGAGCCGAACAGGTCTCCTGGTACGGATGCGACAGAGTCCCCCATCCATCCCCGGCGGTCCGGAGGATCTCCCCACGGGTCCGGGAGGGCGTCGTCAGGCGCGGCCAGGCGATGGCACGCCAGCGACAGGTACGCCGCACGGACGATGTCGGCGCCCACCGGCTCCCCGTCCTTGCGGACGAGGGTCAGGCGCGAGCCATCGATCGGTGTGCCGTCGATCGTGATTGCCAGGTCCGGGGGAATCCAGGGGGACGATTCCGCGGCCAGAGCAACGAAGCTGGCCGATCCAGCCTCGTTCGTCCCTCCGTCCGGACCGGTCCATGCGCCCTCGACGACGGTTGCGGTGTAGGTCAGGCGGGCAGTCGGCGCCGGGAGCACGAACACACGCACGGTCCGCGCATCGACACGGGACGCCCCTGTGACCACGACTGCCTCTGCCCCCTCCTCCACGCTCGTCACGGTGTAGGAGTCGGGGTCGCGAAGGTCCGCAGAATCCTCCACGTCGCGGTCAGTGGTCAGCAGTACCGAGGTCTGCGACTCCTGCTCTGCCGTGAGGAGCGCGATCGACTCGGGTTCCGGGGCCGTCCATTCGGCCGCGTCGGTCCCGAGCGCCTCTCCGGACGGTCCGGTGAGGCCGGAGATTGTGACGGAGTATGAGGCCCCGCCCGTGCCGGGCTCGGAGAACGTCAGGCGCACGAGTCGCGACAGGTACGGGTGTTCTGGATCGTCGTCGCGAGCCGCAGATTCGACGACCGGAAGCGTCCCGCCATCCAGCGCGGCAAGCGCGTAGGACGAAAGTGCCGTCACGTCGCCGTCAGGACAGCGATCGAATGCGAGGACGAGCGCGAGGCAGCCGTCCGGGGCGGCCGACAGGAGGT
>JAGOJY010000159.1 GCA_017994815.1 Acidobacteriota bacterium
GTCTGCGAAGCGCTCGAGGACGCGGACCCGACGGTGCGCGAGCGGGCCTTCACCGCGCTCGCGCTGCAGCCGAGGCTGCCGCTCTCCGACGGGACGCTGTCGTCGGTCAAGTCGGGGCTGTTCGACGGCGATCGCCACATCCGCCAGCTCGCGGCGCACATCCTCGGGCCGCGTGCCGGCGCCGATGTCGCCGCGCTGGTCGCGGGCGCGCTGCCGCTGGAGGACGATGCCAGCGTGCGCGGGGACCTGTTCGAGACGCTGGCTTCGCGACCCGCCGCGGACGCGGCCGGCGCGCTCGTCGCGGGCCTGGACAGCACCGACCGCGACACGCGCGTCGCGGCGTCGCGCGGGCTCGGACGGCTCGGCGGCGAGCCGGCGCTCGCGGCGCTGGTGGCGTTCCTCTGCCGCGCGCTGGTCGACCCGGAAAGCCACTCCCGCATGGTCGCGGGTGGCCGCTCGATCGTTTTGCGCCAGTACGGGAGCGACGTCCCCGCCGCGATCGCAGCGATCAAGGCCGCCGGCGAGGGCCGCGCGGTGGAGTTGCTGTGCGGGCGGCTGCGCCGGCCCGAGGCCGACGTCCGCTGGGGCGCCGCCCTGGCGCTGCGCAACTTCGCCGCGCGGTCGGCGGCCGAGCCGCTGATCGCCGCCCTGGCGACGGACGGCGACCCGCGCGTGCGCGCGGCGGCGGCCGAGGCGCTGGCGATCCTCGGCGACGCGCGGGCGGTCGGCCCGTTGGTCGACGCCTTCGGGGAATGCGCCGCGCCGGCCGCGACGCCGCTGTGCGAGTCGATCGACTGGTCTTTGGGAAAGCTCGCCCGGATCGAACCGATGCCGCCCGCCGCGGTCCGCGAGTGGTGGGAGCGCAACCGCGAGTTCTTCCCGGCGGCGCCGTGAGATGAGCATGGGCCGGCGACGCACGCGGAAAAGGGACGGCTGGACGCTCGGCGCGGCGCTTTTGCTGCTCGCCGCCTGCGACACGGAAACGCGCTTCCCGTCGCTGGGGGAATTCACCTCCGTCGACCCGGCGAAGTACGAGCGCCAGATCCGGCCGATCGAAGAACTCGTGTTCACGGACGGCCCGCCCGGCACGGAGGGACGTGACGCGCTGGCAACGCGACTCGACGGCCTGGCCGAGCTCCTGGCCGCCCGCGAGCAGCGCCCGCCCGCTCCGATCTTCGCGCGCGAGCTGCGGGTGTTGGCGGAGCTCGCGCGCCGCGTGCCGCCGGATGCCCCGATCGAGAACGGCCCGCTGCGCGAGCAGTGGCTGCGAATCCGCGGCAGCCTGTTCGACGACGCGGCGTGGTTCGCCTACGGGCCACGGGACCTCGGCCCGCGGCCCGTGGCGGACAACCCGCTGCTGGTTCCCGGCGACGTGGTCGCGGCTCTGCGCTCGGCGTTGGACCAGGCGGACGACGCGGCCCGGCGCATGCCGGACGAGCTGGCCGAACTCGTCGGCCCCGACCCCGCGGGCGAACCCGCCAGCGCCGAAACCTGGAGCGCGTGGACCGAAGAGTGGCGGCTCCGGCTGGACGACATCGAATCGCAGCTCCCACCCACGCCCGGGCCGTTCGCGAACCCGTTCCTGCGCTCGGCGCTGGCCGACGCCCGCGGCGGGCTGGGCCTGCTGCGCGTGACGCCGCGCCACGGCGAGATCAGGAGCACCGGGGACCTGGAGCGCTGGCAGGACCTCCTGCGACGCGCGGCGGAGCCGCTGGCCCGCGCGCGCGCTTCGGCGGCGCGGATCGGGCAGCGCTGATCTGTCGGTCAGAGCCGCGCGCGGACCTCGGCCGGCAGCTCCGGCGGCGGCGAGCGGCGCAGCCAGTCGAGCGCTCCCTCGAGGTCGGCGAACTCCCCTTCGAGCTGCGCGTCGAACGCCGCGGCGAGCACGGCGCCAAGCGCGGGGCCGGGCGGCATCCCGCGGCCGACGAGGTCGCGGCCGCGCAGGACCGGCCGCGGCGCGGCGTCCTGCAGCTCGAGCGCCGCGGCGCGCGCGACCAGTTCGGCGAGCCCCGGGGGCAGCTCGCGCGGCAGCGGCGGCCGGCCGAACTGGTCGGCGGTGATGACGAGCACGAGGTTGCGGATCGTCTCCGGTTCGAGCCGCTTCGCCAGCCGGCGCACCGCGCGATCGCTGGACGCCTGCAGGTGCGCCAGGTGATTCGTGACGAGCGGCGGGACGCGCTGGACAACCCAGCCCGGCGCGCCGATCCGCTCGAGGAAGCGCACCGCGAGCGGCCCGCCGGTGTCCTCGTGCCCCGGCGAGACGATCCGCTGCCGGCCGCGCCGCTCGCTGACGTGCGTCGCGGCGGGCTTGCCGAAGTCGTGGCACAGGACGGCGAGCATCGTGACGATCCGCGCCCCGCGGTCGGACGCGCGCCAGTCGGCAAGACCGGCCAGGGCGTCGCAGCAGGCGCCGGTGTGCACGAAGACGTCGCCTTCCGGGTGCCACTCCGGGTCCTGCGGCACGCCGATCAGCGCCTGCAGCTCGGGAACGTGCTCGATCCACCCCGTCTCGCGCAGGAAGCGCAGCCCGGCGGACGGCTCGCGGCTGTCGGCGGCCCACTTCAGCCACTCCTCGCGCACGCGTTCGCCCGAGATCTCCGCCCGGCGCTCCTTGATCCCGCGGCACAGTTCCAGCGTCGCGGGCGCGGCGGCCAGGTCGAAGCACCCGGCGAGCTGCATGCCGCGCAACACGCGCAGCGGGTCCTCCGGAAACGCCGGACCGACGTGGCGCAGCAGCCGCGCC
>JAGOJY010000029.1 GCA_017994815.1 Acidobacteriota bacterium
TGATGCCGCTTATGCGGAGCTCCGCATAAGCGGCAGAGACGCTCGAGGCGCTGGCGGTCGTGGGCCGGCACGGCGACGGCGGCGTGGAGCGAGAGCCCGGCGAGGTTCGCGCAGAGCGGCAGGTGGGGCGGTTCCGCGCTGTTCGGCGCTGCCGCAGGGGACGGCCCGGGCACGAGCTCGACGAAGCCCGTCGGCTTGGCCAGCCCGACCCGCCGACGCCAACGATGGAAGCTGCTCGCCGCAACGTGCTCGCGCCGGCAGAACACACTCGCGCCCAGTCCGCTCGCCTCGAACCGCCGTACGATCTCGGCCCACTGCTTCGCGCTACGTCGGATGCGCCCCGCACCATGACGGACCACGGTTCCTCCTCCGCGAATTCACCGGCGTCACCGGCGACGCCCTATTCGTAGAGGAAAACGGGGCCGGCGAGAAGAACGCCGTCTCTTGACCGCTTACGCAGCAGGGACATCTCGCGCACCAGAAGGTCGTTCTCAGCCCGGAGCCGCGTGCGGGCGTGGCCGACCGCGGTGAGGAAGGCGGCGTTGGCCATCGAGATGGCGTGCACGATCGCCGAGCGGACGCGACGGGGCCACGTCCTCGGCAGAGAGTCACCGCAATCCCTGATCCTGGGCGGCAAGTGCTGAGCCCTCCGCCCGGTATCCTGAGAAACCCGGAGCGGCGTACATTAGAGGAAGCTCACATGGACCTGCCGAGCGGGCCTATGGAATCGCTGGCGCAGTACACCGTTCGCGGCGTCCGCGCGCTTGACGCCTGGCTTGAGACCCCACGCGCCTAGGGGCAGGCGGCGGAGACGCGTTCCTGTCCGGCCGAGGTTCGCCCGTAGGTCCCGGTTCCACACGCGTTGCGTCCCCTGACGATGTACCAGAACCCATGCGCCGGCGGCGGAATGTTCGGATCGAAGGCAACGCTGTCGCTGGTTCCGGAAGCGACGCACGTGTCGCCGGGACCGCTGCCCACGGGTAGTTCCTCGAGCGTGCCGCGCACGAGATCGTGCACTGTTGCCTCGCCGGCCTCCGGCCGGGCCGATGCCCATGTAATCGTCTGGGTGTCGGGCTCGATCGCGACGTCCCGGATCTCGCCCGGCACGGTCCTGAGCCCGGGATCGGCCGGAGCGCAGTCGCAGGCGTCGCCCGACCGGTCGCCGTCGGTGTCGGCCTGGTCGGCGTTCGATATCGAAGGACAGTTGTCGTAACCGCCGACCCTGAGGTCGTCGTCCGCATCCCAACCGAACGCCCACAGCTCGTTGTATGCCGTGTCGCCGCGCTCCGGTCTGCCGGGCGCGAACAGCACGACCTGATGCTCTGGATCCCAAGTCGCCGAGCCACCGAAGCTGAACATGTCCGGGGTGTGGGTTGTTGCCGTGGGCACCCACTGGCTACCGTCGAACAACCACGTCATCAGGTCGACAGTGTCGCGATACGTGCCCGCGGCGAGGACACATACCCCGCGGACCGGGTCGAAAGCCAGTGCTGGGTCCATCCGGGTTCCCGGGCCACTCGCCTCGACTTGCGACCAGACCGTTCCGTCCAGGACCCAGGTGTCACCGACGTACGGACCACCGACGCGCCCCCCGTAGAGAACCGCGCGATTCCGGACCGTGTCGAAGGTGAAGCCGAAGCCGGAGCGTGGCATAGGCGGGTTCGACGTGCTCTCCGGCACCCAAGCCGAATCCCGGAACACCCACAGGTCGTTCATCCCGTGGCCCACGTCATCCGCGCCACCGAACAGGAGCACCCCGCGCGCAGGGTCATGAGCTGCGCCCGCGCCGCACCGTGGGGCGGGTCCCGACCCGGTAAGGTCTCTCCACTCGGGCGTGCTCGACAGGTACAACCACGTGCGGTCCGTGCAGTGATTCGTCGCCGTGTCGTAACCGCCAAACACGACCGTGCCACCCTCGACCGCACCGTAAGCGGCCGCGTGGCTCTGGACGCCGGCCGGCGCCGGCGTTCGCTGAGCCCATGACACGCCATCCCACTCCCACGTCTCGGCCAGAGTGTAGGGGTAGCTAAGTCCCCCGACGGCAACGGCCCGATTGTTGGTCTTGTCGACCGTGAGCGAAGCGTGGTACCGATGCGGCACGTTCGGCGCCGGCGGGTATTTCTCCCACCGCACCCCGTTGAACCGCCACAGATCGCGCAGGTCGGTCCCGCCGATTCCGAAACCGCCATACAGCAGCAGCTCCCCGAGGCTGGCGTCGAACACCATCGTCGCGTTCGACCGCGGATCCGGCGACAGCGGTGGCGTCACGAGCTGCCACTGCGTGCCCGTCCAGTAGCGCGTCTCGCCCATCGCGTTGCTGCCGCCGAAGATGTAGACGTGCCGCCGGACGGCGTCGTACGCCATCGCGACCCCCTGCCGCGGCGCCAGCCCCAGCGTCGAGATCTTGGTCCACCGCGCCCCGTCGTACTCCCAGGTGTCGTTCAGCAGCGGGAACTGCGCGTTGTATCCGAACGCCAGGACCATCTTCCGGCGCTGGGCGTCGTAGGCCATGCCGTGCCCGGTGCGTACCGGTGGGCGCGGCTCCGGGACCTGCACCTCCCTCCACACCGTGCCGTCGTACTCCCAGGTATCGCCCAAAAAGGTGGTCCCATCGAGCTTCTCGCCGCCGAACATCACCACCACGCCACGGTCGCTGTCATAGGCGAGCGTCGCGCCCCCGCGCGCTGAAGGCGTACCGACTTCGGTGCGCAGGATCCAGTTCGCACCGTCGAATTCCCACGTCTCTGAGTTCACCACACCGGCGCGATTCCAACCCCCAAGCCGAACGACCCGATCACGGCGAGCGTCATAGGCGTAGGCTTCAGCGTTGGTCGGCGAAGGTGCACCCACCGGCAGGTGGCGTCGCCAGTTGGTGCCATCGAGCTGCCAGTATTGCTTGTTCATGAACTCGTCGCCGACTGCTATCCAGGTCTGCGCGTGGCTCGTTACGTGGAAGGAACGGACCGCTCGCCCCCCCAACGGGTCGCCAGGGTCGAGGAGCTGCCACTGCAGGCCGGCCGCCGACACTGTCGAGACGAGGCAAGCTGCGGCCGACAGCGCGAAGATCAGCCGAGCGAACATCTGAGCGGGGGTCGTCACGGCTGCGGAGTGACGGCGGCTTCGGCGCTGTATGCGCTGTAGTTACCATGCACGTCGATCGTTTTGGCCACGACGTAGTACGTCCGGCCGTTCTGCAGCCCGGGGATGGCGTAGCTGACACTGCCCGACGTATAGATCGGCGACGTGTTCACCTTTGTGTACGGGCCGCCGCTCAGTGAGGACACGTAAATGTTGGCCGCGTTGATGAGATCTTCGCAGGCCACGAATCCAACGATCGCTCCCTGATCCAGCGGCGTGACCGTAATCGACGGTGCCGAGGGCGGCTCGGTGTCCTGCGGCGTCACGGTCACTGGCGCTGTCTTCGCCGACCGGCTGCCGTCGGTCCCGATGCTGAAACTGCGATAGGTGTGGGTGACCCCGACCTTGGTCCGCATATCGCGGAACCACCCGCCTGCTCCGACGAACGCGAGTTGCTCCTCGACGCCGCCGGCGATCTGGCGCGTGATTCCGTACCCGACGATGGCGCCCGGCGAACACCCGCCAGGAATGTTTGATGGCCAGTTCGACAGCTCGTCCGTCCCGTCGGAGGCCGCGATCACCTGAAGTACGGGGATGCAGGGTCCGCCGCCCCCGCAAAGCTCACCATCGACTTGCTCGTCCGAATACGCCTTCGCCACCGGAGAGAACGCAGCGAGTTCGTAGTCGTCGGCCTTGACGAGATTATAGTTCAGCTCGTCGACAGCACTCAGCGGGATTGTCCGATACCAAAGGCGCCTGAAGAGCAGGTCCAGCGATTCCGGATCGCCTG
This sequence comes from Acidobacteriota bacterium, assembly GCA_017994815.1. Classification (GTDB taxonomy): domain Bacteria; phylum Acidobacteriota; class Polarisedimenticolia; order J045; family J045; genus JAGOJY01. The sequence continues at coordinate 3,869 of JAGOJY010000029.1, forward strand.
CGGTGCCGCAGCCGCCGTTGTTACTGAGGCCGTCCTGCAGACAACTGACGTTGCTCCACGAGCGTCCGAAATCGCCGTGCAGCGTCGCGTTGTCGGCATAGGTATGGACAGCGTCGTCCACGGGGAGTTCGCCGCGGATCGGGTCCTCGAAGAGATAGGCCGCGATCCCGCCGTGGTGCGAGTCCATCATCTGGTTCCAATCGCTCGCCTGATTGGTGTAGCCGGTCGTTGGGGGATAAGCGACCGCGTCCGCGCTCATCCGATCGTGGTGAGTGGGCGTGGTTTGGCTGAAGCTGGTCTTCGTCCACACCGCGGAGAACGGAGCTTGGGCCGAACTGTCCGGTACCGTGTCGGCCGAGTGCTCCTCCCCGATCGTCAGGGCCTCCGGGCCTTCGAGGTCGTGCACCCGCAGCTCGATCTCTGTCTCGTACATCGTGTCGTAGCCCTTGTCGATCCGCACGGTCGCGTAACCGCTCTGGGCGCCCTGAATGCTGCGGATGAAGCGGACCTGACCGGCCCCCGGCTGCTTGGTCCCGTGCTTGCGCGGAAGGTAGTTGCAGCTCCAGTTCGTGGGGTCCTCGTTGCCGGCGCGCATGCCGATGCTGTCGAGGAGGTCGGTCCATGTCCCGCCATGGTCCAGTTCGTAGCGATCCATCAGCCAGTTCGATGCCAGGTGAACGCGATAACCCGGGTCCGATCCATGTCCAGCCGCACTGCCGGTGCCGCAGATGTTGTGGGCGTTGGCGCCCGGTGCTCCCCCGGTACACGGCGCGCAAGACTCGACCTGGAAACTGACCGGCGCCGGATCGTTGTTGACCAAACCGGGCGGCGGCGGCTGGGTCCAGCGATACGCGTAAACCCACATCACGTCATCGGCGTCCTGGATCTGGATCTGAACGCGGGAGTTCGACAGGCCAGGCGCGCCGCCGCTGTCGAGCCAATCGTAAGGACAGGCGTCGAGCTGGCCGTCGACGACGTCGCGCGCCATGAAGACGATCTCGTCTTGCCACTTGAGCGCGCTGTCGTTCCATTCGACCATGTAGGTATCGGGGCAGTTCTTGACACCCGTGGCGCCGGCCGCTGCGGACCAGGTGTCGCACTTGACCGGGTTGGGCGGGAAGTACGTGTTCGCACAGATGTCCGGAGGAGGCGTCGGCAACGCGCTGTACTGGGTCCAGGTGTAGATGTTGTGCAGCAGGTAAGTCTCGCGTCGCTTGTCGATCTGGAATGGTATCGGCGTCCACTTGGGGTTGGCGGAGGGACCGTTATAGCGATACAGGTAGATTTGGCTGATGGGGACGTTGTTGGACCATGGCAGATCGCTGCCCTTGATCACGACCGGCAGTGGATCTCTCTCGGCGGCGAGTCCCGAAACCGCGGTGATTGAAAGCAGCACGAGCAGCGCCGTGGCACCCCGCCAGATACCGAGTTGCCTCGGAATCGACGCTTTCATGAGTCTCCCCTCCTCCCGACATCCGACCCGTGCGGCCAAAAAGCACTGGCAGGACGCATACGCCGATCCCGGCCCAAAGTCAAGCCAAGCATGTTGTGTTCTTAACGGAAGATCTCCGGACAGCCCGAGGTCTCCGGTGATCCTACCTCAAGCCGCGTCCGCATCCTCCTTCTCCGAGGCGTTCATCGTGGCAACGCCGTCGAGGAACGCCTGATAGGGCGTGCGGCCCCGGGTCCGGTAGCCTGGTGCGCCCGCTCCTGGTTGTAGAAGGCCATGTACCGGTCGAGATCGGCCTGCTGCTGCGCGAGGCTCTCGAAGAACGTCTTCCGGAAGGCCACCGAGAAAAACTCCTCCTTGGCCGTGCGGTGGAACCGCTCGCAGAACCCGTTCGTCTGCGGCGAACCGATGTCGGTTCGACGATGCTCGATCTGGTTGATCGCCAGGTAGAGCTCATAGGGCTGACTGAGCGGGCGACCGCAGTATTCCCGCCCGTTGTCACTGAGCGCGTGCTCGATCGCGTGGATGTCGGAGGAGATGTCAAGGTGGGCTCCCAGGCCCTCGGCGGCATCCACCCCGCGGAGGATAAGCGGTGCAAACCGCGTTGTCGGCGCGGGCGGAGGGTAGTGTTGGGCGTGGTAGCTGCGAGGACGAGGCCGGGGAACGGGTCGCGGTCGCTTCGGGTCGCAGAGGGAGTAGGTCCGCGGCCGCTTCGCCCCGCGGAGGGCGCGCGGAGACAAACGGGGCGTGAGGCAGCCGCGGGAGGGGCTGGCGGGAATGGGGCAGGGGATCAGAGATCTGCGGCGTCGAGGCGCGGGGGAGCGACGGGCGGGGCGCGCGAGGGGAGCCCGAGGCAGTCGAGGAAGGCGCACGTGGTGCAGGGCGGGTGGATCTGGGCCAGCAACCACGCCTACATCCGCCAGTTGTCCAGCGGCGGCGAAGGCGGGGGGATCTGGCTGCTGGTCGCGGCCGCGCCGGAGGAGACGCTGCAGATCGTCGGCAACACGTTCTCCGGCAACACGGCGTCGTCGGTGTACGCCGGCGAGCAGGGCGGGGCGATGGCCGTGCTGCCGGCGTCCGCGGCGGCGACGATCGCCAACAACCTGATGGCGTTCAATTCGTCGGGGATCTACCAGCGGAGCGGCTTCTCCTTCAACCCGACGCTCGTCCGCAACGGGATGTACAACGGCAGCTACGACTACGTCGGACTGCCCGCGGGGCCGAGCGACATCGTGGACGACCCGCTGTTCGTCGATCGCCCGAACGGAGACTACCGGCTTCAGCCGTCGTCGCCGATGATCGACGTCGGGAGCCCGGAGTACGCCCCGCTGTCGACGGATCTCGACGGCGCGCCGCGCGTCCAGGACGCCGACTACGACGGGTCGACCGTCGTGGACATCGGCGCGTACGAGTTCTCGCCGGACTTCGACCACGACGGAACTGCGGACTGGCGCGACACCGATGACGACGCCGACGGGGTTGGGGACCCGAGCGACTGCGCGCCGCTGAATCCAGCCGCGTGGACGACGACCGTCGAGGTCGCGGGAGTCGGGGTGACCGGCGCCGGCCCGACGGTGGTGTCGTGGACCGGCCAGGACGCGGATGTCGTTTACGACGTGGCGTCCGGCGCGCTGACCGCCCTGCTGACGGATGGAGGTTTCGGCAGCGCGTCCTGCGTCCTCGGCGGCGGGGGCGGCTCCGCGTGGTCCGACGAACGACCCGCCCCGCCTGCCGGCGACGGTGCCTACTACCTCGTCCGGGCAAGAAATGCCTGCGGCGACGGCGGCTGCGGGCCCGGCCGGAGCCTCACCGTTTGCCCGTGACACGGGTGTGACCGGCCGCGGCGCGGAGCGGTCGCGGCGATGGCGCTGACCGCGAAGGAGATGACTTCGCGGTACGGCCGGACGCCGCCGGATCAGGGCTCCGGCGGCGTCAGCGACAACAGTTCGTCGCGCACGGCGTCGGTGTTGCCACCGACGGCGGCGCGGGCGAGTTCTTCGGGCAAGCTGCGATTCAGGGTGCCGCGGAGTCGCGCGTAGAGAACCTGGCGCTCCCCGCCCGAAACCAGCACCACGTCGGCCAGCCTGTCGGCGCGCTGCCCGCGGACGAGCACGAGGACCGAACGCTTTCCGTCCCACGACCGCATCGTCGTTTCCCAGCCGGTGATCTTCATCCGCGTGAAATCGACGCCGGCCGCCGGCGCCTCGCTGCCGACACGCATGTCGTAGACCGCCAACTCGAACCGGTTGAGCCCGGCCAACGGCAGCCGCGCGCCCTCGGCCGCCGCGGGGCGGAGCACGGCTCGCGCGAGCGACAGCGTCGTCGGGCCGAGCGTGAACTCGACCGCGCGCTGCGGGTCCGCCCCGGTCTGGCGACTGATCTCGCCGCGGATCACGCCGGGGCTGAAGACCGTTGCGCATCCGGTCGCCGACGCGGCAATCGCGAGCACGAGCAGGATTCTCATCTCCGGACCCCCGCCGGATTCTATCGCCGCGCGGCAGCTGAACGAAAGCGCGCGCGCAGCCCCGCCCCCTGCGTCAATCCACTCAATCGCAGGCGGGGTCGGAGCGGTCGTCGCCGTCGATCGAGCAGAAGCCGACGGCGCTCCAGGTGCGCTCCCCGCTGGAGGAGTAGCCGGGGTGGCCGGCGATGTCGCTGCCGGTGGCCCAGGTCGCGATGAACCACACGTTCGGGTTCGGCTCGGTGATCGTGCCGCTGCCGGCGCCGCCGGCGGCGAAGGCGCAGCCGACCGGCGCCCACTGGTAGCCGCTGAAATCGCCCAACTCGCCGGCCAGGATCACGACGTGGTCGTCGGCGCACGAGGTGTTGTCCACGGTGACCTGGATCTGGTCGCCGGGACCCTTGGCCAGGCGCATCGGCAGCGTCGCGCCGGTGCCGTCGGCGACCGGTGGCGGGCCGGCGGCCGAGGTCGTGCAGGCCTGGTGCCCCGCGACCTCGATGTCGTCCACCGCCAGCTCGACGATGTCGCCGAGGTTCGGCCCGTCGGCGGCGCGGAAGCGGATCCGCATGTTGCCCGTGAGCGGGACGAACTCCTGCAGCTCGAACTGCACCTCGGTCCAGTGGTTGGTCGTGGTCACGCTGTCCGGGATCTGCTCCAGCACGACCCAGCTCGCGCCGCCGTTGTTGCTCACCTCGAGGACGTAGTAGTCCCCGGCGTCCTCCGTGTCCTCGTTCTCGAACCAGCGCCACAGGCTGAGCGTCGCCGCGGTGTGGCCGGACAGGCTGAACGCGGGCGAGGTGGCGACGACCTCGCCGTTGTCGATGTCGTCGGTACCGACCGAGCCGTCGGGGTTCGGCGCGGTGTACAGGCACGCCACGCCGGGGGCGGGCGTGTGGTCGTCGCCGGGCTGCGCCGGCTGGCTGTTGTTGCCGGTCGTCGCGACCGGGTCGCCGATCACGAAATCGCCGGTGGTCGCCGCCGGCGAGCCCTTCGTGAACGTCCAGCCGAGGTTCCCGTTCTCGAAGGTGTCGGCGAAGACGACGTCGATCAGCCCCGTGGGGGCGCCGGAGAGTTCCACCGTGTTCGGGTCCTCGGCGCCCGTCGCGACCGACACGGCGCGCACGACGTAGTAGTACGTGGTGCCGGCGATGAGGCCACGGCTGTCGCGGTACGCGGTGGCGCTGACGCCGGTGGCGATGCGCGTCGCGGGCACCGTCGGCACGGGCGTGCTGGTGCTGCGGTAGACGTTGTACGTCACGCCGCCGGGGCAGGGGGAGGAGGCCACGGGCCACGCCAGGTCCAGCGCGCAGGTGTTCTCCATGGCGTTGGTCACCGCGGCGATCCCGGCGAAGACCGGGTGCGACTGCCAGGTGACGGCGACACCGGTCGGGTCGAACATCGAGTCCGGGCAGTCCAGCCCCTGCACGTTGCAGTTGTAGGTGTGGGTGCCGGAGTTCTCCGCGGTGTAGCTGGCCGTGTTCGCGCCGGCGATCGGCGTGCCGTCCACGGTCCACTGGTAGTGGAATGGTCCGGTGCCGCCGGTCAAGGAGGCCGCGAGCGGCTGCGCGGCGCCGGTGCACAGCGTCAGCGGCCCGTTGGGCGTGACGTCCACGAACGGGTTGTTCGGGCAGGCGCTGCCCATCGCGCACGGGCCGGGCACCATCACGTTGCTGACGCTGATGTCGTCGATGTACGCGCCCGTGTTGCGGGACGCGCAGTCGGTGGTCAGGTTGAAGCGGAACTGGATCGTGGCGTTGTTGTAGGCTGCCGGCAACGTCGCCGTGTACCGCGTCCAGGTCGGGTTGCTGGCGGTGAAGGCCTGCATCGTGTTCGGGTAGTCGCAGTCGTTGATCCACTCGGTGCCGTCGCCGTTCGGATACGGGTAGACGTCGCCGCAGACCTTGGCCCCGTTGCAGTCCCCGGTCACGCTGGCCGAGAGCGTGCTGGGGTAGTCCGGTGCCAGCTCGGCGTTGGTGATCGGCTGCCAGGTGCCGGTCGAGCACGCGGCGTCGCCGCACACGCGCGTTTCGAGCACGACGCCGTCCCAGTTCGGCTCGAGGTCGTACTGCGTCCAGAAGCTGATCTGCACGCCGCTGCCGCTCTGCAGCGGCGGCGAGAGCAGGGCCGAGCAGTTGTCGTCGGGCACCGCGCCGTTCGGGTTGTCGGCGTCCAGCGGCAGGACGGAGCGGTAGGCCCGCCCGCCGCCCGGCGTGGAGTTCTGCAGCGTGGACACGGCCCACGCGATCGAGCCGCCGCAGTTGGAGGACGGGATCATCTTGGCGTCGCCGCTGTCGCCGGCGTCGTCGACCCACGTCCCGAGCGCCGGCGGGCCGGTCGGCCGGCCGGAGCGCTCGACGGTGTTGACGTCCTCGACGGCGTTCGCCGCGTCCACCGCGCGCACGACGTAGTAGTACGCGGTCCCGGTCGCGAGCGCGTTCATGTCGCTGAAGCTCGTCGTGGAAACCGTGGCCAGGAGGTTGGCCGGCCCGGGCGTGAAGCCGGGGGTCGTGCTGCGGTAGACGCGGTACTGCAGCGGGCCGCCGCAGTACGCCAGCCCGGCGCTCCAGTCCAGGTTCAGCGTGCAGGTCGGGTTGCCGGGATCGCTCACGCTCTGCAGTCCGCCGAAGACCGGGGCCTGCGTGCAGGCGCCGGTGGTCTGCGCGTCGTCGCAGTTGCTGTACGCGGTTTCGCACAGCCCGGTTTCATCCAGACCGGTCACGACGTAGCCGTACGTGACCTGCCCCGAGACCGGCTCGTCGACGAAACTCGTCGGCGTCACCCCGGCGCCGACCAGCGTGAAGCCGCTGCCCGGGCAGCCGCCGAGCGCGCGGTACACGTTGAAGGCGCTGTCGGGCGGCGCGCCGTTGGACCACGAGAGCTGGATCCGGTTGTCGCCGGCGGGTGTCGCGCTGAGGGTTCCCGGCCGGCCCGGCATCTGGCACGGCACCGGTGTCGCCGTCATGCAGGCGCTGATCGGGCCGTAGCTGCCGGTGCAGGCCGGCGGGTTCTCGTAGTACGGCTGCACGCGGTAGTAGTACGTGATCCCGTTCACCACGCCGTTGTCGGTGTAGGCCGTGGTCGGCGCGGCGACGCTGGCGACCTTGGTGAAGCCGGCCTCGCAGTTCGTCTCGTTGCGGTAGATGTCGTAGCGCAGCGCGTTCGCGACGCCGTCCCAGTCGAGGAGGATCTGGTTGTTCTGGCCGAAGCCGGTCAGGTTCTGCGGCTGGGCCAGCGGCAGGCAGTCGGCCGACTTGTGGTTCATGTTCTGCGGGTCGCTCGCCGTGCCGCAGGCGATGTTGTGGCGGTTCAGCGCCGCGAAGATCGCCGCCGCGTGCGGCGTGCCGTTGCCGATACCGTCGCCGTCGTCGTCGATGGCGAGGAACAGGTTGTACAGCGTGTCGCCCGTGCAGCCGTTCGAGGTCGGCGGCGTGCAGTTGTACATGTTGTCCAGCGCCGGGTGGCTGGTCCAGAACAGGCGGTCCATCAGCTGCCAGCCGGACGCGACGTCGAGCCCGCACTGCGCGTAGAAGTCGCCGTTCGGCTCGGGCGCGGTGCGCGGGCCCTTGACCATCTCCCACAAGGCCTGCGTCGAGATGCCGGACTCGCAGTGGTCCTCCAGCCCGCACGGCCCGTAGTAGCTGCCGCCCGAGCAGCTCCAGAACGTGCCGTGGTTCGCCGCGGTCCACGGCGTCTTGCTGGTGTGCTCCCAGTAGTCGGAGTCGCGGATCCCGGTGCACGCGAGGCAGGTGTCGCCGTAGCCGCTGCAGTTTCCGGACGGGTAGTAGAAGCCGCGCCCGACGCAGGAGTCGTGGATCAGCACCGAGGCCGTCCAGTCGGCGCGCGTCTCGACCGGCGGGCTCTGGCCGCCCGACTCGTCGTAGTCGTCCCAGCTGTGGCCCCACTCGTGCAGCGACACGCCCGGCAGCTCGCCGAGGTTCCAGCAGCCGCTCGCCGACTGGTAGAAGTTGAGCGTCCCGCCGCCCGAGGTGGCGTTGCACCACGGCGACTGGTTGACGTTGACGTTCATGTGGTTCGTGTTGAGCCACGAGTTCGCCGGGTAGTACGTGCGGAGCTTGATGTTCGCCATCGTCAGGTGGTAGTACTGCGTGCGCGCCGACATCGTGTTGCCGGCGCCGCCGGGGTTCGGCTCCGGCACCTGGCAGTTCGTCCCGACCGGGTCGGGGAAGCCGGTGTAGTCGGCGTCGCCGTCGATCGTGGTCAGGTCGGTCGGCCCGCACGAGTCGTTGACCCAGGTGTACTTGCCGTAGCGCAGGCTGACGGTCGCGGAATCGCCGGGGAACTGCCCGCCGGCGTCGGCGTAGTCGTTGGGCGCGGGCAGGTTGGTCTGGACGTAGGGGAACGGGCGGTCCGCGGCGCCGGTCGCGCCGTCGCCGGGGTAGACGCCGCCGTGGACGCGCCCGTAGCGGTTGGTGTCGATGAAGCGCAGGAGTTCGCCGGTCTGCGCGTCGACGAGAGCTTCCCAGCTCCCGGCGACGCCGGCGCGCTCGAAGCGGACGCGGTAGGCCAAGACGTGCGAGATCCCGCTGCCGGCGGCGCCCTCGAAGCGGTCGGGGTCCTTGCCGGCCGGGGTCACCGGGACCAGCTCCAGCGAGCCGTCGTCGAGGATGCGGTCGGCCTCGCTCGGGAACTCGCCGCCGAGGTACGCCGCGAGCTTGGCCCGCGCGGCGTCCGCCGCGAGCGCCGGGGTCGTGCTCACGGTGACCGGCGCCAGCCGCGCGGTCGAGACCTGCAGCAGGTTGCCGCGGTTGATGATGAAGCGCAGCCGCGCGCCCTCGACGGGCACGCCGTTGACCTTCTGCGCGTAGGTCGCGTAGTACATGTGCGCGACCGGCGCGGCGCTCGCGGGCTCGAGCACCAGCTCCTTCGGGTCCACGCCGAGCAGCGCGCGGTACTTGTCGAGGAACCCGCGCGTCAGCTCCTCGACCTTGGCCGCGGGCAGGCACGACGCGTCGCGGCACGCGGGGCCGAAGTCCTCCCAGCGCAGCGTGTTGGCGTTGCCCGGCAGGAACGGGATCGCACCGCCGCTCAGGAGCGTCAGCACGTTGCGGCGCTGGTCGAGGGTCGCGTTCCAGGCCTTGCCGTGCTCGGCGCGGAACGCGTCGAGGCCCAGCGTCCCGGCCTGGCCGGGGCGCATGTCGTCGAGGTTCACCGGGGTCTGCGGCACGCGCAGTTCCGGCCGGACGAAAACCAGATCGTCGAAGGCGTGGCGGGGCTCCTTGGGGGCGAATGCCAGCGGAGGAGCCGAGAGAAGGAAAGCGACACACACGATGCCAACCAGGCTCAGCGTCTTTGCGCCCCGCATGCTCGTGCCTCCAGGTTTGCCGATGGGGGTCCCTCTCCTCGAGCCCCGACGACCGAACCGCCCGCGGACCCGCGTGCCGCAAGTCGCGCCCGACGACCTCGGAATACTACGCCGGACCCCGCGCGCGGGAACCGCGGATTTTGCGAATGCGCGACGAACGAAGCCGCACCGCGCCGCCGTCCCGGCGCAGTGTTGCCGTTGTTCGCGCTTTCCCGCGAGCGCCCGTGCTCCGGCCGCGCTCTCGCCGCGGGCCGACCGTCGAGGGCTCGAATGCGACCGCCCGCCGGCTCGGGTCGCGGGGCCTGCATAAATCCCGCGGCCCGCCCTGTTACGCTTCGCGCTTCCGTTAACGGGTGGCCCTGGACGGCCCGACCGCGTCCACCCGGCGCACGAGAGCGGAGGCTGCAATGGCATCGCCGCACCAGGGGTTGTTCGTCTGGCACGACCTGATGACCACCGACCCGGGCAAGGCCGCGTCGTTCTACGGCTCGCTGTTCGATTGGCAGATGAAGGACGAGAAGCTGGGCGACGGCACCTACACGATGATCATGAACTCTGGCCGCGGGATCGGCGGGATGAACGCGCACGACCCGGCGCGCGGCGGCCCCTCGCACTGGATGTGCCACGTGCTGGTCGGCGACATCGAGGCGACCGTGCGCGAGACGAAGCGGCTCGGCGGCGCGATCGTGCTGCCGGCGACGGAGATCCCGGGGGTCGGCTGGTTCGCTGTGCTGAAGGACCCGCAGGGCGCGCACATCTCGACGTTCCAGGAGCGGCCCGGCTCGCCCGAGGACTGGGAGCTGCCGATGGGCCCCGGGACGTTCTGCTGGCACGAGCTGCTGGCGCGCGACCCGGGCCGGGCGATCGAGTTCTACTGCGGGCTGTTCGGGTGGACGCACAGCCAGCAGGAGATGGGCGAGCTGGGCACGTACCACATGTTCCACCGCGGCGATGCGTTCGCCGGCGGCATGCTGGCGATGCCGGCCGGGAGCGACGGACCGTCCGCGTGGCTGCCGTACGTCTACGTGACCGACCTGGAGCGCGCGGTCGCGCAGACGACGCGGCTGGGCGGCCAGGTCTGCGTCCCGCCGACGATCGTCCCCGGCGTGGGCCACTTCGCCGTGGCGACCGACCCCACCGGCGCCTACTTCGCGCACTTCAGCGAGTAGCGCGAGCGCCGCCGCGCCCGGCGGCCGGGTCGGCGCCAGCTTTTCGCCGGATCGGCGCGAAACCGCCGTATCCTCTGCGCGGGAAGCGGGTCGCGCGACGAGGAGGGGTACGTGCGTGCCGCTGCGAGGCGCCCGGCGGGCGTGCTGGCGCTCGCCGGCAGCCGGGTGCGTGTCCGGTGGGTGTGCCCTGACCGGCGCGCGATCCCGGCTGATCGGGGGCGCGGGGCATGAGCCTCGAGCTGACGGGGGCCGCGAAGCGCGCCGCCGGCCAGTGCCTGGCCGACCTGCTGCGCGAGTGGGCGGAGCGCGACGCCGGCGCGCCCGCGCTGCTCGCGCCCGGCCGTGTCCCGCTGACGTACGGGGGGCTGCTGCGCCAGGTCGAGGAGACCGCCGCGGCGTTGCACGATCGCGGGCTGGGCCGCAACGACCGCGTCGCCACGCTGCTGCCGGACGGCCCGCAGACGGCAGCGGCGCTGGTCGCGATCGCTGCCACCGCGACGTGCGCGCCACTCCATCCCGGTTGTCGCCCGCGCGAAGTCGAGTTCTTCCTCGATGACCTCGGCGCGGGCGCGCTGCTGGTGCCGGCGGGCGCCGAGTCGGCCGCCGCCGCGCTCGCCCGATCGCGCGGCATCGCCGTGCTCGAGCTGGGCGAGGGGACGACGGCGCAGGCCGGCGCGTTCACGCTCCGCGGCGCGGGCCGCGGCGGGCGCGCGCGCGGCGGGTTGGCGGGCGCGGACGACGTGGCGCTGGCCCTCCACACCTCGGGGACGACGTCGCGGCCCAAGCTCGTGCCGCTCACGCAGCGCAACATCTGCGCCGCGGCGCACGCGATCGGCGACGCGGTCCGGCTGACGCCCACCGACCGTTGCCTCAATGTCATGCCGCTCCACCACATCCACGGCCTGAGCACCGTCTTCGCGTCGCTGGCGGCGGGCGCGAGCGTGGTCCCGATCGCCGGTTTCTCCGGGGAGCGATTCTTCGAGTGGCTCGAGCGATTCCGGCCGACGTGGTACTCGGCGGCGCCAGCGCTGCACCAGATCATCCTGGCGCAGGCCGCGCTGCACCCGGAACTCGTCGCGCGCTGCGGGCTGCGCTTCATCCGCTCGGCGTCCTCGGCCATGCCGCGGCAACTGATGGCCGACCTCGAACGCGTGTTCCGCGTGCCGTTCGTGGAGGCGTACGGCATGACGGAGGCCGCGCCGCAGATCGCGAGCAACCGGCTCCCGCCGAGCGAGCGCAAACCCGGCTCCGTGGGGCAGGCCGCGGGGCCGCAGGTCGCGATCATGGACGAGGGCGGCCGCCTGCTGCCGCCCGGGGAGCGCGGCGAGGTCGTCATCCGGGGTCCGAACGTGACGGCGGGCTACGCCGGCGATGCCGCCGCGAACCGCTCGGCGTTCGTCGACGGGTGGCTTCGCACGGGTGACACCGGTCATCTCGACGCCGAGGGATATCTCTTTCTCGCCGGTCGCCTGAAGGAGGTCATCAACCGCGGCGGCGAGAAGATCTCGCCGGCCGAGGTGGACGAGGTCCTGTCGCAGCACCCGGCGGTGGCGCGGGCGTTGACGTTCCCGGTGCCGCACCCGGTCCTCGGCGAGAGCGTCGCCGCGGCGGTCGTGCTGCGGGGGGGCGGAGCGGAAGCCGCGGTCCCGCGGCTGCGCGAGTTCGCGCTCGAGCACCTCGCGCCGTTCAAGGTGCCGCAGCAGTTCGTGGTGCTGGACGAGATCCCGGAACCGGCGGGGGGCAAGGCGCGGCGCGCCGACCTCGCGGAGCGACTCGGCCTGGCGGCGCCCGGCGCGGGGCGGGCCGCGAAGCGCCCCGACGGCTCGGCCCCGCGCGCGCCGATCGAGCGCGAGGTCGCCGCGCTCTGGGCCGAGGTGCTGGGGATCGACCCGCCCGGGCGCGACGACAATTTCTTCCACCTCGGCGGGCACTCGCTCGCGGCAACGCAGGTCGTGGCCCGGCTGCGCCGCGACTACGCCGTGGACCTGCCGATCGAGAGCCTGTTCCAGCGTCCGACCGTCGCCGAGTTGGCCGAGCTGGTCGCGCGCCGGCTGGGCGTCTGCGGCCCGGCGCTCCGCCCCGGACCGCGCGAACTCGTGCCGCTGCCGCTGTCGTTCGCGCAGCGCAGGCTGTGGTTTCTCGAGCAGGCCGCACCCGGCGGCGCGGCCTACAACATGTCGGCGTCCCTGCGGCTCACCGGCGGGCTGGATCGTGCCGCGCTCGAGCGGGCGCTGGACGAGGTCCGGCGGCGCCACGAGACGCTGCGCACCACGTTCCACGAGGTCGGCGGAGCGCCGGTGCAGGTCGTTGCCGCGGCGCAACCGGTGCCGCTGCCGCTGATCGATCTCGCGACGCTCCCGCCCGCCCGGCGCGAGCCGGAAGCGCAGCGGCTGGCGACCGAGGACGCCGCGCGCCCGTTCGACCTGTCGCTGGGTCCGCCGTTCCGCGCCGCGCTGCTCCGGCTGGCGGCGCGCGAGCACGTGCTGCTGCTGACGATGCACCACATCATCTCGGACGGATGGTCGACGGGAATCCTGCACCGCGAGCTGGCGGCGCTGTACGCCGCGTTCGCGGACGGCCAGCCGTCGCCGCTGCCGGAGCTGCCCGCGCAGTACGCCGACTTCGCGCAGTGGGAGCGCGACGTTCTCGAGGGCGGCGTCCTGCGAGACCAGCTCGCGTACTGGCGGGAGCAGCTGAAGGACCTGCCGCCGCCGCGCGGGATCCCGGGCGACCGGCCCCGCGGGACGTCGGCGACGCGCCGCGGCGCGCGGCACGCCGCCGCGATCCCGCCGGAACTCACGCGCTCGCTGAGGGCATTGAGCCTGGACGAGGGCGCGACGCTGTTCATGACGCTGCTCGCGGCTTTGCAGGCGCTGCTCCTGCGCACGACGGGGCAGGAGGACCTGCCGGTCGGGATCGCGATCGCCCACCGCACGCGACCGCAGGACGAAGCGCTGATCGGGTTCTTCGCCAATACGCTCGTCCTGCGCACGTCCCTGGCCGGCGATCCTTCGTTTCGCGAACTCCTGCGTCGCGTGCGCCGAACCGCGCTCGACGCCTACGCGCACCAGGATGTCCCGTTCGAAACGGTGGTCTCGGAGCTGCGCCCGGAGCGCGATCCCACACGCACGCCGCTGTTCCAGCTGATGTTCGCGCACCAGAACGTCCCGGGCGCGGCCCGTGGCCTGCAGCTGCCGGACCTCGCCATCCGCCCGTTCCCGGTCGCGACGCAAGCGGCCAAGTTCGACCTGGCCCTGTACGTCTCGGAGTCGGAGGACGGTCTCGCCGCGACATGGCAGTACGACTGCGACCTGTTCGACGACGCCACGATCGCCCGGATCGCCGGGCACTACGGGACGCTCCTGGCGGGCATCGCCGCCGCGCCGGACCAGCGGCTGTCGGACCTGCCGCTCTTGTCCGCGGCGGAGCGGTCCCAGGTCCTCGTCGACTGGAATCGCACCGCGGCGCCCGGTCCGGCCGGCGCCTGCCTGCACGACCTCGTCGCCGCGCAGGCGCTGCGCATCCCGGACGCGCCGGCGGTCGAGTGCGGCGCGGCGCGGCTGTCGTTTCGCGAACTCGGCGCGCGCGCAACCCAGCTCGCGCGGCGCCTGCGGCGGCTGGGAGCGGGTCCGGAAACGCTCGTCGGCATCGCGCTGGAGCGCTCGGCCGACGCGATCGTCGCCCTGCTGGGCGCCTGGAAGGCGGGAGCGGCGTGCCTGCCGCTGGATCCGCGCCACCCGCCGGCGCGCCTGGCGGCGATCCTGGCGGATGCGCGCGCGCCGCTGCTGCTCACGCGGCTCCGGCTCGGGACGACGGGCGTCGTCCAGGTAGATCCCGCCGACGGCGACACGGCACGCGAGAGCACGGACGATCTCGACGGCGGGGCGAAGCCCGAGAGCCTGGCGTACGTGATCTACACGTCCGGGTCGACGGGTCGTCCCAAGGGCGTGATGATCACGCACGCCAACCTGTGCGCCTACGTCGGCGCGCTGCGCTCGGCTCTGGAGATCACCGCCGCCGATCGCTATCTCCACACCGCGTCGTTCGGTTTCTCGTCCGCGATGCGCCAGCTCGCCGTTCCGCTCGCCGCGGGCGCGACGGTCGTCGTCGCGACGGCGGACGAGGTGCGCGATCCCGTGGCGCTGTTGCGGTTGGCCCGCGAGCGGCGCGTGTCCGTGCTCGACGTGGTCCCGTCCCACTGGCGCAGCCTGCTCGACGCTCTGCAAGCGCTCGAACCCGCGGCGCGCGCGGCGCTGCTCGACAACGACCTGCGCCTGGTGCTGTCGGCGAGCGAGCCCCTGCCCTGGGACGTCCCGCGGGCCTGGGCCCGCCTCGCCGGACGGCGCGCGCGGCTGGTCAACATGTTCGGGCACACCGAGACCACCGGCATCGTGACCCTGTACCCGATCCCGGAGCCCGCTGCCGGCGACCGTTCGCCCGTCGTGCCGCTCGGCCGGCCGATCGCGAACACGCGGGTCTACGTGCTGGACGACGCGCTCCGCCAGGTGCCCATCGGCGCGGCGGGCGAGGTCCACGTCGGCGGGGCCGGCGTCGGGCGCGGCTACCTGCACCGGCCGGATCTCACGGCCGAGCGTTTCATCCCGGACCCGTTCGTCGCGGGCTCGCGGCTGTACCGCACCGGCGACCTGGCGCGGTTCCGCGGCGACGGCACGCTCGAGTTCCTCGGCCGTGCGGACGACCAGGTCAAGGTGCGCGGCTCGCGCATCGAGCCGGCGGAGATCGAGGCCGCGTTGCGGGAACACCCGGGGGTGCGTGATGCCGCCGTTGTTGCCGGCGGGGACCCGGGGCGGGAACGGCTGGCCGCGTTCTTCGTGGCGCGCGGCGCGTCGCCGCCCGCGGCCCGCGAGCTGCGCGCATTCCTGGGCCGGCGGCTGCCGGAGTGCATGGTGCCGGCTGCGATCGAGGCGGTCGCGGCCCTGCCGCTGACCGCGACCGGGAAGCTCGACCGCCGGGCGCTGGCCCGCGGACCCGTGGCCGCGACCCCGGCGCGCGCCCCGGGGACGCACACCGCGCCGCGGACCGGCGCCGAGCAGGAGCTGGCCGCGATCTGGCAGCGCGTTCTGGGCGTCGATCGCGTCGGGTGCGACGACAACTTCTTCGATCTCGGCGGCGATTCTCTCCGCAGCGTGCAGGTCGTCGCCGAGGCCCGGCGTGCCGGCCTGCAGCTGGAGATCCAGCAGGTGTTCCGGCACCAGGTGTTGTCGGAGCTGGCCGCCGCGGCCACGGCCGGCGCGTCGCCGGCGGCGGCGCCAGACGCGGATGACGTGCTGGTCACCGCGCAGAGCCTGCGCTCGTGCGGCCGCGAGGCGCTGGAGCGGGCGGGGCTGGCGCCGGAGGGCGCCGCGATCGTCACCGAGGTGCAGCTCGAGGCCAGCCTGCGCGGCCAGCCGACGCACAACGTGGAGAGCATCCCGCGCTACGCGCGCCGCGTCATCGCCGGCGTCATCAACGGGCGCCCGCGGATCGCCGTCGAACGCGAGACCGCCGCGAGTGCGCTGGTGGACGGCGACGACGGTCCCGGGCAGTGGGTCGGCGTGGTCGCGATGCAGACCGCGCTGCGCAAGGCGCGGGAGGCCGGGATCGCGGTCGTCGGCGTGCGCCGGTCGAACCACTTCGGGGCGGCGGGCCACTACGCCTGGCTCGCCGCGCGCGAGGGCTTCATCGGGCTGTGCACCACGAACGGCCCGGCGTTCCTCGCGCCCACCGGGGGGCTCGCGCCGCGCCTGGGCAACAACCCGCTCGGCGTCGGGATCCCCGCCGGCCGCTCGCATCCGATCGTCCTCGACATCGCGATGACGGTCGCGCCGCGCGGGAAGATCGGCCTGCAGCTCGCGGAAGGCAAGCCGCTCGCACCGGGGTGGATCCTCGATGCCGCGGGGCGCCCGTCGACCGACCTCGCCGACCTCGCCGCCGGCCTCGGCGTGCCGATCGGCGGGCACAAGGGGTACGGCCTGGCGCTGGTCCTGGAGGTGCTCGCGGGCGTGCTGACCGGTTCGGCGTTCGGCCGCGATCACCTCCGCGAGACGTTGCGCGAGACCGCGCGGCCCCCCGACTTCGGGCACTTCTTCCTCGCGCTCGACCCGGCGCTGTTCCTGCCGGCCGGCGAGTTCGCCGCGCGCGTCGAGCGCCTGATCGAGCAGGCGAAGACCGCGCCGCGCGCACCGGGGGTGCAGGAGATCCTCGTTCCGGGCGAAATGGAACTGCGGGCGCGCGAGCAGAACTTGCAGCGTGGCGTTCCGCTGCGCCGCGGAACCTACGACGTGCTCGTCAGGTACGCGCGCGAGGCGGGGCTCACGGCGCGGCTGGTGGTCGCAGGCGCCGCGCCACCGTGAGCGGCAGGAACTTGCCCCCGGCGCTCAGCAGCGGCTGCTCGCGGCGCAGCCGCAGCGACCCGCCCTGGCGCCAGAACGCCGCGGCGAACGAGGCCGCCACGCTGGTCTCGCGCAGCGCGTCGAGCACCGCGCCGACCACGACGCGCTCGTCGGGCAGCGGCACGCGCGGGCTCGCCAGAAGCGTCAGTCGCGTGAACCCCGACGCGTCTTCCTCCTCGAGCAACTGGTAGTCCAGCGGCGTGCCGCCGAAGCGGGCCGGCAGGACCTCTTCGAGCACGCGCACGACGTCGGACTGCACGAGCGTCACGCCTTCGCCGGTCAGCTTGCGGTAGCTGCGGATCTCGCGCACGTGCTGCTCGAGGCCGAGGGCCTCGAACGGGCAGCCGCAGGCCCGCGGCTCCAGGACCCCGCAGTCGTCGGTTTCGACGTTGATCATCACCTTCGGCGCGGCGGGCAGGAACAGCGTCACGTAGAACGCGCCCACGGTGACGTCCCACCCGGCCACGGGCCGTTCGACCTGGATCAGCGACAGGTAGTGGCGCGCGACGTGGTGATCGTTCTCGTCGACGGGGTTGGCGCAAGCCAGCCCGACGAGGCTGGTTTCGGTCGTGGCGTAGGACGGGATCCACCGCGCGCCCGCGCCGGTGATCCGGCGCACCTTGGCCGGAGTGGGCGGCTCGCCGCCGGCGAAGACGGCGGCGCCGCGAAGATCGAGGCCGCGCTCGGCCGCAGCGATGCACAGCCGCATTGCCGTGCTGACGAACATCCGCAAGAGACAGCGCTGCTCCCGCCGGAGCGTGCGTTCGACCCAGTCCAGGATCGGCCGCGGATCGTCGAGGGGAACGACCTCCAGGCGGGGCATCCGCACGCCGCACAGCCGGCCCGCCGCCAGCACGCCGTGGGTCGCGGCCCGGTAGACGAGCGGGGTACGCAGGTCGGCTCCCGTCACCGGTGTGAACCAGCGCTCGGGCACGTTCCCCATCAACACCCCTTCGAGGACGTTGCTGAGCCCGGCGACACCGGGGAGGACGCCGCGCCAGACCGCGGTCGGCGCCCCGAGGGCGCCGTGGGCGTCCAGCACGAGCGCCCGGGCGAGCGCCTTGTCGAACGTGAAGTCGAGGTCGATCGGCGTGCGCGCGGCCGGCCCGGTCGATCCGCTCGTGCGGGCTTCGAGGGCGTGGCGCAGCCACGGGTTGTCGAAGTCCGAGGACCGGACGGCGAATTCGCGCCCCTGGCGCACGATCGGCGTGCGCCCCTTGAACTCGTCGAAGGTCACGTAGACGCCGGCCTCGCGCAGTTCGCGCAAGGCGGCGTCGGTGCCGCCGGCGCGGACGCGGCCCACGAGATCGCCGAACTCGCAGCCGGCCAGCCGGAACAACGGGCGATACGGACTGCCCTCGTGCTCGAACACGCTGCGCCGGACCAGGTGCAGGAAGGAGTCGTCGCGCTCGTCCAGTTGGCGCCGCACGGCTTCGCGCGCCTGGCGGATGTCGATCCGGCGCCGCAGGAACGCGGGCAGGCCGCTGACGAAGCGGCCGTACATCCTGGCGCTGCCGGCGAGTCCCATCGCGCGGCGCGCCCTCAGCAGGCCGCGCGGAAGCGCCGGTAGCGCTCGGCCAACCGCTCGGGGTCGGGCTGCTTGTCCGCCGCGCGCGGGACGTGGATCCGCTGGCCGTGGATGCCCTGCAGGGCGTGGACCAGCATCGGGCCGTCGCGCTCGGACCGCACGTCGGGGCGGACCTCGACCTCGTGGTCCGGCCGGATCCCGAACAGGTCGCCGTCGAACGCGGCGTGGTGCAGCTTGCACAACGACAGGCCGTTGCGGACCAGGGGCTCGCCCCGTTCCTCCGTGTCGCCGATGATGTGCGCCGCGTCGAGCAGGCGCTCGTGGCGCAGGCGGCAGATCGCGCACCTCGTGCCGTACGCGGCGAGGACGCGCTCGCGGAACGAGCGCTGGTGCAGCCGCTGGCGCACCTCGCGCGTCACGTAGATGCGCCGGCCCTCCGACTCCGGGTCGGCATCCACCGCGCTGTGCCAGTCGGCCTGGTACAGGCGGAAGCGCTCGAGGGCGATCCGCGCGTCGTCGGCCTCGATGACGAACAGGTGCTCGGAGGGGCGCTCGTCGCGCACGAAGACCGGCCACGTCGCCACGTAGCGCCCGCTGGCCACGCCGTACAGGTGCACGAGCGGCACGCGGTCGGCCATCGCGTTCCGGAGCCCGACGTTGTTCGGGTGCTCCGGGTCGTTCCCGAAGTAGTGATACTCGAGCTGCGAATCGGTCCGGAAGTCGTCGTGGTACGGGTTGTCGGAACTGGTGAGGATCGAGAGCGGGTAGCGCAGAACGCGCGGCTGCCAGATGCCGCGCTGGCTCACCAGCGGAAAGTGCCGGCCGTCGACCTCGACTCCGTGCAGCAGGAGGCTCCACGACAAAACATCCCCGCGCTCGCGCACCTGGGTCGCGAGCCACTCGAAAACCGCCAGCCGGACACGATGCTCGAGCACGGCGGCACCGGGGCGAGGTCGCGGCGCGCTGTTACGACGCCGGGGCCAGCCAGCGCAGGAGCAGCAGCAGCACCACGGCGCCGACGATCGACATGATGAAGCCGGCGGGCTCGAACTTCTGGCCTTCCTTCGGCTTGCGGATCAGGCGGCCGAGGAGGCCACCGATGATCGAGCCGGCGATGCCCACGCCCGTCGTGGCGAGGAACCCCATCTTGTCCACGCCCGGCAGGACCGCGCGGGCGACGAGACCGGCGAAGAATCCCACGATCACGAACCAGATCAGGTGCAGCATGGCTCCCTCCTTTCTTCCCTTTCTGCTTACGATCCCGGATTCTACGCGCCTGCGCGCGCGCCGGGGAGCGCCGCGAAGCGGCGATTTGACAGGCCCGGCCGCGCGAGGCCCAATGCCGCGCATGACATTCAGCGTCCCGGCCGAGTCTTACGACCGCTTCATCGGCAGGTACTCCCGCGAACTCGCGCCGCGATTCCTGGATTTCGCCGCGTTCGGGGAAGGTCCGGCGCTGGACGTGGGCTGCGGGCCCGGTAGCCTGGCCGCGGCGCTCGCGGAGCGGATCGGCGCCGCGCAGGTCGCGGCGGTCGATGTCGCCGAGCCGTTCGTCGCCGAGTGCCGCGCGCGCGTTCCGGGAGCGGACGTGCGCGTCGCGCCGGCGGAGGACCTGCCGTTCGGCGACGGGTCCTTCCGCGTCGTGCTCTCGCAGCTCGTGCTGTCGTTTGTTCGCGGGCCGGAACGGGCAGCGGCCGAGATGCGGCGCGTGGCGCGCGCCGGTGGCACCGTCGCCGCGTGCACGTTCGAGGCGGACGGCTTCGCGCTCGCGCGCACCTTCTGGACGGCCGCGCTCCGGTTCGACCCCGCGGCGCCCGATGACGCCGCGCTGCCGTTCCGCCGGCTCGACGAGCTGGAGCGGCTGTGGTCCGGGGCCGGGTTGCGCGATGTCGTGACCGGCGTGCTCGAGATCGACGCCGCGTACGACGACTTCGACGACTTCTGGCTGCCGTTCGCGGCCGGCGTGGGGCCGACCGTCACCTACCTCGCGGCCCAGACCGGGGAACGACGCGCGGCGATCCGCGAGGCCTGCCGTGAACTCCTCGGCTGTCCGGCCGGGCCGTTCCGGCTGCCGGCGCGGGTGCTCGCGATCCGCGGCCGCGCCTGAGCGGCGGATCGGCGGAGCGATCAGCGCTTTGCGTAGTCGTAGGTCTCGATGATCGCCGACGCCTTCTTGGATGGGGCGTTCACGCGGACCCGCTCGGGGTACGTCGGCCCGTTTTCCACCTCGGCGTACCTCACGTTGCCCTCGACGGCGTCCTGGTCGAGTGCCGTCGAGAAGTGGGAACGAACCGCCGCGTTGGTCGCCTTGTCGATCCAGAACGTGACGTGGTCGCCCTCGTGCAGGAAGTTGTCGGCGGTCACCTCGAGCGTGCCGTCGGCCGCGGTCGTCGTCGCCGCCCGCGAGAAGAAGTCGGCCAGGACGTCCGGCGGCGGGGTGATGTACTCCTTGACCAGGTCGGTCAGCTTCGCCGTCCAGGCGTCGAACTCCTGGATCTTCTCCTTGGGGGCTTTGCTGCCGAACCCGCGCATCTTGTTCGGCTTCACGCGGGAGGCGATCGGGGTCTTCTGCAGGACGCCGTCGGCGTCGTAGCGCACCTGGTACGACGACGCGGGCAGGCTGTTGCCGTTGCGCGTGACTTCGACGCGCATCTTCCAGGAGTACTTGTGCAGCCGGGCCGCGTTGTCCCGCGCCTTGCTCGCGTACGGCACGGCCGCGTCCGCGGCGGTGGGCGTTTGGGCCCCGCTCCCGCCCGGCAGGAAAGCGCAGCAAACGACGGCGACGATGATCGAGAGCGATCGGCTCACGGGCGTTCCTCCCGCCACGACGGGCGGCACTGGAGGACGAATCGGGCAGCCCGGCGCGGTAAGCCCGCGGCAGGTGCCCGGTTCTTCCTCGCTGCTGCGTGGTCGACCGCGATTGTACTCGCCGGGGTGCCGCCCCCGCTCAGGCCGGCCTGACGTTGAAGTTCACGCGGAACAGGTTGGCCGGGTCGTACGCGCGCTTGACCTGGGCCAGCCGCCCGTAGTTCCGCCCGTACGCCGCCCGCACGCGATCGCCCTCGTCTTCGGTGAGGAAGTTGACGTACACGCCGCCGGTGGCGAACGGTGCCACCGCGCGGAACACCTCGCGCGACCAAGCGATGCCGCGCGCGTCATCTTTCGGGTCGGCCCAGCGGCCGTGGACGTTCATCAGGAACAGCGCGTCGCGCTGCGCGTACGCGGTGGAGTCCGCCGCCGCGCGCGCCATCGCGCCGCCGAGCGCGGCGATGAAGATCTCGCACTCCGGGCCCGGCAGCTTCTCCACTTGCGCGAGGAGGGTGTCGAACAGCGCGTCCGGCAGCGACGTGAAGTTCTGCGACTTCCAGTAATTGCGCGCGCCGGGCGCGAGCAGCGGGTCGAACGCCTGCTGCCAGCCGGCGTACGGCTGCACGCCGACGTGCTCGCCGACCGGCGTGCCGAGGCGGCGCAGCTGGTCGGCGTACCGCTGGCCCTCGGCCGGCGGCCCGGCGTAGCACAGCGCGACGACCAGGATCCCCTTGCCGTGAACGTCCTGCGGGAGGAACGGCAACGGCGGCGCCTTGCGCATGACGATCCACGCCGAGAGTTCGTCCGGGGCGCTCGCGGCGAACTCGCGGTAGCGCTGCAACACCGACCGCGCGCCGGCGATCGGGAACACGATCAGTCCGGACAGCACCTCCGGGCCGAGGGGGTGCAGGCGGAAATCGAAGCGCGTGACCACGCCGAAGTTCCCGCCGCCGCCGCGCAGGGCCCAGAACAGGTCGGGGTGCTCGGTCGCGCTCGCGCGGACGACCTCGCCCGCGGCCGTCACCACCTCGGCCGACTCGAGGTTGTCGACCGTCATTCCGAGCTTGCGGCTGGTCCAGCCGAACCCGCCGCCGAGCGTCAGGCCGGCGACGCCGGTCGTGGAGTTGATCCCGAGCGGGACCGCGAGGCCGTGGGCCTGCGTCGCCGCGTCCACGTCGCTGAGCAGCGCCCCGGCCTGCACGCTGGCGCGTCGCGCGGGCGCGTCCACCGTGACGGTCTTCATCCGCGACAGGTCGAGGACCACGCCGTCGTCGCAGAGCGCGGCGCCGGCGACGTTGTGACCGCCGCCGCGGACGGCGAGGGGCAGCCGCTCGTCGCGGGCGAAGTTCACCGTGGCGACGACGTCGGGCGTCGCGGTGCAGCGGACGATGACGGCCGGCCGCCGGTCGATCATCGCGTTCCAGACCTTGCGGGCGCCTTCGTACTCCGCGCCGCCGGGGAGAAGGATCTCCCCGCGGACCCGCTCGCGGAGATCCTGGACGTTCAGCGATTGTTTCTGCATCAGGCCTCCCGCCGCTCTCACGAGAGCGGAAACGGCCGATTATGCTCGGCTCACGCGGGGCGGGTGGCTGCCGGTCCGACAGTATCGGGCAGTGTCCCCTCGCCGGGGACGCGCCCGCTCAGGCCTTCGCGCGCTCGATCTCGATCGCCTTGCGCAGCGTGTCACGGGCCAGCTCGGCGCAGTCCAGCTTGTTCGGCGGGATCGAACCGAGGAACTCGACGATCTGCGGCACGTCGATCCGGGCTGCCTCGTCGAGGCTCATCCCCTTGATCATCGTGGTCAGCGCGGAGGCGCAGGCCTGCAGTCCCGAGCAGCCGACGTGGACGTAGCTGGCGTCGCGGATCGTGTCGCCGTCGACGACGAGGAACAGCTGCATCATGTCGCCGCACTGCCCGGTGTGGGCGGCCTCGGTCGAGAAAGAGGGCAAGCGGCCGAGGTTGCGCTCTTCGCTGATGTACTGGATTGCTTTTTCCGAGTATCCCAGGTTGCGCAGCAGGTCGAAGCGCTCTTGCGACATCGGTGGCCCTCGTCGCGGGTCGGGGCTGCCATTGTAGCGCGGCGCACGCGCGCTCGCATTGCGCCACGTGCGCGCGCATACGAAAATACGGGCAGCCTGCTGACGGCGGCTGGGTCACTCGCTGGCTCGAAGCCTTGGCGCTCACCGGGGCCGCGCGCCGGGGGAGATGTTCGCTCCCGGAACGGGTCCGGCGGAGGCTCGATGGTTCCACGCGGTCACTCTGCCCCCAACGAGGCGTCGCTCGTCGTCGTCTCCAACCGTCTGCCGTACGACCTACCGGGTCACGGCGGAGCGGAACGGCCGCGCCGCAACGTCGGCGGGCTGGTGAACGCGCTCGAGCCGGTCCTCGGGAAGTGCGGCGGAACGTGGATCGGCTGGGACGGTCGCATTCTCCCGAACCTCGCGGCCGTGCAGGCAGCTCTCGGGGCCCCCAGGGCGCGGACCATGGGCGGCGTGGAGTACATCGGTCTGCCGCTGTCGGAGCGCGAGCTGGCCCGCTACTACCACGGGTACTGCAACCGCGTGCTGTGGCCTCTTCTGCACGACTTCGTGGGCAAGGTCGTGTTCGGCGCCGGCGATTTCGAGTTCTACGAGCGCGTGAACCGGCGTTTCGCCGAGATCGCGGCGAGGTCGGCGGGACCCGCGGGGCGCGTGTGGGTCCACGACTTCCACCTGCTGCTCGTGCCAGGGATGCTGCGCGAGCTGGGCTTCCAGGGCCGCATCGATTTCTTCCTGCACGTCCCGTTCCCACCACCGGAGCTGTTCCGCACCTTGCCGCAGCGCGAGCGGACGCTGGCTTCGCTGCTCGCCGCGGACACGTTGGGGTTCCACATCGCGCGCTACCGCGACAACTTCCGCGCCAGCGCCGAATCGCTGGGCCTCGCGCGCGGTATGCCGCGCGACGCCGGATTCCTCCTCGCCCACGAGCGCGGGAGGACCTCGCTCCTGGTCGCGCCGGTCGGCGTGGACATGGAGAGTTTCGACAGGCTCGCGCGCGATCCGGCGGTCGTCGCGAAAGCGGCGCGGATCCGGGCCGCGCACGGCCACCGGCCGATCGTCTTCTCGGCCGACCGGTTGGACTACACCAAGGGCATCCGCTCGCGGATGCTGGCGCTCGAGCGGCTGCTCGCGGACGACCCCGGCTCCGCCGGACGGTTCGACCTCGTGCAGGTCGTCGTCCCGAGCCGGCACCAGGTCGAGGAGTACCGCCAGCTCAAGCGCGACATCGACCGCGAGGTCGGCCGGATCAACGGCGAGTACGGCGATGCCGGGTGGATGCCGATCCACTACCGCTACCGGGCCCTCGAGCGCGAGGACCTCGTCGCGCACTTCCTCGCCGCCGACGTCTGCCTCGTCACGCCGCTGCGCGACGGGTTCAACCTCGTGGCGGCGGAATTCGTCGCCTCGCGTCCCGACGACGACGGTGTCTTGATCTGCAGCGAGTTCGCGGGCGTCGCGGAGCTGCTCCCGGGCGCGCTCCTGGTCAACCCGTACGACATGGAGGCGGTCGCGCGGGCGATCCGCGAAGCGCTGGCGATGCCGCGCGTGCAGCGCGCCGGGCGCAAGAAGCGCCTGCGCGAGGCGGTGCGAACGCTGGACGCCTCGGCCTGGGCCGACCGCTGCCTGAACGCGGAGTCCGTGGTGAACCTGTGAGCGTCGCGCCGGCCGACCCGCGCGCGCTGGCGCGGCGGGTCGCGGCGGCGGCCGCCCGGCCCGGCGCGGCGCGGACGCTCCTGCTCGATCTCGACGGGACGCTGGCTCCGCTGGTCGCGGCGCCGGAACAGGCGCGGGTCTTTCCCGGGGCGCTCGCCGCGCTCGGTTCGCTCGATGCGGCGGGCTGGCGCGTGGTCGTGATCAGCGGGCGCCCGTGGCGCGACGCGCGGGCGCTCGTGCCGGTGGCCGGCGTGACCGTGTTCGGCTCGCACGGCGCGGAGGACGAGAACGGCACGCTCGTCGTCGACCGGGCCGGGCTGGACGCGCGGATCGACGAACTCGCCGGCGCGGCCGGGCGCCTGGCGGCCGCGTTCCCCGGGGTCTTGGTCGAGCGCAAGCCGGCGGGGATCGCGCTGCACCACCGCGCGCTCGCGCCCGCCCTGCGCGGGGCTTGGCTCGACCGGCGCGACGCCTGGGCCGGCGGCCTGGACCTGGCCGGCCTCGTCCGCACGCCCGGCGACTGCGTGCTCGAGTTGCGCGCCGCAGGTCCGGACAAGGGCTCGGTCGCGCGGCGCTACCTGCCGCGGCCGCCGGCGGGTGTCGCCGACGAGAGCCTCGTCGCGCTCGGCGACGACGTCACCGACGAGGACATGTTCCGCGCCGTCGCCGGCGCCGGGCTCGCGATCCGCGTGGGACCGGCCGGGCGCGCTTCACTGGCGCGGTATCGCCTGGAGTCCCCGCACGAGGTCCGGCGTTTTCTCGAGGCGCTGGAAGTGAGCTCGGCACGATGCGCATCCCCGGGGCACCGCATCGCTGGGACGTGAGTCCGGCGCGGGCAGCCGAGATCCAGCGCCGGCTCGCGCCGCGGGTGCGCCTCGAAGTTCCCCGTGCGCCGCTGCGCCTCGTCGCCGGGCTGGACGCCGCATTCGCGCCGGACGACCGGACCGTCACCGGCGCCGTCGTGCTGTGGGACACGCGGACGCTCGCGGTGGTGGAGCGGCACGTCGTCGTGCGGGGGCTGAGCTTCCCGTACGTTCCGGGGCTGTTGTCGTTCCGCGAGGCGCCGGCACTGCTCGCGGCCCTGCGCAAGCTGCGCGCGACGCCGGACGCGCTCTTGTGCGATGGGCACGGCTACGCGCACCCGCGGCGGTTCGGGCTCGCGTGCCACGTCGGTCTGATCGCCGGCCTACCAGCCGTCGGCTGCGCCAAGACGCTGCTGTGCGGCGAACACGCCGAGCCCGGCCGTTCGCGCGGTTCGTGCGCGCTGCTCACGATCGAGGGCCAGGAAGTCGGCGCGGTGCTGCGCACGCGCGACGGCGTGAGGCCGGTCTACGTGAGCCCCGGGCACCGCGTCGACCTCGTGTCCGCGACGCGCCTGGTGCTGGAGTGCGCGGTCCGCTTCCGCCTGCCGGAGCCGACGCGCCTCGCGGACATCCTGGTGCGGGCGAAGTAGGCGGGCCGCCGCCGGCGCGCGTCAGCGTGACGGAACGATGTACTCGCGGACGAGGTCGTGCATGGCGAGCAGCAGGTCCTGCCGCGTCGCGAAGCGGGCCTCGGCGCCGCCGCGGTCGAAGGCCGAGGTGGCCGCGGTGGTACCGAGCGGGCGGATGCCCGCCGCGAGCGCCGCGTGGCGCTCCACGGCAACCGTCGCCGCATCGACCTGTTCCGGGAGCCCGGGCGTACCGAACCAGATCGGCTCGGAGGCGAGGTCGACGCGGGCCGGCACGAGCACGACGACGCGGCCGGACTCCTCGCCGCGCGAGATCCGCTGCGCGACGTGGCCGCCGACGTAGAGGATCGGCTCCTGCGTCTCGCGCGTGCGGAGCAGGGCCGGGTCGGCCTCGAGCACCAGCATCAGCCCCTCCCGGACCTCGGGGCGGCCGGCCGACCAGTCGTACGCGAACGGGACCTCGAGCGTGAACGCGCGCGCGTAGAGCACGCCGCGCACGGCGGCGGGGGTCGGCGGGAGCGGGGGCGCGGCCGCGACGAACAACAGGACGAGCGCCGCCACGCTCCATCGTGCCAACCGCTGCGCTTGCGGGCCGTGGTGGATCATCGCCCTACTCCTCCACCAGTTCGATGGTGTCGATGCCGACGCGTCCCCGCGACGAGCCGAAGCCGGGGCCGAACTGGAACCGGATCGCCGCGACGTTCGTCAGCTCGAGCGGGGAACCGTCGCGCAGGAAGTCGGACAGGCGGATGCGGATCGTCTGGAACTCGTTCTGCCAGCCCGTGCCGCTCCCGTAGCCGGTGCGGGGGTACGGCTCCTCCAACCCGCCGCCGTAGCTGCCGAAGTCGATCGAGCTTTCGCGGCCCGCGCCGTCCACCAGCGTGACGGTGAACGTCAGGTCGCCCGTGTCCGCGGCGGTCAGCGGGTGGCGCGTCATCTGCGCCGCGCGGAACGAGAGGAACGCGGCGCCCGAGAAGTCCCGCCGGTCCGGCACGACCGCGAACTCGTAGAACGCGGGGGCCCCGGAGAACTCGAAGACCGCGCCGCGGCCGAGGTCGCTGTCGCGGCCGCGGGTCATCCCGTTCATCGGCTCGCTGCCGGTCCACGTGAACTGGCCATCGAGTTCGCGCGCGCGCGCCTCGACCAGCTCCGCCACGCTCGCGCTGACGCTGCCGCCGGAGCTGCTGGTGTTGGTCGCGAACTGGGCCTGGTAGTCGTCGACCACGAACGCGCGCTGCGCCGGGTGCTCGCGGATCTCGTCCACCACGATGTCGGTCGCGGCGACGCCCAGCGGCCGGAACTGCTTCCAGTGCCGCGCGAGGAAGTCCTTCGCCGCCCGCGAGCCGTCGACGTAGTGCTTGACCAGCGCGAGCTGCACCGCCTTCTGCACCTTCTGGGCCTCGGGCCGGCCGATTTTCGTCTCCGCGGGCCCGCTGAAGTCCTCGAACCCGCAGCAGTTGAAGTCGTTGTGGTCGGCGCCGTGCAGGTAGGTGGACTGGCGCGGTCCCCGCGCCCGTTCGTACACGCCGAACGACTGGGCCACGGAGTTGTCCGGGCAGCCGCAGACGTCGCCGTCGGCGGACCCGTACAGCAGGTGGTACGGCACGTCGTGCGGGTCCGACTTGGCCGGGCCGAGGAAGTCGGTCGGTGCGATGCTGCTGATCACGACGATGTCGGCCGCGGAGTAACGCTGGGCGGCGTAGTTCTCGTCGACCAGCCGGTCGTAGGCCCGCACCACGCCCTCGCCGCCGCGGCTGTGCCCGATCCAGGCGATGCGGTGCGAGTCGATGTGCCCGTTGAGTACGCCGCCGTGCAGCGAGCCCTGGTTGAGCAGGATCTTGTCGGTGAACTGCAGCGTGCTGGTCGAGGCGGTCTCGATCCCCGGGCCGGTGTTGTTGTCGTGGGCCATGACGATGTAGCCGTAGGACGCGAGGTGCCGGCCGAGGAAGTCGTACCAGTCGTAGCAGTGCCCGTTGCCGTGGCTGATCACGACCAGCGGGAACATGCCGGTGTAGTCCGGCTGGTCCAGCACGGTCGGGTAGTAGATGCGCATGTCGTCGTCGCCCGAGCCGGAGCAGTGCGCCGGCTCGGGGCCGATGTCGTCGAACTGGGTCACGGCCAACGGCCCGGGCTGCGTGATGTCGTGGACCACGAAGAAGCCGGGCTCGCCGGCCAGGCCGTCCGCCAGCTCGACGGCGTCGAGGAACCCGTTGCGGTCGCAGTCGAGCGCGACGTCGTAGCCGTGACCGATCCCGGTGCCGGCCGCGGCGCTCAGCGCCTCGCTGCCGGTCAGGGCGAACGTGTTCTGCTCGATACCGGGCCCGGCAAAGGTGAACGTGTCCGGCGCGCCGCGCACGTCCGCCAGCGGGCCGCCGTCGCACCAGCCGGCGGCCGAGCGCGCCTCCAGCACGTACGCGTCGCATGTGCGCCCGGCGATCGATGGATGCTCCTCGGGATCGACCGCGATCCGGACGGTGTCGCCGCTGTTGAAGACGCCGACGTGCTCGAAGTGCGGGTAGGCGGCCATGGGGCGCCCGGCCAGCTCGGCCGGGGTACCGACCCCGGCGTCGGGATCCACGGCCGTGCCGCAGCCGCTGTCGAAGCGGCAGCGGTCGAGCGTGCAGGAGTTGCCGTCGTCGCACGACAGGGCGGTGAACGAGCACTCGCCGGTCGCGTCGTCGCAGGCATCGGCCGTGCAGACGTCGCCGTCGTTGCAGTCGATCGGCGCGCCCTTCAGGCAGCGCCGCAGCTTCGTGTCGCAGGTCTCGACGCCGTCGCAGGCGAGGTGGTTGTCGCAGCTCGCGGCCGTGGTGCAGGGCAGGGGATCGTCGACGAGGTAGAACAGCAGCGCCGCGCTGCCGTCTGACAGCGGCTCCTCGTAGACCAGCTTCTGCGTCAGCCCGGTGAGCCAGGCCGGGCGCAGGATGTCCCCCGGGTCCGGGGAGCGGTAGATCGCGTACGGCCCGTTGCCGGCGGTCCAGGTCAGGCGAACCAGCGTCGCGGTCTTGGTTACGCGCAGCGAACCGGGGGCCGGTTCCGCGAGCACCGGCGCGAGTCCGAGCGCCATCGAAGCGGCGGCCACCGCGCCGCGGCGCGACCAGGTGAAGCCCACGGGACCTCCTCCCTCAACCGCGTCCTTATATACGCGCAAGCGGCCCCGGCTGTCTCGTAAAATGACGGCGTGAGCCGCTACCGGCTGCTGCTGGCGCTCGCGTTCGCCGCGGTCTGGACCTGGGCCGCGGTCGCCCCCCTGTTCCGGCAGGACTGGCTCCTGGAGAACCTGCTGGTCTTCCTGTTCGTGCCGCTGGTGCTGCTGACCGGCCGCTACTTCCGGCTGTCGAACCTGTCCTACACGCTGGTCACGCTGTTCCTGGCGCTGCACGTCGTCGGCTCGCACTACACCTACGCCCACGTGCCGTTCGGGGAGACGCTGAAGGACTGGTTCGGCGCGAGTCGCAACATGTACGACCGGCTGGTGCACTTCGCGTTCGGACTGTTGATGGCCTACCCGATGCGCGAGATGTTCGTCCGCGTCACCCGCGCGCGCGGGTTCTGGGGCTACTCGCTGCCGGTCGAGCTGACGCTCGCGTTCTCCGCGCTGTACGAGGTCATCGAGTGGCTGACCGCGGCGTCGGTGGACCCGGAAGCCGGCCTGGCCTTCCTGGGTGCGCAGGGCGACCCGTGGGACGCGCAGAAAGACATGCTGCTGGCCGGCATTGGCGCCTGCGTCGCGATGCTGGCGACGGCGGCGGTGCACGTGGCGCTGGAACCGCGCGCGTGCCTGCGCGAGTTGCGCGAGAGCCTGCGCCTGCCGGCGGGCGACGCCCCGCTGGGCGAGGGCCGCCTGAAGGAACTCCTGCGCCGCTGAGGAGCGCGGCTCTCCTGGAAGGTTCACATTGCGTCCATTCCACGAGGGACCAGCCGCGGGAACTCGCAGAACGGCGCCGTGCCGACGTTCAAGACCGGAAAGGTGACCATCAGGCCCGCGGGCGCCGCCCCGCCGTTTCGGCCGGGCCGCCTGGGGCGGCCCCTGCAAGAACCCGAGCAGCGGGGTCGCCGGCTCGACAGCGGCGCGCGAGGCGGTACCCTCGTCCGGGCAGGACAAGGAGTCGGACGATGAAGCCCCTCGCGAGAACGTTGCTGGGCGCGCTGCTGCTCCCGTCCGCGGTGTTGGCGGCCGCGGCGCAGGATCCGCCGGCGGCGCCGTCGCTGGAGTACCGCATCGTCTACCTCGAGCGGTTCACCGGGAAGTCCGCCGGCGCGTCGACCTCGCCGAAGGCGCAGGAGCAGGCGTACCGCTACGAGGACGATGCCTGGCGCACGGCGAAGGGCGTCGGCTCCGACGCGGAGTTCGCGGCCTGCGCCGACCGCCTCGCGCAGTCGGTCCCGGGCTGGGTCGACGCGGGCACGGGGCGGCTGTTCCCCGCGATCGAAGCGTCTCTCGTCGAGTTGGCGTCGCGCGCCGGCGGCGGGACGCTCGTGCTGGCGCTGCTCTTCGAACGCGACGTGGACCTGGACTCGAAGCTGGACGAGATCGACGCCGGCTCGATCACGCTGCGGCCCGAGAACCCGCCGGGACCGCCCGGTCCGGCCGGGCCGACGACGCCCGGCGACGACCCGTTCACCGTCGGCGGGGCGAGCATCGGCACGGTCAAGGCGCCGGGCAAGCCGGTGCCGGACCGCACGCTGGTCCGGCGGCAGGTCCGGCTCTACGCGCCGGACGGCAGTTCGCGCACGCTCAGTTCGCGCGTTCTCGGCAGCCTCGACCACGCCGCGAAGAACGACGCGTGTGGGTTGTCGGCGGAGGGACTGGCCGCGGCGCTCAGGGACGCTTTGACACGCCTGCCCTGACGTGCGCGCCGCGGGCCGTTTTCGCGGCGGCGGCCTCCACCCGCCTGAGCACCAAGAGCGCCCGCAGCGTGATCATCTTGCTCGCGCGGCCCGGTGTTTCCAGCGTGAACGGCGTCGGTGTCTGCTTCGGGTGCTTGGCGAACCACTCGCGCATCGCGTCCCCCACGTCCGGGTGCACGGCGTCGAGATTCCAGCGTCCGTCGCGGCGGCGCCGGCTCCGCAGCCAGTCCAGCGCGTGCGCGAGCCGGGGATCGCCGCCGTAACCGAGCGCGGTCATGAAGTCGAGGCCGACGAGCAGGTCGTAGTAGTAGTGCACCGGGTAGTGGGTGCGGAACCACGGCTCGTAGTGCGCCCCCTGCCGGTGCAACTCGCGTTCGAGGAAGAACTCGGCGCCCCGTTCCACGGCCCGTCGCATTTCCGGCGTCCACCGGGCGCGCGGGTAGACGGCGAAGGCGCTGAGCGGCTCCCACGAGTCGAGGTTGCGCCCGGACCCGAAACAGCTCCAGCCGCCGTTCTTGTCCTGGTGCGCGACGAACCACTCGAACGCCCCGCGCACGGCCGGGTGCTCCTCGTAGCCGAACTGCACGAGCGCACGGGCCGTGTTGCCGGCGACGCACAGGTGCGCGGCGCGGTCCCGGTCGGCACCGAAGCCGCCGCCGGGCTTCGTGAAACGGGCGAGCCACAGCTCGCAGGCCTTCGCGATGCGCGGGTCGGCGCGCGTCAGGCCCAGATCGGCGAGCACGAGCAGCATCCAGTTCGTCGAGAGGTACTTTGGCCGGTAGAGGCTCTGCTCCTCGACCCACCAGCCCGCCGGATCCTGCCGCGCCAGGATCTCCGCGGCCCAACCCTCGCGGCCGATCCGTGCCCGCGCGGCGCGGACCTCGCCGTCCCGCGCGGGCCGATCGAGGAGCCTCGTGAGCGCGAGGTAGCGGACGGAGGGCTCGTCCTGCCCGAGGAGCCAGTCGATGACGCTCGTTTCCATGCCGCGATTATGCGACCGCCGCGCGAGGCCGCGGCTGGAAGCGGTGCGCGCCGCGAACAAACCGGTCAGTTCGAAGATGCACCAAAATACCAACTGGTATCCTACGTCACGCGTGACGCGAGATTTTTGTTGGCAAGTCGATTCCATGTCAGGTATCAAATAGGCGGTCCTCAGATACGGAGGAAACGATGGCGAGAATCGTGAACTGGGGCTTGGCCGGCGCGGCGTGCCTTTTGATCGTCGCGGCGGGCCAAGGCAGCGAGCCGGCGAAAGCGGCGGGCGCGCCGGCGGCGGGGGGCGATGCCTTCCCGCGGGCTTGCGTCGATTGCCACCGCAACTTCCCCGAGCGCGACCTCGACGTGCGCATCAGCACGCTGGCAGCGCGCTGGCAGCAAGGCGTGCGCCCGGCGACGCTGGAGCGCGCGCAGCTCGCGGCCCCCGCCGGCGTGAAACTGCAGGGCAAACACCCGGCGATCAAGGTCGGAGCGGTCCCGGCGGGCTGTGAAACGTGTCACACGAAAACCGCGACCAAGACGCCGCCGTTCGCGCGCCTGGTGCACGCGCTGCACCTCCTCGGCGGCGAGCAGAACGAGTTCGTGTCGCACTTCGGCGGGTCCTGCACGCATTGTCACAAGCTCGATCCGGCGACGGCGGCGTGGAGCGTTCCGAGCGCGACGGAGGAATCAGCGACGGTGGCCGAGCGTTAACCCGGTCACTGTCCTTTGAACTGTTGTAATCCGCGGCGATCTGTGTTGGGATGCGCCGCGGGCCGGGAGGCTGTTCGATCCTGGTGCGAATAACCATGTTGTGAGTCGGCGCGCCCGGCTTTCCCTGGCCACGCCTGCCCGAGTCGTCGGCGGCGGAGCTGGTGCCGCGCTCGGGGAGGTCGTGTGTCATCTCGCCGCCTTTACGCCCTCGCGGGGGCGCTTGCGCTGTTCGTCTGCCCGGGGGTCGCCTTCGCGCAGGTCTGCCCGGATGCCGACCTCGACGGCTACGCCGACTGCACGGTGCCGGGGGGCGAAACGGGTTTCAGGGGCACCCGGCCGGGGCTGCCGCGAGTTCCGGGTCGCGCGGGCGGGTGAGGCCGGGATCGGTGACGTCGAAGCTCCCGGCGTGGCCGCAGTTCTCGCCGCGCACGAGGTACCAGCGCCCGTCGCCGGGGACCGGCGTGGCCGCGTCCGTCCACGTCGTCAGCGCGATGTGCGAGGCGAGGCACGCGGTGTCGGCGGCGGCGAAGTCGCCTCCCGCGGCGAGGAGCGCGGCGAGGCTCCCCGCGTCCAAATCGTACCCGCTGGCCTGCGCGAGCTGCGTCCAGTCGAGCCGGGTCCCGAGCATGTCGCGCGTCGCGTCGAGGGTCGGCACACCCTCCGGCGCCGGAAGCTCGTCGATGCTGCCGTCGCAGTCCTGGTCGATCCCGTCGCAGGTCTCCGCCGCGCCGGGCCGGACTCCCGGATCGGAGTCGTCGCAGTCCCCGCCGCAGGCGCTCACGCCGTCGCCGTCGGCATCGGCGGTCGCGGGGGCCGGCAACGGCGGATCGTAGGCGACGCCGTTCGTGATGCTGTCGCCGGCACCCGGCCCGGTGCCGGAAGGTCCCGACGGGCTGCCCCACCAGTTGCGCGCGGCATCGAGCACGTCGGCGGTCTCGTTCACGACGCCGGCCGTGTTGCCGGATATGTCGTTCTGGTGGACGGCGGCGCCGGTTTGTTGCGCGAGCAGCCCGACGGCGTTGCCGGCCAGGGCGTTGCACGAGACGGTCGTCGAGAGCGGGAACCCCGGGTCGCCGGGCGCGTGGGCGAGGCTCACGCCCGGTCCGTTCACCTGCGCGATCGTGTTGCCCTCGACCACGGTCCCGCTGCTGTCGCTCGGGGCAGGGAAGCAGTCGGCCGCCGTGCGCCCGGCGATCCGCACTCCCTCGGTCATCGCGGCGTTGCCGATCGCGCCGTCGCGCACGATCGTGCCGTCGGCGACCTCGATCGAAACGCCGAGCGCCGAGGCGCCCCCGTCCCAGGCCGCGCTCGGCGACGCCTGGACGTCCGGCGCCGCGATCTCGGTGGCGGAAGCGAGCCGCACCCGCACGCCGCGCGCGACGTTGCGCGCCCTCAGGCGGATCACGCGGTTGGCGTCGGCGGTCGCGCCGGTTCCCCCCTCGCAGGCCGCGCCGCCGTCGATCAGGACCGCCTCGCGCGCGCGGTGCTCGCAGGGCTGGCCGTCGAACGGTTGCGTCAGGCCGTCCACGTCGAGATCCTCGAACAGGTTGCCGTCGGAGTCGCCGTGGACGCGGACTTCCGTCACGCCGTCGCCGCGCAGGCACAGTCCGTGGAACGTCGAGGCCGACACGTCCTGCAGGTCGAGGCCGACCTGGTCGCCGGCCGGGTCGCCGCAGCCGACGCCGTGCGCCGCGTTCTGCAGCGTCAGGTCGCGCACGCGCGCACCCGACACACCGGCGAGGCGCAGCGCGGGGCGGACGGTGCCTGCCGACTGCGCGCCGTCGACCGCGGACGGAGAGCAGCCGGCGCCGCCCGGGATGCCCTGCAACTCCAGCGGCTTGGTCAGGCTCACGTGCTCGAAGTACGTGCCCTCGCCGACCAGCACGAGCGAGCCGGCTGGCGCGGCGTCGATCGCGGGCTGGAGCGCGTCGTAGCAGGCGGCCACCGGGTGGGCCCAGCCCGAGTTGCTGGGCCGGCGCACGAGCAGCGGGGCCTCGGCGCGCGCGATGAAGTCGTCGACGAGGGCCGGCCCGCGCACGGCCTGGCCGGCGCCGGGGAAGTCCCCGCCCGGGCCGTCCGCCGCGGCCCACCAGCAGCGCCGCGCGTCAACGCTGGCCGGCGCGAGGTTGCGCAGCGCCGTCGCGTTGCGCTCGAACAGCACCTCGTTGACGGCGCTGGCCGCGCCGGAACCGGCTTCGATCGTGATCGCGGTCCCGGTGTTGTCGGTGAACAGGTCGTGCAGCACGGCCACGGACGTGGTTGCGCCGGCCAGCACGAGGCCGCCGTCGTTGTCGTGGACGCGGTTGCAGAAGAAGCCGGCGCTCGCGACACCGTCGAGCACCACCGCGCGCCCGTCGTCGGCGCCGCCCGGCCCGGTGTGGCCGTACATGTCGTTGCCCTCGATGCGCAGGTCGGTGACACCGTGCGCCTCGACGGCGGCCACGCCGTCGGCCAGCGGCGAGCGCCCGTTGTCCCAGACCTGCTCGCCCACGAGTTCGATCAGCCGGTTGTCTCCCGGCTGCGGTGCGGCTTCGATCCGCAACCCGGCCCCGCCGTTGCCGTGGATGCGGCCACCGAGAATCTGCAGCTTGCCGTTTCCGCCGACGAGCAGGATCCCGGTCCCGGAACGCGGGGAGCCGTCGGCCTGGCTGTCGCGCGCCACCACGCCGGTGAGCCGGTTCCAGCCGCCTGCGTCGCCCGGCCAGCCGGTGGCCTCCACCACCACGCCGATGCCGTTCTCGCGGAACGTCGCGTTCTGGACCAGGACGTCGCGCAGGCCGGGGTGCGCGGCGTCGCCGATCCGCATCCCGGCGCGTCCGGGGGTCCTCCAGACCGTGATGCCGCTGAAGGTCACGCCGGACGAGAACACCCGCACGACGTCGGCGTTGCCGGTCCCGGTGAGGTGCGTGTTGATGATCAGTCCCGAACCGGCGACGTTGACCGGATGCTCGATCAGCACGTCGCCGGTGTACTCGCCTTCCGCGACCGACACCAGCTCGTTGTCGCAGGCGACGTCCACGGCGTGCTGGATCGACGCGCACGGCGCACCCGGGTCGGCGCATTCGCTTCCGACGTCGTTCCCGCCCGGGGCGACGTAGCGCGGCCCGAGGCAGCCGCCGGCGAGCGTTGGCGAAATCCCGATGGCAACCAGGGCGAGCGCCGAGGCCAGGGGCGCAAACGCTGTTGCGTGTCCGGCCCTGGCTGGTCCAGGCGTCATGCACTTTCTCCGGGGAGTAAAAGGCCGGCGCGTGGCCGCGAGGGAGGAAAGTACAGCAAAGCCGAGTTCGCGCCAGCCCCGGGCACCGTTGCCGCGGTCAGATTTCCCCGCCGCGGACCGCGCCTGTTCCCGGTTTCACTCCCACTCCACCGGGTAGCAGCCGATCTCGACGCCCTCGATGACGGCGCTGGTTCCCTCCGAAAGGCAGTCCTGGAAATGGGCCCGCAGCTGCGAGCTGATCCAGGCGACTTCCTCCGAGGTCCAGCGGTGCTCGGTGCGCAGGAAGTCCAGCGACAGGTCCGTGGCTTTCAACCGGACCGGCTCGTCGTCGCCGATGACGTCGCTGCCGCGCTGGAACACGAACAGCCCCTCGTCCTCGCCGAGGAAGTCGTAGACCAGGAACTTCCCGCCGCACGAGCCGCAGCTGTAGCCGTCGGCCGGGCCGGCATTGGCGTAAGCATCGCCCAGCCACGGCCCGTCCTCGACGAACGGGGCGCCGCAGTACTCGAGCTCCCCCGCGGTCCCGCAAAACGGACAGTGCTGAGGCGACTGTGGCATGTTCCCGCCCCGGTTCCAGCGCGGCCGCGCAATGGCTCGCGTCGTCGCGGTCGCCAACGGCGCACCCGGAACTCGACCGGCTGCCCGCGGCGGCCCCGACGGCCCGGAAGGTAGTTAAGACGAATCGCCGCTCCGGGCCGATAGTCACGTCGTTCGGAGTTCGTTCACCAGCCGTTCCCGGAGCGAACGCAGTTCCGCGAGCGTGAGCCGGGAGTTCGACCGGCCGCGACGGGTCGACGCCGTGGCGCACCGTTCGCTGCCCACCAGCGTGCAACCGGCCTCGGCCCGCAGGCAGGCTCGCGCGCCGTGGAGCATCAGCTTGAAGCAGGGCAGCGTCATGCGCAGCATCTCCGACGACTCGCGGTCCCGGTAGCCGTAGACGTCGGCCAGCAGCACGGCCACCTGCTCGTCGAGCCGCAGCCGGCGGGCGATGCACTCCAGCCAGTCGTTGACACGCTCGCGGCAGTAGCAGGCCGCGACCGGCAGGTCGGGCGCTGTGTGCAGGGCCGGCTCGGATTCCTCGAACTCGTCCGAGAGTTCCAGCATCCGCGCCCGGTTGCGCGACCGGTAGTGGTCCACGATGACGTGGCGCGCGATCGTGAACAGCCACGCCCGCAACAGGCCGTTGCGGAAGGCGGGCAGCTTCTCGAACGCGAGCATCAGCGCCTGTTGCGCCAGGTCGGCCGCGTCGGCCGGGTTCGCGACCCGGCGGGCCACGTAGCGGTGGATTTCGGTCGCAAACAACTCGATATCGCGCCGGCGCGGGTCTTCGCCCGCCAGCGCCGGGCGGTTCCCCTCAATGGCAAGACTCATCCCATCCTGGTGAGCGGTGTCCTGCGTGCGAAGGTCCGCCGCGGCCGGGCGGCCGCCGCAATCACCTCCGCCCGTTGTCCGACCGAGCGCCCATGCAACGTCCGGGGGCCCACCCCGCCGTCACCGTCAATAGGAATAGCGGCCGATCACGTTTCGCGAAATCCACGAATTGCATCATTTTTCTGATCAGAACATCCGGGACCGCAATGCACCCGGCGCAAAATCCGCTGGAGAACGGCGCATCTCACGACGCGGCTTGCGGGCGGGCCGCCCGTGGCGAGCGTATATTTTGCCCGCCCGTCGCGAGACCCGGGTGGGGCGACACGACGCATGACTTACCTGGACGTCATCCGAAAGTCCGCGGATCCGGCTTTCGGCTGCGACCCGGATTGCAGGATCGTGGCCTGGAACGCCGCGGCCGAACGGCTGTTCGGTATCAGCGCGGCCGACGCGATCGGCCGACCCAGCCACGACCTCCTGAACGCGCGCGACGCCTTCGGGAACTCGTTTTGCGGGTGCGTGCTCCAGCCGCTGATCCGTCGCGGGGAGATGACGCGCAACCAGGTGCTGTTCTACAGCAGCGGCTCGCGTCCCTGGGTCCGGGTCTGGATGTGCATGCTGGCGATGCCGCTGCCGGCCGGGCCGGGGTTCGTCCAGCTGTGTTTCCTCAAGCCGCTCCCGTCCGCCGAGCCGGAGCGCGAGGCGCTCGCCGAACATGGGCCGAGCCGGCGCGCGAACGGGACGCGGCTCGACAGCGTACCCGGGGCCGAGCAGCTCACCACGCGCGAGGCCGAGGTGCTGCAGCTCATGACCGAGGGCTCAGGCGTCAAGGAAACGGCCGACGCCCTCTCGATCAGCACCGCCACGGTTCGCAACCACACGCAGAGCCTGCTGCGCAAGCTGAAGGTCCACAGCCGGCTCGAGGCGATCGCGCTCGTCCTGCGCCACGGCACCTGACCGCCGCCTCCGTCGGAGCCCGTTTACCAATTAACTTCCGGCTGACCGTATCGCTTTTGCGGACCGGTTCGTCTTGACGCTCCTGCAGTTCTCGCATGGGGCGGTTCGCATGGGTGACCTGGCTCGTTCGCGATCGTGCATGCCACCGCGCGTCCAAGCGGCGGCCTCGTCTCTGGCACCCCTGCCCGCCACTCCACGGCGACACCGGGAGGATCGAGCATGAACCGACCGACGTTTCATCGCCTGTGGTCGCTTTTCGTTCCGCTGTTGCTCGCCGGGTGGTCGGCGGGGACGGCGGCGGCCCAGTCGTTCCGGGTGCAGTGCCCGGAAACCACCACGCTGCACCCGACCGGCCAGTCGTCCGCCGCGTACAACGGGCCCCAGGCGCTGGACGCGACGATCTTCCGCAACGACGGGAGTTCGTACGGCCTGGAGTACGTGACGAACGGCGGCGCGATCAAGTGCCAGCAGATCTCGGGCGGCGACGGGTTCGCGACGATGGCCGACGGGACGCAGACGTACCTGTTCGCCTTCGGACCGCTGTCCGGGTTGCAGGACATCCGCAACGGGCTGCCCGGCACGGAACTGAACTCGACGTTCAACACGCTCGGCGACCCCAACGGCGCGGTGGGCCTCGTGCCCGATCCCGAGGCCGGGGGGGCGATCACGGGCCACGTCGATCCCCGCCCGATCATGGACGTCGGCGTGATGAACGGGAACATGCCGGCGCCCTTGATGGCGATCGACGAGGACGACGAGTTCTTCCTCACGCTGACCAACGTCGGCCAGATCATGCGGCCCGACCTGTTCGAGCAGCACACGGTCCATTTCCACGGCTATCCCAACGCCTCGGCCTACTACGACGGCGTCCCGGACGCCTCGGTCGCGATCAACATCGGCGGCAGCTTCACGTACTACTACCTGGCGCCGGACGCCGGGACGTACTTCTGGCACTGCCACATCACCCCCCCCGAGCACCTGCAGATGGGAATGGTCGGCCAGATCTACGTCCGGCCGCGGCAGAACCGGGTCCCGCCGGGCATGACGCTGTACCAGGCGCTAAACCTCCAGCAGGACGATCCGCGCACCAAGTGCGGCGGCGACATCCTGTGCTCGTCGCCGCTCCCCGCCGGGGGCGACAACAACACGCCGGGCGGGTTCGACGGCGGCACGCCAACGCAACTGTACGCCTACAACGACGGCGACGGCTCGACCGCGTACGACGTGGAGTACCCGATCCAGATCCACGGCTTCGACCCGAACTTCCACTTCGTCGGGATGACCTTCAACCCCGAAGGCTTCACCGACATGAAGGACAAGTACTTCCTGCTGAACGGCCGCAGCTACCCCGACACCGTCACCGAAGGCCCGATGCACACGCAGGCCACCGACGGGACGGAGCACTACTCCCAGCCGCTGCCGAGCAAGATCAACATCCCGCTCGGGGGCAAGGCGCTCCTGCGGATCTCCGACCTCGACGTCAGCGAGTTCATGACGCTGGCCTCGCTCGGCATCCCGATGCACGTCGTCGGCGTCAACGCCCGGCTGCTGCGCGACCTGGCCGGCAACGACATGACGTACTACACCAACTCGATCACGATGGGCGGCGGCGAGTCGATGGACGTGATCCTCGACGCCAGCGACACGGCCAAGTACCCCGCGGGGAGCGTCTTCACGCTGTACACCCCCAACCTCGACCACCTGTCGAACGACGCCGAGAACTTCGGCGGGCTGATGACGGAAGTCGAGATCTGCAGCGGCGCCGTGGACCCCACCAGCAAGACCTGCCAGTGATGGAGAGCAACCGCATGAGCCGAGTGAAGAAGAACAAGTGGATCGCGCTCGCGGGGTTGCCGGCGGTGGCCCTGGGCACGGCACTCCTGCTCGCCAGCCCCGCCGCCGCGGCAGTGCCGGGCATCACGGGCCCGAACTTCGACCTGTCGGCGCAGGAGGCGTTCATCAGCCAGCCGGACGGCGCGATGATCTACTCCTGGGGTTACGGCTGCGCGTCGGCGCCCGAGGGCTTTGCCCCGGCCGCCGTCGGCGGAGCGTCCTGCCACTCGATGCAGGTCCCGGGGCCGACGCTGATCGTCCACCAGGGCGAGCAGGTCTCCGTGACGCTGCACAACAACCTGCCGGCCGCCGCGGGCAACACCTCGATCCTGTTCCCGGGATTCCAGGTCTCGACCTCGCTCGGTGACCCGGGCATGGACGGCCTGTTGACCAAGGAAGCCGTGCACGGCGGCAGCGTGACCTACACCTTCACGGCGACCACGCCCGGGACGCGCGCCTACTACAGCGGCACGCAGGGCGACCTGCAGGTCGAGATGGGCCTGTACGGCGCGATCGTCGTTTTGCCGGCGAACGTCGCGGCGGGGTGCCGGCCGCTGGCGGCGACGCTGCCGGACGGCCAGAGCGACTACCGGCTGGCGGCGGCGGCGTACGACCACCCGGCGACCTGCTACGACCGCGAGTACCTGTTCCAGTTCTCCGAGATCGACCCGGTGATCCATCGCCAGGCCGAGGAGCAGAAGGACCTGCCGTGCAGCGAGCCCGACGGGTGCATGAACGTCCGGACCGAGAACTACCGGCCGGCGTACTTCATGATCAACGGGCGCTCGCTGCCGGACGACATGGACCCGAACTACGCGGTCCAGTACCCGCACCAGCCGTACAACGGCAACCCGCACATGCACCCCGGCGAACTCGTGCTGTTGCGCGTGCTCGGCCAGGGACGCTGGCAGCACCCGTTCCACGAGCACGGCAACCACGTCCGACTGCTCGCGCGCGACGGACACCTGATCCTCAGCCCGACCGACCCGTCGAAGCTGGGCGGACCGCTCCTGTTCACGACGACGACCACGCCCGGGCAGGCGCTCGACGGCATCTTCTACTGGACGGGCAAGGGCCTGAACTGGGACGTCTACGGCCACGGCTACCCCGGCGATCCGAGCGTCTGCATCGCGGACGAGAACGGCTACTACACGCAGCTCGACGACGGCACCGGCCATCCGAACGGCGTGCCCGACTCGGCGGCCCACGAGCTGAACTACTACGAGTGGTGCCCGGACCACGACAAGCCGCTGGAAGCCAACCCGTTCGGGCTGGTCGGCAGCGGCGGACCGGTGACGCTGCCCGACCCGAACATCCTGGCCAACGGGCCGTGGTACGGCGGCAGTCCGTACCTCGGGCCGTTCAGCTCCGACGGCAGCAACCGCGCCGCCGGCTCGGCCGCGATCCCGCCTTCCGGAACCGTGGCCAACGATCCGACCGCGGAGGCCGGCTTCGCCTACATGTGGCACTCGCACAACGAGCGCGAGATCACGACGAACAACGTTTTCCCCGGCGGAATGATGATGATGATGCTCGTCGATCCGCAGGCCTTCGTCATTGACGAGTCGAAGTGACCGGAGAAGAACCGATGCGATCCAGCACACGAGAGACCCTCGTGAGGACGGTGGGCTTTGCCGTTGCCGTTCTCGTGTCCGTGGGGGCGTCCCTGGCGCAGGTCGACCTGACCGCGCGCCAGGCCAGCGTCACCCTGCCCGACGGCCGGACGGTGCCGATGTGGGGGCTGTTCTGCGCTCCCGGCAGCAACACCGATCCGTCGTCCGGGCCGACCTGCTCGGCTCTCGATGGCTCGGCCCAGGGCGCGACCGCCTGGCAGCCGCCGCTGATCCGGGCCCAGGCCGGGTCGTCGCTGACGATCGAGCTGCACAATGACCTGCCGGGCTCGGTGCCGACCTCGCTCTTCATCGTCGGCCAGCTCGGCGGCGGGCTCGGCACGCCGACCAAGGTCGACAGCCCCGAGCACGCCGTGCAGGGGACGACGTGGCCGGTCGCCGGCGACTCCAGCGGACCGGTGTTCGTACCCCCGGCGCAGGGGCAGCGGATCCAGTCGTTCGGGACCGAGGTGGGGCAGGGTGCCGCAGCCAGCCTGACCTGGACGAACCTGCGCGCCGGGACCTACCTGGTCGAGTCGGGCACGCACCCGTCGATCCAGGGGCCGATGGGTCTCTACGGTGTGCTGGTCGTTTCCTCGTCGCCGACCGAGGTCTACCCCGGGATCGCTTTCGACAAGGACGTGCCGCTGCTCTTGAGCGAAATCGACGCGACGCAGAACGCCGCGGTCGCCGCCGCGGTGGCGGCGCCGGGCTTCAGCGAGACCTCCGTCCGCGTGCTGCGCGATTTCGTCAGCTCGGTGTCGCCGGCGCTCGATCCCGACGGCAACGCGCTTGGCGGTTCGGGCTACCAGGTCGGCGATGCCGTCGTCTTCTCCGGCGGCGGCGCCGCGGCGGTGGCGACGGCCCACGTTTCGGCCGTGGACGGCAGCGGCGCGATCACCGAGGTCACGGTGGACGACTCGGGCGTCGGCTACTCGACGATCCCGGGGGCGAGCGTCACCAGCGGCACCGGCAGCGGCGCGCAGCTCGTCGCGGCGCTGTCGCTCGCCGGGACGCTGTGCAGCGACGGCGCCTCGGCGTGCTACCCGCCGGTCGTGAACTACGACCCGCGCTACTACCTGATCAACGGCGCGGCCTTCGACAAGACCAACCCGGCCGCCTCGACGTTCCCCGGGCCGACCGGGACCGCGACCACCGGCAACCTCCTGCTGCGCTTCGTCAACGCCGGCCTCAGGATGCACGTGCCGTCGGTGGTCGGGGCGGACATGGCGCTCGTGGCCGAGGACGGCAACGTCCAGCCGGACATCGCGGTCGCGCTGGCCCACAACCTCGCGATCCAGTACGACCCCGCCGCGACGCCGCGGCCGAAGTTCCAGAACTCGGTGTTCCTCGCCGCGGGCAAGACGTTCGACGTGATGCTGCACCTGGCCGATGCCGGGGCGGCGTACCCGCAGACCGCGCTCCCCGTGTTCGACCGCCAGCTCAGCCTGTCGGCCAACAACCAGCGCGACGGCGGGATGCTGGCCTACATCGGGGTGAACGGCGGCGGCAACGGCGGCGGCTCCAGCGCGTTCGCCGCGGACGACAACTACTACCTCGTCCCGGACCGGCC
Source organism: Acidobacteriota bacterium (assembly GCA_017994815.1). Taxonomy (GTDB): domain Bacteria; phylum Acidobacteriota; class Polarisedimenticolia; order J045; family J045; genus JAGOJY01. Next base: position 47,243 of record JAGOJY010000029.1, read on the forward strand.
GCTCGTCGTCTCCGAGCCGGCCAAGGGCATGCTCGGCAACGACCACAACATCTACGGCGTCGTGGTCACCGTCGGGCCGACGGGCCAGGCGGCGGGTGGGTTCAGCTGGAAGCCGGACGGCACGTTCAGCTATACGCCGGCGCCCGGCACGACGAGCGACTCGTTCACGTACCAGGCCGCGAACAACCCGGCGATCACCGCGACGGTCCACCTCAACCCGTGCGACGCGGCGTGCCTGGGCAGCGCGCCCACGGCGTTCCCCGACGAGTACACGAGCAACGTCGTGACCGTGCTGCGCATCGCGCCATCGGGCGTGCTGGCGAACGACAAGAGCAACGACGGCTACCCGCTGACGGCGGCGATCGGCACGTGCACGGCCGACCCGGGGTACGCCTGCCTCGGCCCGGCGCAGGTCAGCCTGCGACCCGACGGCTCGTTCGTCGTCCACCCGGGCGCGGCCGGCGACTACGAGTTCGCCTACCGCGCGGTGCAGACGCACGGGCTGGCCAGCGCCGACACGCTGGTCAAGCTGCACTTCCCGCCGGCCAGCAACCTGCAGGTGCGGGTCCTGGACGGCCCGAGCACCCTGCCGGGTCGCTCGCCGGTGCGGATCACGGACTACCGCTGGATCATCGAGGAAGACCGCACGTTCCACATCGACTCGGCGAGCCAGGTCAACACCGGCACCTACATGCCGAACCTCGGCGCCAACTTCCACTCCAGCTACATGCCGGTCGTGGCGCAGGGCTGCGTCGGGACCGTCTCGTGCGAAACGGACCAGTCGGTGCTGGTCCCGGGCAGCGGCCACGCCCCCGCGGTGTGCGATCTCGGCAACGGCGCCTGCCGGACGGACTCTGGCCAGCAGGAAGAGATCGATCCGAGCCAGGTCCACCTCGACCCGAACAAGCGCTACTACATCTCGGTCCTGCCGGGCGACGGCGCGAACCCGATCCTGCAGGGCTCGGGCGGGCCGATGCCGGTCAACCCGGCCGACCCGGACGGGCCGCAGCGGCCGTTCAGCATCCCGCTCGACTGCCCCCAGCTCGACGCGGACAACAACGGCGACGCGGACTCCGACTTCGCGCCGGGGAGCGGCGCCTGCGGCCACGGGATGGGCGGCGCGCCGATCCAGCCCGGGCAGCTGGCCGTCAACGTCCCGGTGCAGCAGACACCGCTGCCCACCGGCAAAATCTCGGTCTTCGTGTTCGAGGACGACAGCCCGCTCAACGGCGAGTGCGACGCGGGCGGCGGCGTGGACATCCTGGCGACCAACGAGCCGGGGCTGGGCGGGTTCGAGATCACGATCCTCGACCAGGCCGGTGGGTTCGGCGACTCCACCGGGCAGCCGACCTACGACATGATGAACATGCCGCTCAGCAACGCGCTGGCGAACACGATCGATCCGGTCACGGGGCTCGATGCCTGCCCGATCTCGCCGAATTCGACCGACGGGATGGTCGGGATGATCGTCACCTGCCCCAAGTACGAGTCGGACGGCACGACCCTGTCGCCGCTCGCCGGGCAGGCGATGATCGCCAACCTGTACCCCGGCCTGTACGAGGTCGTCGCGACGCCGAGCGCCGACCGCATCGCGCGCGGGGAGGAGTGGCTTCAGACCAACACGCTCGACGGGACGAAGCCGCACGAGGCGTTCGTCCGCGTCGGCGAGCCGGGTTACTTCCAGGAGTTCGGCCCGGCCGGCTACCACGTCTCGATCGGCTTCGCGAACCCGGCGATCATCAACGCCCGCAAGGCCAAGGTCTGCCAGGCCGCCGACTGCACGCACACCGTGACCGGCCAAATCTCGACGGCGCGCATCAGCCGCACGCCCGACGAGCGGATCTACGGCAGCGGCGATTTCGCCGCCCTCGGCTTCACCTCGTGCTACGTCAGCCTCGGTGATCCGGCGGCCGCCGACTTCGCGTTCGCCAAGTGCGAGCCGGACGGTTCGTTCACGTTCGCGAACGTCCCGCCGGGCAATCACAAGATCACGATCTTCGACCAGTGGAACGACATCATCGTGGACGGGCTGTCCCTGCCGATCGGCGTGCCGAACTCCGGCGACCTCGACCTCGGCGAGCTGCCGATGATGCAGTGGCGGACGAACCTGGCCACGCGCACCTACGTCGACGTCACCGGCGACGGCGTGTCGCAGCCCGATGAGCCGGGCCTGCCGCTGGTGCCGGTCAACGTCCGCTACCGCGACGGCAGCTTCATGGGCTTCAACAGCACCGACATGGCGGGGTACGCCGGCTTCAACGAGATCTTCCCGTTCTTCAACTGGATGGTCATCGAGGCCGACACGACCCGCTACAAGCAGACCGGCGTGCACGTGGTCTACGACGCCGGCGGGCCGGCCGACGGGACCGGCCAGCCGAACGGCGGCGGCTCCGTCATCGCCGACCACGTCGCCAACACCAAGGAGACGTTCCACCTGCCGGCCGACCTGCGCTTCCCGGGCTCGGTCTACTGCTCGGACGCCGACTGCTCGACGGAGAACCTGCTGAACTTCCCGCACGGCGGCGGCGCCGATGGCTCGACCGGCCGCATCGACCCGGCGTGGGTCACGACCGAGGGCTGGCAGGGCTTCGCCGGCCACACCCAATTCTTCGAGTTCGGCAAGGCGCCGTTCGCGGAGAACGAGAACGGCGGCATCAGGGGGCACGTGGTCTACGCCTCGACGCGGCCGTTCGACGACCCGCAGCTCCTGCTGCAGCTGTCGTGGGAGCCTCTGGTCCCGAACGTGACCGTGAACCTGTACAAGGAGGGCACGGCGCCGGACGGGACCACGAGCCTGACGCTGGTGGACACGACCCGGACCAGCAGCTGGGACGAGTGGGCGCAGGGCTTCCGCATCGGACCGAACAACCAGTTGGTCCCCAACATGAACTGCCCGGGGCAGGACGACACCAGCCCGTTCTTCTTCACGCTCAAGGACAGCCCGAACTTCCTCAGCCCCGGGACGCCGCTGCCGTACAACTCGCGCTACAAGTGCTACGACGGCATGGCGATCCTGAACCAGGCCCAGCCGGCGCCGTACGACGGGATGTACCAGTTCCCGAGCGTCACCGGCCGCGACCCGCTGTCCGGCGCCGTGACCGCGAGCAACTGCACAGGCTGCGTCGACAACCCGGTGGACCACACGCCGATGCTCCCGCCCGGCAAGTACGTCGTCGAGATGATCGTCCCGCCGGGCTACGAGCTGGTGAAGGAAGAAGACAAGAACATCCTGTTCGGTGACGTCTACGTCGCGCCGGTGACCCAGCAGTTCGCCGGCCTGGGCAACATCTTCATCATGCCCGACCAGGCCGAGGTGGACGCCGAGTACAACCCGGACAACCCGCTGAACTCGACGGTCAACGAGGGCGTGCGGCCGCGGCACGAGGGCGACACCGGCAGCGTCGAGACGTTCTGGCCCTGCGTCGGTGAAGCGCGCATCGTCCCCGACTACAACAGCCTGTTCCCCGCCGCGCAGCAGGCCGCGCCGTTCGCCGGCGCGACCCGGCGGCTGTGCGACCGCAAGGAGGTCACGCTCGAGGACCAGTCCACCGCGCTGGCCAAGTTCTACGTCTTCAGCTCGACGCACGTCGCGGCGCACTTCACCGGGATCATCACCGACGACTACGCCGCGGAGTTCGACCCGTTCTCGCCGATGTACGGCGAGAAGCTGGCGATCCCGAACCTGCCGGTCTCGTTCAAGGACCCCAACGGGATCGAGGTCTCGCGCACGTACTCCGACCAGTGGGGCTTCTACAACGGCCTCTACTACTCGTCGTGGGAAGTCAACCCGCCGAACCCGACCGGCTACGGTCCCGCGGTGACGATCGCCTGCATGAACGACTCGGGGGCCAAGCCCGACGGCTCGGTCGATCCCCTGTACAACCCCGGCTACAGCCAGTTCTGCTACGAGTGGTCCTTGATGCCGGGCCAGACGGCGTACATGGACACGCCGGTGGTCCCGGTGATGGCGTTCGCCGAGGGGTACAACCCGCCGGACTGCGCCTACCCCGAGGCCACGCCGGCGATCCGGCAGGTGGACGGCGACGGCGACGGCCCGTGGGTCGCGGCGGTCGGCTCGCCGGTGCAGTCGGTGAACCTGACCGGCGGCGGCGGCGGCTACATCTGCAACCCGGCGGTCAGCTTCAACGGCGACGGCAGCGGTGCGAGCGCCACGGACTCGCTGGGCGTCAATGCCGTCAACGTGAACAACCGCGGCGGCGGCTACACGCAGGCGCCGACGGTCGTGTTCGCCCCGACGGACGGCAACGGGAGCGGCGCCGCGGCCAGCGCGACGATGCGGCTGGACACGATCCCGGTCGCCGACTCCGGCCGCTACTACAGCAACCGGCCCTCGTTGGTCTTCGACAACACCGGGACCGGCGGCAGCGGTGCCACCGCCCGCGTCAACGACCTCAAGGTCGTGCAGGTGGACGTGCGCAACGGCGGCAGCGGCTACATCTCGGCCCCGGCAATCACGTTCGACGCCCCGGACCAGGCGGGCGGCGTCACCGCGACCGGGTTCGCGACGATCTCCGGCGGGAAGATCACCAGCATCACCGTGACCAACCCCGGCAGCGGCTACAACAACGCCGCGGGCATCACGATCACGCCGCGGCTGGGCAACGCGCTCGCCAGCTCGGTGATGGGCGTCAACACGATCCTCGTCCAGCAGCGCGGCTCCGGCTACGCGACGGCCCCGCTCGCGACCGTGCCGGCGCCGAGCACGCCCAACTACTGCAACAGCTTCCCGTGCTCGCCGGCGACGGCGACGGTCACCGTCCTGCTGCAGGCCAACGCGATCGGCGTGACCAACCCCGGGTCGGGCTACACGCACGCCCCGAACGTGACGCTGGTCGCGAACGGCAGCGGCAGCGGCGCCACCGCGTCGGCGGCGATGACCGTCAACAGCATCACGCTGACCAATGGCGGCAGCGGCTACACCGCGCCCCCGGCGGTCGTGTTCACCAACTCCTGCAGCGGCGGTTCGGGCGCCTCGGCCCAATCGCAGCTCGGTGGCGCCGGCTCGCACACGCTGACCATTGTCGCGCTGGGCGACCAGAACGTGCCGAACCACGCCTACTCCGGTCCCAACGCGACCACGGCGCCGTTCAACCAGAAGTTCATCACCCGGCACTACGGGTTCGGGACGCGGTGCACGAACCCGACGCTCAATGACCCGAGCTGCAACACGGTGTCGGGCGTGACGATCGGCGGCGTCGCGGCGTCGATCCAGAGCTGGAGCGACCAGTCGATCCAGGTCACGGTGCCCGGCGGCGTGCCGCTGTGCACGATCCAGCAGCGCGGCGAGACGCCGGCCCGCTGCGGCGAGCTGGTCATCACCGCCGGGAACGGCAAGCGCTCGACCGAGACCGTCACGGTGACGATCGGCGGCAAGGCGCCGACGTACGTCGACGGCCCGAACGCGAACAACGACGCGATCCAGACCGCGATCGACCACGCCACGCCCGGCGACCTGATCATCGTCAAGCCCGGCATGTACAAAGAGATGGTCATCATGTGGAAGCCGGTCCGGCTGCAGGGCGTGGGCGCGGGCGCGGTGACGATCAACGGCGACCCGCACCCGGCCGGCCGGCTCGATCCGTGGCGGCGCAAGGTGCAGTGCCTGTTCGGCCTGAACCCCGACGGCCGGCCCGGGCAAATGGCCTGCGACGAACCGAGCCTGTACTTCCAGACCGACCGCATCCCGCTGGAGGGGATCACCGGCTGGGACACCACCGTCAACGGCAACCTGGCGGAACTGCTGGCCGAGCCGACGCTGATGGGCGCCTACGAGGGCGCCGGCATCACGGTGGTCGGCAAGGGCGTGCGCTACCCGGAGGGCGTGGACCCGTTCGGGACCGCTGCCGAGGCGGAGTTCCCCGACGGCACGACGTTCCTCACCAACAGCCAGCAGGACTGAGAGGACTACCCCGGCAACCTCCTCTGCAACCCGC